>PLXW01000049.1 GCA_003151595.1 Myxococcales bacterium
GATGCGGTCCATGGCGCGCGCCAGCACCGCGTTTACCTTGTAATCCTCGGCCGGCACGGCGTAGCACATGCGCAGGAAGTTCGACGCATAGTCGAGCTCTTTCTTCGGATAGACGAACGGCTGGCCGATCGACTTCTTGTAGGCGAACGCCGCGATCGTCCGCACCTTCGAGATGAGCCGCGTGATGGTGATGTCGACCTGCTCGGTGTTCTCGACGTCGAGCGCGTCCGGGTAATACGTGCCGAGCGACACGACCATCGCCGCGAGCACCGCCATCGGGTGCGCCGTCGAGGGGAAGCCTTCGAAGAAGTGCTTCATGTCCTCGTGAATGAGCGAGTGGCGCGTCAGCAGGTTCGAGAAGCGCTGAAGCTGCTGCTCGGTGGGGAGCTCGCCATAGATGAGGAGGTACGCGACCTCGACGAACGTCGAGTGCTCGGCGAGCTGCTCGATGGGGACGCCGCGGTAACGCAGGATCCCTTTCTCACCATCGAGGTACGTGACGGCGCTCTTCGTCGACGCGGTGTTCATGAACGCCGGGTCGAGCGTCACGAGGCCGGTCTTGGCGCGTAGCTGCTGGATGTCGAGCGCGCGTTCGTTTTCGGTCCCTTCGATGATGGGGACGTTGAGAACCGTGCTGCCTACCTTGATCTCCGCGTTGTCGCTCACGAGTGCCTCCAGAGCCAAAGACGATGAGGGGATCGGAACATAGCCGCTCCCCCTGCACGGAAGATAGGGCCAGCAACACGACCCGTAAGGGGGCCAACTGAAAGTTCAGTGACGTTTAGGATGCCGGAATTTTCGCGGGTCGAAACGCCGCAGCCGCCAGCAGCGCGAGCACGGGCGTGACCACGATGTGGTAGCGGTCCTCGCCGAAAAAAACGGCGTGGACGAGCACGGTAGAGGCGAGGAGCGCGATCGGGAGCCGAAGCGCCCACGGCCACTCGGGCGCGCCGGGGAGCGGGAGCCAGGGGACGATCGCGCACACGAGCGCGAGCGGCCAGAACGCCGCCGACTCGGCGCTGACGCCCACGGCCAGGAGGAGAAGCACGAGCCCCAGCATCCCTACTTGAACGCGCGTCCCCTTTCGCTTCGCGGCCTTCGCGTGAAGCGCGATGCAGCCGAGCGCGGCCGCGAACAGGAGGAGACGATGCGCGAAGGTAGTGAGGGCGCGCGCCGCGACGCGACGCTCCTCGGGCCACGCCTCGGGCCGCGCCTCGCGCAGGTACTCGACCGCGAACGACTCGTGGTCGAACGTGAACCCGAGCTTCGCGGGAATCAGCCCGAGCCAGTGCAGCGGGTGGTCGGCGATCTCGCGCGTGCCGTACGCGAACCAGCACCGGTCTTGTTGAACCTGTCCTGTGACGATGCGGCACCCGTCCGAGGCGCGGAGCGTCTCGAAGCGACCGGTCGCGCGCGGCGAGGCGCCGATGGCGAGGTTCCATCCGCCGTTGGTGCTGACGAGCGCGCAGGCGTCCATGACGTGGCAGTTGCGAACGGTCCAGGGGAGGACGGGGACGAGTGTCACGGCGCAGACGGTGGCGATCGTCACGAGCGACTTCCAGTGAAGACGAGGCGCCGCCATCATCCCCAGAAACGGCGCGCACAAGAGCGCCTGCGGGCGAACCAGCGCCGCTACTCCGAGCATCAGCGCGCCGCATATTGCGCCTCGCGTTCGATTCGAATCGCGCACCGCGATCCAGAACGCGCCGAGCGTCAGCAACGCCGCGAGCGGCTCGGTCATGACGAGCGCGGCGTACACGATCATCCCCGGATGCAGCGCGACGATGAGCCCCGCGGCGCGCGCTCTCCACGTGCTCAACGCTTCACGCGCGAGCAGCCACGTGACCAGTGCCAGCGCCGCGCTCGTCAGCGAGTTCGCGATCGCCGCGGCGGCGTGCGAAGCGCCGATCACTCGGTAAAACGAGGCCAGAAACGCGCTGTAGCCGACCGGGTAGTGGCACCACGGATGCCAGATCGTCTGCCCGGCGACGGTCAGATCGTCCGAGTACCCGAGGCCGCTCGCGATGCGCCGCGCGCCGAAGTCGTAGTAGTGACCGTCCCACACCGGCTCGCCGCTCCACGAGAGCGCGACGTACAGCCGCGGAGCCAGCGCCAGCGCGAACAGTGCGATCCCGAACAGCGCATCGTTCTCGCGACCGCGCGAGGGCGGTGCTGCGCTCAATCCGCCCCCTTCGACTCGATCGCCGCGCGCACCCTCCGCAGATACGTCTTCTGGACCTGCGCCGGATCGAGCCGCAGGAACTTCGCGAACTCGAGGAGGAACCCGCGCACGTAGACGATCGCCGGGAGCTGATCGAACTGCTCGTCCTCGATCGCCTGCAAGTGCGCGCGCCCGATCTTGGTGCGCGCGCTGATCTCGACCAGCTCGACCCCTTGCGACTCGCGAATCTTGCGGAGCAGCGCGCCGGTGAAGTCGGTCTCGGGGCCGATCTCGCGCGTGAGCTCGGCCTGGAGCATCAGCTGCTCGGCGGCGAGCGCGGGGCGAACCGATCGCGCGCCCACCGCGGCCGGCTCGTCTTGATCGGCGAACGTCGAGAGGTCGTACGCGCGGCGGCGGATCGGATCGAGGAGCGTGTCGTACGCTTCGTCGAGGCGCGATTGCTCCGATGAGAGCGCGGCTTCCGTGAGGAGCGAGGAGGTGGCGAGGCCCCCCTTGGCGTAGATCTCCCGCTGGCGCTTGTACGCGCGGCGCACCTCTTCGTCGCTCGACGATCGCGTGATGCCGAGCATCGTGTAGTGCGTCGGCGTGTCGCTCGGGATCGCGGGCGGAACGCTGGCGCGGTCTCCGCGAAGGGTGCCGAGCGCCAGGACGCGACGCGCGATCCGCTCGAGATTTCGTGCGGCTTTGCACGTCGGCGAATCGACCAAGAGCGGCTTGTTGCGGCGAACGGTGAGCCACACCGTGTCGTCGTGCTCGATGTGCCCGAGCTCGTCGAGCGCCAGGCCGTAGTGTCGCCAGGTGAGCGCGCTCATCGACGCGCCGAGATCGAGATCGGTTCGCACGCGCGTCTGGTTCACGACGAGCGCGTGACGCTGGCGGTTCGCTTCGGCCCAGGCGATCTCCGAGAGCGGGCGATCGAGCTTGGCCAGCGCGCGCACGAGATCGAGCGGCGAGGGGAGCGAGCCGAGCTCGCGCAGCGCGCGATCGAGGAGGTGAAGCCGGAAGCGATCGCGCGCGATCGATCGGCGGAGCGCGCGGCGAAACGAAGCGCGCAGGTAGCGGTACGTCGTCTCGATCGCCGGCGGCTCGGGGATGGTCACGCACAGCGCCACGTCGGCCGCGCTCATCACGTCGAGCGCGAACGGACCGTGGCCAGGCCCCACGTCGATGACGAGGAACTCGGCGGGCAAGGCGCGCAGCTTCGCCATCCATCGCGCCTTCCGCCCGGCGCGCAACGCCAGCGGCGGCTCGATCGCGTCGTGCGGCGCGGGGAGGAGCGAGAGCCCCGGGATCAACGTCGGCACCAGCGACTGCACTAGCCCCGCGGCGTCATCGGGCTCCGCCGACGAAGACGCCGAGAGGCCGAAGTGCGCGTGCACGTTTCCCCCCGTCGCGTCGCCATCGACGAGCACGACGCTCTTCCCGAGCTGCGCGAAATACACCGCGAGGTTCCCCGCGAGGAGACTCTTGCCGACGCCGCCGCGCCCTCCGCCCACCGCGATCACGCGGCGAACGGTCTGGCTCGCTTCGGCTTCGATGGCCTCTACTTCTTCGAGCGGCGGCGTGTCGTTCGAGTCGTCGTCCTGCATCGATGGTCCGGGTCAGCTGCTCGCGTGGCCAATGCGCGCGCGGCGCAGCAGGCCGAAGATGCGCGCGCCGAGCTCCGGCGCGCGGAACGGCTTGGCCACGTAGTCGTCGGCGCCGCTGGCGAAGGCATCGACGATGTCCTTCGACGAGCTGTGCGCCGTGAGGAAGAGGACCGGGATCGACGCCAGCGTCTCTTCCGCGCGAATGCGGCGACAGAGATCGAGCCCCGTCATTCCCGGCAGGCTCCAGTCGAGCACCAGCAGATCGAAATGCGTCTCGCGCACGCGGTCGAGCGCGGCTTCGGCGTTCGTCACCGGCTCGACGATGAGCCCCACCGCTTCCAGCATCGCGCCGACCACGTCGCGAATGTCGGCGTCGTCGTCGACGAGCAACACGCGCGCGCTCATCGTCGCCGGGAAGCGACCCGACGGCGTGAGCATGTGTGAGGCCGAGGCCGGCCGCGGTGACGGGTGTGGGCTCGCGCCGACGCCGCGCGGAAGGGCAGGCGCCGCAGGGAGCGCGCTCATTTGCGTGTTCTCGATGGGATCGAGATCGCTGCTCGAGTCCATGGCGACGGGGATCGAGTCGTACGGGAGCGACAGCGGAGCCGCGGCTTTGACCTTCTCGCTCTTCGCCTCGGAGAACGTCTGCAGCCGCTCCCAATCGCGCCGCTCGAAGCTGAGGCAGAACGTGCCGTCGCCTTTGTCCACGCCCCGCGCCGCCGCCGCCGTCGCCCGCTTTCGCTCGCCGATCTCGAAGATCGCGAGCACCCACTCGCCCTCCGCGACGGCTTCGTCGTTCGGCAGCGGTAACTCCTGATCGCTCGCGCCGATGGTCCGGCCGAACGTGAACAGGTCGTCGAAGCGATACGCGATGCTCCGCAAGGTAGGGGGAAGCTACCTTTTCGGCCCGGCCCGCGCAAAGGCCGGTCGGCTACGCAGGTTGCGGCAGAACACGAATGGCCGCGAAACCCCCGTGGCATCGGGCGGCGGGTCCGACTAAGCTCCCGCGCGCCGATGACGGGTTTCCAAGCTGCAAGCGCGTTTCTCCTCCTTTCGTTGAGCTCGTTGGGCTCGACGTGCCACGGGCAATCGTCCCCCGGCGCCGAGGCCACGAAAGACACCACGGGGGCCGTCGATGTGACCCTCGCGGGGGTCGATGCGTCGATGCTGACGCCGCGCGAGAAGCGCGAGTGGAGCCAGGAGGTCTCCGACTTGCTCGCGCCGTGCGCCGACACGCCGGTGTCGATCGCCCAGTGCGTGACCGAGAAGCGCTCGTGCACGCGCTGCGTCCCCGCCGCGAAATACATCCTGCGCGCCGTGCGCGACGGGCTCTCGCCCGAGCAGATCGAGAAGAGCTACCACGGGCGATTCGACGCCGACCGCGTGAAGAACGTCCCGCTCGACGGCTCGCCGGCCAAGGGGCCCGACTCGGCGCCGATCACGATCATCGAGTTCGCCGACTTCGAGTGCCCCTACTGCGCGGTGGAAGCGCCGGTGCTGGAGAAGGCGTGGCAGGCGCACCAGTCGCAGGTTCGCTTCATCTACAAGTTCTTCCCGCTGCAGGCGCACCCGCACGGCGAGTCGGCGGCGCGCGCCGGGATCGCGGCGATGAACCAGGGGAAGTTCTGGGAGATGCACGACGCGCTGTTCGCGAACCGCGATCACCTGGAGCAGGCGGACGTCGACGGTTACGCCAAGGCGCTGGGGCTCGACTTGGCGAAGCTCCACGCCGACATGGCGTCGCAAGCGACGACCGACAGGATGGATCGCGACAAGAAGCTCGGCGAGAGCGTGGGCGTGCAAGGGACGCCGACGATCTTCATCAACGGGCGCGACTACGATCCGCGGCAAGACCTGGAGGACTGGATCGCGCTCGAGCTCCAGTCGACCTCGGTCGACACACCGAAAGGGGCGACGCCGGCACCGTCGGCCTCGGTCGTCTCGGCAGGCGGCAAGAAGAAGTGAAAGCGAACGCGAACGACGGCTGCGGCTGTTTTCCGACCGGGCGTGTGTACGCGGGGATCGCGCACCTGCTTCGCGCGGTCGTGCGCGGGCTGGTCGAAGAGTTCGCGCACGAGACGGCGTGGCACGATCTGCCGATCGCGCTGCTCGACGTGGAGACGACCGGGCGCGATGCGTCGGTCGATCGCGTCGTCGAGATCGGGATCGTCGTGGCCAGGCACGGCGCGGTGACCGCGCGGTACAACTGGCTCATCAATCCGGGCGTGCCGATCCCCGCCGAGGTGTCGGCGATTCACGGGATCAAGGACGAGGACGTGAAGGACTCGCCGCGCTTCGAAGCGATCGCGCACGAGGTCGCCGCCGCGCTCCAGGGGTGCGTGCCCGCGGCGTACAACGCGGCGTTCGATCGCGCCTTCATCGTGGGTGAGTTTGCCCGCGCGGGGACGAAGACGCCGGAGACTCCGTTGCAGATCGCGCCCGCGTTGCGGAAGGACGTCGAGTGGATCGATCCGCTGGTGTGGGCGCGTGAGATTCAGTCGAACGAGAAGTCGCGCGCGCTCGGCGAAGTGGCCGCGCGTCTCGGCGTGAAGCTCGAGAACGCGCACCGCGCGAGCGACGACGCCGAGGCCGCGATGCTCGTGATGTATTCGCTCGCGCAGAGCGGACGGATTCCGCCGGCGTACGGCTCGCTCGTTCAAGAGCAGAGGCGCCTCGCGCTCATGCACGCCGATGAGCGACGTCGCTGGCGCGCCTTTAGCTAGCCCCGCTCCCCTCACAGTCCCAGTCGCCGAATCCCATTCGCCGGACGCGCGTCCCGAATGCGGAACGCGCAGCGTAGGACGGGCGCGCGGATCACGGGGAAAACTAGCGCGATCGGTGATCTTGCGACCTGGCGCGGGCTTTGCGAAGGCGCGCCCGCATGTCGATCGCCCAAGACGTGCGCTTCGCGCTGCGGCTCCTCCGGAAGACGCCCGCGTTCACGTTCGTCGCCGTCCTCACGCTGGGGCTCGCGGTCGCGGCGAACACGGTCGTGTTCAGCGTCGTCAACGCGGTGCTCCTCCGGCCACTGCCGTACCCCGACTCGGGGCAGCTCGTTCGACTCGACTCGCAGTTCATCACGCAAGGGCTGATGAAGTTCTGGGTCTCGGCCCCCGAGTACCTCGCCATCGCGCGCGAGGCGCACTCCTACGAGTCGATCGGCGCGTGGACCGGTGACAGCGTGAACCTCACCGGAGGCGATCAGCCCGTGGCGGTCGACGCCGTCGACGCGACCGCGACCTTCTTGCCAACCGTCGGAGTGCCGCCGCTCCTCGGCCGGTACTTCGACGCCAGCGAAGACACGCCGGATCCGGTGCGCGCGATCGTCATCGGCTACGGGCTGTGGCAACGCGCGTTCGGCGGTGACCCGAACGTGATCGGCCGGAGCGTCCAGATCCAAGCCATCCCCGTCACGATCGTCGGCGTGATGCCGAAGGGGTTCGACTTTCCGCAGGCCGGGACCGAGGTGTGGATTCCCGTTCGAATCGATCCCGCCAAGGCGCGCGCCGGCAATCACTACCTGACGCTCATCGGGCGCCTCAAGAGCGGCGTCGGGCCCGACGCGGCGCGCGCCGAGATGGCGTCGCTCGCCGACCAGTGGAAGGCGGCGAATCCGAAGGGGCACACGATCGCGCCGAAGCATCCGATCTTGATCACGCGCCTCTACGACGACGTCGTCGCCGACGTGAAGCTCGCGCTCCTCACGCTCCAAGCGGCGGTCGTGTTCGTGCTGCTGATCGCCTGCGCGAACATCTCGAACTTGCTGCTCGCGCGGGCTGAAGCGCGGAGCGGCGAGATCGCGATCCGCGCGGCCATCGGCGCCACGCGCGCGCGGATGGCGCGGCAGTTCCTGACCGAGAGCATCGTGCTGGGAGTGCTCGGCGCGATCGTGGGGATCGTGCTCGCGGTGTGGGGGCTCGACGCGACGATCGCGCTGTTGCCCGACGGCGTCCCGCGCGCGAACGAGATCGCGCTCGACCCGATGGTGCTCGCCTTCGCGATCGGGATCTCGATCGCGGCGAGCCTCGTGTTCGGACTCGCGCCGATCCTCCACACGCACGGCAACCTCGGCGAGACGCTGCGCAACGCTGCGCAGCGCGCGACCGGCAGCGCGCGAAAGCAGCTGTTTCGCCGCGCGCTCGTGGTCGTGGAGGTTGGCCTGGCGATCGTGCTCGTGACCGGCGCGGGGTTGATGGTGCGGAGCCTCGTGCGTCTTCAGCACGTGGACCTCGGCTTCGAGCCGCGCGGTCTCTTGACGCTCGACCTCCAGCTCCCGGCGCGCACGTACACGACCGACGAACAGATGCAGACGTTCTGGAAGCGGCTGCGTGAAGGGGCGGCGGCGCTGCCGGGCGTGAAGTCGGCGACGGTCGTGTATGGGGTTCCGCCATCGCGGCAGCTGATGGCGAACGACTTCGAGATCCCCGGGCGCGCGATGCCGGGGAAGGACGAGCCGGGCTGGAACGTCGACTTCTGGCAGTCGGCGACCGACGGGTTCCTGGAGACGCTCGGCGCGCACTTGATCGAAGGGCGCACGATCTTGCCGACCGACACGGACACGTCGCCGCCGGTGATCCTCGTCAATGCGGCGTTCGAGAAGCGCTTCTTTCCCGGCGAAACCGCGATCGGCAAGCGCGTCAGCCTCTCGCCGGGAAGCAACGGGCCCGACAAGCCCGACACGATCTCGACGATCGTCGGCGTCGTCGCCGACATCAAGCAGCAGGGGGTCGAGGCAAAGGCAGGGACCGAGGCGTTCATTCCGCTTCGCCAATCGAGCCTGCTCGGCTTTCAGCCGCTTCAAGCGAAGCTCCTCGTTCGGGCCGAAGGAGACCCGCGCGCGCTGTTCGGATCGATGCGCGCGTTCGTGGCGTCGATCGATCCCAACTTGCCGATCGCGTATCTGCGCACGATGGACCGCGTCGTGGCCGATGCGATCGCGAAGCCGCGCTTCGTCGCCACGTTGCTGACGGTGTTCGCCGGGATCGCGCTGCTGATGGCGGCGATCGGGATCTACGGCGTGATGGCGTACACCGTCGAGCGCCGCACGCAGGAGCTCGGAATCCGCATGGCGCTCGGCGCGGATGCGGGGCGCTTGAAGCGAATGCTCGTGCGGCAGGGGCTGGTGGTCGCCGGCGTCGGCGTCGTGGTCGGGCTCGCGGCGGCTGGGGGCGTGAGCGTCGCGCTGCGAGCTTGGTTGGCGCACTTGCTGTTCGAAGTCGGGGCGCTCGATCCGACGACGTATGCGCTCGTCATCGTGATCACGCTCGGCGTCGCGGCGCTCGCGAGCTACTTGCCGGCGCGACGCGCGACGCGGATTCATCCGATGGAGGCGATGCGCCATGACTAGACGCGCGCGACGCCGGGGCGCGTCGACCGCGCTGTCGCTCGTCGTCTTCACAGCGACGAGCGTGCAGGCCATGACGCTCGACGAGGCGCTCCATACGGCGCTGGCGAAGAACGCGGCGCTCGCGGGGAAGATCGTCGACGTCGACGTGGCCGACGCGCGCACGCTCCAAGCGGCGGGGCTCGATGACTTCTCGGTGAACGCGGGCGCGACGTGGACGCACTCGCGCGGCTCGAACGTGGCCGCGCAGTCGACGCCGCTCCTTCCGTACGACTCGGTCGACGTGAACGCGTCGCTCACGCGCCCGCTCTCGACCGGCGGAACCGTGGCGCTCAAACTGGACGCGCCGTACGTGCGCCTGGGGTCGTCGCTCGTGGCGGGCGCGCCGGGCGACACCGGGCCGATCGACGCCTACCAGCCGAGCGCGCAGCTCTCGCTCACGCAGCCGCTCTTGCGCGGGCGCGGCTACGACGTGGCGCGCGCGCCGCAACGGCAAGCGCGCGCTCAGCGGGACGTCGCGGGGTGGGCCCTCGAAGAGGCCGCGTCGGAGCTCGCGCGCGACGTGTCGTTCGCGTACTGGGAGCTCGCGTACCAGAGTGGCGATCACGACTTTCGTCTGCAAGCGCTGGAAGCCGCGCGCATGCAGCTCCGCGCGGTAAACGCGCAGATCGACGTCGGCAAGCAGCCCCCGAGCGCGTCGGCCGAGGTCGAGGTGAGCATCGCGCAGCGCGAGGACGAGGCGATCGATTCGGAGAGCACGATCGTGGAGCGCGCGTCGGAGCTCGCGCGGCTGCTGGGAACGGATCGGGCGACTGTCTTGGTCACGCTCCGCGCGACGGACGCGCCGGCGATCTACGCGCCGCCCGACACCGATCTGGTCGCGCGCGCGCTCGATCGCAACGCGCAGATCGCGTCGCTTCGGGCGCAGGCCACGGCCACGACGATCGACGTCGACGTCGCCAAGAGCGCGCTCTCACCGCAGCTCGACGCGTTCGTGTCGGGCGGGCCGAGGGGCGTGGCGACCGATCCGTCGCCGGCGCTGCGGTCGCTGGCGACGCTCGGCGCGTACACCGTTCAAGCGGGGCTCGTGTTTCAAGAGCCCATCGAGCGGCGCACGCAGCGCGGCGCGCGCGATGCGGCGACCGGCCTCGTGGCCAAGGCGCGCTTCACCGAGGCCGACGCGCGCACCAGCGTGGCCAGCAGCGCGTCGATCGCGATCACCGAGCTTGCGTCGACGCGACGGCGGATCGAGGTGCTCGAGCGCGCGGTGAAGGTGGCGCAGCTCGACGTGGAGAGCGAAGAGGCGCGCTTTCAGGCGAACCGCTCGACGAGCTTCGACGTGCTCCGCCGGCAGCAAGCGCTGACCGACGTGCGCATTCGACTGCTCCGCGCGGCGGTCGACAATGCGAAGGCTGCGTCGACGATCGACGCGCTCACCGACGACATTCTCCTGCGCCACGGTCTCGCCGTGCGCGGAACGCGAGGGGCATCGTGACCACGAAGCTCGACACGTCGCGATCGCACGGCGGCGGCACGGACGTCGCGCGCGAACGGCCGAAGGGAGTTCCGACGTTCGCGTACGTCGCGATCGGCATCCTCGCGGCCGCGGGGATCACGTTGGGGTTGGCGCGGATGCGGCGCGGAGCTCCGTCGGTGGAGCGGGCGACGGTGTGGATCGACACCGTGAAGCGCGGCTCCATGCTCCGCGAAGTCGAAGGGACGGGGACGCTCGTGCCCGAGCAAATTCGCTGGCTCACGGCGACCACGGCCTCGCGCGTCGCCGACGTGCGCGCGCGATCAGGCGCGACGGTGGAGGCCACCACGGTCGTCATCGTCCTCGACAACCCCGACCTCGTCTTGCAGTCGCTCGAGGCCGATCGCCAGGAGACGGCCGCCGAGGCCGAGCTGGTGAACCTCGAGGCGCGCCTTCAGAACGAGCACCTCGCCCAGGAGTCGTCGGTCGTCGATCTCGACGCGCAGAAGACCGAGAGCGCGCGGCGCGCGGCGGCCGACGACGAGCTGGCGAAGCGCGGGTTCCTATCGAAGCTGGAGATGGCGCAATCGCGCGGGAGGGCCGACGCGCTCGACGGCCGCGTGAAGCTGGAAAACAAGCGCCTCGGCGCGCTCGACCGCGAAGCGAACGCGCAGATCGCGTCGCAGCGCGCGCAGGTCGAGCGATTGAAATCGATCGCCCAGTTTCGTCGCCGGCAGCTCGAAGACTTGAGCGTGAAGGCGGGGGTCGCCGGCGTGCTCGAAGACGTGCCGCTCCAGATCGGGCAGTGGGTCGTCCCCGGAACGGTGCTCGGCAAGATCGGCCAACCCGAGCGGCTCAAAGCGGAGCTCAAGATCGGCGAGACGCTCGCCAAGGACGTGCACGTCGGGCAGGCCGTCACGGTCGACACGCGCGGCGGCGGCGGCATCGTCCCTGGCAAGGTCACGCGCATGGACGGCTCGGTGCAGAACGGCACCGTGAAGATCGACGTCGGCTTCGACGTGCCGCTCCCTCCCGGCGCGCGCCCCGACCTGAGCGTCGACGGTCGCATCGAGATCGAGCGGCTCGATGACGTTCTCTTCATCGCGCGCCCGCCGGTGAGCGCGGCGCAGTCGTCGGTGACGCTCTTTCGCGTCGCGGGCGACGAGGCGCTGCGCGTGCCGGTGCACCTGGGGCGTTCGTCGGTGAAGACGATCGAAGTGGCGAGCGGGTTGCGGGAAGGGGACGGCGTCATCTTGTCGGACACGACGGCGTGGTCGACGGTCGATCGCCTTCAGTTGAAGTGATGAAACGAGGAACAGCATGAACGCGGAGACGTTGATTCGGTTAAACGGCGTGACGAAGATCTTCACGACCGACGAAGTGGAGACGCACGCGCTCGCGGAAGCTCACCTCGAGGTGCAGCGCGGAGAGTTCCTCTCGATCGAGGGGCCGTCGGGGTCGGGGAAGACGACGCTCCTCTCCATCCTCGGCCTCCTCGACGCGCCCGATGCGGGGACGTACATGCTGGGCGGCGAGCGGGTCGAGGGGCTGTCGGCGCAGGAGGCGGCGCGGAGGCGCAACCGTCAGATCGGGTTCATCTTCCAGAGCTTCAACCTGATCGGAGACCTCACGGTCGCCGAGAACGTCGAGCTCCCGCTGACGTACCGCGACATGAGCGCGGCCGATCGGAAGCAGCGCGTCGAGAAGGCGCTGGAGCGGGTCGGGATGGCGCATCGCGCGAAGCACATGCCGGGGCAGCTGTCGGGTGGGCAGCAGCAGAGGGTCGCCGTGGCGCGCGCCGTGGCCGGAGAGCCGCTCATCCTCCTCGCCGACGAGCCGACCGGGAACCTCGACTCGCACAACGGCGACGTCGTCATGGGGCTCCTCCGCGATCTCCACGCAGCGGGGGCCACGATCTGCATGGTCACGCACAACCCGGACTACGCAAAACAGGCCTCCCGCACGGTGAATCTGTTCGACGGGCGCATCGTCGGCGAGCGCCGGCAGGCCGAGGCGTGAGCCAAACGTGAGTCGGGTGAAATTTTGCGCGCCGCTCGATCGACTTGCCCGTCGTGACCGCCGCCGTAGCTCGCCACGCTGAACGGACGATGCCCGTCCCCTCCCGCTCGCTCCGCGTCCTGGTCGCCGACGACCAGCCCGACGTCGTCGAAGCACTTCGCCTTCTCCTGAAGAGCGAAGGCTTCGCGATGCGCCCGGCGTCGTCGCCCAAAGAGGTGCTCGAAGCCGCGGCCGAGGCCGAGCACGACGTCGTCTTGATGGACCTCAACTACGCGCGCGATACGACGTCGGGGCAAGAAGGGTTCGAGCTGATCGCGCGGCTCCGCGAGGTCGATCCGACGCTGCCGGTCGTGGTGATGACGGCGTGGGGGAGCATCGAAGGGGCGGTCGAAGCGGTTCGCCGCGGCGCGCGCGACTACGTGCAGAAGCCGTGGGATACGGCGCGGCTCGTGGCGACGCTCCGGAAGGAAGCCGAGTTCGGCGCGGTGCTGCGTCGATCGCAGCGGCTCGAGAACGAGGCGTCGCGGCAACGCGCGTTGCATCTGCCGAAGCTGATCGCGCGCGCGCCGGCGATGGCGCCTGTGCTGCGGTTGCTCGAGCGGGTCGGGCCGTCGAGCGCGAACGTGCTCATCCTCGGTGAGCACGGGACGGGCAAAGAGGTCGTGGCGCGATCGATCCACGAGTCGTCGGAGCGCGCGTCGCGTCCGTTCGTCGCGGTGGACGCCGGCGGACTGGCGCCGGGCGTCTTCGAGAGCGAGCTGTTCGGGCACGTCCGTGGCGCGTTCACCGACGCGAAGAGCGATCGCATCGGGTGCTTCGAGCTGGCCGACGGCGGCACGCTGTTCCTCGACGAGATCGGCAACATGCCGCTCGCGCAGCAAGCGAAGCTCCTCCGCGTTCTTCAGACCGGCGAGTTCCATCCCGTCGGCTCACCGCGAACGCGAACGGCCGATGTGCGCGTGCTGGCGGCGACGAACCTCGACATCGCGCGCGAGGTCGCCGAGGGGCGCTTCCGCGAAGACCTGCTCTACCGATTGAACACGGTGGAGATTCATCTCCCGGCGCTGCGCGATCGCCGCGAGGACGTCCCGCACCTCGCGCAGCACTTCCTCGATCGCCTCGCGCATCGCTACGCGAACCGCGCCACGTCGTTGGCCCCCGACGCCGTGAAGGCGCTCGTCGAGCACTCGTGGCCCGGCAACGTGCGCGAGCTCGAGCACGTCGTCGAACGCGCGCTGCTCATGGCGCAAGGGAGCGCGATCCTCGCCGAAGACCTCGGGCTTCGCGCGCGCGCCAGCAACTCGAACGCGATCGACGACGACGTGCTGTCGCTCGATCAGGTCGAAATCCACGCGATCCAGCGCGCCCTCGTGCGCACGGGCGGCAGCGTGAACGAGGCCGCGGGGATCCTTGGACTCAGTCGGAGCGCGCTCTATCGTCGGCTCCAACACTATGGACTCAAGAGCAGCTGACGCGGGCTCGGCACGACAGGTGACGTCGTACCCACGACGTCCGCGCCCGCGGGCGCTGGCGCATGATGCGCGCGTGATGTGGCTCTCGATCCTCGGCGGCGCGCCGGCGGTGGGCGTGGCGCTCGTGCTCATCGCCTCGGCGGACTTCGACGCGCGGAACGCCTGGACGCTCGGCGGGCTGGTGGTCACGTGCTGGCTCGGGTTCGCGGTGTCGTTGCGCGAAGAGGTGGTGCGCGCGCTCCAGACGATCGAGAACCTCGTCAGCGCCGTGCGGGAAGGTGACTACGCCTTTCGAGCGCGACGAGCGCACGGAGACGACGCGCTCTCCTGCGCGATGCGTGAGCTGAACGCTCTCGGCGGCGCGCTCCGCGAGCAGCGACTCGACGCCATGGAGGCCGCGGCGCTCCTCGACAAAGTGATGAACGCGATCGACGTCGCCGTCTTCGCATTCGACGGCGATCGAAAGCTCCGACTGACGAACCGCGCCGGCGAGCGCCTCCTCGCGGACGACGCGCGGATCGGTGCGACTGCCGAGAGCCTCGGTCTGGACACTTTGATCGAAGGCGAATCGCCGCGCACGATCGACGCGACGTTCGGCGCACGCAACGGGCCGTGGGAACTCCGCACGGCGACGTTTCGACTGCGCGGGTTGCCGCACAGGCTGGTGGTGCTCTCCGACTTGCAGCGCGCGCTCCGCGAAGAAGAGCGGGTCGCGTGGCAGCGTCTCGTGCGCGTCCTGGGGCACGAGATCAACAACTCGCTCGCGCCGATCCAATCGATCGCCGCTCAGATGCACGAGGCTTCACTGCGTCCTTCCGCTTCGCGTGGGGGCGACTGGGAAGACGACCTGCGGAGCGGGCTCGCGGTGATCGCGCGTCGAGCCGAGGCGCTCGGTCGATTCACCGGCGCCTACGCAAAGCTCGCCCGCTTGCCGCGACCGAAGCGCGCATCGTTCGACGTCGACGCGTGGGTGCGTCGCGTGGCGGCGCTGGAGACGCGCGTGGCTGTGACCGTTCGCGGCGGACCGCATGTGACGATCGACGGCGACATCGATCAGCTCGACCAGCTCCTCATCAACCTCGTGAAGAACGCCGCCGAGGCCGCGAAGGAGACGCAGGGTCGCGTCGACCTCGCGTGGACACACGACGCGCGCGACGGCCTCGAGGTCTCCGTCGCCGACGACGGGCCCGGCATCGCGAGCACCGAGAATCTGTTCGTCCCGTTCTTCACCACGAAGGCGGAGGGGACCGGCATCGGTCTCGTCTTGAGCCGGCAGATCGCCGAGGCCCACGGCGGATCACTCGCCCTCGAGTCGAGGCCCCATGGCGCGCGCGGCTGCGTCGCCAGGCTCCGTTTGCCCTGGAAGTAGCCGATCAAACAATTTGCATGACAACGGCAAATAGTCGGGTCACAGTGCCTGCCTGTGAACACGCGGGGGGCGTTCGGTGGGTCGTGGATCGCGGCGCTCGCGCTGCTGGCGATAGCTTGCGCCTCGGGATCGGCGGCGCAGGCGACGGCTGACGATCAGGGCCCGACGATCGCGAGCGCACCGACCGGCGACGCTTCGAGCGCGTCAGGGGCGTCCTTCGACGGTGGAGTCGTGGTGAGCGAGGACGGCGCGGCGTCGCTCGGAGACGACGCGGGCTCGCCCGGAGACGGGAGCGCGGCGTCGCCTCCGTTCGTCGGCGGTCCGGCGATCGCGTGCAACGACACGCCGAGCGGCGTCTACGTCACGCCTTCGGGGCTCTCACCGATGACGATGGGTGCGCGCGGCGCGATCGTTCGCTGCGCGCTCGACACGATGCTCTCGCAGAGCGACGTCGCCACCGAGCTCACGAACGCGAGCGACACCGGCGTCACTGCGACGAGCGGCGTCACGCTGTACCGGATCGCGTACCGCACGTACCGCGAAGACGGCGTGCCCGGCGTGGCCACCGCGCGCGTCTATCTCCCGACGAACCCGCGCGCGCTCCCGCTCCCGATCATTGCCGTGGCGCACCCCACAGTCGGGCTCGCGGCGAGCTGCGCGCCGTCGGAAGATCCGGCGTCGCTCCAGAACCTCGCACTCCCGTGGGCCGCCAGCGGCTTCGCCGTCATCGCCACCGACTACGCCGGCCTCGGCAACGAAGGGGTGCAGGGGTACGCCGGCAATCACGATCAAGCGCACTCGCTCCTCGACTCGGCGCGCGCGCTTCGTGCGCTGGTCGATGCGCGCGCGTTCGACGATCGCGTCGTGCTCGTCGGGCACAGCCAGGGGGGCGGCGCGGTGCTGGCGGCACAAGGGCTGGCTGGCGCGTACGGCGCGGGGGGCACCGTCGTCGCCGCGATCGTCTTCGCGCCCGAGTACTTCTCGCGCCTCGACTCGTTCTCGTACGTCGCGATGATGCGCGAGCCGAACGCGCTCACGATCTCCACCGGCATCAGCAAGCCCGTCGTGGCCGCCATGCGCGACTACGCCTTCGGTTACAATCAGCTCGGCGCGGCGAGCGCGAACGTCACGTTCCCGGCCGGGCTCCAGGGGATGACGAGCGCCATCACGACGCTCTGCCAGACGCCGTTCGGCGCGTATGTTCAAGGCGTGGCGGTCCACGTCGGCGACATCTTCGATCCCCCGTTCAGCGCGTCGTTCCTGGCGTGCGTCGACGGCACGAGCGGGTGCACCGGGACGGGGAGCGCGCTCTACGACTGGATGGCGAACGATCTCGTCGCGCCGGACCCCGCGGGAGCGCCGATGCTCTACTTCCAGGGGCTGGCCGACATCATCATGCCCGCGAACGAAGAGGCCGCGTGCAACGTGGCCGCGCTCCAGAGCGGCGGGGTCTCGGTGCAAGTCTGCGTCGACGCGACGGCGCAGCACACCGATCTTCCACAACGGAACATCGGGCTCGCGTTGCAATGGACCCTGGCCAAGCTCGCCGGGACCGAGCTTCCCACCTGCTCTGCGTCGGGGATGCCGGCGTGCTCGCCTTGAAAGAAGAAGTGGTCGCGAAGGTCGACGGGCGGCGCGAGCGGACGAAGCGGACGCGCGCGGCGATCGTGCTGGCGCTGACGGAGCTGCTCGACGAAGGGCGCATCGAGCCGACCGCGGCGGAGATCGCGGAGCGGGCAGCGGTCGCGGTGCGATCGATCGCGCAGCACTTCGCGACGCGCGAGGACCTGCTCTTGGCGGTCGCCGACCATCACCGGGAGCGACTGGCGCACGAGGTCGTCGATCCGCGCGCGTCGTTCGACGATCGCCTGGCGCGCTTCGCGTCGGTGCGCGCGAAGCTCCTCGAAGCGTCGCGGGCGATGCGCGGCGCGGCGGCCGTGGTGCTCGCGCGATCGCCGGCGGTGGCGCGCACGTTGGAACGCGTGGCGAAGGAGCGGCGCGCGGAGACGGCGCGGACGTTCGAGCGCGAGATCGCGGCCACGAAGGATCCCGACGCGACCGAGCGAACGCTCGCGCTCGTGACGTCGGGGCGCGCGTGGGACGCGATGCGGAGCGAGCTCGGTCTCGGCGCGAAGGCTGCGAAGGACCACGTGGCGAAGATGATCCGCGTCGCGGTGAATCGCGTCTGACCGCATGTAAGATCACGGCGTGCGCCCCGCCGCTCTCGTCGCCGTGCTCGCTCTCGCTTCGGTCGCGTGCGATGCGTCGCGCGCGAAGAGCGCCGCGCCCACGGCGGCATCGTCTTCGTCACTCGTGACCGCGCGACCGTACGCGATGCACGCCCCCCCGAAACACGACACGCACGCGCCGCTGCTCGTTCTCCTCCACGGCTTCGGCGGCGACCACGCCGAGATCGCCGGAGCGTTCGGCGCCGAGGCGCTGGCCGACGAGCACGGCTTCTACCTCGCGCTCCCCGACGGCACGCGCGACCCGAAGGGGATGCGCTTCTGGAACGCGAGCGACGCCTGCTGCAACTTCCACGCGCTCGCCGTCGACGACGTCGCGTACCTCGACGCGATCCTCGACGACGCGATCGCGCGCTACGGCGTCGACCCCGCGCGCATCTACGTCGCCGGGTTCTCGAACGGCGGGTTCATGTCGCACCGCTATGCCTGCGAGAGAGCGCCGCGCGTCGCCGCCATCGCCGCCTTCTCCGGCGACCCGTGGAAGGACGCGACGCTCTGCAAGCCGAGCGTGCCTGTGAGCGTGCTCCAAGTTCACGGCGACGCGGACGAGATCGTCCCCTACGCCGGCGCGCGCCTCTACGACGTCCGTGCCTTCCACGCCCCCGAGTACGTGCATGCCGGCGCGTTCCCCGCCGCGAAGGACGGGATCGCGATGTGGGGGCGGCTCGACGGATGCGCTGCCCCGACCACGAGCAACGACGCGCGCGAAGAGACCCTCCGCTACGGCGCGTGCTCCGCGGGCACCGAGGTGCAGCTGTGGACGCGGCACGGCGCGACGCACTCGCTTGGATTGCAGCGCGAGGATCTCGAGCGCGTGTGGAGCTTTCTCTCCGCGCACACGAGCGCGCACACGAGAAACTGACTGGCGGGCCGGCGCTCGTGCGGCTTCGAGGTCGGCGAGGATCGTCGCGTCGATCCCGTCGCGCGCCTTGATCATCGCCAGCGCGCGATCGACCGCCGCGCTCGCGTCCTTCGGCGCGCCGTTCGCGTTCGCCGCTTCGGCCCGCGCCAGCAATGCGAACGGAAGCTGGGCCGCCCCGTGCTCCGCCAGCGCCACGGCGTGTTCCGCGATCGCCGTCGCCTCGCTCGCCCGCTCCGTTCGCACCAGACCGAGCGCCAGCGCGGCATAGGCGTTCGAGTACCAAGGGTTGCTCGTGTCTCTCAGCTCCTCCATGCGTTTCACCAGCGGGCGCGCGAGATCGAGCGCGGCCTGCGTTCGCTTGTGCACGAGGAGCCACTTGGCGAGATCGCCCTTGTACGAGAGCGGCGCGGGATCGTCAGAGCCGAGCTTCGCGGCCGCTTGCGCCGCGAGGGCCGTCATCTCGTTCGCGGCGTCGTCGACCTCGCCCAGCCCGAAGCGTTCGATCGCGCTCACGAACTGAAGGTGCTCGCCCACCTCGCTCCCCACGATCGGCCGCGCCCGTTCGAGGAGCGGTGCGGCGTCCGAGTACTTCCCTTGCGCCACGAGCGTCTCGGCGACGTCGAGCGTGTAGCGCCCCGTTCGAAGATGCCCCGGCCCCAGAAGCTCGATGCTCTTTTGGAGCAGCGTCCTCTCGGCGTCGAGCGCTTCACGCAATGCGCCCGCTTCGTACTCGAGGTCCGCGAGCTCGGCGCGCATCTGAATCGCGTCGGGCCCGTCGTCGCCCGAGGTGCGCGCGCGCCGCGCCAGCGCCTCTCGTCTCAGCGGCAGCGCCGCGTCGAGATTGCCGCGCGTGTATTCGATCCAGCCGCGGGCCTGCGCCAGATCGGCCAGCAGAGAATCGGGCGCACCCACGCGCCGGATCGCCGCTTCGGCCAGGCGCGCGAAGTCGAGCCCCTCTTCGTACCGCGACAGCGCCGACCCTTCGACGTACGCGAGCCGCGTCAGCGTGCGGGCGACGAGCTCGTCCTGATGACTCGCCTGCGCATCGACCGCCGTCTGAAGCAGGACCTCCGCCGCGACCTTCGGATCGCCGCACGCTTCGGCCACGCGCGACGACGCGTATAGCGCCTCGGCCCGCGCCGGCGCGTAGTCGATCGCTCGCGCTCGCGTCGCCAGCGCCGACGCGAGCGGCGCCGCCTCTTCGCATCGCCCCGCGTTGAAGCGCGCCGTCACGCTCGCGGTCTCCTGCCGCAACGACTCCACGGCGCGCTGCTTCGACTCGTCGCCGATCGGCTCGTACGCCGCGCGCAACGCCTGCACGTCGGCGCACGCTTGCAACGGGCGAAGCTTCAGCGCGGCCCCGTAGGCGTTGTCGACCAGCGACGAGTCGGCGTGATGCAGCAGCTCGGCGAACGCTCGCACGTCGTCCAGGCGCGCGCGCAGGCAGGTGGTTCGCAGATCGAGCGCCTCGTCCGACTGCTCTCCGCGAATGCGCGTTGCCGCGCAGGCCTCGGTCGACATCGCCACCCACTGCGCCGAGTACTCGTCGAGCGCCCTCGTCACGCGCCCGATCATCGCGTCCGCGTTCGCGTTCCCCGACGCGCGAAACGCCGTCACGACCCCCTCGCGCGCGGGCGCGTCCCACACGCCGCTCAGCGATTGCGCCGCGCCCGTGCACACCGGGGCCTTCGACGGCCGCGCGACGACGAACGACGCCAGCGCGATCGTCGCGATCACGCCTCCAAGAATCGCCCCCTTTCGCCGGCTCGTCGTCGCCGCGCGCTCGAGCGCGTCGAGCAGATCGTCCATCGACTTCCAGCGATCTTCGGGCTTGCGCGCCAGCCCTCGCGCCAGCACGGCGAACACGCCGCGCGGCGCCGCGCTGCTCGGGCCCGCGAAGCCCGACTGCAAGCGCTCCATCGTCGTCCGCACGGTGTGGCGCGACGTCGGCGGCCTTATGCGCCCCGCGCTGATCTCCGCTTCCACTTCGCCGATCGTCGCGCCCGCGAACGGGCGATCGCCGAAGAGCGCTTCGTACGCCGTGATGCAGAAGGCGAACTGATCCGAGCGCGCATCGACGGGCGCGCCGACGAGCTGCTCGGGCGCCATGTACGCCGGCGTGCCGAGCACCGTACCGAGCTGCGTGAGAGGAGGGGAGGCGAGCCCGTCGCGCCTGCCGACCAGCGTGTCGTCGTATTCGAAGCGTCCTGTCGTCTCGCTCGCGACGTTCGCCCGCGCGAGCCCGAAGTCGAGGACGCGCGCGCGGCCCTGGTCGTCGACGAGCACGTTCTCCGGTTTGAAGTCGCGGTGAAGGATCCCTTGCCGATGCGCGGCCGCCAGCCCGCGCCCCGCTTGCACCAGGGCGCCCACGATCTGGAGCGGCGTCCGCGACGGCCAGTTCCACCACTCGCGGAGCGTCTCCCCCTTCACGTATTCCATGGCCACGAACACGTCGCCTTCGAACGTCCCCACGTCGAAGACGGTGATCACGTTCGGGTGCGACAGCTTCGCCATCACCTGCGCCTCGCGAAGGAGACGCGCCTCCCCCTCCGACTCGCCCGCCGTCGATCCGCGCACGCGAAGCAGCTTCACGGCGACGCGTCGATCGAGCTCCGGATCGAACGCGAGGTACACGATCCCCATCCCGCCCGCGCCGAGGCGGCGAATGATCGTGTAACGCCCCAGCGTCGCGCCGCGCGGGAGCTCCACCCCGGGATCGTCGCTCACCGGATCATCGTACTCGATGGTGGCGCGAGAGGACCGCGCGCGAGTGGCTCAGTGCAGCATGAGGACAATCGCCGCGTTCACGTCGCCCGGCTCCGTCCCCGTCGTCGTCACCTTTCCCGTGAGCACCTTGCCTCCGCTCGTCACCGGGAACCCCATCAGCGTGCACGAAGGGTGAGTCACCGCGAGCGTGAGCTGAGCGCCGACGGGGACGTCGTAGACGACGGCGACCGGTCGCGGGCTCGTGACCGCCTGGAACGAAGTCGTCTTCGCGTCGGGGAGGTTTTGCGTCGAGAAGTAGGAGACCGATGCGCCCGGCGGATCGAGCACCTGAAGCGTGCCGCCGGTCGCGCTCGCGCACGCGCCGGTCGCCTGAACGACGATCTGCACGAGCGCTTTGGTCGTGTCGTTCTGAAGGATGTCTTGCTCGAGCGTGTAGGTCGCCGAATCGGGAATCACATTGGTCCCGTAATCCGCCGAGCTCCCTGCCGGCTTCGAGCCCGGGAAGAGCAGCGTCGTGTATTTCGGTCCCGTCACCTTCGGCGCGAGCAGGGTCGCCGTCGATGGGACGGAGAGCGTGTACGTCCCCTTCGCGTCAGTGGTCGTCGACACACCGTTGTCCGTGACGGTCAGACCCGCGACCGGCTTCAGAGTCTCGTAGTCGACCATGACACCGGTCTCCGTGATCGTGCCCGCGGCATCGGCGGACGACGGGCCGCTGTCGCCCGTGACTGGTGGCGAGTTGCCCGCGTCGTCCGTCGGCAACCCAGGCGAGGAGTCGCCGCCTCCACACGAAACGGTGAGAGTCGATGCGCAGAGCGAAGCGAAGAGCACGACGGTGCGTCCGCAAGCCTTCCTCACGGAACGCGTGGCCATGTTCATGGGTTCCTCCTCAGCGGCCGCGTGCTCGAAAGCCGCGTCCAACCGGTGCCCTTCCCGACGCGATCAGTCTAGCTGAGGACCGTCACTCAACCAGTCGGTTGCCTACGATTCGTGCGTGATCTCAGCACACTACGCTGCGCTGTCTCGAAGATCGCGACAAGCACCGTGGCGGACGCTGCTGGTCTCACGCTGCGGTAGCGGCCACTCCATTCTCGTACTCCCGCTCCCACGCTTCGATGATCGCGCGGCTGTCTCTGTCGTTCGGATGAAAGCCGAAGCGATAGTACGCGAGGTACCTCGGCAAGAGACCCGACAGGCCTCCCGGCTCCACGAAAAGAAACTTCGCGAGCGCGAACCACTCGCGCGCCGACCACAGCGTGCCGTCGACCTTCATCATGCGCGCCTGGTGCTCGAGCACCTTGGCCCAGAAGATCACGCTGGCGACCGCCATCGTGATCACGCGCTCGGCGTACGTTCCGCCTGCGGCGACGAACACGTCGAAGGCGACCGCCTTGTGCTCGTTCTCTTCCATCGCGTGCCATCGCCACAGCGCCGCCATCGTCGGGTCGG
Source organism: Myxococcales bacterium (assembly GCA_003151595.1). The sequence continues at coordinate 22,734 of PLXW01000049.1, forward strand.
CCCCTTCGAGGATCTTCGGGCTGGTGAGGATCATCTCGCCCATGAGCGCCGTGAAGTGCTCCAGCGCGCACGTCGCCCCGAGCTGCGATCGACGCGGCGTCTTCTTCATGACGCGCGCGAGCAGCCGCGTGACCCGCTCTTCCATGGCGCGTGCGGGGTAGCCCTGCGCGGCGAGCATCTCGTTGTAGCGAACGTGCTCGCGACCGTGGATCCCCTCCTGGCCGCAGAAGGCGCGCACCGCTTCGCGCAAGGTCTCGTCCTTCACGCGCCGCTCGTACGCGCGCACGCTCTTCACGAAGAAGCGCTCGCCTTCCGGAAAGAAGATCGAGAGGCCGTCGAAGAACGAGGTCACCGATCGCCGTCCGCCGTGCCAGTGGCGCGGGACGGGAGGCGGCGACGGCGCCGTGCGATCGTCGGAGGCGGCGCGATGCGTGTCGAAACGAAGGTTGCGGATCTGCGGCTTCGGGTTCGCGTTCGTGCTCGTGTTCATCGATCTCGGGCCTCCTGGATTTCGATCGTCCCTCCAGACCGTGCGGCGCGGTAGGTTCGCGCGTGCCAAAGTCTTGTCACTTGGGGCCACCGCATGGATGAGCGTCTCGACGAGCCTTCGGTTCCGGCGGTGCAAGGGCTGCATCTGCTGGAGCTCGTGCAGCGCTGGGGCGTGACTCCGGCGGCGCTGCTCCGCGGGATCGATCTCGACGAGCGCGATCTGCGCGACCCGAGCAAGAAGATCGGCGTGAGCGTGCTCGTGCCGCTCGTCGACCGGGCGCGAGCGCTGACCGGCGAGCCAGGGCTCGGGATCTATTTCGGTCTGCGCATGCAGGTCGTCTCGCACGGCTACCTCGGCTTCGCGGCGATGACGGCGTCGACCGTCGGCGAAGCGATCGATCTCGCCATCCGCTTCGCGCCGATGCTCACGACCGCGATCTCGCTCCGCACGCATCGCTCCGGTCAGTCCGTCGCGTTCATCCTCGACGAAGACGCCGACCTCGGCTCCGCACGCGACGCCGTGCTCCTCGCTCTCCTCGTCGGCATCTGGCGAATCGGGTGCACGCTCACAGGGCGCGCGCTCGACGGGCACGCCGACCTCGCCATGCGCGAGCCGGCGTACTTCGAGCGCTTCCGTCCCGTCGCGCCGAACGTGCGCTTCGGTCAGCCGCACAACCAGCTCGTGTTCGACGCCGCGATCCTCGACTACCCGCTGGCCACGTCCGACCCGGCGGCGTTGCAGCTGGCGCGCGAGCAGTGCGAGCTCGCGATCGAGATGCTCGGATTCGACGGACGCGTCGTCGGGCGCGCGCGCGCCGCGATTCCGAAAGTGGGCGGCGGCTTCCGATCGCTCGACGAGGTGGCGGCGAAGCTCAAGATGTCGACGCGCACGTTGAAGCGGAAGCTGGCGACGGGAGGCACCGCGTACTCGGCTCTCCTCGATCATGCGCGCCTGGAGCGCGCGGAGCGATTGCTCGCGTCCGGACGTCTGTCGATCGACGCGATCGCCGAGACGCTCGGCTACTCGGACACCGCGAACTTCACGCGCGCCTTTCGCCGCTGGACGAAGACGACGCCCGCCGCGTACCGCGCGAAGCGGATGGGAGCATAGGCGCGGCTAGGACGTTGCGGTGGTGCCCGATACGATCCCACGCGTGGGGGTTCCGTCGACGAAGCGCTTCACGATCCGCCGCCGGATCGGTGAAGGAGGCATGGGCGTCGTCTACGAAGCGTTCGACCAGGAGCGCGGCGCCACCGTCGCGCTGAAGGCGCTGAACCGCTTCGACGGAGACGCGCTGGCCCGCTTCAAGCGCGAGTTTCGCGCGCTGCAAGGGCTCGCGCATACGAACCTCGTCGCGCTCGACGAGCTCTTCTTCGAGAACGACGAGTGGTTCTTCACGATGGAGCTCCTCGACGGCGTGGACTTCGTGACCCACGTGACCGGAGGCGCCTCGCGCGTGCCGTTCGACAGCACCGTGCGCGAGAGCCTCGGAAAGCTCGCGCCGAGCGACGCGGCGTCGAGCGGAGGAGGTGAAGAGAGCGACGTGCCTCCGCCGTTCGACGAGCGGAAGCTGCGCGAAGCGATCCGCCAGCTCCTCGAGGGACTCTCCGCGCTTCACGCGGTCGACAAGGTCCATCGCGACATCAAGCCGTCGAACGTGCTGGTGACGCGCGAAGGACGTGTCGTGCTGCTCGACTTCGGCCTCGTCACCGAAGCGTCGTCCGACGATCGCTCGACCGGGAGCGCGGTGCTCGGTACGCCCGCGTACATGGCGCCGGAGCAGGCCGCGTCGCGCGAGATAGGCCCCGCCGCGGATCTCTACGCGGTCGGAGCAATGCTCTACGAGACGCTCACGGGGCGCCTGCCGATCGAAGGGGGCCCGCTCCAGATGCTGCTCGACAAGCAGACGCGTGAGCCCGCGCCGCCGTCCTCGATCGCCGCCGGCGTGCCCGAGGATCTGAGCGCGCTGTGCGTGAAGTTGCTCCGGTTCGAGCCCGCGCAGCGACCGACCGCCAGCGACGTGCTCCGGTCTCTCTTCGTCCCCGGCGCATCGGGCGTGACGCTGCCGCGCGGGTCGTCGGAGACACCGATCTTCGTCGGTCGCAGCCGCGAGCTCGAGGGGCTGCGCGCGGCGTTCGAGGCCACGACCCAGGGGAAGCTCGCGACGGTGCTCGTGTGCGGCGAGTCGGGGATCGGAAAGTCGTATTTGGTACGGCGCTTCACTGGCCTCTTGCTGGCCGATCACCCCGAGACGATGTTGCTCGAAGGGCGGTGTTACGAGCGCGAGACCGTTCCGTACAAGACGCTCGATGGCATCGTGGACGCGCTCAGCCGGCGACTCTCGCGCATGAGCGCGAGCGAGGTCGCGGCGCTGCTCCCCACGCGCTGCGCCACGCTCGCGCAAGTCTTCCCGGTGATGCTTCGCGTTCCGCAGGTGGCCAAGGAGCACGCCGCGGTCACGCTCTCCGCGGAGCCTCACGAGCTGCGCCAGCGCGCGTTCGTCGCGCTCCGCGAGCTGTTCACGCGCGTCGCCGTGCGCCGGCCGACCGTCGTCGTGATCGACGACCTTCAGTGGGCCGACGACGACGGGCTCCGCGCGCTCGCCGAGATCTTGCGGTCGCCGGACGCGCCGCCGTTGCTGCTGCTCGGCACCGTGCGGCTCGCATCGCGCGAGGACGCAGGCTTTCGGCGCGTGCGTGCCGTGATTCCCGGTGAGGCGCGCGTGATCGATCTCGCCGGCCTCGGACACGACGACGCGCGCGCGCTCGCCGTGGCCTTCTTGAAGCGCAGCGACGCCGGCGACGCGGATCCGGAGATCATCGCCAGCGAGGCCGGAGGACACCCGCTCTTCGTCGAGGAGCTCGCGCGGCACGTCGCGCTCGGCGGATCGGCGCGTGACGAAGGCGTGCCCACGACTCGGGCGCGCGTCTTGCTCGACGACGCGATCTGGTCGCGCATCCAGCAGCTCGAACGACCCACACGCGAGATGGCGGAGCTGGTCGCGATCGCGGGGAAGCCGATTCCGCAGGAGGTCGCGGCCGCGGCGGCGCGCATCGAGCCCGCGGAGTTCAATCGGAGGGCGGCGACGTTGCGCGCCTCGAACCTCGTGCGAACCGGCGGCGCGAGATGGGCCGACGCCATCGAGCCGTACCATGATCGTGTACGAGAGGCGGTGCTCGCGCAGCTCACGCCCGAGCGAAAGCGCGCATTGCACGAGGCGCTGGCGATCGCGTTCGAGGCCTCGTCGCACCCTGACGCGGAGACGCTGGCGACACACTGGCGCGCCGCCGGGAGCTCCGCGCGCGCCGCGCGCTATGCGGTAGCCGCGGGCGATCAAGCGTCGAAGATGTTCGCCTTCGATCACGCGGCGCTGTGGTACGAGCAAGCCGTCGGCCTGCTCCCCGAGGGCGACGCGGATCGCCGCGCGCAGCGCATCAAGCTCGGCAACGCGCTCGCCTTCGCCGGAAGAGGCGCGCTCGCAGCGCCGCACTTCGAAGCCGCCGCCGCCGAATCGCGACCGATCGAGGCGCTCGAGCTCCGGCGCCGCGCGGCCGATCAGCTCCTGCGAGGCGGCCGCACCGACGAGGGGTTCGAGGCCACGCGCGCGGTGCTCGCGTCGATCGGCATTCGCTTCCCGAAGACGCGCTTCGAGACGATCCTCGCCATTCTCTTCTATCGGTTCGTGCTCGCCGTTCGCGGGCTCGCGTTCCAGCGGCGCGAGCTCGGGCAGATCACCGCCGAGGAGCTCGCGCGCGTCGATACGTGCATGATGGTCGGCTACGCGCTCTCGCTCGCCGATCCGCTCGTGGGCACTGTCTTCCAGACGCGCGCGCTGCTCTTCGCGCTCGACGCCGGCGAGATCGAACGCGTCGTGCACGCGGTGGCGCTCGAGCTCCCGTTCGTCGCGATCGCCGGCGGACGATCGTGGCGTCGCACGGCGCGCCTCTTCGACCACGCGCGCGCGCTCGCCGTCGAGAGCGGGAGCGTCGAGTCACGCGCTTACGTCGCGCTGGGCATCGGCGTGTCGCTCTTCTCCAACGGGCGATACGAGGATTGTCTGGCGAGCCTGCAATCCACCCTCGACCTGTTGCGAGACGGAGCGACCGGTCTCGTCCACGAGCAGCTCATCGCCCGTTCGTTCGCCATCATCGCGCTGGCCAACCTCGGGCGCTTCCGGGAGCTCTGTCGCCTGCAGGACGAGAGTCTGCGTGAAGGCCTCGCACGCGGCGACGTCTACGTCACGATTTCGATGAAGACCGGCTTCGCGAACCTCGCCTGGCTCGTCGCCGATCGCCCGGACGTCGCAGAGTCCGAGGTGCGTGACGCGATGGCCGGCTGGTCGGCCGGCGGGTTTCACACGGAGCACTACCACGCGCTCCTCGCCCGGGTTCACCTGCTGCTCTACCGCGAAGAGGCCGTCGCGGCCGACGCGGTCGCGAAGGAGCTCCTTCGGCGAACGAAGGGGTCGTCGCTCTGGCGCATTCAGGCGATCAGGCTCTATGCGCGCCACGTGAACACCGCCACCGCCTCGCTGCTGCTGCAGAAGGGGCTCGGTGACAGCGACGCGCTTCTGCGCCGGGTGGCGCTCGGCGCGCGCGCGATCGAGCGCGAACAGATGGCGTGGGCGCTTCCTTTCGTGACGCTGGCGCGCGCTCAGCTCGCGCGATGGCGAGGCGCGCGCGACGAAGCCATCCGCGGGCTCGACGACGCCGCGCGCGGATTCGACGCGGCCGACATGGCGGCCTACGCAGCGGCCACGCGCGACCGCGTCGCACGCCTTCGCGGCGACGCGTCCACGGCGGCCGAGATCGAGCGCGCCGCAGCCTTCTTTCGGGGCGAAGGGGTCGCCGCGCCTGCGCGCTTCATCGCGATGCTCGTCCCCGGCTTGCCGGCGTGAGGTCACGCGCGCGTGGAGGGCGTTCGCGTGGGTCCAATGGTGCGCGCGCCCGTGATCCGTCGACGCCGAGGGAAATGATTTCGAGAGACGGTTCGCGGCAGCCGCGGCCATCCGGTCTCCGAAGGTTGTTCGCCCACCTTTAGGAGACCTAATGCGGTCGACAGTCTTTCGTTGTGCGATGAGCCTCACGCTCATCGTGGTCGGCGGAGCCTCGGTCGAAGGGTGCCTCAGGCGCCCTGTCGTCGCCGGAGAGCCCACCACGACCACGAACTTCACCACGCAGCTCGCGACCGAGGCCGTCGACAAGATCGATCTGCTCTTCGCGATCGATAACTCGGCGTCGATGGGCGACAAGCAGGCGTACCTCGAGCAAGCGATCCCCTCGCTGGTGAAGCGCCTCGTCACGCCGTACTGCGTCGACGACGCTGATGGCACCACGTTGAAGGGGCAATCGACCGCGAGCCCCAACGGCGGCGACCCCACGTGTCCCGCGGGATCGCAGCTCGAATTCCCTGCGGTGCACGACATGCACATCGGGATCGTGAGCTCGTCGCTCGGGTCGCGCCTCGGCGAGACGCAGGACGGAAAGAACGCCGCGTGTCTCGCCAACGCAACCGTGCAGATCGGCAGCACGAACCTCCAGAGTCACAACGACGACTCGGGGCACTTGCTCACGCGCGCGTCGACGCCGGCGGCCAATCCGCCGACGGAGACCTCGCAACCCGACGCGCCGAGCGGGTTCCTCGCCTGGTATCCGTCGGTCACGGCCAACGACGGGAAAGACGCCGGCGCGCCCGCGCCGATTCAAGCCGCGGTGCAGCTCGAGACCGACTTCAGCGATCTCGTCGCCGGCGTGCACGAGTATGGATGCGGGATCGAGTCACAGCTCGAGAGCTGGTACCGCTTCCTCGTGCAGCCGGACCCGTACGCGAGCCTGGCCATCGACACGAGTCACCACGCGCAGTGGGTCGGCGTCGATACGACCATTCTCAAGCAGCGACACGATTTCCTGCGCCCCGATTCGCTCGTCGCCGTCATCGTGCTCACCGACGAGAACGACTCCGAGATCGACGTGCGATCGCTCGGCGGCCTCGGTTACCAGTTCATGGGGGGCTCGTGGCATCCGCCGCGCGGGACGTCGGCCTGCGCCGCGAACCCGAACGACCCGGCGTGCAAGCCGTGCCCCGACGCCGGCTCCTCGGACCCTGCGTGCGCGAAAGGGGCGTACGCCGGCGCGACCGACTGGGGGGACGATCTGAACCTGCGGCACGTTCACATGCAGCAGAAGTACGGGCAGAACCCGCAGTTTCCGTTGAGCCGTTACGTCAACGGGCTCACCGCGCCGACCATCCCCGATCGCGCGGGCGAATATCCGTCGGGCGCGACGGCGTACACCGGAACGCCCAACTGCCAGAACCCGCTCTTCGCCAAAGACCTCCCCGACGGGACGACGCTGTCGAAGGACGTCGCCACCGCGTACCCGATCGGCGCGGCCGATCAGAAGACGCTGTGCAACCTCACGCCGTCCACCGCGCGATCGAAGAACCTCGTCTTCTTCGCCATCATCGGCGGCGTGCCGCACCAGCTTCTCCATTTCGATCCCAACAGCACAGCCAACAGTCAGCTGGTGGACGCCGATTGGGTGAAGATCCTCGGCAACGATCCGGACAAGTATAACTACTCGGGCATCGACTATCACATGGTCGAGTCGTACCAACCGCGCACCGGACTCGCGAACATCGCGGCGCTCACCGGGAACGAGACGGCGGCGCAGGCGCCGGGGACGGGGACCGATCCGTGGAACGGTGGCGAGTGGATCACGGATGGAACCGACCCCGCGGGTCACCAACTGCACGTCGATCTCCCGGTCGACCGCCAGTACGCCTGCACCTTCGCGCTCACGGGGACGCCGCGCGACTGTTCGAATCAACTCGGGCCCAACGGTCGGCAGTGGACCGTCCCCGAGAACGGCTTCGGGTGCGACTGCTCTTCGACCGGGCTCGCGGCGGGGCAGGTGTCGCCGGTGTGCGATCGCACGACGCCCACCAACCAGATCGCCGCGAAGGCGTACCCGACGATCCGCGAGCTCGATCTCGCGCACCAGCTCGGGGCGCAGGGGATCGTCTCGTCGATCTGCCCCATCGACGTCACCGACAACGCGACGAAGGACGACCCGCTCTACGGCTACCGGCCGGCGGTGGCGGCGATCGTCGATCGACTCAAGAACGCGCTGACCAACACGTGCCTCCCTCACAAGCTCGAGCCGGAAGACGGGACCGACGACATCCCGTGTCTGATCCTGGCGACGCTCGCCAGCACGACTGCGGCGAACGCGAGCAACCCCGAAGCCGATTGCGCGACGTCGAAGTACCCAGGGCTCTCGGTGCCCGACGCGAGCACGCTCGAGACGTTCCTTCGTCAGGCGGAGAGCGAGTGGCAGCAGCGCGGGGGCGCGGCCAGCGGAGAGGCGGACCCAGCGACGCTCCCCACGTGCCAGGTGAATCAGCTCGCGGCGAGCGCGCTCGTGAACGGCTCGTGCAAGGCGTCGAGCTCGCAAGGGTGGTGCTACGTGTCGGGGGCCGCGGCCGGCGTGTGCGAGCAGGCGATCCTCTTCAGCCCGCAGACTCTCCCCTTCGGATCGGGCGTGAATCTCCAGTGCCTCGAGACGCTGAGCGTCACGCCTGCGAGCGCGGACGGCGGGTGAAGCGGCGCGGACGGCTCACCCGTTCGGGCGACACACACGCGAGCCCGAGGCTGCTATTTCGATCAGGATGAAGCGGGGCGTCTCACCGTGAGCAAGCGCGTGATCGTGATCGCGCTCGTCGGGGCGCTCGTCGCGGCGGTGTTCCTGTGGCGGACGTCTTCGCAGCCCCAAGGCGACCCGCGAACGGCGAGCGCCGAAGAGGAACAGGAGCGGAGCGCCGCGATCGCGCACGCCAGCGAAGCGCCCAAGGCCGGCCACGTCGCTCAGGGCACCGACGGCTCCAGCGCGGAGCCGACGCTCCCGGTGCTCGATCGAAAGAAGCGCGACGATCTGCGCGCTGCGATCTGGCGTTCGCTCGGCCAAGACATTCCCGACGCCGCGCCCGCGCCCGCGGCCTACGTGCTCCCCGAAGTCCCGCCGTGGCCCGACGACCCGGGCGACCATGAGAACGCGCTCGGCCGCCTCGACCCGCAATACATCCAGGATCGCGTTCGCAACGAGTTCTTCCCGCTCGCGCGCAAGTGCTACGGCGACATGAGCGAGCGGATCGCCGACGCCGGCGGGCGCGTCGTCCTCGCGTTCGACATCGTCGGCAACAAGAACATCGGCGGGATCGTGGAGCAGGTCGATGTGCTCAACAAGAGCACGCTACGCGACCCCGCCTTCATCGACTGCATGCGGCAATCTTTCTTGAGCGTGAGGTTCCCGCCGCCCGAAGGGGGAGGGATGGTCACCGTGGAGTATCCGATCGAGTTCTCGGCGGAGGAACAGGACGACTGAGTCGCGCGAGGCCGTTGAGAGCGCTTGGCGCCGTGCGTCGAAAGGCGCACTCGCACGCACTCCTGTCGCGATGGTGTCCCCGCGCATCGACGCGATCTCGGATACATTCCATCTCGTGGACGAATCTTCGCCGGCCCGCACCCTCGAGAGCGGGCCCCCCGGCGTCATGGGGAAGTACTCCCCGTTCGCTCGGCTCGACAGCGGCGGAATGGCAGACGTTTTCGTCGCCGTCGCGCGCGGGCCCGCGGGGTTCAACAAGCTCGCGGTGGTCAAGCGCCTGCGCAACGGCGGCGACCCCGATCACGTGCGGATGTTTCTCGACGAGGCGCGCCTGTGTGCGCGTCTCAATCACCCGAACATCGTCAATACGTACGAGGTCGGCGAGTCGCACGGCAGCCACTTCATCGCCATGGAGTACCTCGACGGGCAGCCGCTCCAGGCGCTCCTCGCCAAGCTCGGGAGTCGTTCGGAGGGGCTGAGCGAGTCGCTCGTCGCGTTCATCGCCACGCAGGCGTTGAAGGCGCTGCACTACGCGCACGAGCTCCGCGACTACGACGGAACGGCGCTCGGCGTCGTGCATCGCGACGTGTCGCCGCAGAACCTCTTTCTCACGTACCGCGGCGAAGTGAAGCTGCTCGACTTCGGGATCGCGAAGGCGAGCGTGAACGTCACGCGCACCGACACGGGCGTGCTCAAAGGAAAGATCCGGTACATGGCGCCGGAGCAGGTCGGCGAGGACGACGTCGATCGTCGCGTCGACATCTTCGCGTTCGGGATCGTGCTCTGGGAGATGCTCGCGCGGAAGACGCTCAACGAGGGGGACTCGTACTCGGTGCTCACGCGCATCGCCACCACCGACGCGCCGTCGTTGCGGAGCGTTCGCCCCGAGGTCTCGCCGGAGCTCGACGCGATCGTCGCGCGCGCGCTTCGTCGCAATCCCGACGAGCGCTACGCGACCGCGGCGGAGATGCAGGCGGAGATCGAGAGCTTCCTGCGCGGCAAGCAGGACGAAGCGCCTGACGCCGCGCTCGCGCGCATCCTCAACGCCGAGTTCGAAGAGAAGCGCGACAAGGTCCGCGCGCGCATCCAGGCGTTCCTCGCCGGCCTCGACACGGGGACCGACGGCGAGCGAGCGGAGACCGAGCTCGACGACGCGGCGGATCTCTTGCCGCCGCTCTTCGGCGAGGGGAGCGGACCGCGACGCTCGCCGCCGCCGACGACCAACGCCTCGCTGCGCCCTTCGCACACGAGCGCGAAGACCGCGGTCCTCGGGAAGAAGCCGAGTGCGAAGCGATGGCGCATGTGGAGCGCCGTGATGCTGGTGGGCGTCGCGGGGATCGTCGCCTTCGCCGCGCTTCGCTCGAAAGGGGCGACGCCCGATGCGAAGGTGACGACCGACGCGCCGCCCGCCTCCGCGCTCGCGCCCGCGCGCGTTCATTTCGAGAGCACGCCGCCCGGCGCGGAGGTGCGTCGCGACGGCAAGTCGCTCGGTCACACGCCGATCGATTTCACGCTCGACCCCGGCGCCCATACGCTCGTCTTGTTGCGCGACGGCTACGAACCGGAGACCATCGCACTCGACGTGAAGCCCTCCGAGACCATCGATCGCGCCGTCGTCCTCCGTGCGAGCACCGTACCGAGCGCGGTCGCCGCGCCGACTCCGACGCCGTCGGCCACCACCGCTCCGCCGCGGACCCGACCCGCGGCCCCCAAGCCGAGCCCCGCCCCGTCGGCGTCGACTCCGCGCCTCAAGATCCGCGTGCTCGATGACACTCCTTAATCGCATCCCGCTCCTCGCGTGCGTGGCGACGCTCTCGATCGCGTTCGCCGCATCGCCCGCGCGCGCCGACGACGCGAAGCCGCCGGCCGCCACCGCCGAGCAGCTCGCCGAGCAGGCGTACGAGCAGCACGCGGCAGGGAAAGACGCCGAGGCGATCTCGACCTATCTCCGCGCGTACGAGCTGTCGAAGGCGAGCGCACTCCTGTTCAACGTGGCCACGATCTACGATCGCAAGCTGCGCGAGCGCGGACTCGCCGAAGACTTCTACCGGCGGTACCTCGCCGCCACGGACGCCGAGCCGGACCTCGTGCGAAAAGCCACCGAGCGCCTCACGGCGTTGAAGAAGGAAGACGACGCCGAGGCCGCGGCGAAGAGCGCGTCGATCACCGTCGCGCCGATCCCCACGACGGCTCCGGCGGCCGCTGCTGCCCCTGCGCAGGCCGAGCCGGTCGCCGCGCCGCCGCCGAGCGCGCCCGCCTCCAGCGACACGAGCGGCGCGGGCACGCGTCCGCTTCGCACCGCGGGCTTCGTCGTCGGCGCCGTGGGCGTTGCGAGCATCGGCACGAGCCTCGTGCTCGGATTGGTGGCGAAGGGGAAGAACGACGACGCGAACGCGATCTGCAACGGCGCCGCGTGCACGAACGATCGCGGCGTGACCCTCGCGCACGACGCGGGCACCTTCGCGACCGTGTCGACCATCGCGTTCGTGTCCGGGCTCGCGCTCGTCGGCGCCGGGGTCACGATGATCGTCCTCGCGCCGAAGAGCGCGTCCGCGTCTTCGGCTGCTCGCTTCACGTTGACGCCGCAGGTCGGCCTGTCGCAGGTCGGCCTGAACGTCGGAGGGAGCTTCTGAGATGAAGACCCGAACGCGAACCGCGCTCGGCCTCGCCGCGGCGGCGGTGTCCATCGCCGGATGCTCCGCAGTGCTGGGGCTCGAGACCGATCGGCACGTCGTCGCCGCCGAGATCATCGACGCCGGCGTCGACTCCGGCCTCCCGTACGCCTGGCGATGCGAGAACGATCCCGTTCCCGACGCCGCGCCCGGGCCGCTCCACTTGAAGATGTTCGTCAACGACGTGTCGACCGCGTCGAGCCAGAATAGCTTCGCCGGCAACCCGATCCCCGGCGCGTCGGTGAATGCGTGCAGCACGCTCGACATCGCGTGCGCGACTCCCGTGGGGACGGCGACGAGCGACGACGCAGGGATCGCGCTCATGCAGGTCCCGTCGGGCTTCAGCGGCTACTACGAGCTGCGGGCGACCGGGTTCACGTCTGCGATCGCGGCGCACACTCCGCAGCTCGGCGACGAGTACGTGCAGGAGGGGATGGCGAACGTCGCGCTCATCGCCGCCGGCGGTGGCCTCGCGGGGGTCACGCTCGATCCGAACCCCATGGGCACGGCGATCGTCAGCGTCCTCGATTGCGACCAGGCCCCGGCGGTCGGAATGCAGGTCGAGGTCGGCGCGCCCGGAGCGACCGAGACGCTCGTGTACCTCGCGAACAGCTTGCCGTCGGCGAGCGCGACGGAGACCGACACGACCGGCTCGGCGATCATCTACAACGTCCCGGCCGGCACGCTGCGGCTCACGGCGAGCTTCGCCGCCGATCACAAGCCGCTCCGAGCGATGTCCACGATCGCGCGCGTGGGGTGGGTGACGTTCGTGCAGATGAGGCTCGATCAGTCGTACCGCGTCCCGCTCTGAAGCGCGGGACTCTCTCGAGGGCCGACTCCCGGGTGATCGCGCGCGCGTGTCTCCTCCCTATCGGAGGGTGACGCGCGATTCGTTGCCAGACCTGCGCGCGTCGCCACCAACTCCGATCCGTCGCCGCGATGCGCCTCTCCTGGGCGCGACGCCGCGCGATCCCATTCGCTTTTCATACCCGGAGGTCGTCCATGCTTCGTAGGCGTTCGTTCGCTCTTTCTTCGCTGGCCACGCTCGGCCTTCTGTCTCTCCCCGTCGCTCTCGCCGCCGTGCCGGGGTGCGCCGCGAATACCGATGAGCCCGGGGCCCACGAGTCCATCGGATCGGAGCAAGAGAACCTCTACGGCCTCGGCACTCTCGGCTCACGCTGGCAAGGCGGCGTGGTCCCCGTGTGCTGGAAGAGCGTGAGCGACCACACGGATCTCCAGGCCCTGATCCCCGGCATCCTCGCCGACTCGTGGTCTGCGGCCGCGAACATCACCTTCACGGGATTCGGCGCCTGCTCGGGCACCGCGCCGAAGGTCACCATCGACTTCTCGACGGAGTCCAACTTCCGCGGCAACACGACTTCGCTCGGCTCCGGGCAACCTGACATCACGTTGGTCTCGGACGACGCGTCGACCGCCAAGACGCACTTCGTCTACGAGGTGATTCACGAGATGGGGCACGCGCTCGGCTTCGCCCACGAGATGCAGCGCCCCGACAACTGGGACGGCGGCACGGCCTCGCAGTGCGGCGTCGCGCCCACCGATCCGGACTTCGGCCAGTACGCTCCGACCCCTGGCGGCCAGTACTTCACGCTCACGTACGATCCGAATTCGATCATGAACTACTGCACCGGCCTCCAGACGTGGCTCAGCGCCGGCGACATCGACGGCGTCAGGCTGGCCTACGGCGCAGGTACGCGGCCGATCATCAAGTCGATCTCCCAGCCCGACGGCCCTATCGGCGGCGGCACCGCCGTGCAGATCACGGGATACAATTTCTCGACCGTCGCCGGCCAGACGACCTTCGCGTCGCTCACGGGTGTGACCTGCTCTTCGACGACGACCTGCCAGGGAACGACGGCCGCCGTCGCGTCGCCGGGGCTCGTTCATCTCACGGCGCTCGTCAAGGGCGTGAAGTCGCCGGACACCCCGCTCAACCAGTTCACGTACGACCCTACCCCGTCATGCACGACCTCGCGCGCGTGCTCCGGGACTGGCTATTACGATATGCCGACGATGACCATCGCCTGTTCGAATTCCGTCTCGTTCCAGCAGTCGGGCACCGTGCTCGCGTTGGGTAGCAGCTACGACGCGGCCACGGGCCCGTACGCGTATCCCATCCTCGCGTGCGACCTCCGGTTCGGCACGCGGTCGTGCACCTCGATCGACGACGTCGCGCTGTACGGCACTTGCGGCCCGCTTCCGCCGGTACCGGCGCCGCCGCCCACGTGCGGCGGGATTCACGCGCCGGGCACCTCGTGCGGCCTGGGCAAGGTGTGGCATTGCTGCGAGACGACGTGGGAGTGCGGAGCGCCGCGGTCGACGTGCCAGTGAGCCGTTCTGGGTCCTGAACGAACGAAAGCCCCTCGACGCCGAACGGGTCGAGGGGCTCCGGGTCGTGTGGACCGAGCGTCCTACGCGGCGCTCACTGCTTCGTGAGCACGTACGCGAAGGTCGGCGCGCCGCCGTCGGGGTTCTTGTCGGCGGCGACGAGCGTCGTCCCGGTGATGCAATAGTCGGTGGGGGACCCGTTGTCGGTCGTGAGCGTGTTGACGCCCGTCGTGTACGTGCCGGTCTTGGCAGCTTGCGGGTCTCCGCTTCCGGTCGCCGAGCAGACGCAGTTCGCGCCGGTCGTCGCGCACGTGCCGCCGTCCTCGTTGAAATGCAGGCTCGTCGCGTCGCACGTCTTGGCTCCGGCGACGTCGAGGCAGCTCGTGGGGATCGTCTCCACGATCGACGCCGAGAGCGTGATGGCCGTGTTCGAGTACGACCCGTCGCCGTTGAACGTGATCGTCCCCGAGGGGGTGACGTCCTCGGTGAGCCCGTAGCCGGGGCATCCGCCGTCCGTCGGATCCTGACCGACGACCGAGTTCGCGGCACACCAGTCGGTGAAGGACCACGTGCCGAGGACCGAGCCGCCGCAGGGGTGGAAGTTCGTGACGACGTCGCTGCACGAGTTCTGCGCGATGACCTGACCGTCGACGAAGATGATCGTGAACTTGGAGAAGTGCGCGACAGGTCCCGACACCTTGCCGCTCGCGAACGTGGAGCCGGCGATCGCGGCCCACTTCGTTCCGTCGTACGTCGCGAGCGACGCGGTCTTTCCGGACGGCACCGTCGTGCCCGACGGCATCGCGAGGACGAGCGTCGCCGGCGTCGCGAACTTCGTCCCCTCGGGGCCGAAGTTGTAGACGCTGCTCACCGTGCCCGTCTCGGCCGCGGTCGTCGCGAGCGTGATGTCGAGATCCGCCGCGAGCGCGCCCGCGGGAATCGAGAGCGTCGCCGTCCCTGCCGCGTCGGACACCGTGCCGCCTGCCGCCGCCGAGATGTGCTGCGTGACGGACCCGGTCGTGGGCGACGTCGGCGTCCCTCCACCGCTCGAGCTGCTGCACGCGATCCCCGCGGCGATCGACCCCACTACCAACGCGAGGCCGACGAAGTGACGATTGAATTTCATTGGGTTCCTCCCCTCAAAGCAAACGGAAGCGTTCGCGATCGGGAAGAATCACCCGAGCCACGCGGGCGAGGCAAGATGTCGCGACCTCTCCGGGACAAAGAGGTAGGAGCATGGGCGTTTCGCCCTCCTCGCTCGAACGCCCGCGCGTGGCCGGCGGCTCACGCCAACCTCAGACTGCGTGGCGCCGCCGCAGCTCCGCGTATGCGTTCTCGCATCGTCGCGGATCGAGCGTCGGCATCTTCTCCGCGAGGAACGTCAGCGCCTCCTCGCATCGGCCGACGACCGCGTAGTCGAACGGCGGAGGCGCGAGCCAATACACGGCGCGGAGCACGCCGCGCACGAGCGGCGACGGGGTGGCGAGCGCCATCGCCACGGTCGTCTCGCGGAGGATCTCCTCGCGGCTCTTGAGCATCTCCGCCATCTCCTTGCGCTGGCGGGCCGTGAACCCGGCGAAGCTCGGGATGTCGTAGAACGCGACCACCCGCGTGTGCGGCCCGCGCGCGTCGACGGATCGGAGCCACTCCGCGCGGTAATGATCGAACGCTCTCGGCGTCAGATGCGCGTCGAACCGCACGAGCAGGATGCGGTCGATGAACGGCATCACGAGCCCCTCGTCCACGATGGGCCATCCTTCGGGGGCGAGCCCCAGCACCGAGGATTTTGGGAAGAGCGAGCCCCCCGCGGACTTCGACATTTCGGTGGACGTTATCTCAGCCGGCGCGGTCGGGGTATCGACGTGAGGGGGGCCGCATCGACGCGCCGGCAACGGCGAACGAGAAGAGCTCGCGCCCACGGGAGAGAAGGCGGGCGCGGGGCGGTGAGGTGACCTCGCCTCGGGTAAGGGGGGGCGCCGGTTTCCTGTGCTACCGTGGTAGCACCATGACGAAGAAGGCGAAGACGGCGGCACGCCCTGGACGAACGGCGAAGGTGAGCGTCTCCCTCGAGAAGAGCGATCTCGGTACGTTGCGTCGCCGCGCGAAGAGCTTGTACGGCGGCAACCTGTCAGCAGCGATCGCCGAGGCGGCGCGGCGCATTCGCGAAGAGGAGGCGCGCGAAGCGGTCGTCGCCTGGCTCGGCGATACCGGGAAGACGACCGCGGAAGAGCGCGACGCGATCCGTGCCGAGTGGCGCGCCGAAGCACCCAAGCGAGGGCGGCATCGCGCGGCATGAGCGGCCTGACGTTCGACACCGGCGCGCTGATCGCGCTCGAGCGTCGGCGCCAACGCATGGCGCAGATCTATCGAACCGCCGTCGAGGACGGGCTCATCATGACCGTTCCTTCGCCTGTGGTCGCCGAATGGTGGCGAGGGCGATCGGACGTGCGCGAGCGACTCCTTCGTGGCGTACGCGTCGAAGCGCTCGACACCGAGCTCGCGAAGCTCGCGGGTGACGCGCTCGCCGCGGTCTCGAAGGCCACGACGATTGACGCGATCGTGATGGCGTCCGCCGCGCGCCGCGGCGACGTCGTGTACACGTCCGACCTGCGCGATCTCGCGCGGCTGCAGGGGTTCTTCCCGACGGTGCGGGTGCTCGGCGTTTGAGTGGCCGACCAACGTCGCGTCGCCTCACTCCACGGCCTGGAAGACCGACGTCCCCGCCCGCGTCTCTCACGCAGGCGGGGAGCCCTCGTCTTGCTACCCGCTCTACTTGAACGTCACCGATCCGCTCGCGGCCGCGGTGTGAACCTCGAACGTCGACGGGATGTCCGACTCCGTGAACGTCGACTCGTTCTGCGCGATGTACGTCGCGTAACCGAACCCCGCGCCCGTGATGCCCGGGTCGCCCGTGGCCTCGAGCTTCGCCAGCACGGCGAGAGGAACCGTCCCCGTGCCGCTCGCCGCGCTGAAGGTGCACGTGACGATGACCGCGTGCTGGTCGCTCAGCGTCTCGTAGATCGCTTGCAACTTCCCCGCGCCGCCGCCGGTCCACGTGACGACGAGGTCCTTGGTTCGGTCGACGTCCGCGCAGGTCGCGTTGCCGCAGACCGGAGCCGAGAGCGTGACGGCGCTCGGGGCGACGACCGACACGTTGAAGGCCGGAAGGTCCGGGCCGCCCGCGCTCGTCGCCTGCAGCGTGTCGCCGCCCGCGAAGAAGAGACCCTGGCTGCTCGACGGGACGTATCCATTCGTGGGCGGTGACGCGCCGGGGATCACACCGAACGCGATCGTCGTCGGGCCGGCGTCGAGCGAGGCCCCCGTGATGGTGATCGTGCCTGCGTTCAGCTCCGTGACGGCGGGAGCTCCTGCGTCGCTCCCGGTGTTGGTGCAAAGAACCTCGCCTGTGCACGCGCCCGAAGAGAAGGGCCCGGAGCCCGCGCACGTGGCCGGCGCGGCGGTGCTCAACGTCTGGCGGACGAACGCGGCGCTCACGTCGTGGTTCGAGATCCCCGAGCTCGTCCCCTGCGAGATCCCGACCGAGCCGCGGTTCGCAGTTCCACCCGATGCGCCGTCGCCCCCGCCGTTGCTCGCGTCGGTCCCGACGTTCCCCACGCTCCCGTCCGCGGTGGTGCCACCGTCGTCGTTGCTCGCGGGCGCGCCGCCGTCGTTGGTGGTGCTCGCGCTCGTGGAGACGCACGCGATGAGACCCGCGCCGATCGCGGTGGCTCCGATGAGACCGAGATACACAGCTCGCAAAGCTTCGTTCAATGGGTTCTTTCCCTAAGCGCGCAGAGTGCGATTAGGGGGCAGCAGTGCGCTCTTCATCTTCAACAAGCAAGCGCGCAGGCGCGGAAGAACGTCGCGCTGAAATGATCGCCCCGTCGCCCCGGCGCGCCCGGACGCTTTCTTTCTCGGGCTCTCGTGCGCTCGTCGTCCATGCGGGTGACGCGCTCGTTAGAAAACCGGTTGCTAGGTTCCGCCTCGAACCGCACCTGCCCAACCGCGAAAGAGAGCTGTGCTCCATGTCCCAGTCGCAACGCACCGTCGCCCGCGCCTCGTCGATCCTCGCGATCCTCACCCTCGCTGCCACCGGCTGCGCCGTGGATGCCACCGGCGAGAACGCTCAGTCGAGCGACCAGGCGATCATCACCCCGCAGACCTCGGTCCCTACCTACTGGGGGACGGCGCTTCTCTGGCAGAACATGTCGACTGGCCAGGTCAGCGCGTGGGAGCTGAACGGATCGACTGTGACCGGCACGGAGAATTTGAGCTGGACGTGTGGTGCATCGAACGGGTGCTCCAACCAGTGGCAGCCGGTCGATACACTCTCCAACAGTATCCTCTGGGACAACCCCACGACGGGCCAGGTTCAGACGTGGTCCTTCGACCAGTATGGAAACGTCGACGCCGATCCGGCGCTGTCGTGGACGTGCACGGCGGCCTCGGGTTGTTCGTCAGCGTGGAAGCCCGTCGGCCGTACGACGTTGGGCGGAAAGCAAGGGTTGCTATGGCACGACGCGAGCACGGGCGCGCTGTCGGTCTGGAATCTCGACAATAGCTCTGTGACGGGAACGACGCCGCTGTCGTGGACCTGCGACGCGACCTGCTCGGCGACCTGGCACACGATGAGGATTGGCGACTTCAACTCCGACGGCAACAGCGACGTCGTGTGGCTCAACGTCCAGACGGGGCAGGTCTCGATCTGGCTCTTGAACGGCTCGGGCACCGTGACCGGCACGCAGACCGTGTCGCAATCGTGCACGCTGGCCTCGGGCTGCCTCGTGCGACCGTGCACCGCCTCGATGTGCGCGCAGAGCGGGCCGACCTGGCAGGTCGTGGGAACGGGCGACGTCAACGGCGACGGTCGCGCGGATCTCACATGGTTCGATCCCATCTCGGGCAACGTCACGTCGTGGCTCCTCAACGGCGCGGGCACGTACATCGGCACGCAGACCCTCAACTGGCAGTGCAGCGCCGCGTCGGGTTGCTCGGCGGCGTGGCGCCCGCTCGGGTTCGTGAAGTTTCCCAGCTCGTCGATCACCTGCGCGTGGGGTGAGAACGACAGCTATGGCTCCAGCCTCGGCAGCCACGGCTTCGGGCTCACGCTGAACTACAACGGCAGCTACACGTTCTCCGGAAACTTCTGGGAGAACATCCCGTTCACGCGACTCAACGAGGGGGTCGTGCTCGCCATCCAGGGAGCGAACGGCGAGGTGTTCACGTTCGACCACGGCGGGAGCATGCAGGGGGTCGGATCGCAGAACGACAACTGGTCCACGCCGGGCACCGACACGCGGATCGCCGGCGCGTGGGCCGATCTGCAACGCGGTCACTGCGTGCAGAACTCAAGCTTCTCGCTGAGCGTCGGCGCGATCTGGAGCGACATCGCGGGTGGGCTGACGGGAGGGGCGATCGTGCCGATCGTGGGGAACTTGAACTGAGGTCGTTCCGTCACGTGGTACGAACCCGTCGATGACTTCCGTTCGAGCGCCGCTGGCATGGAGCGACGATCCGCGCGCCCTGTGCGCCCGAAGGGTCGTGTGCTTTTCACTGGCGGCTTCGATGTCTCTCGTGGCCGCGTGCGATCGAGCCGTCGGGCACGAACCTGCGTCTCCCTCGGGCGCGTCTTCGCACCCGACGCTTGCGCCGTCGCCGAACGAGGCTCCGTCGGCGAGCGCGGCGAGCGACTTGGATTCTCGTTCGACCGCCGAGGCAGGCGTGCCTCTAGGGCCACCAACGACCTTCACGTTCGCATGGAGCCTTCCGTGCAGCGTGCCTGTCGAGGAGCGCTCCGAGCGAGACGGAGTGAGCGCCCACCTTCGTTTCTCCCTCGGGCTGCGCGCTCTGGCCGACGGTCGAATCGAGGTCCGCTGGGACGACATGGACTTCGTCGAGTTCATGGGCGAGCCACTCACCCCCGAGCGGCGAAAAGAGATGGCGCCCGTTCTCGCGGTGATGACGTTCGTGCCGAACATGTTCGTCACGAAGCACGGGGCATTCGTCGGCATCGGCGAGATCGACAAGATGCTGGAGCGCCTCGATGCGCTCGGCGTGGTCAAGCCGGAGGGGATCAAGACATTGCGCACTCCCGAAGCGAGGGCCGCGCTGTCGACCAGCGTGGGCAACTACTGGCAGACCTGGGTTGGCGCGTGGGCGGGTCTACAACTGGCGCGGGGAGAAGTCCGCGAGGGAGAGGGCTTCCTCGCATTCGGGAACCACAAGCTCCCCGCCCACACGCGCATCGGCTACGTCGGAGATGATCCCGGCGGGCTTGCGCGACTGTCTTCCACGACGACGATGGAGGGAAGCGAGGCGCTGGCCGCATTGAAGGGCGCCATCGGTGCCGTCTCTGGATCACCGCTGCCCGCCGACGGCAGCGTCACCGGGATGCGTTACATGTCGCGCATGGACGTGCAGACGGATCCCGCGACGCTACGCCCTCGCCGGACCCATTATGAGATCAGAGCGGAGATCACCGACAACGGGGAGTCGAAGCCGCAGAAAGAGTCGCGCGACGACGAGTTCAGTTGGGAGCGCGCGAAGGGGTGTCTCTGAGGACATCTCACTGCGCATCTTCGCCCTGCTTCGTTCGCCGGGTCCGTCGGCAAGCGCGCCCGCGCTGGCGATGACCCGTGCCGCGGGGGCGTCGCACGTCGTCGTGTTGTTGCCGGAGGGGAGGTCGCTCGGGGGCGGGGTGGAGATCGGCCTCACGATCGCGGAGCTCCTTGGAGTGGATGCGATCGCCGCGAAGGTGTTCGCCAGCGTCGAGAAGAAGAACGGATTGAAGCGCGCGATCGTCCTGCCGTGGCGGCTCGTCGCGCCGGACGTGCGGTTCGTGGGCGAGGAGAAGACCGGGCGCCTCTGGCTCGATCGGCACGAGCTCGTACTGCCCGACAACGGCATGAAGCTCCTCCTCGGCGCGGCTCGGGGGAGCGGAAGCCCCGTCCCGTCGGCGACCCTCGCGCGGCAGATCTCGCCGAACCGCAGCGACGACGCCGTCGTCCGGCAAACGGCGGCGCGCCTGGGCGCATGGATCGCGGACAGCTTCGTCGCGCAAGGGAAGAGGGCCCCCCGGCGGAGACGAGAGCGCTCGTCGAGTACGTGCCGAAGAAGGGCTGGATGATGACTGTGAAGTGCGAGGTGCGTTGAAGGAGCGATCGACGGCGGGTCTGCACCGATCAACACGCCGTCCATACCGATCGACGCGCCGTCCATGTCGATCAAGACGGCGTCCACATCGATCGACGCGCCGTCTATGTCGATCGATACGGCGTCCATGTCGATCGACGGCGGGTCTACACCGATCGACGCGCCCTCCATCTCGATCGACGCGCCGTCTACGTGCGATCGACGCGCGGACGTGCGGGAACGCCGAGTCGCGCTTCGACACGACGGCTGACGCGACGGCACGCCCGCGCGCGATGGGGCATTCATCGGTGGTCGAAACGAAACGGGCCGCGAGCGGCCCCCAGCACGAGAGAGACGATGACGACTCCGAAGAAGACCAAGAAGAGCCACGAAGCCACCGCGAGCCACATCACGAACGAAGGAGACCAGACCATGAAGACCACGACCAAGAGCCACGCCACGAACGCGAACCACGCCACGCACGACGGAGACACGACCATGAAGACGAAGACCAGCCACGCACACACGAGCCTTGCCCCGACCGAGACGACCGAGGCCGCAAGCGCGACCGCGGTCGCGGAGACGCCGAACGCGACGCCGAACGCGACCCCGGTCGCGACGAGGTCGCCGACGCTCGCGTACATCCAGACCTGCACGACGCTCCTGGATCAGCTCGAGGCGGCGTTCCCGAAAGACGGAGCGTTGACCGCGAAGGACAAGAAGCGCAGGGCCAAGGCGCGAAAGGGGAGCGAGCGTTTCACTCCTCAGCTCGTGGCGCTGGCGAAGCAGCACGGCGTGAACCTGGCGCTCGTGCCGCTGGACGTCATCTCGAACGCCTCCGCGGAGGCGACGGCGCTGGTGCCGCTGCAGAAGCGCATCGAGGGTCTGGCCACGAAGGGCGCTTCGCGGATGTTCGCGCTGCAGTCCACGTCGTGGAGCGGGTCGGCCAAGCTGTACTCGGTGCTGAAGCGTCTCTCGAAGGACGACGGCGACATCGAGTCCGGGCTCGCGCCGGTCGAGCAGTACTTCAACCACCGACATCCGTTGGTGGCAAAGGACCATCCGAAGACGAAGACGGGGAAGGCCGCGCTGGCGGCGGAGAAGGCAGCGCAGGCGGCTGCGGCGGCGAAGGTGGCGGCGGCGCCGGTGGTCGTGACGGCGGAAGCGCCGGTGGTGACGTCGGCCACGACTCCGGTGGTGACGCCGGCCAGCTAGCCGACGTCACGCGCGCGGCGTGCGTGACGCGAAAGGGCTCTTCGACTCGTCGTCGGGGGGCCCTTTCTCTTTTCTCTTCTGGCGCAGGAAAGGCTGGGTGACGACGATGGATCCGAAGAGCATCAAGCGCTTGGTGGGCCAGCTCGCCGCGGAGCGCGGACGGGCGAGGGAAAGGCACGTGCTCGCCGCGTGCGCGCTGAGGGCGCGACCCGCGTGGATGAGGAACGTGCGGACGGCGACCCGCGTCGAGGATCACCGAGGGATCGACGTGGTCATCGACTCGGACGTGGGGAAGCTCTTCGTGCAGGTGAAGAGCTCACTCATCGGGAAGGCGAAGTTCGAGCGGCGAAGGCGGCACGCGCGCGTGGTGGTGGTCGTGGTGGATGCTGGGGATTCGCTGGAGGCGGTGCTCGGGTTGGTCGTGGGGGCGGTCGGGGAAGTGAGGGCGGAGTATGTGAGGGAGAGGGAGGGGTGAACCAACTCGCTGGCCCCTACGGTGGGAACCGGCACACACAGTCGTATCGCTGGAGCGGCAGCTCCCCGCCGAGGTTGCCCTCGCGCGAGAGGACCGAGAGGACTTCAACGACGCTTCGTGCTCGCGTACGGCCTCGACATTGCCGACATCGCGCACGCGCGGAGCTGCGAGGTCAGTTGCCTCCGGGACCGAAAGTGGCCAGCGCACCTCGGCTGCGCCGTCCACGCTCCCTCTCATGACGTTCCAGATCTTCGCCCTGCCTGCAGCCCCCTTCGCGCCGCTGTTCTCGCTCTCGGACGAGGAGCTCCGCGCTCGAGGCGCCGTGCGCCGCATCGTCGATCACCACCCCGGCTCCCCTTGTCGCGTGACGCTCCGCGACGCGGCCATGGGAGAGAGCGTGCTTCTGCTCAACCACGAGCACCACGCCGTGCGCTCGCCTTTCCGATCCGCCTACGCGATCTACGTGCGCGAAGGCGCAGTGGAGGCGCGCCCCGAGCCCGGCGAGGTACCGGAGATGCTGCGGTCACGGCTTCTCTCCGTCCGCGCGTTCGACGGTGCTGGGATGCTTCTCGATGCGGACGTCGTCGAGGGGCGGCGGTGGAGATGCTCATCGAGCGGCTGCTCGTCGCGACGACGTCCAAGTACCTGCATGTCCACTTCGCGCGGCCGGGGTGCTTCGCCGTGCGCGTGGACCGCGGATGAGAATTCGTCACAACGCCGGCGTCGAGGTTCAGGAGCTCAGTACCCGCCCCTTCGCCCCGGAACGTCGAGCTCCGTACCCACCCGCAGGCGATCCAGATAGCCCCTGTACACGAAGGACCGATCCCGCTTTCTCCCGGTGGTCTCGGCGAGCACGCCTGCGGTCGTGAGCAGCTCGATCGCGCGGCCCGCCGTCGGTTTCGTCGTCTCCACCAGCTTCATGACGGACGCGACCGTCACGACGGGGTGCCGCGGCAGAAGCTCGAAGAGGCGCAACGTGGCGATCGACATGCCCTCCTGCACGAGCACGCGTGCGCGATCCGCAGCGACGAGCGCAAACAGCTCGCGCGCGGACGCGACGGCCTCTTCGGCGATGGTCGCCACGCCGTCGAGGAAGAACTCGAGCCACCCCTCCCAGTCACCGTCGATACGGACGGCGTTCAGACGCGCGTAGTAGTCAGCGCGATGCCGCTTGAAGAAGAGACTCAGATACAGCAGCGGCTTGGTCAGCAGCTTCCAGTGCTCCAGCAGCAGCGTCACGAGTAGACGTCCGATGCGCCCGTTGCCGTCGAGGTACGGGTGGATGGTCTCGAACTGCACATGCAGCAGCCCGGCGCGCACGAGCGGCGGCAGCGCGTGGTCGCTGTGAATGTATTTCTCGAATGCACCTAGGACGTCACCGAGCGCATGCGGCGGCGGTGGGACATACACGGCGTTCCCAGGCCGGCTCCCGCCGATCCAGTTCTGACTGCGTCGTACCTCGCCGGGGTGCTTGTCGGCCCCGCGCACGCCGCGCATCAGCCGCGCGTGAGTTTTGTTCAGCAGGCGCATCGAGAGCGGCAGCCCTCTCGGCTTCGCGAGCTCCGCGCGCGTGAACGTGAGCGCGTCGAGGTAGTTGCAGATCTCCTCGACGTCGGCGCTCGGTGGAGCGCTCTCGTCGCCCTCGTCTTGCTCGTGCGCCTCGAAGGTGAGGAGGTCGACGAGTGTCGCCTGGGTTCCTTCGATCTGCGACGAGAGAACCGCCTCCTTGCGGACGAAGGCATAGATGAACCAGTCGAGCGACGGGACCATCTCTCCAGCGAGCTCGAGACGGGCGAGTGCCTGCTCTGCGACACGGATTCGCTCCGTGAGGCCGGCGTCCAGGAGGATCGGAGGCCTTGCGGGCGGCAGCGGATGCGGGATGAACGCCGCGACCTGCTCGCCGGCGACGGTGGTTCGCTCGTATCGGCCTGTCGTTCGCTTGGTCATCGGTGGCTCGGCTGCGGTGGTTCTTGGCCGCGCGCGCTAGGAAAGCGCGCGTTCCCGCGCGGTCAGCTAGGAACGCAGTCTTTACTAGCGAGCCTCCTTAGTCAAACGTGGTTGATTAGCCGGCCGACCGTCCGCTCCTGACTTGTTCGCCGAGGAGCTCGCGGGCGCCGTCGCGCTTCTCGAGATCGCGCCGGAGGCCGGACGGTTCTTCACTCGCCGCGAGCGAGGCGACGTCCGCCGATTGCTCCTGCCCGAGTGCCGGTACCACGTCTACTACCGCCGCGTGCGCGGCGAGGACGTCGTCACGATCGTCAGCGTCTGGGGCGCGGTGCGCGGGCAAACGCCGAGCGTGTGATCGCGAATCGTCACTCGATCGTCCACCGGACGAAGATCCGCTGCGTCCCGCGCACCACCTCGAAGGAGGCATGGTCAGCGCGCCTCAAGCGGGCATAGGCCTCGAGCGCTTGCTCCGTGCTCGCCAGGCTGATCCCCATGATTCGATCTACCCGATCCTCGTTCTTGAAACCCAAGACGCTCAGCACTGAGTCTGGCGACATGTTGAGCAGTCGGACGCCGACGACCGCCCCATTGACGTACTCCGGCAAGATCCGGAGCGACCTGAGCAGCGACCCCTGGTTGTCGAACAAGGCGTCGAATGCCCGGCGCTGGATGTGGAGGGTGCCGTCGCCGTTTGCGTGGACCCCCTTCAGGATCGTCCAGGGCGCTTCGTGCTCCGCTTGCTCCTCGGCGAACATGGTGATCCCCTGCGACACGAGCTCGAGCTGCACCGCGTCGACCTGATGCCTGGCGTCTCGGAGGCTTGCTTCGAGCCTCGCGATTTCCCGATCCTCTCGGCGGCCGCATCCGCAGACAGCGAGAGCCAGGACGACGGCGACGATGAGGCGCGCAGCCATCACTCGATCTCGTAGTCGCGGACGATCTGCTCCGAGCCCCGTCGCAAGTGCACGGAGACGGTCGTCGTAGCGTCGCGCACGCTCACGTAGGCGCGAAGCGCGTCCTCATGATTCGTCAGATCAATCCCGTTGATCTGCTCGACGACGTCCCCCCTCAAGAAACCCAGCGCGCTCAATACCGAGCCCTGCGGAACGTCGAGCAGACGAATCCCGACGACGAAGTTTCCTGTGGAATCGTCCCGCTGCGGGAGGAAGTGACTCAATCTGAACGCGGTCGTTCCAGGCTGAAGCATGCGGCGGAGAGCTCCCCGCTCGACGTCGAACGAGTTTCCAGTCACCAGATGAATTCCTTTCCTGATCTCGTCCACTTCGCGCATGTCCTGAGTCTCGAACGAGGGAAGATTGGTGATGCTGCGCGAGACGACCTCTTCGTGCAGCGCGGTGATCTGTTGCTCGACGTCGTGGAGGCCCGTCCTCAGGCTCGCCAGCTCCCGCTCTCTTCGACGCTCGCATCCGCAGAGGGCGAGGAGCAGGGAGCCAGCGATGACAAGGCGCGGGATCATCTCGCGACGATACCCGAGCGCCCTCCCGCCCCCTCTCCGAACCCACTCCGCGCGAAGAACGTAGCTCAGAGCTGCACGAGACCAAGCGCTGCCCAGGAGGGCCGAGGAGACGGACTTCCTGTCCGTTGACGAGTCCCGACGCCGGCAGCGCGCCGGTATCGTGCAGCTATGAGCTGCGTTCTGTACGCCCGGTCCGATTCGAACGGACGACTCCCGGCTTCGAAGGCCGATGCTCTATCCAGCTGAGCTACGGGCGCAAGTAGTGAAAATGAAGTGACTTACGGACGCCTCTTACTCCGAGTCTACGCGGGGTTCAACGGCTGTTGCCCCACTGTTACCCCAAGTCGGTCCATAGCGGCCCTGAGATCCGCGCGCGTCGTGTGCGCGTACCGCTGGGTCGTGGACAGATCGGCGTGACCGGCGAGCGCCTGCACCGCGGGCGCCGGGGCGCCGCAGCGAAAGAGGCTCGTCACGAAGTAGTGGCGGAGGTCGTGAAAGCGCCAGCCCGTGAGCCCCGCTCGGTGGCTCGCACGCTTGAACGCCTGGTGAAGTCCGCGCTCGCCCCACGGTTCCCCGTGGCCCGTGATCGCGACGAGCGCGTTCGGGTCACGCTTTCCTTTCGGCGAAAGGTCACGGACGAGGACGTCAGGGAGCGGAATCATCCGCTCGTGCCCCGACTTCGGGGTCGAGAGAATGCCGCGGCATCGGCTCACGCGGACGGTGAGCGTCAGCGCCCTGAAGTCGATGTCCTTCCATCGGAGGGCGCGGATCTCGCCAGCGCGAAGGCCGGCGTAGGCGGCGAGCAGGAACGCTCGCCGATGTTCGGTCGAGAGCGTCGCGCCGAGAAGACGTTCGATCTCCTCGGGCGCAAGCGCCGTGTGGATCTGCCTCCCGCAGCGCGGCAGCTTCGGGAAGGGGGGCGGCTCGGACAGGTAGCCTCGTTCGACCGCGAACCGGACCAGGATCGAGCGAAGCACGATCTGGTGGCCGCGTCGGGTCGACGGCGTCAGGCCATCCTCCACGAGCTTCGCATCGAGCTCGCGTACCTTGGATGGCGTGATCTGGGTGATCGGAAGGTGGCCGATCTCGTTCAGGAGGTACTTGAGCATCGATTCGTAGCAAATACGGGTCGAGGGCTTCAGGTTGCTGGTCGCGTACGCGGCCATGTACTCCTCAGCGACTTTGCTGAAGAGAGGTCCAGCGGGCGCTTCGGGCTCCGCCTCCGGCTCTTCGATGACGGGCTGACCGTGCTCGGACAAGACGCCGTACGGAGAGCCTGTAGTCGCTAAGCGCGCGAGGCGGCGCCGCTCTTCGGCGCGCGCTGCTTGGAGAGTCTGCACCTCGGCATCGTGGCGATACCGGGCGCGGGTTCCATCGGAATTGCGGAAACGGATGTCAACGATCAGACGCCGCTCTCCGCGGCGAGTCACGGTACGCACAGCCATGGCGATTCCTTTCGGCCAGGGACGTGCGCTTCTGCGACGTCGAACCTAGCACGTCCGGTGCGCTCAGGCCGACGCACGGGCGCTCCAGCAGGGGTCGAGAAGGACGCGCCAGAGGCGCCCGAGCTTGCGTGCGCGGATCCCGTCGAACTCGGCGTGGACGCGGCCCTCGGTGTCGCGACGTGCGTTGCGTTCGATCGAGCGGCGCAGGGTCACGACATTCACGCCGAGGATCCGTGCGGCATCGTCAACGCGCATCCAGTAGGCGCCCGCGACTGCGCGCGGCGCGGACGTGCGCCGCGTCGGCTGCGGGCTCTCGCCGTCCGTCTCGAGCCCTCCTGGGCGACGCCGATCCTCGCCGCTCACGGCCAACTCGCGATCGAGACGCGCGCGACGGAGACGCGGGCTACGGTGACCTCGACTCGTCGCGCGCCTCCGCGCGCCGTCGGCGCCTCGGCTTCTCGGTCGTGGCGCGCGGGCCTCGCGTTGCTGCGCGTCTCCCGCGTCGCGCCGAAGCCGGCGCGGTACGCGCTCGCCGCAAGGGCCCCGTTGCCGAGTGCCTGCGCGTGCTGCGCGAGACGATCCTCGCCGTCACCGGCGAGCGCGAAGGCATGGAGCAGCGTACCCACGAGCAACGAAGTGACGCCGTCGTCCGAACCGCCACGAGCGCCATCGACGATCCCGAGCGCGCAAGCCATGCCTGCCGTTTCCAGAGCTGCAACGCCCGGCGCGACCGGCCGCTCGGGTTCTTTTGCTCTCGCGCGGATCTGCGCGCGGGCGCGATCAGCTGCGACTCGTGACGCGGCGAGTGATTCTCGTGTGAACATCCTTCAGCTCCTTCTTTCGGGTATCCCTTTGACCGAGTTAAGCGGGCCCGGACGAGGTGCAAGGTCGCCGGCTCGCAACGTGTCAACTCGCGCGTCAACTCACATGTCATTTGACATTTGGTATCTCGAAGCCTGTTTCTCGATGTGCGGCGAGTTGACACGAAACCGTGTTTGCGACCGCGATTGCTGACAAAAGTATTTTTCTCCACCCCCCTAAGCCCAGGGGCTCTCAAGCGTGTATTTCGCTCCGAGACTCGACGGCGACGGGAATAGATCGGCTGGAGGCGGCACGCCGATCCGCCTTCCGCTCCGTCCATGTTCACCGCGCTCATGTGATCGGAGATAACCCCTCACTCTGGCGGTACAAGGACTGCGCGGGCGTGCGGGGTGACTTCACGTGACGCCTCACATGACGCTTCACATGACGGGTGAATTTGCGGAGCTAGGCGGGTTTTTCGGGCGTTCGTGGGAGCCGTCACTCGCCATCATCGGTGCCACGTAGTGACGCCTCGTTTCTGCGACGGCGATGTCGATTTCGGCGCCCTTCGAGAAGCGAGAGTGTGAAACCGGCCAGGACGTGGTCTAACTCGGGGCGCAGACAGATCGAAGGGAGCTCGTCAAAATGAGTCTGAAGACTGAAATCGAGGTGCTCGCGCAGCGGTTCGCGGACGGCGTTCTGAACGCTCTTCGTCACGCGTCGCTAGAAGACTTGGTCGAGGGGCGAATGGCTGGGACAGCAAACAGCGCGCCGAAGACAGCGAGGGTCGGCGGAGGCACCTCGGGTGCGGGCGCACGAGCGAAGAGTGGTCGCGCTCGCCGATCACCGTCCGATATCGAACATGTCACTGGCGTGATCGTGGCGAAGCTTCGTGAGCATCGCGCGGGACTTCGCAGCGAGCAGCTTCAGAAGGTGCTTCGACTCTCAAAACAAGAGATCGTCGGCCCGCTGACGGCGGCACTCGCGGCGAAGAAGATCGTCAAGACGGGCGAGAAGCGGGCGACCACCTACTTCGCGAGGTAGCGCGCGTCACGGCATCGGGCGGCAGGCGGGAAACTCACCGCAGCTGGAGAGTCTCCATGACGCGCAGCAGCTCTCCGCCGACCGGCGCGATCGACTCCCCCTGGTGGACGATCTCGACAAGGTCGATCCGGTGGTCCGCTCGGATGAGCGCCTCGGAGCTCAGATGCGAATACGGCGCACGCTGCCCCTTCACCGTGCGCCGCACGATGTACTCGCGCCCCTGCGCGTTCCACGTCGCGATCGGGATCCGCTCGCCCACAAGCTCGGCCCCCTTCGCCTTGGCGTCTTTCTCGTACCGCTCGAGGACGTCCTTCCAAGGATCGATCGGTGAATCGACGCGCTCGTAGATCGCGAACAGGTACTCGTTCGGCGAGACGTACTCGATGTAGCGCTTCTCGGGAGCCAGACTCGCGCGCCGAATCTTCCAATCCGCAGGGCGCGAGATGCGCACTGTGCCGCCGAGGATGCTGACACCGACGTACTCGGGGAGCCGCCCTTGCGCCTTGCGGTCCAGCGGCGGGTAGGGGCGCTCGAACGCGCCGTTCTTCGAGGAGCCCGGCTGGTCGTCGAACTGGTAGAAGGTGCCGTTTTCGAGCGCGATCGGCGGCGGTCCGCCGCAACCAACGACGGTGGCTGCGAAGAGAAATCCAAACGCGATGCGCCGCATGCCCGACGAAACTAGCAGGGCGGTCGCCGGGCGAGAAGACTCCTCCCCCATCGCGCGAGGCTACGGTATGACGCATCCAGCGATGCGCATCCACTGGCTTGCCGGCGCCTTGGTTCTCGCTTGCGGATGCGGTGGCTATCGGCTGCCGAAGACCGAGGGGGTGGACCCGAGCGCGCAGATTTCAGGCTCGATGTCGCTTGGCAACGTGCGCCTGAATCCGAGCGTCTGCGAAGGGGTCGACCTCACCCCCGACTACGCGACGCTCGACGAGAAGGCCGTCGTCGAATTCTTGAAGAAGCGCGGGTTCCCTGTTCGAACCGTCCCCGCCCGCAGTGATCTCGTCTACGTCGAGTTCCAGCTGAACCCCGATCGCGATGAATGGGTCCGGCTGCGCGTCGCCATTCTGCCGAACGCTCCCCAAGCAGGGCTCGAGCTTCACCGCGGCATGCTGCACACCGGGCCCGGCTCTTGGGGCGTGCACCGCAGCAACCTCGCCGTGCTCGTTCCCGTCGGCGATCTGAGCGACATCATCGCCTTCGCGGCGAAGACGAAGCTCGCCTGCTGGGGAGTCCTCACGGTCGCCGGCGCCGACGACGCGATGGTGATTCCCGGCGGCTATCGCGAGCTCTGAGCGCACAAACGCGCATTCGGCGCGTTTCACCGGAGGGCGAAACGCGCCGAGCCTCGCTGCGAGGGTACTCGCTACTCCTTGTCGAGCTTACCGACGAGGCTGAGGGTGAAGAACGCCCCCATGTACTTGAAGTGCGGACGCACCTTCATCTCGACCTTGTACCAACCCGCGTCTCCCGGAACGTCGACCACCTTGATCGAGGCCTGACGGAGAGGGCGCTTGCCACGAACGGTCGGCGACGGGGCCTCCATGTCGGCCACGTACTGCTTGATCCACTCGTTCAACTCCCCCTCGAGATCCGCGCGCTCCTTGGACGTCCCAATCTGCTCGCGCTGAATCACTTTGAGATAGTGCGCGAGCCGGCACGCCACGAAGAGGTAAGGGAGTTGGGTGCCGAGTCTGTAGTTGAGCTCCGCGTCCTTCCCTTCGGGTGACTGCCCAAACGTCTTGGGCTTCTGCGTGCTGTTCGCGCTGAAGAAGGCCGCGTTGTCCGAATCCTTGCGGTACGTGAGCGAAATGAACCCTTGCTCCGAGAGCTCGTACTCGCGACGCTCGCTGATGAGAACCTCGGTCGGGATCTTGATCTGCTCGGCGCCCATCGCCGAATAGAGGTGCAAGGGGAGGTTGTCGACGGTGCCGCCGGCTTGGGGGCCGATGATGTTCGGGCACCATCGGAACTTGGCGAAACTGTCCGCGATGCGCGTCGCAAACGCGTAGACCGAGTTCCCCCACAGATAGTCGTCGTGGCTCTCCTTGACGGACTCCTCGTAGTTGAACGTCTTCACCGGCGTCGTCGTCGGCCCATAGGGGAGCCGCAAGAGGAAGCGCGGCGCGACGAGGCCGACGTAGCGCGCGTCCTCGCTCTCACGGAACGCCCGCCATTTGGCGTATTGCGGCCCTTCGAAGAGCGACTCCAGATCCTTCAGGTTCGGCAACCCGAGCACGTCCTTCAAACCGAAGAACTGCGGCCCGGCAGAAGCGAAGAACGGCGCGTGCGCCATCGCCGAGACCGCGGCGACCTTCTGCAGCAACGCGATGTCCTGCGCGCCCGGTCCAAGCTCGTAGTTCGAGAAGACCGCGCCGTAAGGCTTGCCGCCGAACTGCCCGTACTCCGCCGAGTAGATGATCTTGTAGAGGCCACTCTTGGTGATCTCGGGGGCGTCCTCGAAGTCCGTGAGGAGATCCTCCTTGGACGCGTTGAGAACCTCGCACCGAATGTTCTCGCGGAAGTCGGTCCGGTCGACGGCGAACTTCAGCCCGCGCCACGCTGACTCCAGCTTCTGGAAGTCTTTGTGATGAAGCACTTGATCGAGCTGGCTCGAGATCTTCGCGTCGAGCTCGGCGATCATCGCGTCGACGATCGCTTTGTCGATCCGCTCCTGCGCGTGCTCGGGCTTCAACAGTTCGGAGATGAGCGAACGCACGCCACGTCGAGCGACGTCGTACCCGTCGTCGGCCTTCTGCATCTTCGTCTCGGCGAGGATCTCGTCGAGCAACGATGCGGACGCGTCGGTCGTGACCTGGCCGGCCTCTTTCTCAGTCTTACCCTCGGCCATGATCAGCCCTCCCCTTTGTCGACGCCCAGCTCTGCGAGCAGGCGCTCACGCGCCGCGCTGTCGCCGAGCACGGCCTGAATCTTCTTTCGAAACGCCGGAACGTTTCCGAGCGGCCCCTTGAGAGCCGTCAGCGCGGCGCGCAGCTCAACAAGGGTCCGGATCTCGGGAACCTGTTCGGCGACCGCGTCAGGACCGAAGTCCGACAGTTTCTTGAACTTCAATTTCACGGCCATCTCCGCCCCCTTCTCACCGGTGAGGGTGTTGGGGACCGTGAGATCGACGCCGAGGTTGTGCTCGGCCAAGACCTGCTGGAAGTTGTCTTTGTCGATGTTGATCGGCTTGCGATCCTCGACGGGGCGCTCGTCGGCGTGACCGGTGTAGTCGCCGACGAACAGCATCTTCAGCGGGAGTTCGACTTCGGCCTGACGGTCGCCCGTGGCCGGCTTGTAGGTGATGTTGACGCGCTCTTTCGGCGCTACAGACTGGTCGTCCGCCATGGTCTACTCCCTCGGGAAAACTTGAGAAACGCTAGCCGATTCGAAGTGCGGCCGCCGGATCTACTTGTAAGAGTCGCCGGAAAAGTAGGGTTTGTCGATCCCCCCAATCGGGTGACACGGCCCGAACGACCTTGAGTGCAGTCTCGTAGAAATCCGCGCAAACGGAAGGCTGCCAAGCCTCCAAGGTCGCGTCGACCTGGGGGAGGAGCCGCTCGAGAAGGGCGAGGGCCAGGTCCCCCTTTCCGACGCGATGGGCAATCTTCGCAGCGAGGAGTTGTGCTCGGAAGCGAGCCGACGCGCTCGCGGCGTTGTTCGCGAGGTCGATCGCCATCGCCAGCCCGTCGTCGACCTGCCCAGCCGTGACCCGCGCCTCCGCGTCGGAGAGCAGAGTGGTCGTGGCTTCGTCGGCACTCGAAGCTGCGCGCCCGCCGCCCGAGCCTCCGAAGCGAGCCCCCTCCCCCGCAAGCCAGTCTGCCGTCTCGGGCGAGGCGAAGGGGGTGCCGTTCGAGAAGAAGAGAGAGGGGAGCGCCGGGATTCGCGCCACGAGAGCCGCCGTCTCTCGCCCGACCGCTTCCCGAGCGACGGCGAACGGGGGGCCGAGCCGCTCGAGCGCGACCGCCGACCAACGATGCAGGTCGAGCCAGAGCACATGCTCCGAGAGCGCGTCTTCGCACGCGTCACGAAGCCCCTCCCAGGCGCCCGCCTCGAACATCGCGGCGAAGTCGGCTCGCTCCGCCGGCTTCGGCGCGCGCGCGAACGTCTTTCCCCCCTCGACCTCGGGTGCCGCGTTCAGCGTGAGCCACGCCGCGATTCGCGCGAGGCGATACGGCCATGGGGACGTCGGGGCCGTGGCCCGGGCGTGTTGCGCGAGTGTCGCGAGCGAGCCTCGCCAACCCTCGGCCGTAGCCTCAGCCGCTTCGAGTGAGCCCACCGCCGTGACGGTCGGTGCGGACATCCCCGACGGCATGCTCACGCCGGAGCGCACGGAGGAGGTCGCGTCCGTCGCTACGGGCGAAGCCGGCGCAGCAAACGGATCGATGGCTACCGAAGGCTCCGGGATGCTCCGAATCCTCTCCCGCATGACGGAGCGCAACCCTCCGAGGCCCGGGTTCGCGTCGCCGAGGCGCTCGTTCAGAATCGCATCGACTGCGGTGATCGCGGCCTCGAAGGCGCGCACGGCGTCCCCGTCCGCGATCGTGACGGGACGAGAGGGGAGCGACTTCGCGAGTTGCTCCCACAACCATGAGGCAAGGCCCGCGCGTGCGCGGGCGCGCTTCAGGGGCGGGTACACCTCGTTCCAGAAGCGCTCGAGGATGGCGCGATACGTCGTCGCCCCCTCCGCGATCGCGGTCCACCCTTCGGCGACTCCCGCGGCGGCAACCCACCATGAGGCGATCCGGAGATCCTTCGACTCCTCCCGGAGCATGCGCGCGGATTCTCGACGTACGAGCCCCCAGTCCGGGACGTCGCCCGCGATCGACGTCGTCTTCTCGATCTCCGCGGCGAGCTTCTCGAGGTTCGCGTCGTAGGTCAGATCCCTCCCTGCGGGCGCCGCCTCGGAGATGGGCGCCGCGATGCTCTCGTCGAGGTAGGGAGTGGCCTCGCTCACTGCAGCGTGTCCGGATCGACCGCATAGAGCGCGACGCGCACCGCGTTCGCATCGAGCGGTTCGTAGATCGCAACGGTGCCGGTGGAGACCATGTCCGTCCAGAAGTCGCCGGCGGTCTCGAGACGGAAGAACACGACGTCGGGTTTCACCGGGAGCGCGCCCGGCGGATACGCTTCGTACGCGAGACGAGCGCCGTTCACGGCCGAATTGACGAGCGATCCGATCTGCCGCGTCGACGCGATCTTGGTGAGGCGCGGGACGTGCTCGCGAAGCTGCGCCGGCGTGTACGAGCCGGAAAAGGCCAGGAAGAATACGTAGCGGAAGAGGGCTGGATCGCGCAGCTCGCCGAGGTGGTAGCCCCCCTCTCGCCGCTCCAGCGGGATCTCCACGAACCTCTCGGCGATCAGTCGGTCGAGCAGGTTGAGCGCCATCGCGAACATCGGCTCGAACGTGCTGCCCGCGTCGAGGTGATCGTAGTGCGGTATCGCGAGCGGGTTCGCCTCCGCATCGAACGTGCAGAGCATCCCGAGGAGCTCCGCGAGCTCGCGGTAGGCCTCGTCGGGGTGGGTCGTCGGCTTTTGCGCGACCTCCGAAAGCGTCGGCAGCTTCTGGTTCAACGTGTGAAGGAGCCAGAACCGCGCAGCGTCGGCGGCCTGAAACTCGATCACGGTGGCGGAGCGCTGACGGCGGCTGGCCGAGAGAGCCTGCTGCTTGGCAGCCATGGCCGTAACGACGCGATGAAACCCGGAAACGAGAAACGACGACGCGCCGATGCAAAGTGACGGCGGGACAAACGTGTCGCGCAGGACGAGAGCGCCCGATGATGAGCGAACGATCTGGGCGATCCGGATGGCGTCGAACCGATCGCGCCTCTCGTCGCCGATCAGAATCTTCAGATTCAGCCGCCCCCACGGGACGACGCGCGAGTCACGCCCCGTGTTGAAGTCGGGGATCTCCGTCTCGACCTTGATCAAGCGAGCGTGCGTCGTGGGGTCGCCGACGAGATCGACATTCGCCGCCTCCGACGCGTCCTGGGCGAGGGCGACGCAGACGTCGACGCTCGCTCCAGGCGCCCTCAGGCCTTCGATGGCGCGAGGAGGGAGCGAATCGTCGAACCCTTCACCCACGTCGAGCAGTGTTCCGTCGGGGAGCACGGCGCGAAGTCGAACGACGCGGACCTCCCCGGACTGGAGCGCCCGTGGATCAATGGCGCACTCGACGACGCCCCACGCGTTCGCCCGAAGCGTGGCCGCGCGCGCCGCGAGAAGGCGCTCGTGGTAGCGATCCTGCTGCTGAAGATGGTTCGGCTCGAGGAAGAGCCCATCGAGCCAGAGAGGCTTGCGCGGCGAAGTCATCGAGGCGAAAGACCGTAGCCGTCTAGGGGCGGGCGTCGCAAGCGTGCGTATTCCGTGCTCGACATGGTCCGCGGATGCTCCCGTTCTATCTTGCGAGCGACTCGAGGAATGAGGACATGCGCGTGTCTCGAGAGGACGGGACGAGCGCGTCGGCGGACGCAGGGACGCGCGAGCTCGGGATCGACAGATCGTCCAAGTTGGCGATGTCGCATGTGCTCTCGCTCGAGGGATCCGGACGCCACAGTTCGGCGAACGCTCGCGATGGCGCGGGCCCTACCGGCATCACGAGCACGCCGTCGTCCAACCCCCAAAAGGCCGACGGCACCGTCCGAGACCAGCGTCCCAATCTTCGCACGATGTCGAACCAGAGCGCGGCTGCGGCGACCCCGCCGTTTCCCAGAGGAAGCCGAAGAACGAGCGGCGTGTCGGGTGCCTCGCGCCCCCGGAATGGAGCGAGCGCCGCGGTGATCGCCTGAAGAGCGCGCGCTGCTTTTTCCACGGGATTGAAGCTCGGAAAGACCGCGCGCCACGCTTGGTCCAGCGGGGTCTCGTGGCACCACGTGGAGTACTCCGACTCGGCGCGCTGCATGTCTTCGCCGTTCGCCGCGATGAGCGCATGAAGTCGCGCCGTGAGCTCGGCGACGC
Source organism: Myxococcales bacterium (assembly GCA_003151595.1). Next base: position 59,121 of record PLXW01000049.1, read on the forward strand.
TCATCGGAATCGTACGCGCGTCGTCCACGAGTCGATATGCGCCGTCGAGAAAGTCCCCGTACGCGAGCGGCACGAGATGGGGCGCCCGCGCCACGAGCGCTTCGGGAAAGCGAGCGGCAACGGCGAGAGGGTAGTCGCGCCCGACTGCATCTCGACTCGGAGCGATGACTCCGCAGAGACACGATTGGTCGCGCGCCGAGGTCCAGAGAAAGCCGAACGCTGCGCCCATCGGAAACGTCGTCGACCACTGCGCTCCCCAACGCTCATGAGCCGCCATCGTTCCGCGCTCGACCCAAGAGTCGAAGGCATCGAGCGCATCGCCTCCCGCATCTGCACGCAGGAATTCGGGGTAGCCGACGAACTTGCCGATGGCGAAGACGCCAGGTGCGGCCGGGATGGGGCTCGATCGAAACATCACTTGGTCGTGATCAGCCGGGGGCAGTTGTAGGCCTTGAAGAACCCTGGTGTGAGTGGGTTCTCGTTCCGCGAAGGGCGTAGGTCGAGGCTCACAGATGCGCTGTCGCGTGTCGCCCGAAGGTCCCAGGTGGCAACGAGAGTCGGCACCCCGTCGGCGCGTCCGCCCGCTCGCCCCGGCTTCACCTGCGCCGCATCAATGAGTCGAAATAGTCCGAAGTCACCCGGGCGAGCGATCTCCTCGTCGAGTCCCCCCGCTCCCTTGACCCGCAAGCGCGCGCCGTGCGGCGTCTTGCCCGGCCACGTGACCGTGAGCCATTCCTCCGGCTCGTTCCGATAGGTGTGCGAGACCCCGTCGACCTCGAACGTCACCTCGCCGATGCTCGGACTGACCGAGTGAAGGTTCACGTCGAAGACGACGGAGGCGTGATCGGTCTTCGGTGGGTAGAGAGTCGTCGTGAAATCCTGTCCGCGCTTCAGACAGACGTCGAGGAACTCCGACGAGTAGGGAATGGCCGATTTGAAGCGTCGGGACGGCGAGAATCCAGCGCCGCTGCGATCGAGTGTGGCCTTGAGTGACTCGTCGTAGAAACTCCAGAGTGTGCCGTCGCCGGGAGCGAAGAAGTCGAAGAAGTCCTCGAGAGCCGCGTCGCTCGGCGACTGCGCGAAGGGATATTTTCCCTCGAGCTTGTCGTGCCACTTTTGCCAGACGCTCGCTTCCCAACTCGCGCCCGCGGCCGCCCCGGCATCCTGCACGACGTTCGACCACGCCAGCGTGATGGGGTTCATCAGCAGCGGTGAGAGAAGTGGGCGCGTAAAGCCGTCCTGCTCCGACAGAAGCGCGCTCGTCGAGCGAAAGGCGTCTTGGAACACGTCGCTGACTTTGCGCGGGTCGCTCGTATTTTCAGCGTCGCGCAAGTCGGTGAGTGCGCCGACGAGCTTGGCGAGGAGCGCCTCGTATTGGGAGAGCCCCGTCGGCGCGGGATTCTCGGCGTCCGGAGGGACACCAAATTTCAGGATCGGTTTGAAGGCCTTCTCGACCGGCGAAACGATGCGCTTCTTGGAGACGAGCGGCCCGCCGTCGAGGAGGTCTTTGGCTTTGTCGACCGCCTTGTCCAAGAGGCTCTTGTCGGCCTCGGGGTCGTCCATATCGAGCACGACGTTCTCGCTCAGCGCGTGAATGAGTCGCAGGTACGGCCACTCCGGTTCGCTCAGCGCATTCAGCTCGTCGAGCGCCAGCTCGGCGTTGCCCGGATCTTGAACCTGGAGATCGGCGATGAAATCCCTCCAAGCGTTTCGATACCGCTCGAAGTAGAGGCCGCGCAGCTTGTCTATGGCGCCTTGCGCGCCGACGTCGCCCGCGTCGCCGAGCACCCACTGCTCGGCCGCGAGCTTCGCGCGCTGCTCGCCGAGGAGCGAGCGAACGCGCGCCCATCCCAGCTTCGTGTACGCGCCATCGACCCGGACCCCTTTCCTTGATTGAACGAAAGGGGCGATCGATCCGTAGAAGATGGTCTCGCGACGGATGGCCGCGATCTCCGTATTCGCGTCGCGCACGAGCGATTCGTAGAGGCGCTCCACCTGCGGAACCTGCGCGAGGATCGACCGCGATCGCGTGACCAGCGCGTCATCCAACTTCCACGGAGGAATCTCCTTCTTTGCGAGGAGATCGAAGACGAACGCGACGTGAGGCAGGATGAGATCCTCTTCGCCTTTCACTCGCGCGTGCGAAGTGAGGGACCAGCCTCGTACGAGCCGCGGCGCCGCCCAGGCCGTGTCGATTCGCGTGGCGTCTCCGAGCATCAAGTAGAGCTTGAGGGTGTCGAAGTCGCGATTGAAGTTCTCGCTCGTACGCATGGGACCGGAGTCCATCGCGCGGAGGTGATCTTCGAGGTCGGCTTTCGCTCGATCGATCACGGCGCGCGAGACCGCGGTCGCGTAGACGCCGCGTAGCGCGTCGTAGAGATCATTCCCGCAATACATGCCCCAGCGGAGCTGGACCGGCGGACCGTTGTCTCTCCAATCCGCGAGTTGCTTGAGCCGCTCTTGCGCTGCATCGAGTTGCGGCGCGTTCGTGTCGAGAGCCGCGGTGTCCGTCCACTTCGTCGATTCGACGCGCCCGGCAATGTCGGCGCTTGAACGAAGGAGCTGCCGATTGTGCGCGAAGGTCAGTACCGCGGGGAAGGTCAGTGACGCGGCCATGAACATCGCGACGCCCGCGACAGCCAATCGCACGAGCAGCTGCCGCCGCTTCTCGCCTTCGGTCTGACCTGCGAGCAGTTGGTCGGGGAAGATGACGCGGCGGAAGACATCCGTCAGGAAGAAGCTCTTCGGCTCGACCGCGCCTCCAGGAGGCCCCGGCATCCGCATTCCAAAGGCCGAAGCCATGGACTGGAGCACGCGCGACATCGGCCGGACGTTCTGTGTCCCGCTCGTGAAGTAGACCCCCCGGAACGCAGGGGTCTCTTGAAACGCATTGCGCTGAAAGAGCTGCGTTGCGAAGGTCGATACGTTCGCGCGAAGCGTCGCGAACTCGAGCGGGAACGTCCATAGGAGGCGGCGCGTCTCGACCTGACGCTCGCCGGTCATGCGGCGCACGGTGCGCGCCTGGAGAGTGCGGACCAGGAGATCGAACTCGCGCTCGAACAGAACCGCGGGCTCCTCGGGCTGCACCAAGGGGAAACCCATTCCCCAGATCTGACCTCGCTCGCTTTTCCGAAGGTCGTTCCAGAACTCGCTAAAGCCGGCAATCATGTCCGTCTTCGTGAAGAGGACGTAGACCGGAACGCGCATCTTCAAGTGCGTGGTGACTTCGTCGATGCGGGCGCGCATTCGCTTTGCGATGAGCGCGATCTGCTCCTCCGAGGCGCTGGCGACGTCAGTGACGCTGAGCGCGACGAGCAGACCGTTGATCGGCTTTCCGGGTCGGTTGCGCTTAAGGAGATCGAGGAACGCGAACCACTCCTGCTGATCGTCGGTGTCGGTCGCGTACCGGCCGGCCGTATCGAGGAGAATGGCTTCGTTGGTGAACCACCAGTCGCAGTTGCGCGTGCCGCCCGTGCCTCGGAATGCGGAGCCGGCTTGTTCGATCGGGAAGTCGAGTCCGGAGTGCCGAATCGCGGTCGTCTTGCCCGCGCCGGGCGGCCCGATGATGACGTACCAGGGGAGCGCGTAGAGCGCCGCGCGCCCCCCCTTCCCGAGACGACTGCTCTTCAGCGCGGCGATGGCTTGGGTCGCCTGCTGTTGAAGCGCGACGATGTCTTTGCGGCGATCGGGCCGCGCCGCCTCCGCCTGCTTGGCGCCTTGCGCGAGCAGGTCCCGTTCGAGCCGTCCTGCCCTACGCAGGCGAACGATGAACGAGATGAGCATCCCGATGATCGCCATCGAAAGGACGATCACGCTCAGGATGATCTTCGTGCTGAGCGCCAACGCGAAGAACCAGCCGCCTACCCAGATCGCGGTCAGCGCGAAGCAGACGAGAAGGAAGACGAGAGCCCAGACCAACATGGCTAAGGCTTCGAGCTCGCGAAGTCGTGCATCGGTTGCACGGCGCTCGCCGTTTGGGCCGAGAGGACGAGGCGAAGTCCCACGAAGGCCACCAGAGCCAGGAGAAAGAACACGAGCGCGAGCCGGACGATCGGCGCTTCACGCCGAAGGATGCTTCGGACGGCGTCGATAGGTTCGCCGTGAGGGCTGAGCACTTCCGCTGGCGGCAAGGACTGACTCACTGCCGCGCCAATATGCTCATAGACCGGCGCAAGCCCCGCTGCGCCACCGACCGCGTAGCGACCTTGGAACCCGAGTCCGAGGCACAGGAAGTAGATGAGCAACACATGCGCGCGATGAGGTTGACCGAGGAGAACATCCGCACGGCGGAAGAAGTTCTCGCCGGCGACATTTTCGTGGAAGTGCACGTACTGGAGCGGCGAGGTCTGCCACTCGAGTCGACCCGACCAACGCGCTTGGACCAAGATTTCATCGAAAAGCGCCATGAGCGCGTAGATCGCGTCGTTCGCGTCTTCGTGGGCGATCCCACTTCCGATCGCACGCGCGTGCATCGTGGCGAACTGTTGAGCCAAGTGCTGACGTAGCTCCTGAGCCGACGGCGGCGTGGCGCCGAGCGCGAACTGCGACGCGAGGGTCAGCAGGTCGGCGCACGCCCAGTACATAGGCTCCGCGAGCGGGTGGGGACCGATGGGGCGCCCGCCGCCCGACACCCTCGCCCGAGTGAACATCGGCTGCGGCGGCGGTTGAGCCATCGGCGGCTGCGAGCCCCCGGGACCGCGGGGCGGCTGCGACTCGATCCGCACGGTCTTGTTCACGGGCCTCTCTTCTTGGGCGCAGGGCTCGTCATCGCGCCGACCTTTTGAAACTCTTCGAGGTGCTCGACGCCGTCGTCGACCTTGCTGCCGTCGAGCCAGAAGGAGTAGTGGCCGGTTCCGGCCGCGCGCGTGGCGCAGTCCTCCTCTTCGTCATCCGCGGCGCAGGCTTGCGCGTCGCACTTGCCCGCCTCTGGCGGTGGAGGGAGATCGAAGCTCGAAAACCAGCTTCTCCCCTTCGGCTCCTGGAACAAGGCGACGGCAGCCAAGTGCTGCACCGGCTCGGTGCGTTCGAACTTCAGATCGAGACGTGAGCCGGGATAGAGCTCGACCTCATCGACCTTCGCGATGTCCTCGCCGAGCGCAGTCTTGTCGTCGTGCCAGACCTTGTCGAAGGACGCGTTGTAGAGGCGAGAGTCGTTCTTCAATTGATAGATCCGCACGACGACGGGGCGCGGCGCTCCATTCGGCGTCGGATTCACCGCCGGCGACGCGAGCAACGAGACCGTCACCGTCTGCGGCGGGCACTTCTTCGGCACCTCGGGCGGCGGCGTGACGCCGCCACACGCGAGCACGAGCGCCGCGAGGGCTCCGACCCGCTTGGTCACGGCGCCCCCACGCATTCGAAATCGCCTCGAGCGTCGACGCCGAGACGTAGCGATCGCGCAGGGCCGCCTTCCGCGAGCGCGCCGAGAATGTGCTGCGACACGAGCGGGAGGATCGAACCGCGAAGGATGTGATCGACGTTGCGCGCGCCACTCTCGACTTCGCGGCACCGCGCGGCGATGGCGGCGACCACGGCATCGTCGAACGAGAGCGTCACCTTGTGCGACTCCATCACGCGCGTGGCGACGGCGCCTAGCTTGGTTCGAACGATTCCGTCGAGCGCCTCGGGGCGGATGGGAACGTAGGGAACGACCGTCATTCGAGCGAGAAGCGCGGGCTTGAAGTACTCGCTCAGCGTCGGCTTGACGAGCGCGACGAGCTCGTCGTGTGGAGGAACCGGTGAGCCGGGGTCTGCGGCGCGCGTCAGAAGATCGGTTCCGAGGTTGGAGGTCATCACGATCACGGTGTTCGAGAAGCTGATGTTGCGCCCCTCGCCGTCGTTGAGCACCCCTTTGTCGAACACTTGGTAAAAGAGGTTCATCACTTCGCGATCGGCCTTCTCCACTTCGTCGAGGAGAACGACCGAGTACGGCCGCTGACGCACGGCTTCCGTGAGCTTTCCCCCCTCGCCGTATCCGACGTACCCCGGGGGTGAGCCGATGAGACGGGACACCGTGTGGCGCTCCTGGAACTCGCTCATGTTGATCGTGACGAGGAATCGCTCGCCACCGAAGAGGAGGTCAGCCAATCCGAGCGCGGTCTCGGTTTTCCCTACGCCGCTCGGTCCCACCAGGAAGAAGACGCCCAACGGCGGCCCCGGCGGCTTCAGACCCGATCGCGCTGCGCGAAGCTCGCGCCCGATGACCGCCAGCGCGCCGTCCTGACCACGAACGCGCTCGCGAAGCTTCGGTTCGAGACCGACGATGGCGTGAACGTCGTCCTGGACCATCCGACCAACGGGGATCCCAGTCCAATCGCCGACGACCGCGGCGACGATGTCTTCGTCGACGTCCGCTCGGACGAGACGCTTCTCGTGGGGGACGGCGCGCAGCTCATCGAGTGCCCGGACGAGATCTTCGCGCGGTCCCTTCGAGGCGCGGAGCTCGTCGACACGCGCGACGAGAGCGCGCTGCGCGATGACGTCCGCCTCGATGCGCTCGCCATCTCGACGACGGGTGTCGCGCAGATCGGTCGCGCCACCGCGCGCTCCCTCTTCTACGGGGTGCCCGGCGGCATGATCGCGATCGAGCGCATCGATTTGGCGATCGAGCGACGCGAGCTCCGCGCGAACGTCCTCGAGCGCGCTCGGCGTCGCGGCGCGAAGGATCTTCGCGCGCGCGGCTGCCGTATCGAGCAGGTCGACCGCCTTGTCGGGGAGCAATCGCCCCGTGATGTAGCGGCTCGAGAGAACGACGGCCGCGCGCACCGCTTCGTCCCGAACGAGGACGCCGTGCGCCTCTTCGAAGCGCCGCGCGAGACCGCGGATCATGCCGATGGCCTGATCGATCGACGGCTCCTCGACCTTGACGGGCTGAAAGCGCCGTTCGAGCGCCGCATCCTTTTCGAAGTAGCGTTTGTACTCGGCCCAAGTAGTCGCGGCGATGGTTCGCAGCTCACCGCGAGCGAGAGCGGGTTTGAGGAGGTTGGCTGCGTCGCTTCCCCCCTGCGCGCCGCCGGCGCCGATGATCGTGTGCGCCTCGTCGATGAAGAGGACGATCGGCTTCGGCGACGCCTTCACCTCGGTGATCACGCCGCGGAGTCGGTTTTCGAACTCGCCCTTCACGCCGGCGCCGGCTTGAAGCGCGCCGAGGTCGAGGACGAGAAGCTGCACGTCACTCAGCTGCGCGGGCACGTCACCCGCGGCGATGCGGAGTGCGAGCCCTTCGACGAGCGCGGTCTTCCCGACGCCCGGCTCGCCCACGATGATCGGGTTGTTCTTTCGGCGCCGGCAAAGGATGTCGACCACTTGCCGGACTTCCGCCTCTCGGCCGAAGACGGGATCGAGCTCGCCCTTTTTCGCGCGCTCCGTGAGGTTCGTCGTGAACCGAGCGAGCGCACCGTCACCCGCAGGCGCGGTGCCAGGAGTCTGTCCGGCGCCCTGCTCACGCGAGGTGACCGCGGCCTCCCCGCTGTCCACGGCGAGAGTCGCCAGATTCTTTCGCAGCTCGTCGCGCGGGATCTCGTCGAGACCCGGGAGATTCGACGCGAGATAGCGCGTCGGCGCCTGGACGAGGCGAACGAGGAGCGCCCCCGATCGAACGCGCGCGTCACCGAGCTCCGTCGAAGCGTAGAGCCAGGCGTCCTGAATCCATTCGAGGAGGATCGGGCTGAACACAGGCTTCCCGGCGTTCCCGGATCGCTGTTCTTCGAGCGCCCGCTGGAGCGCACCCCGAATGCGCGACGGCTCAACATGGAACCGTTCGAGGATCGCGATGATGTCGCTCTCGCGGTCGTCGATGAGCGCGAGCAGCACGTGCTCGGCCGACACTTCGTAGTGACGCCCCGTGATGCACGCGCCCGCGCCGCGCTCGAATGCGCGCGTGCAAACCGGATTGAGCTTGTCGAGGAGTGACTTCGGTTCGACTAGAAGCATGGCGCTCTCGGGGGTCGGTTGGTCTACGGGGCGTTCGTCGAAGGCGCGCCACTCGCTGCGACCTGTCGCAGAAGCAAGAGCCCCCCTGGTTTCAATCCGGCAGTCGGGTCGAGAGCGTTATCGCTCGCAATCGTCTCACGGGGCACGCCGAAACGGCGGCTCACTGACTCGAGCGTATCGCCCTCTTGCACGCGGTAATACGTCTTGCGCGCTCCGCCGCGCGCGACGACGACGGGGGCGATCGTCTGATCGGTCGCCGCGTCCGCGCCGAGCCCGCCGTCCCGCGTTTTGCCGCCGGCGCGCCCCCAGTCGAAGCTCGCGCCACCGCCGCTTCCCGTCGTCGAGTACATCAGCGGCATGAGGAGCTCTTTGGCTCGAGCGAGGCTTGCGCTCGGCAAGTGCATCGTCATCGTGAAGCCCGTACTCGGGACCGACTCGCCGAGATACTCGGGGTTCAGCTCGTGCAATCGGTCGACGCTCGTCCCCGCCGCGCGCGCGAGAATCGAGAACGAAGCGTCGGCGGGAACCTCGAGATCGCTCGTCACCTGAGGCTCGTCGGGTTTCACGACGTCGAGACCAAAGCGATCGGGATTCCCGAGCATCGTCGCGACGGCGAGTACCTCGGCGACGTACGTCGTGCTCTCCGGCGGAAGGTCGTTCACCACGTCCCAGTAGTCGAGAGAGGTCTGCTTCTGGAGATCGGTGATCGTCTTCGCGTAGCCCTGTCCGAACGCGAAGAGGGCGAGCTCCCACGACCCGAGTCGCTCGTGCAGATCGGCGAGGTAGTGCGCGGAGGCCTCGGTCGAAAGAGCGAGGCCCCGGCGTTCGTCGTACTTCGGAAGCATCGCGAGACCGTAGGCGTGGGCCACTTCATGAGTGAGGGACCAGATCCCGACGCTGCCATCGAGCGACGATGACGTCGGAGTGAACCCGCTCTCGACGAACGCGATCGCAGAGAGCTCCGGGGGGATCTTCCAGGCGCGGAGGATGCGATCGACCTCGTCGCGATGACGACCGCTCCGCTGAAACGCCGAGAGCAGTGCGCCGTGCCCGTGCGCGTCGGTCGCGAGGTATTGGATCGCGCGATCGATCGCGGCATCGTCACGCGATGCGAGCTCCGGGCGCTTGAGACCGCGCGGACGCTCGTACGCGTCGTGCGCTGGCGGAAGCTCTCGAGGGAAGAGCGCCGTACGTGGGCCGCGATCAGTCGGCGCTCCGGCGTCGGCCGTGAGGAGCCCATGAAGCTCCGGTGTCTCGGCTCCGGTGATCGCGAGCTGCGGCGGGAGCGCCTCGACGCTCGACGTCGCGGAATGAAGCGGCGCCGTTGGCAGCGGTGCGAAGAACTCGCCGAGGCTCTCGCGAACGGCCGGTCGCGTAAGCGCAATCCCCAGCCCGATGAGCGGAACGACGATGCCGAGCGAAAGAGCGACCGCAAACGTTGCTTGTCGCATTGTCCCGCCGGCACGTTGCCACGGCCCGGGGCGCCTTTCCACTGAGTGAGACGTCTGCGCGATTGCCTTCGCGCATCCCATGGGCGAGCGTTGCGCGCGCCGATGCCTCTGGGATTGCATCTCACCGTCGAAGGCAGCTAGACGATGGAGTCCAGCCACGATCCCCCGAGCAGAATGATGAAGCGACTGATTTTCCTTCAAGCCGTACTCGCCGTGAGCGTCTGGTCGTGGACGGCATCGGCGCAGGTTGCGACGAACGCCGACGCGCAGCGCAGTATTCCGTGGCAGACGGTGACGAGCGTGACCGCGGTCACCGCGATGGCTACGCAGGTCTTCATGCCGCGCGTCTTCTACGCGGACCCCGAGACCACCGTCGGTTGGAAGGCTCGATTTCACGTATCGGTGCTCGCGCCGACGTTGACGCTCACGTCGCTGACTCTGTTGAACGAGTACGCCCTCAAGAGCGCGATCGGCGCCAAACGCCCCGGATGCGGCGACTCGGAGACGACGCCGTGCACCGACAGTGATCCTTACGGCACCCTGTCTTCGCACTCGTTCGCGGCATTCGCTGCGTTCGGACATGGCACGGCCGTGTTTCTCGTGGACACCTTGAAATGGAGCGACGGGAAGCTCAATGGCGGATCCCTCGTCGGGAACGTCATCGTCCCGGTGCTCTTGGCCGCGGTAACCGCGGTGGGGCGAAGCGCTGGAAACTGGGAGGACACGGGATCGGTCGTCCTCTCGAGCGGCGTCGGCCTCGCGTTCGGCGTGCTCACGGGCATGACCTACGCGCTCATGGCCCGACCCGAGTGCGGTTACACCGGGGATCTCATCTGCTGGTGAGTTCGCGTTAGAGAACGTCTATCGACCGCGACGCGCTCATATGGGTTTCGAAGCGGACGGGCGCATCCTTCGAATCCACCAGCATCGCCCTGATTTCGAATCGCACCATCAGCTCGAGCGATGTGCTCGGAACATGAGTGATGCGCACGTTCTTCAGTCGAGGCTCGTACGTCTCGATCGTATGAGCGAGAGCGTCGCGGAGCTTCGAGAGCGCGTCCGGAAACGAGTGGACGAGCTCCCCAAGGTCGGGAAGACCATAATCGGGCCGCGAGCGAATTGAGCCGCGGCGCGTGCGGCACATGTTCTTGAGATGTTCGAGAACGCTGGCGCGGATCGCAGCGTCGGCGCCCGAGGCGGCGAGCGCCGCCTCAGGAGCACGAAGGCGCGCCAGCAGCGCGGCCATCAGGAACCGGGCGTGTTCCAGTCGTCGGAGGCCGAGGTGCTCGCGAGAGGAGCTTCGACGGTGATCTGACGGAAGCGGAAGCTGATGTCCTCGAGCTGGTCGACGTCGTTCTCGACCTTCTCCTTGGCGTGATCGTTCGTGTACCGGCGAATGTTCACGATCACGGCGTCCTTCAAGGTGACGCGCTCCGTGACCTGCTCCTTGGCTCCGGTCGCGGTCCGGTTCACCATTTCGAGAATGACTTCGTCGAAGACTTCGTTGGTCCACTGCGCCTGAAGCAACTGCGGTGAAGCGTTGCCGCGCTCCATGGTGACGCGAACCGGCTCGTGTTGACGGAAGCCCTTCACCTCCCCGCTGTTCGTGTCGACGGGAACCGACGATCCCATCTCGAACGAGATCACCTCGGTCCACTTGTCCGAGCGACCCGTTTTCGGGCTGGAGGCCTTGAGCTGCCCCTGCTTTTTCGCTTTGAACGAGATGTAGCTCTGAAATGACATTGGTCTGGTCTCCTCGGCACGGCCTTGATGCGCGAAGCGCGCGCATCCATCAACGTCGCGAGAGCCTAACCGTGGCCCCTACGCTCATCAAGGCAGGCGCCTGTCACCCAAACGGATGATACAGTCGCGCGCGACATGCGCGTGGGGCTCGTTTTCATCGTCTTGGCGGCGGCATGCGCGGCCCCTCCCCAACGCAAGCCGCTCGAGGATCAGACGCGCCGCGTAGCGCCGCTCCCCGCGTGCGTCGAGTACCTCCCTGCGCGGCGGGCGGAGACGGCGGGGACGCTGCGACGGCTACGAGAAGAGCAAATCGCGAAGCTCGTCTTCCCGACGTTCGACGAGGAGAAGCGCGCGCTTCCGAAGGGGGCGCTCGCGTGCACGGGGCGCAACGTTCTCGACGATGCCGTGCTGTCGGGGGGTGGGCCCGTACGCGGGGCGTGGCCGATCGTGGAAGAGGACGGCGACGCGCTGTACGGGAGCGGCGGAGATCACATCAAGGTCATCTGGCTGCGAATCCTGACGTGGCCTGATGGAACCGTGGGCGGGCCGATCGCCATCGTTCGCCCGACGGAGAAGTTCGCCGAGCTCTTCGCGGTGGGCGCCTACCGAGGGCACGCGGAAAGAGTGAACCTCGGGACGCAGCGCATGGGAAACGACCTTCTCATCACCGCCGAGGAGAACAATTGTGCGGGCCGCAAGGAGGGCGAGCCGTGCGAGAACCGGATGACGGTTTTTCTTCCGCGACGCGGCACTCTTCTTCGCATCGTCGATCTGCCGATCGAGCGCGTCGCCTACGCCGGCCAGTCGGAGCGCGGGGCCACAGGACCGCTCGAGTACCATCTGACGACCACTGCCGATTACAAAGACGACGGGATTCACCTCACGGAGCAGATCCGCGTCCTCGACGACAATGGGCGGGACCTTCGGAAGGCCGAGCTCGAACGTCAGTTCGCGATCGACGACATCAAAGGGACGATGGTCGCGAGCGAGCCGCCGCTCTGGGACCGCGTCGTCAAGCCGGAGCCGCCGCCGCCACCGCAAACACCGGACGCCCACCCGCCGCATCACCGGTGAGCGGGACTCGAACGAGCAGCGAGCGATCGGTGCGGGGGCGAACGACGAGGGTGTTCGAGCCTAGTCGCGTGCCGTAACGAGCCCCGAGTCGCGCGCGTGGCTCTTCGCCGCGTCGGATCTCGATCTCCGCATCGACGTCGAGCATCCCACCGGTAACGGAGTCGACGATCGCGCGGAGTCGCGAATGGTTCACGGTGCCTGGCAGCAAAGCGTCGAAGGCAGCGCGGTCGACGGGACCGACGACGAGCCGGAGGAGACCAGACTGCCGAAGGAGCCGCGCTCCGAGGCGCGCCCCGCGTCCGAGGTCGACGTTTCTGACCCCAAGTTGGGAGCGCTCGCTCGCAGGGAGCGCGACATCACGAGTCAGAAAATCGATCACTCGAATCGGCGTGCCGGGAAAGCCGACCGCGAGCGCTCTCTCCAGGGCGTCCCGCGTACGAGGGCGTCGCCCCATGACGCGCGCTAGACCGAGCCACTGCCTCGGCGCGAGCCCCGCTTCACCCGCAGGACGAGCCGTGAGCCCCGCAAAGTTCAGCGACCGACGCGTGACGCGATCGGAACCGTCCGCGCGAATCTCGGCCCAGGCCGAGGCGCGAAGCTCGGCCGAATACACGAACGCGATGAGGCGATGGTGAAAGAGATCGTAGAAGGCGCGGACCGATTCCTCGTCGAGCGACTCCGCGCGGAGCACGTCGTCGGTGAAATAGTTCGCGAGCGGCGACACGCTCCCGACGACGCCGAGAAAACCGGTCGTCAGCTCTACGCGCAGCGCGTCGCCGTGGTGAACGACGCGGAGACGAGTGATGTCGCTCGCGTGAAAGATGGGGTGGATGTCGTGACGAAAGCGCACCACCTCCGCCGCGGCTGGTCCGAGACCACCGACACGCGCGTCAGCTTGGAACAGGCGCTCGAGGTGGCGGACGAGCGCAAAGAACGGGACGCGCCGCGCGCGCAGCGCCAGTTCGTTCAGCTCGCGTTCGAGACTTCGGTCCATGGCTCAGAGAACGACGCGCGTTCCAAAACGTGAAGCGTAGTCGAAGAGCGCCGCCCCCTGTGCGTCGCGAAGGGCGAGCTCCACCCATTCGTGGGTCCGAAGCGTGGAAGCCAACAGGGAGACGAGGCACTCGCCGAGCAGATCGATGTCTCCGCGGCTCGCGAAGTGATCCTCGTTCAGGTCGACGTCGATGTGCGTTCCTGGAAAAACCTGATCCTGCCCCGCCCGCGTGAGGCGCTGCGTCCGCACCGAGACGATCGCTTCGAACGAGTCGGCGTTCGCCTTGGATGCAGGCCACCGCGCCCACGCCGCAACGTTCGCGAGTGCGAGCGCCGCAGCGAGGGAGTCCCGGTCCGTGAGCTGCACGAAGTTCGTCTTGAGAAGCTGAAACCAACGCCAGAGGCGATCGTCGTCGACGACCGCCGGCGCTGAGCGCGTGACGGGGGTGATGTTGCGGAAGGAGACCAGCGGCGGCGAGGCAGCCGTCGGAACGCAGACCTCTCCTACGGACACACGTGCTGCGCGGTCGCCATCCGTCACGAACAACTCGACGTCGACTGACGCCGCATCGGCAGGCAGTCGGCCACTCTCGGCGTGCACGAAGACGAGTCCCAGATCGAGCTCGGGCCCGACGACGGATCCCCGACGAGAGACGCGGTACAAGAGGGGCAAGTGTCCGTTGTCGCCGATGGGCGGCGGGAAGAAACGGGCGTAGGGCTGCGCGACGATCGTCGAGAGGTTCTCCCGCACCACCGAGACCCTTTCGATAGCGTAGACCTGGGCATCCGGCGGTTGGATCGCGCAGCGTTCACCGACGAGCGGAGCGGAAAGACTCGTCATTCGACGCACGTTGACGGCAGGAACACAGTGCAGCCGCACGCTGGTCGCATCGAGGTGAAGCGATTTCGGCAGAGCGCTGCGAAGGCGAAAGACGATCTCGAATGCGCGCACCTTCTCGCCGAGTGCGGCGAGTCGATCGAGGTTCGGGATCGCGACGAACGCGAATTGCTCGGGCCATGTGAAGTAGGCGCGAAGCGCGAAGAACGGGTCCTTCGTAGCCTCTTCGAAGGCGTCTTCGGACCCCGCGCTTCCTCCGACCAGCTCGGCGGCGGAGGCGAGAGCGATCTCGCCCTTTCCGCTCGGGGTTCGGGCGATCACCGTCTCGGTCGCCCGCAAAAGCGCGCTCCGGAGCTCGAGCGCGGCGCCGGCGGGCATCGCGAAAAACAGACGAAGCGATCCGCTCGGCGCGCCGAACGCCGCGCCTGAGAGAAGCGAGAAGCGCAGACGGATCTCCGTCCGCTCGCTCACGACGTCGACGCCATCGAGCGACCAAGGACGAACGTCGGCGTCGAGCGTCGAGCGAAAGAGGCAGGGCGCGCCGCCGCTTGGACGGCTCGCGAAGACACTCGCCGCGCGAGCCACCTGTGGCTCTTGCATCGCGGGATCCGGAACGAGCTCCATGATCGTGGCGCTCGGCATCGGACGAAGGAGCCATGGGTGCAGGCTCTCGATCACGGGGTGCACGACATCGGGAAGATCGTCGTCGAGACGCTGACGGAGACGCGCCGACAAGAAGGCCATCCCTTGGACGAGCCGAGACACGCCTGGGTCCGCGTCGCGACCGAGCATCGGGGCGATGCGCGCTTGCTCTCGCCCGAGCTCCTCGGCGAGGCCGTGGAGGTATTCGATCTCGGCGGCGTAAAGGTCGCGAAACATCCGTCTACCCGATCGTCCTCTCGCCGTTGAGCGCCGGAAAGCGGAATTGCTTGCCCGTAGTGACGAGATGGATCGTCGTCCTCACGAATGCGTTGAGGGAGGCCTCGTGCGCGAACAACCGCGCGAGCACTTGCCCGAAGAGGAACACCTCGCCTTCCCCGTCGAACGAGCCTTCCGAGAGCCGCACGCGGACGTCGTGGCCGCGAACCATGGAGCCGTCCAATCGCTCGACGGCGGCGGTCGCCTCGACCTCGAGGATCGCCTCGAGCCGCTGTGCGTGGGCGCGTGCCGCTTGGGGATCGGAGAGCGCATGGAGGTCGAGGGCGTGGAGAAGCGTGCGAATCGAATCGCGCTGCGCGAGCGTTCGCGCGGAGAGCGCAGCGAGGGCGAGCGTCCTCCACACGAGGGCCTCGCCGTGCGCGGCGGGGCGGTAGGGAGTGATCGCGCGAACGTTGCGGAAGGTCAGACCGCGGGGCGACGACGGAGCGGCGACGCGGACGTCACCGACGCCGAGCGAAGTGGGCAAGCCGCGATTGGTCGCCCACAGGTCGATCGAGAGCACATCGATCTCGGATTCCACGGTCGTAGCCGAGGAGGAGGTCGTCGCGATCGAGACGTCGACACCGAGACCGGAGCGGCTCGCGACACGTTCGAGGGCGTAGAACATCCCGCGCGCTTCGTCCGGAGCTGCGCCGAAATCCGTGACGGGCGAGACGGGGACGCGATCGCCATTGCTGCAGAGCGCGACGGCTCCCGTGATCGAGTAGACCTCGCCATGCTGCGGACGTATTCCCGCGGGTCGCACGGGATGCGCCGGTCGCTCCAGCGAAGGCCGCACGGGGTCGGCGCTCGTCGCGAAGACGTTGACGACAGGGATGCAGTTCGTCCGGATCGAATCGGCGTCGACGCGCACGCTCGCCGGCATCGCCGTGTCGAAACGGAACCGAAGGGTGATGCGGGACGCGGGCGTCGTGTCCGCGAGGACCGGACCGTCCACTTCCACGAAGGCGAACTTTGCGGGGAGGATCATGAGCTCGCGCAGAAGGCGAAACCCCGGATGCTCGAGCGGCTCGACCGGCAGCAGCGCCTCTTCGCGACGAAGCCCCCACGCACGCGCCGCGCCTCGCCCGAGCGGTGTGGTGACTCCATTCACCTCGAGCTCGGCGTCGGCGAGATGCTGTTGGAACCAGGCGAGCAACAGGAGCGCCGAGCGCGGCTCGCCTGTCAGGTGAAGGCGCAACGGCAGCGGCGCGCTCGACTCGCCAGCGCGAAGCGTTCCGAGCGGCGCGAGGCCGACCTCGAGTGACTGTCCGTGAGCTTGAGTCCACGCAAGCTTGGCATCCGCGACACGCCACGGGACGAAGGCGAAGGGGGCATGCGCGCGAAAGCGGCAGCGCGTGCCGTCCACGGCGACGCTGTCGAATTCGGCCCCCGCGGCGAACGACTCGCGCAGGTTTCGGCGCGACGCGAGCTCGAGGATCGTGGCGCACGGGAACGGGCGGAGCACTTCCGGCGAGAGGAGCTCGGCGAAGTGGAGAACGGAGCGAAGAGAGGTCGCATCGATGACCCGCTCGACGCGACGGGCGAGGGCGGTGAATCCCTCGAAAAGGCGCTCGACGTCAGGGTCGTCCCCCGAGCGCGCGAGGCGGTCGGCGAGCGCGGGGAAGGCGCGCGCGAACTCGTCGGCGTGCTCCGGCGCCGGATCCTGCGGAGTACCCATGCGGCGGGAGCGACGCTACCAGTGAGCGGCGGGGGCCGCCACTTGGGTCAGTGGTCGAGCGTGGGGCCATCCATCCATGCTTCCCAACCGGGGAGGAGGTGGCCACGTGACGCGAACGCATGCGTCTCGATGGTCGTCCGGTCGGGGCGTGCCTGCGCGAGTGCGCCGGCGGCGATCGTCCGATGACGGGGTCGGCCGCATTGAGCGAGAGTCCGCAAGTGGTCGATGTGCTCCGCGTCGAATGGACGCTGGTGCGCGCCGACTGGGTGTCCATCGAGATAACGAATCCCCGAAGCGTATTGCGCGCTCGAACGCTCCCACCACGCGGCGACCGCCGCAGCCGAGGGGAAAGGAGCGTCGTAGTCCACGGGTAGCTCGACGCAAGGATCCTCCGGCTCGTCGTTTGGATCCCCGGGGACGTGGGCGGGTCGAGGTCGCGAAAGGTGATGGTCCACGAGATCAGCGCCCGTGATCGCGCGAAAGGCCTCGCCGGCGCTCCGTGCGATTCCGTCGTCCGCCATCCATGGGATGAGGCTTTCAATGAGATCCCGGCTTCCAAGTATTTCGGCTGCCACCAGGGCGAGGCGGCGAGAAGGCTCGGCGACGGCCCAGCGTCTGAAAAGTGAGAGGCCTTCTTCGGCGACCAGGTGAATAAGCGCAGCGACGGCTCGCTCGGCGAGGGTTCCACCGGATTCGCTTACTTCGAGAAGAACATCTCGCACGGCGGGACACGGATCGCCAAAGCGTGCGAGCGCGCGCGCTGCCTGAAACCGAGCGCCCGCATCCGTGTCGCCCAGGAGCTCCGTGAGGCTTCCCGTGAGTTGACGCGCTCCGAGCTCGCCGGCCGCTTTGGCCGCGGCGCGGCGAACTGCCGCACGCGCGCTCCGAAGCCCTCGTGCCACCGCGTCGCCTGCGGAGCGACGATGACTCGAAGAGCCAGCGATGGAGAGCAACAAACATCGCTCGTCCGCTGCCCGTGACCACCCCGCGAGAATGGGATCGACGTCCGCGAACGTACTCCAACCGATCGCGGAGACGAGCGCTGCGAGCGCTCCTTCGTCCCATCCCACGGCTTCCAAGGTGCGCTGCCGCGCGCTCTCGTTCCCACCGACAATCGTGAGGACCGCCGCCGCGAAGGCGATCCCGGGATCCCTCCTGAACTCCAGCGCTGCGATCGCGCTCCGCTGCGCCGTCTCACCGGCAAGCGACGCCGCCTCGATGTGCGCGTCCAGACGCGATTCGAGGGCGAGGCGCTCGGCGTGCGTCAGTCGGTTTGCTCTCAATACCGCGCGACGCCGCGTCCAGAGAAAGGCGATGTCCTCGACATGGCGCGCGACGAGCCCTTCGTTGACGAGCATGGGAATCTATCTGTTTCGCCGCCTAGTTGATCTCCATCGACCCGCCACGGATCCGGTGCGCGCCCGATGAAACTGACGAAATATAGGTGCCACTGAGAAGGATTTTCCCCTCCTTCGTCATGACGATGCTCGCCTTGCCGCAGCGCAACTCGACTCGCTCATCTCCGCGGAGCTCGACAGCCTCGCCGTCGACGACCGCGAGCAGCGGTTCGTTTCCCTTCAGGGCAGCCGGGAGCGGCGCGGGCTGCGTAAGACCGAATAGGATCGGGTGATCGGCGCGTTCGAGATCGAAGGTGAGCAGCACGGGCTCCCGGGTTGCGATCAGGACTTCGATCTGGGGCGCCGTGAGGCGCATCGTCGTCATCGCCTGCTGTGGACCGTGTGGACTGCCTGGATAATCAACGAGCAACCCGCCCTTCTCCGACCACCCCGTGACCGTCCCGATTCTGACGGGGACTAGCGCGGAAGGACCCGCTTGCGGGCGAAGCGAGACAACCTTGGGGGACTGCTTCTTCGGTCTTGCGCTCATTGGTCGACTGCCTTTGCTGTTCCGCGGTTCGTGCTGCCATCATCGATTTGCGCCGTCATTCGACCGCGACTTCGTTGATGTTCGCGACCCGATGATGAATCGTGGCGCAAACGGCGACGAGCGAGTCCAGCGCGGAGGGGTGGAATCGGCACTTGTTGATGGGCCACAGCAACTCACCTTCATAGTGCTCCACCGGATCGTTGGCCAGGCAGGCCGAGCTCCTCGTGGGCACCGGCGGCAAAGCGAACCCGCCCCACTCCGCCGCCTCCGCCCAAGCGCGCAGATATCCTTGCACCGCCGCGACCTGCGCGGGAGACAGCGGATCGACAAATTGCACTCGCAGAACTCTCGTCTCGGACTCGGAGTCGTCGATGTCCGTCTGGAACGGAAGTGCCGGCCAGAGGACGGGATAGGGATCCTCGAAGGTGGCATCGAAGACGATCCGGTGAGTGAGGCTGCCGGGGCTTGAGAGACGGGCACCCTGGAGAGGGACCTCCTCGTGAGCCGAAAGGAGCAAGGCGAGGAGAGAGCTGGTCGCGCGCTCGTCGAGCAACGTCGGGGAGAACGCGAAGCGCGCGAGCTGCCCGCTTATAGAGATCGCCGGCGCGGTGCACGCCGACTGCCAGGGCGGAATTACGTTTCCAGCGAGGCCCCCTGCGGCCCCGAGCAACCAGAAGCCTCGCAGCGCCGCGTGAAGTCTCGCCATCCGAGACGGGTCGAGCGGGTCCACGACCTGGACCACGAGATCCACAGACACGTGGCCGTCCCATGGGTTGTGCGCGGGGATTTCGAAGACGAATGGGAGTGGGTATGCGGCCGCTATCATCTTGGGGGTTCAATCCAGGTGGCGGCGTTCCCAGCGGGCGCGCTCGTCGCTATCGATAAAGTTATGGTTCAAGAAATTGTCATTGAAGCGTGAGACGGGCTCCAGCACTTTGGCAGTAGCGCGTACGATCGGTAGATTCTCCATTCGATTGACGTCCCCGACCTCGGGCATCTTGCCGAGACGCAACATCACGCCAATGCCGGCTGGCTGGACTTCGACTTCCACGGGAAGGGCGCTCTGGAGCGCCGTCTCCCCACCAAGTCTTGCGAGCGCGTCGGGACCCACAAAGGTCAACCAATAGGCGCCGCGCAGCTTACTACCCAGCGCGAAGCCAGTTGCATCGTTCTTCGGTAGGTCAAACCCTGGATGTCTGAACGCCCAAGCTCGCGCAGCACGCGCAAATTTCAGTTGCTGGGCGTCAACGCCGAAAACGAGAGCGGGCGAAGCATAGCCGCTGTCGTAGGGAATTAGTTCAGCTACCCGTCGAACGAATTCGACATATTCATCCGGATTGTTCTCGACCTCGCTGGTCGGCGTCCGAATCTCGAGATCGCAGGTTTCTTCTGCGGCGAGATCACGACTGCCGGAGAAATGGAACATTCTGTCGGCGTTTATCTCTTGTGGGCCACAGATATCTAGCGAACACATGTCCCGCGTTTTCGCTCTCGCAGGATCGAATTCGACGCGAGCCCGCGCAAGAGATCTAGAAGTGAGCGGTTTGAATTCCTCGGCATGCGCTCCGATCGCAGCGAATCGCCTAGCGTCCTCCGGCGTTCGTGCCAGCCAACTCGCAAAGACGCGCCCGAACTCGGCCGCCACAGACGGATACGATTTCTTACAAAAAAACGCTGCGACAATGCTGTCGCGCACTAACAGATCGCCATCCGGCTCTCGAACTTCAATGTGCATATTTCGCCCCTACCAGGCGTGTATCATTGCGGGATCGGTGCCGAACGTGAGCTTGTAACTCTTTCGCTGAGAACTGCTCATTTTTGGTTTCTTCTTGCAGTTGAACTTGAAATCGAACACGTCCACAACCGTCCCCCCCTTCATGAGCACCACATCCGGGCGGATCTCCCCTGGATACGACGCGGGCTGCCCACCCACGGGCGGCGCGCCCTTTGTGAAGCACTTCTCCGCCTCCACGTCGTTGCTCATCGACCCATTCTTCTTCGCATCGTCGATGGCCTTCTTGCAGCACGTGTGCTTCTTCGTCCCGAGTGTCGTGCACTCCTTTCCCTTTGGTTTCGCGGGGGGGACATAGGAGGGCGTGTTCGCCTTGTTGACGTCCGCGTTGCACTTGTCGGCGATCGCCTGAAGCTGATCACTCAGCGGGATCACCGGCACACCGGGCGCCTGCATTTCGCCCGGCATCGTCGCCGCGTTGGCCGGGCTCCCGCTCGGGCCGCCGTTGTTCGTCATCTGATCGCCGAGAAGCTGGACGTTCTTCCCCTCGATCTTCACATCCATCGATCCCGGTCCGACGAAGCTCGTCGGCCCTTGCACGTTGTTCGAGACCAGGCCTCCGCCCGTCCCCTGGCTGGCCACGTCGCCCATGGAATTGAACGTCGCTCCCTGGATCGCGACGGCCTTCCCTTCGATGGTGACGGAAGTGGAGTTCCCCTGCGGAGAGTTGTCGCTCTTGCCGATGTTGGGAAGAGGCGTCGGCACGAACGGCGCGGGGGGGCCCGGCATCTTGCAGACGTTCGGCACCGTCGCTGCGGCGATGCCGCTGCTCCCCTCCGTCACGGGCGTCTTCGGTGGATTGATGGATACGGTCATCGTGCGTCGCTGCCGCCCTCAGGCGCCCCCAACTTGCTCGAGCACCACAGCGGAGCGCAAGCCCCCCTCCGAGCTACCCCAGACGAGCGCGCGCGGACCGTTCGCGTAGTTGCGTAGCCAGGCACGGATTGCCAGCATGCACCCCAGCGCGCCCGATGCCGCCCCTGCATCTCCCCAGCACGACGCTGGGATTTGATACTGCACGCTCCGGAGCACGTGGCTCGTTCGAAGAAGCGCCATGCACCATTCGTCGGTTCGGTACCGCTCGCCGTTGATGTCGCTAAATACTTCGTCGATGGCCTCGGCCGGCAACCGCAGCGAGCCGGCTGCGCCGAGGATCGCTTCGGAAAGACCATGGCCGAGGATTTCGTCATTGCTTGAGAGAAGGACGGATTCACGCGCCGAGTGGGCCCCGCGCACGAGAGCCAGCGCGGGCAACTGCAGCGCACTCCTCGCGTAGGAACTCGCGACCACGACGCACCCCGCGGCTTCGCCGGGAATGAAGCCGTCGCGGTTCCCTTCGCCGGTGAGACGCCGGTGCCCGGCGAGCCAGTCGATCGTGTCCGGCGAGAAGTAGCTGTCGACCCCAACGATCGCGCACAGGTCGGCGCGCCCTTCGTCGATTCGCAGCACGGCGTCGCGGAGAGCGTCGAGTGAGCCGGCGTGTCCAGACGCAGCGAGCTCCGCCGGCTCCGACGAAACACCCTGGGTAAGCTCGCGGGCAACCCACGCGGCGTTCGTGGCGGAGAAACCCGGACGCACTTCGGGCACGGAGAGCAGCACGTCGAGACGGGGGCTCGCCCCCGGTTCGAGAGCGATGCCGGATAGCGCTTCTCGCAGAGCGCTGCGTGCGATCGTCAATTGACGGATGGCACCGAGCCTCGTGGGATCGAGCCCGTCGTCGAGCGCCGATCGGAGCGCGTTTCCGACCCCATCGACCATGAACGGATGATCTCGAAACTGAGCGAGCCCGCAGCGGACCGCGGCAGCCGAAGAGGCTGCCTGGTATCCGAGGGGTGTGCGCGCGCCGACGGCGACGATGGGAACGCTCATCGCACGTACGCTTTCTCGCCGATGGTCGTCTCGTCGAGGTACGGCACGTCCCTTCGCCCGACCCTCAGCGACGTCTGGTACACGGCCATTACGCGGCGCTGATCCGGTTCGATGATCACGGTCGCGAGATGCCCACGATGCTCCTCGCGGCGGTTCCCGAAGCGTGTCGTGTAGGTGAAGTAGAGTCGCGGCAGGTCGAAGCGCAGGAGCGCGTCGGGCGTCATGTTGAGCAGCTCCACGAGCTCGCCGCCGCGCAGCCACTGGTCAGAGCGCTGATCGAGCGGAGACGACAGAGCGTGGTGCGGATCGTAGTCGTCGGGGAGGAGCGGCTTCTTGCGCTTCGCCCACGCGGCATCATAGGTACCAGCCAGCTCCATCCGTGGAGACCAGTAGCTCGCAAGGGGACCGAAGCCCGCGGGTCCAGCGCTCGATGGACTTCCACTCGCGTACTCGATTCGGTGCGCGGGCGTGTGGACGAGGCTCGCGCTCTTCGCCGCGAACCCCTTCCCCACCGGGTTGCGCTTGTCCATTCGCTGCTTGCCAGGATCGGGGTCGGCGAGGTCCGAACCACCGAAGGCGTTCTCGTAGACGAGCGGACAGATCGTGAACGGGCGCGGCGGCGTGGTCGTGATACCCACGACGCCATTGAAATACGAACGCTCGCCATGGACGACGAGATGCTTGGAGACGTTGTCCATGCGCAGAAGCACGTCGACCTGCGGCACGGCGCGTCCGCCGGGCGCGTGCGCGCTCGCATTGAGCAGCACATCGGTGCCCGGCTTCACGGCGAGCAGGTCCGACTCGTACTTGAGGCTTGTCTTCGCGGGATCGCCGTGATGAACCGGGGCGAGGACGGGGGGAATCTGCTCATCGGCGAGCGCGAGCGCGCCTCCCGCGCGGATGTCGAACGTCGCCTTGACGACGACGATCCACACGTGCCCGCCGTCTTTGTCGCGCGTCCAGTTGCGCTCGGCGGCGTAGGGAGTTCCATTCTTCAGCGCCCACATGACCTGACTCTTCTTCTCCAACGATCAAGCATGGTCAGAAGGCGCTGAATTCTCGCGCCCAGGGTTCCACGAGCTCGCCCGAACCGAGGGCAGAAATTTGCGCCCGTTGCACCGCCGACAAGGCCCGCGTCGAAACGCGCGAGCCGCCTCCGGTCCTAATGGAGAGCAGGAGACCGAGGAGGTAACGACGTCGGGTTGGAAAGTGCGAGAGCGCATTCGCGAACGCCGCCCGGCTGATTGGGGCACCCGCAAGGTAGCGTCGCCCCGCATTGAGCCTGGTGCGCTCACCCTTCACGAACTCCACGATCGACGCAGCGGGGACCTTTGTCGCATGCAAGCGATCGACTTCCGTCCCCAGGATCGTCGCGAGCGCCTCGGTCGCCAGCGTCCCGAGCACGGCGTCCCCGGCTTCCACGTAGTGAAGCAGCTGCGACACCACTCCCGCATTGCCGGAGAAGCCGAGCGCCCGAACAGCCGCGGCGGAGTGCGTCTGCGTTTCAGCCATCGCCGCCAAGCGCTTGTGTTGCCCCGGCTCGCCGAGTCCCGCGACGAGCGCCATCGCCAATGGGTGCGGAGCGGCCGAATCGAAGGCAAGCGCCTGACAGAGGGCCCAGCCGCGCAACGAGCCGTGATGAAGCGACGCGATCATCGCGGCGTCTCGCACCGACGGATCGGCATGAAGAAGAAGCACGTCGACCTGTGCCCCGTGCGACTCGGGCCGCGCCGACCACACGACTCGAAGCGCCGCCGTCAGCTCCTCGGAATCGTCTGACCGCAACGACTGCGCGAGCGAGTCGACGAGCAGTCCTCGGTCGGCCGCGAGATCCAACAGGACCGCGCGGCACACGGTCGATCTCGGGTTGGCGAGACTCTGCGTGATCCATGAATCGAGGCTCGAACCCGCGCCGAGCGCGCACCCTCGGACCGCCGCGCGGCGGATCTCGGGCGCCTCGTGAGCGAGTGCGCGCATCGCCAACGGCGCCCGTCGCGCCTGCAAGAGCCCCACGACCATGGCCGCGACCCGATTCGGCGACGACGGCTTCTTCGGCGCAAGCGCCGGAACGAACAACCTCTCCACCAGCGCCTCACAGACAACGAGTCCGTCGACGCTGGCGAGGAATGCCCGCTCCGGCCCTCGGGCAATTTGCTCGAGCGAGAGGCTCGCGGAAGACAGAGCCGCTTCGAAGCGCCCGAGCCAAAACTCCGCGCCGTCGAGGTGCTTCGCGACAATCGGCCAGACGACGTGCGGCTCTTGGTCCATCGGGCGCCATGCGAGGTCAGTTGACCGCGACCGTGCTCCCCTTCAGTGCGACCTTGTCTCCCTTGATATTCGCTTCGGAGGACGCTTCGACGCTCACGTTCTTCCCCTTCACGGTGATGGTCCCGTCTTTTGCCAACGAGAGCGTCGAGTCTCCCGTCTTCAAGACGATGTCACCGTCCTTGGTAAGCGTGAGGCTCGCGTCGTCCCCGACTTTCAGCACGTACTCTTCGCCAGCCTTGATTGCGTACGTCGAGCCGACGCCGAGCGTCTCGTTGGACCCAATGCTCGTCCCTCGCTGACCCCCGATCGTGATGTTCTCGTCTCCCCCGACACTCTCCGTACGCCCACCGCCGACCGTCGTCGTCTCGTCTCCCGCGACGGTCTTCACCCGCGTACCGACCGTCACGGCTTCGCTCGCGGCGGTGAGGCTCCTCGCAGCGCCCACGAGCACCGTGTCCGCCACGGCAATCATCTTCGTCTGACTCCCCATGACCGTCAGCGAGTCGTCACCGCCGATTTGCGTCGTCCGGTTCGCCCCGATCTGGGCGCTCTCGTTCGCGCCGATCGAGATCGTCTCGTTTGCGCCGATCGAGATCGTCTCATTGTTACCAACGCTGAGCGATCGATCCGTGCCTACCGAGATCGTCTGGTTCGATCCGATCGTCACACTCTGATTCGACCCGACGTTGGCCGTGTGATTCGCGCCGATGCTTTCGTTGTGGTCGTTGAGGATGGTCTCGTTTTGATCCTTCTGCGCGTGAAGGATGATCTGCTCGCTCCCCGTCTTGTTCTCGAACGTGATCTCGTTGTAGCCGGTCCCGCCCGGGATCCCGCGCACCTTCCACGTGCTGCGCGACTGGTTACCGGGCTGCTTGTACGGCTGCCCCTCTTGGCCGTTGTAGACGGCGCCGATGACGATGGGGCGATCGATGTCGCCGTCGAGAAAGTCGACGAGCACCTCGGCGCCGACGCGGTGCGCGGTCCAGAAGCCTTCGCTCGCGTGGGCGTTCGGTGTCGCCATGCGGATCGCGCACGAGCTGTGCTGATCGAACTTGCCGTCGCGATCCCACATGAACTGAACGTTGATGCGGCCGAAGCCGTCCACGTTCGGATCCCCTTCGGCGGGGCCCACGACGCGCGCCGTCTGCAACCGCGAGAGCGGCTTTCGCTTTCGCGCCGGGCGGATGGGTGTGTCGGCGAGGACGGCCACGAACTGCACGAGCTCGAGATCCGTGCGCGCGCCGCGCGAGGTACCGCTCTGATCGAACGCGCCCTGCACGCTTCCGCTCAGCGTCACGTCGGTCACCACGAGCTTGCCGTTGAAGGCCTTGTCACTGTGCCCCGTGAGCGAGAACTGCCCTCCGGAGAACAAGCGCGGCGTCGACGACGTGCCCATCATGACGTTTGCGTCGGTGCGTAGCTCCTCGAGCCGCATCTTCGCGCGAGGCGTCCCCTCGGCGTCCGGGTCGGTGAACCCGCCCGGGTAGTCGCGCCATTCGCGGCGCGTCGTGTTGGCTTCGCTCTGCGCGCCCGTCGTTTCGGAGCGTCCGACGAGCGCGAGCCTCGGCTTGGTGAAGTCGTAGTCGCGGTGCTCGACCGCGCCTGTACGCACGCGGCTCCCGCGTCGGATGCTCCGCACGTGGTCGCCCGTGACGGAACCTCCGGTGTCACGAAAATCGAGGGTCGAGGTGCCATCGACCGGATGAAACCCCTTAGGGTTGTTCGTGAAGACGAGCGTCGTCTTGTCGGACGTGTGCTCGAAGAAAAACGTCAGCCCCTCGTCGGCCGCCAAGCGCTCTAGGAATTCGAGATCGCTCTCGTCGAGCTGCGTTCGGTAGTCACGCACCGCCGGGTCCGGGCGCAGGCGCCATTCGACGTCGACGCGCTCGGGGGCGACGAGCGCCGTGATGATGTCCTTCACGCTCTGCTGCTGGAAGATGCGAAAGCCGCCCGAGTAGCGAAGGTTCGCAAGGCGCGGCTCGATCACGATCGACGAGCGGGCTTGATTCGTACCGACGTACGAACCGTCGGGCCAGATCTCGGTGAGGATGCCGTGGACGCCGCGCTCGAAGGCACCGTCGCGCTGGATGAGGAACGTCGCCTCTTTGCCGAGCGAGGCCTCGAGGTTCGCGACGTCGTCAGGCGAGGTCGCGACGTCGAGCGCGTAGCGGAAGAGGGAGGAGAGGTGCTCGTCGCCGCGGAACGACGCGACGCGCACGGCGTCCGCCGCGAACCCGGGGATCTCCACGAGGCATTCGAGATTCTCGTGGATGGGTCCCACGGACGCGTCGGGCGCGTTCGCCATGCCCGAACGATCGCGCGCCGCGCGGGATTCGGCAAGGCCGGCCGCGGCTAACGAGCGCGCGACTTCGTCCCCCGAATGGATGACACGCGACGCACGCGCATCGCCGGCACGTCCCGTTCCGCGACGCTCAAGGACACGCGATCAGTTCTCGTCCTCGCTCTCCTCGTCCTCTCCCTCCGGCGTCCCGGCGGCCGCGAAGAAGGTACCCGGGCTCTCGCCTCTTGCGCGGGCGGCGTCGTCGCTGTGCCTCGCGACGTCGAGGAGAATCCCGCGCTCGCGGCTCGTGTGACCGGGGCCGCTTCGATCGATCCAGAAGTAGCTGCGCTCACGCGTGTCGACGTGCACGAACGACCCGATCGGATAGAGCCCCACGCCCGCGAAGCCCTGCTCTCGGGCGAACCTCGCGACGTCCGCGTCTTCCGCGCCCGGCACGACGAAGTCGACCGCGCGCCCTTTGCCGTGCAGCCCCTGACCATTGCCCGGCACCGGCGTTCGATACGCCGACATCACGCGGATCTCCTGCGCGTTGAAGTGCCGTTGAATCCGATAGAGGAGATCGAGCGTGCGGGCTTCGACGGGGTACTGGTTGCTCGTTCCGGGCTCGCGGAGCACGTACCCGGCGCGAGAAAGATCGTCGAAGTAGAAGCCGCCATCATCCGTGAGCGCGGAGAGCGTGGCCGTCTCGCCGATGTACATCCCGTGAAGGACGAGCATGGGGCGCCCTGATGAATCGAGCGGCGCGTGCTTTCCGGGCGTCGGCGTGTGCCACGCGCGAACTTGATGGTAGTAGCCCGCCGGTGTCGTCGGCTTCGACACGCGCGACGAGAGAGTGCGGGCTGGGCGAGCTGCCCTTTGGGGGAAGTCGGCGGCAGCGACACCGCACCAGACGACCACGATGGCACCCACGCACTGGACGAGTCGGCGGGGGGAGCGCTTCATGTGTGATCGCTCCCAAGTCTAGCAAGGCGGGGGAGCCGCCACCCGTTCATCTCGTTGCCAACCTCGGCGAGATCTCTCGCGACGCCCGCGCCTCGGGCCTCAACATCTCCGTTTCGACCGTGCGCGTCTCGCGCGTGAACTGCTGGTACTCCGACGCGAACTCCGGCCCGAAGAGAAGCTTGAAGCGCTCGTTCTCCTCGTCACTCAAGTCGCTGTGGCGCTCTTTGTAGAGAGGCCACGGATCGGGCCGGCTGAAGAGCCGGAAAAGCGCGAACGTGGCTCCGCGCTTCCGTTGCAGCGCCTTCTCGATCTGCGCCGGAGCCAACTCCGTGAGCAGCGTCTTCACGCCGCACATGACGCCATTGAGGAGAGCCACCTGGTGCATCATCAAGTCCGCGAAGCTCGCGCGCATGCGCTGGAGCGCGCCGTCCGAAGGCTTGCGCCAGTCGAGAAGCTCGCGCGCAAGGTCGACGGCAGACGCAGGAGCGGACCTTGCGCCCGGGCGCAGATCCATTTCGCGTTCGAAGCGCGTGAGCCCGTCGACGAGCGGCACGTACCCGAGGAGCAGCTCGTCGAGAGCGCCGCGAAGCCGGTCCTTGAAGGCGACGATCTCTTCCTGGGTCACGAAGCTTCGCTCCGCGCCGAGGTACCACTTGGCCAACTCCTGAAGACTCACGAGAGCCGCCGAGCCGAGCGGACCCGCGGGCGCATCGTGCTTGGGTCGCCAGCCGTAGTGCCGAAACAGCGCAAAGAACGTCTCGTCCTTGGCGAGGTACGGATACGTCCGCGCCAAGTGATCGCAAAGCGCCGGGCGGCTCGCGACCGGAGCGGCCTCCAAGATGGGAACCACGGCTCCGTAGAGCGTGTTCATCGCGGAGTCGGCAGCGCGGCAAAGCTCGGCGAGGTGCGCGATGCCACGGGCGTCGCCCCCGATCTGATTCTTCTGCAGCTCGGGAACGGCGAGGGTGCCCGTGGGTGGCGTTGGCGGGCACGCGGCCGCCGCCACTTCGTCGAGCATGCCCGCGAGCGATGATCCCGCAAAGCTCGGCGCCGGGGTGACGTACGAGTCGGCGGAGGCGCGAATCGTCCAGCGCCCGATCTGAACCTCGACCCGCTGATCCGCGCGAGCGAGCGGGACCCATCGATTCGGCGGGAGCTTCTCCTTGCCGACGTACGTGCCGTTCAAGCTTCCGACGTCCCGACAGCAAATCATGCCGTCGCGGAGATCGAAGGACGCGTGCATTTTCGAAACGTCGCTGTCCTCGAGGAGGCACTGCGAGGGGGGCGCGCGGCCCACGATCACCGGTGGCCGGGCAAACGTGCGGTTGAAGGTGGCCTTCGGACCGGAGATTTGGAGGTGTAAGCCTACGGCCATTGAGGGATGCAGGCTGGCTGAGGGATGGGCGGGGCGCAATGCGCCCAAACGGACGACAAGGGGAGCCGAGCTCAGTCGAGGGTGTTGAAGGCGCCGGAGTAGCCCGGCTTTCCCGGAACGGGGCCGCCGCCCGCGCTCCCGAGCTGTCCCTGCACTAGCGTGACGGTGCCGCCGACATTGAGCGTCGCGCCCCCGCCCCGATAGTACGAGTACGTGTCGCCACCCGAGCCGCCTGCGCCGCTGCCTCCAGGACCGCCGCGTCCCCCGGCGCCGCCCGCGGTGCCCCCTGGCGCCGTCGTGCCGGGCGTGCCGGTGACCTGCGCGCAATTGATATCGCAATAGGTTGGGGTGTAGGGGGCAGAAACGGCGCCAACGGCCCCCTGTGAGTTCGTCCAGCTGGAGGGCGCGGGCGGAGCGGTCGCGCCGGCGCCTCCTGCTCCTCCGTTCTGTGAGCGGAGCTCACCTCCTGTCACGCTGATGTTCGACGCGCCCCACGCGAACAAGGCGATGCTCACGCCACCTCCCGTGCCGCCCAGCCCCGCCGCGCCGCCAGGACCTCCGCAACCAGGAGTTCCAGCGCTCCCGCAGAACTTCGCGCCGTCGCCGAAGCTGCACGCAGACCCGACGCCCTTCGGCTGGCAGTTTAGCTTCTGGATCCAACAGGGCCCTGCGCCTCCAGCGGTACCGTCGTCGCCGTTGGGGCCGGACGTTCCGTTGGTGCCTGCGGAGGGGGTGTAACCGCTCGCCGAATAGCTTGCCGCCGGGCCCGCCGCGCCATTGTTTCCCGCCGCGCTCGAGGCCAGTCCGTCCGAGGCAGGGCAAGAGACGGCGACTACTGGCGGCGTGCCAGTTCCGCCCGCGACGCCCGATCCCGCTGAGCCAGCGACGAGGTTCACGCTGACGAGCGAGAGCGTCGAGTTCGTGACGAACATCCCGTAAGAACTCCCCGACGAATTCGCCGCTGCGCTGGGCGCATCCCACTCGACGCTCTCGATTCGAACGTTGCTCACGCTTGCCGCGGTGACCGCGGGGCTGGTTGGCGCTGTCACGGTCGCGTGGCCCGACCCGACCGCCCAGGTGCCGCCCGCGCAAGTGAAGTACCCGAAGATGGACACGTTGCTGACGAGCGTGTCGGCTTCGGCGTACGCCTCGGCGCAAACGTAGAGACGTTTGCTCGCCGCAGCTGCTGCGGTCAGACCGGCGTGGATCGTCTTGAACGGGGTCGCTGGCGAGCCGTTGCCCGTGCTGTCGTTCCCGAGTGAAGACGAGACGAACACGCCGTAAGTCGCGCTGATCTCGCAGGGGTCGCCGGCCGCATTGGGATAGTCGGCATTCGGATAGCAGCCGTTCTGGCAGAGATGGTCACCGCCCGGGCAAGCCGGAACGCATTGCCCGGAGACGCACGACGTCGTGCCATTGGTGGGGCTCGTGCAACTAATGTTGCAGGTTCCGCAGTGAAGGCTGCTCGTGCTCAGGTTGGCGCAGGAGCCTGAACAATTCGTCGTACCCGCAGGACACGAGGCCGCGCACGCGCGGGTCCCCGCATCATTCTCGCTGCAGATGCCCGAATCGCAGCTCGTGGTGCAATCGCCGCAATGGGTCGGTGTCGTGATGTCCGTCTCGCATCCGACGTCCGTCGATCCCGTGCAGTGAAGGTAGCCCGTCGCGCAGGCGCCGACGGCGCACTCGCCCGCGCTGCAGGTGGCGGTCGCGTTCTGGAACGCGCAGGGGGTGCAGCTCGTCGCGGTGCAGCCGTAGGTCGACGCGTCGACGTCGACGCACGTCTCGTTGCAGACTTTCTGACCGGGGCACTGGGCAGGAGGAGTGCCGTCGGGGGGGGGCTCGAGTCTCCCGGCTGCCCGGCGTCGTCGTCTCCGGGCGAGACGGTGACGTCGTCGCTTGCGTCGTGCTCCGACGAACCGTCGTTTCCTTGCGGGGGGGGCGCAGTGGCGTCGGAGAGCTCGACGCAGTCATTCGCCTCTTCGCACGTCCCTTGAGTGGCTTTGCCGCACGCGGCGAAAAGCGCGGCCGCCGTGAGAACTGCGCCCAGCGAGAGAAAGGGAACGCTCTTCATGGTGCCGCAAGTCTCTAGCCGACAACGGGCTGGCATGCCACGCGAGGGTTTCGGGGCGAGGGCACCGCGCGCGGCAGGATCGCGCGGGATCCAGGAACCGAGACTTCGCTGAAAAGCCAGGCTTGGTTACAATCGCCCGACCATGAGAGTTCGGGCCGCTGCGACGCTTCTCGTAGCGGGAGCCCTGGGCATCGCGAGTGCGATGCTTTGCGTCTCCGTGGGATGCACGAGCAGCGGGGAGGCGGGGCACGAAGGCGGATCGCGATCGCCGGAAGGCGGAGGCGATGCATCGTTCGACACAGACTCACCCCCCGTGCCGTTCGATGCGGGAGGTTTCTCTTTCGACGCGATCTCCCCGGACCCGTGCAACGGCACGCCTTCCTACTGCGACGTCACGTACGACAAGCTCACGTACGTGGTGACGCACGCCGCCATGGCCTACGTCACGCCGCCGTTTCTCTGCACGTCGCAGGACGTTTCGCCGCGCGCACAACTCGACCAGGGCGTTCGCGCGCTCGAGATCGAGGCGCACGCGCACGGCAGCCCTGGAGACGCCGGTGATGCCGGTGATGCGGAAGACGGCGGCGCACAGCTCGTGCTGTGTTCCGGGGACTGCTCGCTCGGCTCCGCGCCCATCGGCGAAACGCTGAGCGCGGTGAGTGCGTTCCTCTCAGTGAACCCGCGCGAGGTCATTACGCTGCTGGTCGAAGGGAGCGCGGACGCGGGCGATCTCGCGGCGGCGTTCTCCGCCGAGGGGCTAAACTCGTTGGCCTTGGTCCGCGGTGCGACGAGCGACCCGTGGCCGACCCTTGAAGCGATGATCTCGGGGGGTACGCGCCTGGTGGTCTTTGCCGACGTGACGGGGCCTCCGCCGGTTTGGATGCTTCCCTTGCGGACCTATGTTGGGGAGACCGGCGTGGCGTTCGAGTCGGCGTCCGCCATGACGTGCGACGTCGCGGTTGGCTCCGCGAGCGCGCCGCTCTATCTTCTGAACGAGTACCTCGTCACGTCGGACGCGGGGCCGGCAGGGAAGCCCTGCGGAAGTCCGGCGCTCGCGCAGATCGCGAGTGCCGACCCTTTCTTCGCGAACCGCGTGAGCGCGTGCGCGCAGCAGCGGGGCATGAAGCCCGCTTTTCTCGCGGTCGACTTCTTCGAGATGGAAGACGCTCTTGATACGGCGCGCGCGCTGAATCCGGCGCAGTGAAACGTCACTGCATTGGGATGGGGATCGGAACGAAGGCGTTCGTGTACGTCCCGTTCCCCAGCTGGCCCTCAGCGTTAGACCCCCAACAATCGATCGTCATGTCCGACATCTGCGCGCAGAAGCCGTCAGCGGCGTCGCCGCCGGCGATTGCCGTCGTGGGACCAAGGGCGGAGAGAAGAATTGGGGATGGGCTATTCACTCCGGTTCCATCACCGAGTTCGCCATTGACGTCCTCTCCCCAGCAGTAGACCCCGACCGAGCTCTTTGCGCAGGTCGAAAAAACGCCGGCGACGATCTGATTGACCGAAGTGAGAGGGACCAGCACTGGGGTGCTGCTATTCGTATACGTCCCATTGCCAAGTCCACCGTTGCTGTTGTCGCCCCAGCAGCGGACGGTCCCATCCGCTCGCAGCGCGCAAAAGTGATATAGGCCCGCAGCGAGGGCGACCACGGCTTCAAGCGAGGTAGAGACCGGGGCGGAGCTGTTTGTCGTCGTACCGTTGCCCAATTCGCCGTAAGCGTTGAGCCCCCAACACTGGACGCCACCGGCCTCAGTGATCCCGCACGCCGTTTGCCCGGCTGCCGCGATCTTTGCGAACTGTCCAGGGACCGAAACGGGGACGCTGGAATTTGTTGTGGTGCCGTTGCCGAGCTCCCCGTCGGCGTTGTAACCCCAACACTCAACCGTACCCCCTACGAGGAGCGCGCAGGTAAAGGTGTTCCCAACGACGAGGTGGACGGCCGAAGAGATGCCGACGACATTGACCGGCGCGGTTGTGTTGGTAGTCGAGCCGTTTCCAAGCTGGCCGAACGAGTTGTGACCCCAGCATTGAGCCGTTCCATTTGCGAGAAGTGCACAGCCTTGGAAGTCGCTGGCAGCGATCTGTGCGACGTTGGTGAGCCCAGGTACGGGTATGACGGTCGGAGAGTTTGTAATTGGCGTCAAGCCCGCCGCGCGCACCGTGCCATCGCTCATGAGAAAATACGTACCAAATCCCGTCGGCACGATCTCAGCGACATCCCCCAGGAAATTCGCTGTCGCATTGACGGGATTATCCGGGCGAAAAGTCATGGTCAGGTTCGTCACGAGCCCCGCTTTGAGCACGACAGTCTGCGGGTCCGCGACATACGTAGGCGACGTTCCAGCGATGCTCGCGCAAGCGGCATTGAATGCCTGCCCCGCGATCGCGACGTTCCCCAGCGGAAGCTCGCCCAGCGCCAACCCCACGCTCGAAGCCCCAGCCGTCACCGCGAACGACTTGGACACCGTGGACGAGCCGGTCGCCGTGATCTGGACGCACTGCACGCCGGTCGGGATCGACGTCAGCGCCAGACTCGTCTCGCCGGTTGGCTCGGCGCCGGTGTCCGTTGGACGAGGCGCGCCGCACGCCGCGGTGAGCAGGAGGGCCAGCGCGGCGAGACGGGCTGTAGAATTCATCGGCAGGATGTAGCTGGTGGATCGCTGTGCGGCAAGGTGGGCGCGGGCGCTCACCAGCTCCGGGCAAGGGCGCGACCTCGCACGAGCCGCGTCATCCAAACGGGCGACGTCTCCATCGCGACCTAGCCCGAGCGAGAGGCATCGTCCACTCTGGATGCATGCATCGTGGTCGTCGGCTCAGAGCTTTGCTGGCGATGGCACCTTTTGCGGTCTGGCTCTTTGCCGCGTGCGGCAAGGCGCCGAGCGGAACGTGCGAAGAGGCGAATGATTGCGCCGGAGGAGACGACGGGGGACTCGACGCGTACGCCTTCGACGGCTCGCTACCCGACGGGCAAACGCGAGACGGGTCATCCGCCGGCGATGGAGGCGAGGCGAGCCCCGGATGCACCACAGAGCTATGCCCCTCGACGGCGTGCGCGGACGGAGGAACCACCACCCTCACCGGCGTCGCCTACGATCCCGCTGGAAACGCCCCCGTCGTCGGCGCCGTCGTCTACGTCCCGACGACGCGCACCATGCTCGCCCCGTTTTCGCCCGGCATCCCTAGCGATTGCACGTGGTGCTCCGACCCCTCGAAGCTCCCCGGCGGCGTCGTGGCGAGCGCCGTCACGGGCGCCGACGGAAGCTTCTCGCTCTCCAACGTCCCCGCGGGTGCGAGCATCCCGCTCGTCATCGAGCTGGGCAAATGGCGCCGGCAGCTCGTGGTCTCGCAGGTGAATGCGTGCGGCTCCAACGCGGTCGACGCCTCGCTCACACGACTCCCGGGCAAGCAAAGCGACGGCGACATGCCGCGAATCGCCCTCGGCACGGCGTGCGACATGTTCGAGTGTTTGCTGCGCGACTTCGGCTGGGACGACACGGAGTTCTCGGCCCCCGGCGGCACGGGCTCGGTCCAACTCTACCCGGAAGCGGTTTACGGCGCGTGGCCCGGACCGGGTGTGCCGCTCGACGCAGGGGCCGACGGAGGTGACGCGGGGATCGGACCGCCGCCCGGACTTCAGACCCCCGACGCGCTCATGGCGGACGCGGGCCTACTCGCGACGTATGACGCCGTGATCCTCGGCTGCGACTGCGCCGGCACCGCGCGCTCGGCCACGGAGCTCAGCGATCTCGCGGGCTACGTTGGAGCGGGCGGGCGCTTCCTCACCAGTCACTTTGGGTATGAGTGGCTCTATCAGAATGCTCCTCTCAGTCCGATGGCGACCTGGAATGTCTTGGCCGGCACCAACCCAGAAGTCACCGCGACGCTCGTCGACGGTGGCCTGCCCGTTCAAGAGTTCGATCGATGGCTCACGAACCTCGACGCTTCGGTCGACGGATCGATGGTCATTCAGTCGCCGCGCGTCGATCTCGGTGCCGAGACCCCCGCGACGTCCACCGTGTGGATGACGCAGCCCTTCGTGTCCGATGGTGGGCTCTCCGTACCGCTCCAGGTGTCGACGGACGTACCCATCGGTAGCGCGGGCGCCTGTGGTCGCGTGCACTTTCTCGACTACCACGCGAGCTTGGCGCCGGCGGCAAAGCTCCAGTTCCCGGCGGAGTGTGCCCTGCCGGGGGACTCGTTCAGTCCACCGTCGCCGAACGCGCGCGCGATCGAGTTCACGCTGTTCGATTTGCTTTCGTGTCGGTGAGCACTCGCTCCCGGCATGAGCTCGGGGCCCGCCACCCGCGCGGAGCCCGAGCCCTCCGCGTCATGAGGCGCCCTTAGCTCGCCGACTTCAGCGACGCTGCGGCAACGGCGGCACCAAGGCCGTTGCTCGCAGCGGCCCCGCCGCCGTTGCTCGCGTTGACCGCCGGCACATCAACCGCCGGCTCCGCTGCGACCGCTCCCGCGACCGCCGATCCTCCGTCCGCTCCTGCCGCCGCCGACTCCTTCGCGGCCTTCTTCGCCGGTGTTCACGATGTCCTGGCGTAAATGTGTTCACGATGTCCTGGCACGGGACCACTCGCAGTGGCGTAGCGGCGTGCTGCCCAGTGCCACCGTCGGGACGATGGCGGTCGCAAAAGGTCAACGTCGCGATGGGACGCAACGAGCCCCGTCTGGCGAAGGCCGCCGCCGAAGACGAAGGCGCTAATCTGTCGGCGTATGTGACGGGCGCGGTTCGCGATCGGCTCGAGCGCGAACGTCAGGAGGCGCAGTGCGAGGTCCTGGCGACCTTTTTGCCCCACGAGATCGCGACGGCCGACGAGCAGCGCGAGCTCGTCGCGTTTTGGAATCGCGAAGGCCCGGCGCCATCGCTCGTGGCGCGCCGCAAGAGCCCTCGGCGGCAGGGATGAGGGTAGGGATCACCCCTCGACACGGGAGCGCTGATCGCGCTCGAGGGCGATGATGGCCTCCGGAGCCCTGCGTGGGGACACGGTCTACTCGTCCGAAGTGGGCGACCTACCGCGGCTGCGCGCAGACGTCGCTGGTTTGCGCGGGTTCAGATTGCGCGGGCCTGACACTGCCCCGCGGTAGCTGCGTCATCCAAACGGGCGACGCTTTGCCGCACGCCCGTCCCTTGCTGGCCGCGGGTCGCGCCGATACCGTCACGGCGTCGTGAGGTTCTTCCCCGGTGGACCCTGGCGCTTCGAAGACCGCTTCGGCGTTCAGTGGCTCATCACGCGGACATCACCCTCCGACCAAAAGCCCGGCGCGTCCTCGTCGCGCAACTTCTCCTTCGTCCAAGGGCTCGTCTACAACGCCTTCAACAGCACCGGCGCCACCGACGACGTGATGGCCACCGTGCTTCTCGCGGTCTACGACGCGCTCACCCATCGGCAACTCGCGCGTGAGCTGACGCGGCCGACGGACGACCCTCGGCGGATCCTCCGTAACTTCGACACCGAGCTCCGACAGACGCTCGTTCATGCGCTCGCCGACGACCGGATCCGGATCGAGAGGGCGCCGCAGAGGCCGTGGCCTTTCCCCGATCGCCCCAGCGACCCGGTCCCGGACTTCGTGCCGCCGCCGCCTTCGTCCGCTCCGGACACCACGACGTTCATCGCCATCCGCCTCGTCAATCAGAACGGCGATCCCGTATCGAACCGCCCGTACCGCATCGTCCTCCCCGACGGGAGCGTCAACGACGGGCTCCTCGACTCGCTCGGATCCGCGCGCATCTCGGACGTGAGCCCCGGTGGTCTTTGCCGCATCTCGTGTCCCTTCGCGCAACCGCACTCCAACCTCTCGCACCAGGTCCTCCCCGGCGAGCACATCTCGGGGATCGCGTACGCCTACGGGTTCGAGGACTACACGGTCGTGTGGAACGATCCGAACAACGCCGACCTCGCGAGCTTGCGAACGAACCCGCACGAGCTCGTCCCGAACGACGCGATCTACATCCCGCCGCTGGCCGACGGGACGGTCACTCGTCCCACGGGCGCGGTCCACACCTTCGTCATCCAGCAGTCGCCTCTCGAGCTTCGCGTGAAGCTGCTCGGGCTCGACATGACGGCGCTCGCGAACGCGGCCTGCATTCTCGACGACGCCGATCTCAGCGCCGATGGCGACGGCATCCTCTCGTCGCCTTTTTCGAAGATCGCGCAGGCGAGCTTTCTCCAAGTCACGGGGCTCGGCCTCGCGCTTCAAGTGGGCCGCCTCGCGCCGATCGACGACGACTCCGACGCGGGGTGGAAGGCGCGCCTCTATAACCTCGGCTTCTTATGGGATTGCACAGCCAGCGACGATGACGACGAGATGGTCATCGCGCTTCAGGACTTCCAGGCGCAATACCAGCTTCAGACGACGGGACAGTTCGACGACGCCACGAAAGCACAGCTGGCGCAGGCGTACGGGTGCTGAGATGAGCGACGACGACCCGAACAGCAGCACGAGCACGGGGGCTCAGCACGCGACCTACTCGCGCGCCTTGTTCTACGTCGCCCCGACCGACGGAGGCACGTACCTCAACGCAATCCGCATCCCGCTCGTCCCTGTCGCTTGCTGGCGTCTGAACGACCCCGCGTTCGACTTCGATTCGTCATTCGTTGCGCCAACTTTCCGCGACGAACTCGGGACACTTTCCAACGTCGTCGCGATGAACAGAGGATGCCCCGCTGCACTCTTTGGGCACTGCGATCCCGCAGGCGACGATGCGCTCAACAAAACCTTGGGCGACCGACGCGCCATTGCGATCTATGCGCTGCTGACGCGTCAGCCGAGTCTATGGGAGGACCTCTACAGCAACACCGCGGTCGGCGACGCTTGGGGCACGAAGACCATCCAGAGAATGCTCTCAACGATCAGCGGCCGAGCGACTGACGATCAAGGCAATCCCGCAAGCGATCCCGCGAGCAATCCGTACTACGCGGGCGCGATCGACGGCGACTACGGGCCCGGAACGACGGGCGCGGTGAAGGCCTTCCAGACCGACAGCGGAAACACCGCGGACGGGCGAGCCGGTCCAGTCACTCGCAAGGCTCTCTTCGGCGCGTACATGGACTGGCTGTGCACGCCCCCTCCGCCCCCGACGGGCAGCGGCTCCTCCGGGAGCGACGACTCGCCAGAAGGCACGCCATTCCGCATGCAGCTTGCCGACTTTCTCGGTGGCGCCGGCGCGCAGCCTGGCGATTTGCCTAAGATGTCGCTTCAGAGCTGCGGAAAATTCAACCCACTCGTGCTGCTCGGCGCCGCCGAGATGAATGGACCGGATCAGACAGCGCGCAACGTCGACGACGCACCGAACCGCCGAGTGATCATGTTCTTCCTTGCGGCGGGGACGACGGTCGACACCGGGATGTGGCCATGTCCCAAGGTGAAGGAGCCAAACGACGCCTGCATGGCCGCCTTCTGGCCGGATGGAGAACAGCGAAGGAGCACTGGGGACGCACTGCGCGAGTACAAGACAACGCGGGACACGATGGCGTGCCGCTTCTACGACCGCTTTGCAAGGCGGTCGCCGTGCGAGGGAGGTCGAAGACGCCTACCGTTCAAGATGAGCGTCGCCGTAGCCGACGATACTCCTTGGACGGACGAGGATACCCTTGTGCTGCTTGACTCGAGTGGCAACGTCGCCTTTCAGCAACAACTTGGGAGTGGAACGCACGTCGGACCGCGAAGGGAGTTTCGGTTCGCCGGGTCCCGACCAGGTGAGACCTATCGGGGTGAAATCCGGTTCGGCGATCGAACGTTCGTGCTCTTCGCGCCATCTGACATCAAGGCTGTTCAGGACGCGGGATCGGGCGATACCGCGCTAGCGTCTGCATCCAGCCTGAATGGTGACGACAACAGGGAGATCGCGTGACTGCACATCTCATTTCATACGAGGCCTACGATGTCCTCCAAGAGGCAATCCCGAACGCTGTTGACGAGATCTCGACGGACGCCGGACAGAGTTTCCGCCCACTCACCGATGCTGAACAGAAGGCGGGTCTGCAAGTTGCGGACGGGCAGCACTTCGTCGCGCGAATATCGAGACCAGGACTTTGGCCCGTTACTCAGGCGTTAGTCGTGACCGACGACCAATATGTCGCATTTGACGGCAATCGTGACTTCGGCGCTGCACCCCTCTTTAGTCACAGCACAGGCCAAGTTGATCAGTGGCGACACATCCTCCACGGCGCGCTGACGCTGTTCCGGGACGGAGGTCCAGACCGGAAGGCGCACGGATGCCCGGATGTCCCCCCCTACATGTACAATATACTTAAGTTTGGTGGTCTTCCGGTTCTGAACCAAAGCGGAACCGGCTTTGGGAGGTTCGCGGCGACTCTTCAGCCGAACGTGCCGTCGTTTGGCACCAACGGTGGGCGGCTCCTCTTTCTGAAGACCACTCCGAACGCGATTCTGAACATGCCCGGAGAGGCAACTTCAGTTCCGGAGCTAACCGCGGTCTACGTTCCACCCGGACTAGATGTTGCTCAGCCTGTCTCGATGCACGTTTTCTTTTCCCCATTTACGGGGCCGAAGAAGGGAGACTACCCGTACGGAACTGGGCATGACAGTTTTTCGGAGATGACCGACAACTACCTAACCTCTGGCGGGAAGCGCTTCATCAACCAATGCAATGCTTCCGGAAAGCGAGTTGTGTTCGTTTTCCCCTTGGCGCCCAGGGAAGGTCAGTTTAGGGGAATCCTTTCCGCGAAACGCACGCGTCGATTCCTTCTGGAGATCGCATACTTTCTGCAGCGCGACGTCGGCGGTTCGCGCTTTCCTTTCACTCCGCCGCGTCTTGGCGTCTGCTCGGCATCCTGTTTTAGCGCAGGTGTGCAATCGTTATTGTCGTTGATAAGTAGCTCAATGGATGAGGACGCCTTCCCGGAACTCAAAGAGATATACTCGCTAGACGGCTATCCGGGAGCTGCGGATTCTTTGTGGATTGACATGGCACATCAAATATCCATGTGGTGGAAAGGCGGCAGTACTGGGCGCAGCGTTAGACTCTATTCGCATTACGCAAAATACGCCGATCCCGCATTTCGCCCGGCGTTCGCGCGGGAGCCGACAGTGGAAGTGATTCTTCCGAACTCGAGCAGAGCGTTCGCTACCGATTTGCCGTCGGCCACGTTCGTCAACACTCCGCAACCGTTCTGGGAAGGGCTCGTCGACGAGGTCGCAGACGGTGCCGGCTATTTCGGAACAATTCCCGCGCAGCTATACCATCCTGGCGAGCACGACAAAGATGGGGCCATTCACCAACTGATGCCTTCGTTTTTTCTGGAACATGCGCTTGCGAACTCGACGCACCCTTAATGCGGGTTCGTGAGCACAATCTCAGGTGCGCGGCGACCGGCGTGTTTCTTCTCTTGTTCGCTGGGTGCCATCGTTCTCGCTTCAGGCCGGCGAGCCACGACGCATCGAGTGGCGCGCCGCGAACACTGGAGACACAAGCGGAGCCTCCTCGAATCGTGTCCCCGCTCTCTGGAAGTACGATTTCATCTAGTCACGTAGTCTTCCGCTGGAGTCCAGAGAGCGAAGGGCACATTCAACTCTCTCGCTCAGCCAGCTTCGCAAGCATAGTCGAAGCAAGGTTAGGCACGGGCACCGCGGCGTTGACGAAGATTGAG
Organism: Myxococcales bacterium; assembly: GCA_003151595.1. The sequence continues at coordinate 99,886 of PLXW01000049.1, forward strand.
GATGGGCATTGGTTCTGGCGCGTGATCGACGATCACTCTGCAAAAGTCAGCGCCGTATCCCGCCTTCGAATCGTCTCGCGGACGACGTCGAGCGCTCGACAAGGGATTCTCTACGGTACCGACGTGAATGGCGACGGCCTTGCCGATCTCGTCTTTCATCAGGATGTCTTTTTGGGGCGCTCACACATTGAGGAGAATGATGGACGGACCGTACCGTTGCTCCCCAACGCGGCCACGCCATGCAATTCTGCGCCGGTGAATCCGACGAATCCAATGGATCGAGTGCGCTGCGCGAACGTTGGCCAACTGGTTCCGATTGGGGACGTCGACGCCGACGGATTCGACGACTTGTTGGCACCGGCTGAACCGCACTGCGTATTTTTTTTCCGAGGAGCGAGCCAGATATCCTCGCCTTGGCGAGCCGCGGGACGCGTCTGCCGGGCTTCGGCTGGAGTCGAAAACGAAATCGTTCGCTTTGGAGACATCAACGGTGACGGCTTCGCCGACGTTGGGCTTTCGGTCGGAAACGGGCTTGGCGTGTACCTTTCAGGGCCGAATGGCATCGCAACTAGCCCGTCCACAGTCCTCCAACGGTCCCGCGCTTGGGCATCAGGTGGCGACTTCGATGGAGACGGGTACGACGACGCCGCGTCTCTCCTAGATGACGGGCGCCTGGTTTTCTACCGCGGCGGCCCCGGCGGCTTTTCCATGACGCCAGCAAGTCAGGTGCCGGGAGCGTATCCTTTTGGGCAGAACGACAATCCGCGCGGAATCGACCCGCAACTGAGGGTCGCCGATCTCGACGCCGATGGGTTGGCAGACATTGTGGGGATCCGCCCAGGTGCGACCTCCATGGCGCAACCAGAGTTCTTCTTTGTTCCAGGGGCGACTGCATTCGAAGTGCCTGCGTTGAGGGCCATCGCAGTATGGCCATTCCAGGGGTGGGCAACGCCCCAATTCGCATGGGATGTATTCGTGGCCCCTGGCCGCTCGAAGGATAGTGTCGTGTTCGTCGCCGATAGAGGGATGCTTGGAGGCGAAGTGAACCCGGTTCCATTCAAGGTAGCAGCCGGCTTCGTTATGCCTGCTCGGTTGATGAGGCTAGATGATCCTGGTGCGGAGGGGCGTTCGCCATTTGCGGTCGGTGACGTTAACGGGGATGGGTTCGAGGATATGTTTGCCATCATGTCGGAGGACATGGACGGTTCGCGGAATGGGGAACTGTACCTAGGGAACTTGGAGGGAATTTCCACAGCCGATGGGCGCTACACCTGGCCGTATGAGTATTCTTCTTCTACGGGGAACACGGTTGCGTTCGAAAAACCGCAAACCATTCGTCACTAGCCCGGTGAGTGTCAAGCCGCCGTGGAATGCGTTTTCGGGGACTATTGCAGGGCTGAGAGGGTTGCTGAAGCACCGACGCTCATGCCACTTGAGCCTAATCGCCGGCCGGAACGACACGCTCGCTAGGTCGAGCGGATCTTTGACCGCGAGCCCGCCGCTTTGGGAGTTGCTTGGACTTTGCGCTCTCCTGGCATCACTCGCTGTCCTTGGATGTTTTGGCTGCGGGCGCGCGACACCGCCAACTCTGGACGCGAACGACCGCGAGAGTGGTGCGGGCGCGCTCTCCGCTACTGCACCCGGTCCGGCGGCGGCTGAGGGGTCGGGCGACGCAGCCGCGACACTTGAGCCCCTCGGCGGGGAGTGGATCGAGCGATGGGTCCTTCCGAGCGGCGCTGTCGTCTTCGTCACGAGACCGCAGGGGGCAACAGGGCCGCGCCCGATCGTGATCGCCGCGCACGGCGCTGAGGATCGGGCCGACTGGGCTTGCAGCGAGTGGCGTGCGACGACCGCGGGTTTCGCGTGGGTCCTGTGCCCGCAGGGGGTGCCGCTCCGTTCCGGCTACGCCTGGCCCTCGTCGGAGGCCATAGCAAAGCAGGCGTTCGAAGCGCGGGACGAACTGCGCGCACGCTACGGACCGTACGTTTCCGAGGGCCCCCTCCTTTACGGCGGATTCTCACAAGGCGCGTCGCTTGCGTCCTCCGTGGTGGCCGCGCATCCCGGAGCCTTCGACCGCGTCGTCATGGTCGAAGCGGGTCATACGCCGCTTTCCCCTCCCGGCGTCATCTTCGGTCTGAAGAGGGGGGAGATCACACAGGCAATCCTCTCGTGCTCGACACGCGGCTGTGATTCGTTCGCGGCCGATCTGGTCAGCGCTGCGCGACAGGGTTCATTCGACCTGCTCGTCAATGATGTCGGGCTACGCGGGCACGTATTCGACGGCGCCGTGATCCGATCGCTCGGCGCGACAATGGTACGCCTTGTCGAGGGAGACCCGCGCTATGCGGGGTTCGCGAAGGCGGTCGGCGCACGATGATCCTCGGCAACGACGTTAAACTCGACACCTCCGCAAATAGGGATCTGAACGAACAGGTATAGCCGTGAATGACCCCTCTAACAATCTCCACAAAGATGAAACTGGCGGCGCGTTACATCCCATTCCAGATACACGGTTTTCGGAATCGTGGCGGGACGGTCGATTCACTCTCGTCGCATCGCGCCCTTTCGACGCCTATGCGATTATTTTCGGTGGGATCTTCCTCGCGGGCGCGTTGACGTTCCTTGGAGATTTCCTCGCACACCTCCCGACGAAACGGTTCGACCTCTTCTTGGACGGGGGCATCGTTCTCTTGCTGTTTCTTGGGGCCGTTATGCTAATAATTAGCGCGAGGCCGTCGATAGTCGTCGTGGAAATTGGCACCCGATATCTCCGGGTCGTCTACAAGCCAGCGAAGCCGCTCGAGCGTGCTTTTGACCTTGCGCGAGGGGACATCGTGCGGTTCGACACGCACCTAGGTGGTTCGGTCCTTTTGCTCGTCGTGATTACGGCGAAGCGCCCCGAAGGGATCGCGGCCCTGGGTATGGCCGGCGCGATTGAGCCTTGGCGAGCAATCAACATGCCCCGGGGGGCGCCATTGTCACGAGTCGCGCACAGGTTGAATCAAGTCTTGCCGCTCGTTCAAGGCGACGACCGAGAAGCCAGCCCGTATCGAAACTCCGCGAGCTGATTCAGAGCGGCCCGACCACTCCCTGCGCCACCCCCGCGACGCCAGGACCTCCCGCATTCCCCGCGGCACTCCCCACCGCGGCCACGGCACCCGCCACGCCGCCGGCTCCCTTCGTCCCCGCAGTGCCGAGCGTCGCATGCGCAAGCGAGGTTCTCGACGTCACCAACGCGCCATCGACAACCGGCGCCGTCCCCGAATACGCGATTGCCGCGGAGTCACCCCCCGCACCACCGCCGCCGCCGTTGCCGCCGGAGCCGTTTCCGCCGGTTCCCGCCTGGCAACCTCCTGTCACCCCATTTCCCGCGTTGAGACTTCCGGCTTGTCCGCCCTCGGCATCTCCGCCCTTCGATCCATTCCCCGCGTTCCCAGCAACGAACGAGCACGTCGTCATCGTGACCGACGCCTGGAAAGACAAGAGCGCAATGCTCGATCCGCCACCGCCACCGGCCGCCCCGCCCGCGCCACCGCAGCCTCCGC
>PLXW01000022.1 GCA_003151595.1 Myxococcales bacterium
CCACTAACTGTCAGTAAGGACCCCGCCCGCCGCCCCCCGCGTCGCGCGCTCCCCACCGCCCCGAGAAAGGAGCCACCCACCCCAATGCCCACCAAACCCCCCAACGCCGTCATCGTCGACGCCTGCACCCGGCGTCTCCACGCGCTCTCGACCTTCGTCGACCCCGCCACCACCATCGCGATCAACGGAAAGCCCCTCCCGCTCTCCTCCGTGATCGCGATCTAACCAAGGCACCCTCGACTCCCGCACGGATCTCTCCACGCTCCGCGCGCGCACCAAGGCCGCCCTCGCGACCCGCGAGGACGCAGAGACAGCGCGCCGCGAAGCGGATCGGGCGCTCCGATCGTGGGTGGAGAATCAATTCGGAATCGGGAGCAAGAAGCTCTCGCGTTCGGATTCTCCCCGCCCAAGAAGCCCGCGCGGACCGTCGAGGACAAGGCCAACGCCGTTGCTCTCGCCAAGGCGACCCGCGAGGCTCGCCACACGATGGGGAAGAAGGAACGGCCGCTCATCAAGGGGACCCTTCCGGCTCCCACCGCGCCGGCGGAACCGGCGACCCACACGCCCGCGGGGGATTCGCCCGCGAGCCAACCCGTCACGAGTGACGCTTCGGCCTAGCGCCGCAGCGTCGTAGGGCCGAAGAGACTTCCAGCGGGGTGCGACTCCCTGCCGGCCCACGAACGCGCACTTGTTCGCGCGGCGCTCGACACGTTGGCGGTCTGATCACGCGCGCGCCCCCTTTCCCCGCCCTCACTCCGCCCCCTTCCGCCGCACCGTCAGCTCCAACCGAAACGGCCCGAGCAGCTTCTCCAACGTCTTCACCGTTGGGTTCCCCACGCCCCGCTCGAAATCGATCAGCACTCTCGGGCTCACGCCGACGAGCGTCGCGTACTCCGCCTGCGTCTTGCCCGCGATCTTCCGCATCATCTTGACGGCCTCGACGAGGCCGAGGTCCGCGCGTTTCGCGCGGTCGTAGAGCTGGGTTCGAAGCGCCGCGCGGTCTTCCTTCTTCACGATCGCTCCTTCGTCACGCGCGAAGCGCGCCAAGTGCACGCGCCACCTGGCCGATGCGCTCCTCGGTCCGCGCGATCACCGCCTTCGGAACGTCGCACGCCTTCATTGTCGCCGGCAGCTCGGCCACGGCGGGTGCGAGCCCGCGCAGCCAGCGTCTCGTCTTGGGAGGTTCCAGCGTCGGGGCTAACGCGTCGGCGACCCGCGCCCAGTCGGGGAGGTCGGCGCTGTCTTCCCATCGGCTCACGCGCGCGATCATTCGCTGGTCGAGGATCATCGGCGCGAAGTCGTAGAGCGGCGACAGCTCGATTCGCCCGTCGGGCCATTTGAGCATCGAGGTGTTCCGCGCGTGGTTGTCGGTGTTGCCGAGCGCGACGTCGAGCACGTCGCGCAGGAGGAACTCGCGGAGCTCTTTTTCGGGATCGGTGGCGAATCGCGCGATCGCCTCCGCCTGTCGTTCTTTGCGAAGGGGCACTCCGAAGTCCGCCACGCCGGCGAGCGAGTAGATGCTCTCCAGACCGAGTCGCTCGATCGAGCGCTTTCGAACGACGCGATCGAAGCGCCGCGCGAAGAGGCAGTCGGACTCCCATGCGACGTCTCCCCCCGTGCGCACGCCCATCGTCTTCGCGGCAGCGTGGTAGCCCGCTTCCGCGCGCAAAATGAGCCGGTCGCTCGCCTCGCGCGTTCGCGGGAACTTCACGAGCCAACAGCGGCGCGTCCGCGCGTCGGCGAGCGCGCCGTCCGCGTGCCAGCGACCCTCGAGGTCTTCGCGAAGCAGAAACTTCGGCGCGTCTCCGCCGGCGCCCGTGGAGCCAGACACCGGCGCGCCGTTCGCACGCGCATACTCGACGAACTGCTCGCGTCGTTCGAGGACGTCGCTGCGCGGGAACCCAGGGTGCGGCGAAGGCTCGGCCGCTTCGACCGCCTCGCGCACCCGCACGTTGCCCGGCGGGTTCCCCGCGCCCCGGACGAGCATGGACCAATCCGACGACATGTTGTTCGGGAGCCCGAGGACCCCCTCCCAGTGACGCCGCGCCGCGCCTGCGGGCATGACGTCGAGAAGGAACGGCGGCCACGCGGTCTCCTCCGGGACGCCGTAAGCCACGGGATACCGGCACGACACCGCGCGGGCATCGCGCGCGTCCAGCGCGTCGGCCATCGCGTCGAGGTAGTCGAGGTCGTACTCGAACGCCGCGGGTGACGAGATTCCGCGCTCGGGCTCCTGAACGGTCACGTTGCCGGCGACGCGCCAGGCTCCGGCGACGTGGATCTCGAGGGTGCAGCGGGCGGGAGGCATGGGATGGATCTTTGCTAGTGTACTGACAAGTTATCTCGCCCGACGAGACAAATGTTGTCGGTATAGTAGCAAAAACTCGCGACTACGCTCCCCATGCCCCGCGTCCTCCCGCCACTCGCGATCTCCCTCGCCCTGCTCTCCGCAGCCACCCCCGCGCGCGCCTCCGACCCCACCCCGATCGACGCTCTCGGCTCCGACCTCGCCGACGCCTTCACCGGCACGAACCTCATCTTCTACGGCGCCGCCGTCGCCGAAACCGGCGCGATGGCCTTCGGCGGCGGCGATCACGCTGTCCGTCTCGCCGTTCAACGAAACCTCGCCGCACCCGCCTGGGGCGACACCGCCTACGTCGCGGGCTACGCGCTCCCCGCGCTCGTCGCGCCCGGCCTCTGGGGCTACGGCCTCGCGTCGCGCGATCGCGGCGCGCTCGGCGCCGGGAGCGCGGCCCTGCAAGCGCTCGCCGCGACGCTGGCGACGACCGCGCTCCTCAAATGGACGACCGGCCGCGCGTACCCACTCAACGGCGGCGACCCGCACGCGGCCGACGTGCTCGATCACCCCGAGTACGCGCGCGCCTTCCGCCCCTTCCGACTCGACGGTGGGTGGGCGTGGCCTTCGGGCCACACGTCAGCCGCGATGTCCGTCGTCGCCGCGCTCTCCTCCTTCGATCCCGACCACGTTGCCATCCCGCTCGTGGGCTATCCGATCGTGGCGGCGATCGGCCTGGGCATGATCGACGGCGATCGCCACTGGACCTCCGACGTGATCGCCGGTGCGCTCATCGGGTACGCGATCGGCTCGTCGATGGGCACGAGCTTCCGTCGTCGCGCGCGCGCCGCCGACGAGGAAGAGCGCCACGCCGTCACCGTTCACTTCGTCCCCCTGATCGCAAACGGCGCGCTCGGCGGATCGATCGCCGGCATGTGGTGACATGGTGAAGCGCAGCGCTCGGGATCTCCTCCCGTAATTCGCCGCCCGCTTTCGCCAGTCTCGCGTCCTCGCCACTAACTGTCTGTGAGGACAGCGAGACGGCGCGATGGATATCCCCGACGAACGACTGACCGCATCTGCAACGGTCCGGAAGACCCTGCACGAGCCCGCGCGCAGTCCGCGCTGGCAGCACGTCCGCGCGTCCTTCATCGCCGAGAAACCGCGGTGCGCGGCGTGCGCCCTCGACGTCGAGCATCGGCCGCACTCCTTGAACGTGCACCACATCGTTCCGTTCAACTTCGTCGTGCGCGTCGGCCGACCCGATCTCGAGCTCGACGCGCGCAACCTCATCACGCTCTGCGAAGGGGGCGAAGAGCACCATCTCGTGCTCGGGCATCTCCGCGATTGGGAGTCGTACAACGCGCGCGCCCGCACCGACGCTGCCCCGCGCCGACTGCCGCGGCCGTCCGAGCGCGGAGATCGAGAAGCTCGCGTGGTGGCTCGACGAGCGCGCGACGCGCCCGCGGCATTGCGCGCTGTTGTCGAGCGCCGAGAGGATGGGGCTGCGAGGCCTCCTCGACGTGGCGTATCCGCTGGCGCGCTGAACACCGTTCCCATCTCCTTGGGAAAGAGGTCTCACCGAGTGTCCCACGCTCTCTTCGTAGTCTGCCGCGACGGCGAGCTTCTCGCGTTCCAGTCCGTCGCCGACGCCGTCGCGTACCTGGAATCTCCGGACGTCGAGGACGGAGAATTCATTCTCGCCTATGACGACGTCGGCACGCGCATGAGCATCGGTGTCGCAGAGCCCACGAAGCGACGGCGCTTTCTCGGCCTCGAGTCGTTGGTTCTAACTGCCGTTCTCATCGAACCTGCGTCGCTTGTCGGGGCGGCGACTGACGAGCTGAGGCGCACCCTCGCGTCCCACCTCGCCCTGGACGAGAAGACGCCACTCGCCGAGCTCGTTGAAGCCGCGCTCCGCCGATTTGGAAAGTAACGCGAGTGCGTGGGGGAGTCGTTGCGTGGGGATGCTTCGGTGGCTTGGCGACCTCGGTAACGGGTGCTAACGTTCGCTAACGCTTACTAACGGAGGTGCCGTATGGCCCGAAGCGACAGTGAACGCGTCGAAGCACCCCTCGCGGAGCACGCGAACGCGATGCTCGCACTCTTGCGTGAGACTCGGTCTCCGCGTCTCCGCAACATGGAGCCGCTCGCGCGCCTCCGCCGCGAGCTGAACACCCGGCTCGCCGAAGGCGATCCGCCGACAAGGGGGCCACTCTCTTCGAAGGAGCGAGACGCGCTAGCGGCGGGTGGATTCCGCTTGGAGGCGCGAGCTCCTCGTACGCAGTCGGAGTACGAGCAACTCCTCGCCACCAGTCTGAGCGTCGAAGAGGTCGCTGAGCGGCTCGACGTGAACACGAGTCGCGTCCGGCAGCGCCTCATCGAGGGATCTCTCTATGGCGTGAAGCTTGAGGGGCGGTGGATGCTCCCCCGCTTTCAGCTCTCGAAGAAGGGGGTCATCTCCGGGCTCGCGGAGGTGCTCCCAGTCGTGAAAGATCTCGGCTTGCATCCCGTCGCGGTGCAGCGCTGGTTCGCAACGCCGCAGCCAGAGCTCCTCGTCGACGAAAGCGAGCCGATGACTCCACTCGACTGGTTGCGTGAAGGCCATCCGCCGTCTGCGGTGATTGATCTTCTCGAATCGCTCTGAGCGAATGGCGTCCAAGTTCCCCGAGCCTCCGGAGGCCGTCGAGCTCGCGAAGACTCCGCCCGTCATTCGGCGCGTGCCGGCGGGGACCACGCTCTGGCGAATCTACTTCGGCGATACCCCCCACCGCGTGCACTGGAACACGTTTCGGCACTTCGGGCCGACCGGCTCACGATTCGATCACCACGACGAGCCGCAGCGAATCCAAGACAGAGGGATCATGTACACGGCCATCGACGGCCCAATCTGTTTCGCCGAGTGCTTTCAGGCAACGCGAACGATAGACGTCGATCGAAACGGACCAGCTCTCGTCGGGTTTACGCTCGCGGCCGATGTGGAGCTGCTTGATCTAGCGAGCGATTGGCCGACCCAGGTTGGGGCGTCGATGGCGATCAATTCTGGGCCGCGTCCGCGGGCGCGACGCTGGGCGCGAGCGATCTACGAGGCCTATCCGACGCTGCACGGTCTTTGGTACGCATCGTCCATGGCCGCGAACGGACCCGCGCAGGCTCTCTTCGAAAGGGCGCATTCCGCGCTGCCGCCCCTGCCCCTCGTCCACCGACGGCTTTGCGAGCCCGAGCTTGAAGCGCTCGTGGAATGGGCGGGTGAGCGGTTCAACTACGCGGTAGCTCGCTGAGATTCCATGGCCGTCGATATCGAGTTGCAGCTCGTCCCCCTCGCGCAACGTTCCGCCCTCGAGAACCTCTTCCAGCTCTACGTCCACGACTTCTCGGAGCACTGGGCGGGCACGGCTCGCGGCGAAGTCGACGACGACGGGCGGTTCGAACCCTATCCGCTCGACGGGTACTGGCGCGAAGAGGGGCTCGTCCCGCTCTTCTTGCGGCATGCCGACCGGCTCGTCGGCTTCGCGCTCCTGAACTGCGCCGGGCACACGGGGCTGGCCGTGGATCGGAACGTGGCCGAGTTCTTCATTCTACGAAAGCACCGGCGTGCGGGTCTGGGGAAGGCCGCCGCCACGGAGCTCTTCGCCCGCTATCCGGGCCAGTGGGAGGCGGCGGTGGCGCGGCGAAACGTCGGCGCCCAGACCTTCTGGCGGAGCGCGATCACGGATCACTCGCGGATGCGCGGCCTCAAGGAGCACGACCTCCCCCGATTTGCGCTTCATGATCCAAGACCTCATCGTCTCGGGAGAGGGTGACCTCGGTCGATGGCATCACCATCAGTCGGCTCACGAATGGCAAGCTCACGGAGAGCTGGTCACAGTGGGACACCCTGAGGCTTGATGCAGGGCCTCGGCGTGGCAGAGCCCTTCGGCAAGTCGACTCAGCGATCCGAAGTGCGAGACGTGCGCCCCGGTTGACGTCGTCTGCGGAGGCTCAGTAGTCGAAGCGCGCCACGGCGAACGCGCCGCTCGTTTGCGGCGCGATCCCGTTGCTGCGGTGATCGTCGATGTAGACCGCGGTCCAGTCGTACTCGACGGCAAGGGCGCACCAGCTCGCGATGCGCGCCTCGATGCCGGCGCCCGCCTCGCCGGCGATCTCGACGGGCGCGTACAGCAGACGCTGCGCGGGCTCGCGCCACTGCCCGGCTCCGATGTGAATGTAGGGGACGATCCGTCCCCCACCCAGCCCAACGCGCGCGACGAGCATGCGGCTCGCACTGCTCGCCCGGATCGCATCGGTCACAGCCATGGGACCACCGGCGAGATGCGTCGCCCCCTGCCAATCACGGAGCAGAATCGACATCTTCAGCCCGGAGCCGAACCAAGGCGAGCTCTCCGACGTCACGACGCGCGCGTGGCTCGCCGCATCGGACCCAGGAGAGGGTGAGCCGGCGCCCAACTGAAGATAGCTATCGGCGAGCGCGGACCAATCGACCCGAAGACGCATCGGCGCTTCGGCCGCGTTCGCGTGACGGACGATCGAGAGGAGGAGCCCAAGGACGAGGCCGCATCGGAGTAGACGGAGAGATCGCACGTAGGCCGGCTTGCGTGAGCAACGCGCGTGCCCCGGACGCGATGCACGAGTGCACGCTTGCGTTGCGTGCCATCGACTTTTTTTTTGCAAAGGCGTGAGTGTGGCCGTTCAGATTTGCACGGCCAGACACATCGCCGCTGATGCTCAATGCACGCACGCCGACATTTCCGCTGATGCATCGCGCCCTCTCTCTGCCTCCGTCGGTTTCGCTTCGGCATCGAAGAAGACACCATGACTTCGAGCGACAGCCACGTCACCAATCGGACCGCGCGCCGCTGGAGCGGTCGCCTCTCGGCTGCGCTTGCCGTCGCGCTGATCTCGAGCGTCGCGCTCGCGGACGCGCCCGCTGCTCCGAGCGGGCAGACGATCGACATCCATCGATGGCGCGTCGTCGAACGCGAGTCCGGGCCGACGAACTACTACGCCATCGTCGAAGCGCAGCCGCCGTACGTGCGAGGACGCTACCTACCCGGCACGGAGACCACGGTCCTCGGCGTGATGTTCACCGATTCGGAGAAGGCTGCGGCGCAGCGGGTGCGATGGCGATGGCGCGCCGAGACGCTCCCCGTGAATGGAAGCGAGTGCACGGCCGGGCACGAGGACTCGGCCGCCTCGGTGTACCTCACGTGGAAGCGCGGCCTTCGCTGGTACACGCTCAAGTACGTCTGGAGCGCCGTCGACAGACCGGGCTCGGTCTGCCACCCGATCCGAAATCCGTTCGTCGCGCAGGACACCGTCGTGCTCGAGTCCGGTGGACCGCTCGACGTGTGGACGACCGAAGACATCGATCTGAAGGCCGAGTTCAGGCGTCACTTCGAGGACAACGACCCGAACGCCGACGTTCCTCAGCTGCTCGGCCTCGGCCTCATGACCGACGGCGACCAGACCAACAGTCCGAGCGCCGCCGACTACGGCGACTTCGCGATCGCTCCGTAGACGGCGGGCGAACGGGCGACGTGTTGCATCGCGCCCACCGCCGACGCTAAGTTGAGCGCGTTTTCGCACGCGCCCGTAGCTCAGTTGGATAGAGCGGCGGCCTTCTAAGCCGTTGGTCGCAGGTTCGAGTCCTGCCGGGCGCGCAATCGATCTTGTTAGAGATTTTGGTGGGGGCCGAAAAAGTCGTGACGGCGCCGTGACGGCTTTCCCAAGCCACGTGAGCGGCGCTCGCGACTCCCTGGACGACGTTCGGAACGAGGTGCGCGTAGCGCTCGGTAACCTTCACCGACGAGTGTCCGAGGACCGCGCGGACGTCCTCCAGACGCCAGCGCTGACCCCACCACCCGGAGACGAGCGAAGACGCGCACGTGTGACGGAGCAGGTGCCACCAGGGCTTGCGACCGAGGCGCGGAATGTCGAGCGCCGCGACGACCTTCGCCCAGCACGCCGGGGGCTTCCCCATGCGGCGCGCGCCCCCGCGGTAGTCGCGATGCCCGTCCGTGCCGTCCTTCTCCGCGGCGGGCGTGGGGAACATCAGACCGTGCGGGTTGTGAGGGGCGTAGGTCGGCAGCACCTTGAGCCACTCGCGCGCCGCGTCGAGCGCGAGCCCGAAGAGCGGCACGCGGCGCGTCTTCTTGTCGCCGGCCCGCCCCTTCGGCGAGCGGTAGCGTTTCCTCTTCGCGTCCCATGAACCGAAGCGAACGAGCGCGTGCGGGTCGTCGCCGTCGACGTGGACGTCTTCCAAGTGCAGGCACCACTGCTCTCCCTGGCGGAGCCCCGTGCCGATCGCGAACGCCACGATCCAGCGCTCGGGGTCGTCGTTCAGGATCTCGAACGCCTTCGCCTGCTCGCTGGCGTCGAGGTACCAGCCTTCCTGGTACCCCTCGCCTTCGTCGCCGTCTCGTCGCGCCACCTTTAGCCCGAGGCACGGGTTGACCGTCGCGTGCTCTTGCTCGACAGCCCACACGAAGAAGCGGCGGAGCAAGTTGAGCGCGTGCTTTCGCGTCTGCCAGGAGAGCGGCTTCGTCTCGCGCTTGCCGTGCTTCTTCGGGTCGTAGCTCGTCTTCTTGGTCTGGAGCGCGGCGACCCACGTGACGACGTCCTTGACGCTCACGGTGGAGGGGACTCGTTTACCGAGCGGCGACGACGCCACGTGCTTGCGCCATCGCCCGCCGTCGTCCTTGGACGAGCGGTTGCCTGAGCGCGAGGCGAGAAACTCATTCCCGAGCTCCGCGATCGTGCGGCCGGTCGCAGGGACGAGATCATCGTCCGCGATCTGCCGCTTGAGCGCGTCGCGAAGCGCGGCGGCTTCCTCCGGCGTGGCGGAGGTCCCGCCGAGCACTTCGCCGGCACGCTCGATGCGCACGCGGAAGCCCCCCGACGGGAGCGGCGTAATGTTTCGCATGTCCAGGTTAAGCATCATCGCGGTACGAACCCCTTCTCTCGAAGAATGCGCCTTGCGCGCGCCGCCGCAACCTCGTCGCTCTCGCCGGGTGGCCGACGAATCGTGCGGGGCGCGACGTCGCCCGGCACGACCGATGTAGCAGCGGCGAGATCGCGGACCCCTTCATCGAGCATACGCTGGGCGTGTTCGATCTTCGCCAGGGCCGCCGCGATCCGCCCCGCGTTCATCGGCGGGTTCCAAGACGTGGACGTGCGCGCAGACGGCGGCGAGGCCTGGCACAGTTCGCGAGGACGGGCGCGACGTGCGCGGCGTTTGAATTGAAGATCGTCGCAGTCGCAGATCGCATGGTGGGCTCCTTTCCTCGTGCTCGACACGATCGGAAATAAGCCCTCGATGAGGCCCCGCAAGGACTGCGCGGGCGTCCACGCAGCCGTCCGTTGAAGCTTCACTTGAAGCGTCAGTTGACGCCTTGTTTCGCGGAGTCCTTCGGAGTTTTCTGGCCCTCGAAGCGTGCCGTCAAACTCCACGCTTTCGACCAATGACTGAAGCCCCACATCGTAGTGGCCACGGTCGATTTCTCGTCAACAGGCTTCCGGTCATCTCTCGCAGAGGATGGCGGCGAAGCGCGATGGGCGCGCCCGGATCAGGGCCACGCGCAATTTCCCCCGTCTGGTAGGCCGGGCGGACTGAGTGTTTCGTTGCACGTTGCGATGGCTTCCATGTCAGTATTTTCGACCGTGCCGGTGCAAGCATTAATACATGCGTCAGTGCGCGGTGATGGACAGGCGTTGACGCAAGCGATTGTGCCCTTGCAGGTTGAGTCGTTTGCACACGAACGCTCCGGGGCGCAGCACCCGTGGTCAATCCACGACTGGCAGGCGGTGTCGCTGCCGTAAATGTCGAGACTGCACGTCCCCGAAAAAGGCTCCGTCGCGGCATCCGTGTCCACGTTGGAAGATGACGAGACACCCCCGCCGCATCCAGCCACGAATGAAAACAAGAAGAGTGCTCGCCACATACTATCCCACGCTTTCAAGGGTACGTTCCCCATAGAGACATTGCCGTTTCGCGCGCCGTTAGAACTTTTCGAGCGGCGGATCCCCGCGTTGATCCTTGCGTGGCAGCGCCGGCTTTGCTGTCGGCTTCGCGTGCGGGGCGGCGGACTCCACCGGCTTGGCCTCCTGCACATCGAGTGTCGTGTAGAGCGATGAAGTCGAAGGGTCGATCACCTCGGGCGCGATGCCCACGTCCTTGCCGGACCCGGGCTTCGTCTTCCGCGAAAAGGCTCTCCTGCTGTCTGTCGGAGCAATCGCGGTAGCAGGTGTCGTCTCGTTCGCGGCGGCCGGAGCCGAGGGTGTCGTGGTCATCGGCGTCGGGGCGGCAACCGTTTCCGGCGGCGCAGCGGCGGGAGGCAGGGGTTTGACGGCGCTCGGCGTGCTCGCCCCGGCTGAGGCCTCGGCGGTGGACGCTTTCGTACTCGTGTCGGCTGTAGACGCTGTCGCCTCCATCGGCGCGTGGTGAGCACCCCGCACCAATACAAGGATAGCGACCGACGCGAGGAGCAGGATGGCGCCGCCGATGAGAAGCGGCGTACGCGAGCGCGGCGGCGACGCGTCCGGCGCGCGCGTGAGGACCCCTTCGAGGGTCTCTAGCGCGACGATCTCTTGCCGTGGCTGGCCTGCTTCTCCTCTCGGTGCGGGCGTTGCCACGCCTGCCGTAGCGGGATCGAGGGCACTACCAAAACGTGCGCGACGCTCTGGCGTCGTGGCTGGCGAGGGCTCCCGCACCGGTCCCGCGGAGACCGCAGGTTCCGGGGTCGAAGGCGCGTGCATTCGGACCGTTCCGCCGCGCCAGTCCACCTCGGCGGACGCGATCGCGGACGGAGCGATTGCCGGTGCCGGTGGGGCCTGGCCTGGAATCTTGCCGGGGCCGAGCGCGGCGCCGTCGCGCGCTGCCGATAGGAGCAACTCTTGGGTCGTGGTCGGTGACGTCGAGAGAAAGGTCGAGTCCAACCGCTCGAGGATCATCCGAAGCTCTTTTCCGAGTTCGGCCGAGCCTTCGGGCCGGCGCGCGGGATCCTTCTCCAGACACTTCGCAACCAATTGCTCGAGCGCGGCGGGCACGAGAAGGAGTGAAGAGAGTCGCGGCGCAGGCTTGTGAAGCTGAGCATCGATGAGCCAACTGCCATGCGCCGGGTCTTCGCCTTCGAGTCGCTGGCGGCGACCCATGGCTTCGTCGTGGTCGCGCTCTTCGTCCTGATGAAACGGGCGTCGACCCGCGACGAACTCGAAGAGGAGCACGCCGAACGCATAGAGATCCGTTCGCGGGGTCACAGGTTCCCCGCGCAACTGCTCGGGTGCGGCGTAGGGAGGGGTCCCTTCGAAGGCCTGCGCCGCGGATGAGGGCGAAGCAGGATCGTAGATCCGCTGGATGCCGAAATCGTACAGCTTGGCCACCGCGCGGTTAGTCGCCGTATGCACGAAAATGTTGTCAGGCTTTAGGTCGAGATGAATCACGCCGTTGCGGTGCGCAACTTCGAGCCCACTGGCGAGATCGATCACGACTTCGAGCGCGTTGGCCAAGGGGAGCCGTTGCTTCTTTTCGAGAACGCGGCGCCCGCTGATGCCTTGCAAGAGCTCCATCAAGATGAAGGCGCGCGCTCGCTCGTCCGTGGTGAAGCCGGCGTTGAACACCTGGACGATGTTCGGGTGCTCGAGCTTCGCGAGCGTGCGAGCCTCCGCGACCATCCTCTTCGCCATCTCCGCATCCGCCGCGAGGTGCGGGTGGAGCACCTTTAGCGCGACGCGCTTGCTGAGCACCGGGATCTCGGCCTCGTACACAGTCGCGTGTCCCCCGCGGCCGATCACTCTCAGAACGACGACGTTCGGTCCAGGAACGAACTCCCCCGCGAGATAGTCGCCTCCCGCTTCGCCCGCAGGCTCGGGTTCCTCGGACGCGACCAGGCGCATGTCCTCGCGAGTGGCCATGGTCAGGAGCCCCCGGCGCTTAGACGTTCGAGCACGTCGTTGATTCGTGCATCCTTCGACCGTATGGCGGCGGCGAGCGCAGAGGCTGGCGGTTCACCGTCGATGGTAGCTCCGACCGTATCGCGCCGATCGTCCATCCAAAGGCGCAACCAGAAGTCGATCGGAGGTTGGCGCGCGAAGACGACGAAGAGCGTCCCATCCCCTTCGAGCGACCAGAAGGCGGACGAGATCATCTCGTCGCCTCCAGCAGCGCGCATGAGGGCAGAGAGCCAGAACGATGCGGCTGCACCCCCGCCGCGCCCGAGAGGGCAGCGAATGTAGCGGCACTCGCCGGCGCCGAGGTGAACGTAACCTCCGAAGCGAGACACGGCCTGCATCGCGGCGAGCGCGTCCTCCGCGCGCCCCCGCGGGAAGAGACTCTTCCACAGCTTTGGCACGAGCCCCGGCGTCTCGATCCAGCGCGCGAAATCGTCAGCGGTGCGCTTCACGTCGGCCGGCTCCGGCGCGGCGAGCTGCGCGAGCGCTTGCGCCGCAACGTCGGCGCGTCCGGTCGCGCGGGCGTCGCGGAGGGCCGATCCGAGGCCACCAAGGAAGCTCGATGCAGCCGCCGGGAGAAAGGCCATGCCGGGCGACAAGACGTCGTCCGTCAACGTCGCGACGGCCATCAGCGGGTATCGGCGGCCGACGCTGTCCTGGCTCGGCGTCATCGTTCCGAGGATCGCACGGGGCGCGCGCATGGATGGCCGGAACAGGAACCCCAGCGCGCCTCCGCCGTCATACGCCGCGCACCAGCGCGCTCCGCCCTCGTGCGCCGCGTACCCGCCTGCCCTGTCGAGCACATCGCCGAACGTGCGCTCGGGCTCTTCGCCGTCGAGCCGATCCACGTACTCGGCGAGCGATGGCAGCTTGCCAACGAGGTGTGCGCGACCCGAACCCGCCATCTTGACTGAGTCGGTATGCCACGCTGCCACGTCGAGCACAATCGCGCGGCGAGGCAGCGGTTGCGCCCGAAGGATCGCGCGACTAGGTTCGGGGGCGTGGGGGCAGGGCTGCGAATTCGCGTAACGAATCGCGAGAATCAAGCCTCGTTCGAGAAGCTCGTCGTGAGCGTGCCCGTGCGCCTCGGACGCGACCCGCTGAACGACGTCGTCCTCGACTACCCCTTCGTTTCCAAGTTTCACGTCGTCGTCGACGCCTCCGACGGTGCGCTCTTCGTGCGAGATCTCGGAAGCCGCAACGGCACCCGCCTCCAGGGCGGGACCGTTCAAGTACCCGCAAACTCAATCGCGCAGCTTGCCGCGCACGGGAACGCATTTTCGATCGGCACCCTCCAGATCGCGATCGAGCGAACCGAGATCGCCGCCAATGACCCGCGTCTCGAAGGCGCGCCGGTGCGCTCGCTGTTCACCGGACGGCATGTAGAGACAGCTCGCGGAGTCGCGCGCGCTGACTTGCCCCCCGCCACAGCGGTCGCGCTCCAGGCCGCGCCGAACGACTTGTCTTCCGTCGAGGCCGAGCTCCGGCCGTATTTCGAAGCGTACCGAAGGGAATGGATCGGTTTTCATCGCGTTCTCCTCCAGCGGCTCGGGCCCATGAGCCGAGAGCGACGCGCAGAGGTTCTGACCTTCGTGGCGCAGCAGTTCGTCTCTGTGAGGCAGGAGGTCGAATTTCAGGGACTTTGCGACTCAAGCGGCGCCGCGAGCCCTGAACCTCGCGGGAAGAGCCGCGCGCTCGCGGTCCTGCGCGAGCTCGCGGATTGGTATCTCGGCCGGACGCTCCAGACGGACGAGGACATCGACGGGTTTGCGGACAAGCTCCGTCGGGCGCTCGACGTGTTCCTTCTTTCGTTCGTTCCGCTTCGAAACGGCCTCCGTCGATCGCAGACGGAGCTGGCGGGGATCGACCGGACCGCGAACCGGTCGCGACTCGAGAGCGCCGTCACCCCCCTGGACGTCGCGACGATCTTGCTCGACTGGCGCAACCCGTCCGACGAGTCGCAGGCGGTGCACGGGATCTTCGCCGACATGATGGTCCACCAGGTCGGTCTCGTGAGCGGCGTGATGAAGGGGGTCGAGGCGCTTCTGGAGAAGCTCGCGCCGTCGCAAATCGAGAGCGATGTGCGGACCAAGGGGGGCTTCACGTTCGGTCCTTGGCGGTTCCCCGCCTTGTGGAGCGAGTTTCGCCGCCGCCACGACGACTACCGAGACGAGCCGTTCTCCGTCATCTTCGGGCGCGAGTTCGAGAAGATGTATCGGCAGCTCTTCGACGAGGTCGCGCCAAGGGAAGCCAACAACGATCGGGCCCGGGGGACGGGCGAGACGCATGAGGCTTCCACGCCGCCGGTTGGCCCGTACGGCACCGTCGTGGTACCGCGGGCGCCGAAGAAGTGATCGCCATGAACCGGGCAAAGAACGAAGGCGGCGTCTTCTCGGAGTGGCTCGACTCCGTTCCCGATGACCCGCCGGACGCCGAGCCCTCAGGCGCCGCCGTGACCACGGCCCCTTTGCCGCACCTCGGCGTGTCGAAGACGAGCACCGAGACGGCTCCCTTGTCCGCGCCGCCTGCGCGGTCGATTGCTTCGGCCGGCGCCCATGTAACGACGGAGCCCTATCCCCTCGTCAAGGAGCCGCAAACGGCGCCCGGCACACGCGACGCGGTCGCAAAGACCCCGCCGTCAGGCGCGCCCGCGGTTCTCGAAATCCTGGAGGATCCCGACACCGACGCGATCCTGGACAAGCTCTCCTACCCGCGCCCGCTGGAGCGAGTGGCCAAGTCGAGCAGCGCGGGCGAGCTTGCGGCGGCGCACGCGGCGGGGCCGGCGGTCGTCGCCGCGGGAGTGAAGACGCCTCCGCTCCAAGCCCCGGTCCTCGTGGCCGACTCGATTGCGAATGGTGTAGCGCCAAGCGCGCGCGCTCAGCGCGAAGCGCCTACCGTGATCGTGCGCAAGCGCGAGACGCCCGCGGCGGCCCTCCATGCTTCCGTCGCTGCGCCTCGCGAGAGTGCGTCAGGGTCGCGAAAGCGCCTTGCGGTTCTAGGTCTCGGGGTGAGCGCGGTCGCGCTGCTCGCGTGCTTGTACGCGGCCGGTTTCTTCCGCGCGTCGCTCACCGAGGGTGCCCCTCCACCGCGCGGGACGACGCCCTCATCTGCAACCGTTGTGACGGCGCCCTCCGGTGACGTGACCGCTACGGCGCCTCCTGCGGTGAGCAGCCCGCCGCCGGTCGCCTCCGAGGCACCGGCGCGAGTGAGCCCCGTCGCCGTGTCGCCTGCGGTCTCCTCGACTACGCACGCCGTACATGAGGCGCCGCATGCTCATCCCGCGCCAGCCGCGAGCGCACCGACGCGGAAGAAGAACCCCGACCCCAACGACGACGGCGAACACGAACTTCTTATCGGAAAATAGAATGACGATGAAACGCAGCGCTCTGTTGATGGCCACGTTCGCCCTTTCTCTCGCGTCGTCCGTCGCGCTCGCGGCAGATCCCGATGCTGCCGCCGTCGCTGAAGTGAAGGTCCTTTTCGCGGACGGCACGAAGCTCATGGACGCGGGCGACTACGAGCACGCGATCGCGAAGTTCAAGGCGGCGAACGCGCTCGCGAATAGCCCGAGCGTCCAGTGGAACCTCGGATTCTGCGAGTTTCGCGCGGGTCGCTACATGGAGGCCGTGCGCGACTTGCGCAAGTACCTGCACGATCCCTTGGCCAAGCCGGCGCACGTGCAGCAGGCGACCGAGAAGTACATCCCGCAAGCGCTCTCTCACGTGGGCGACGTTCTCGTCACGGCGGACAGCGGCGCGCACGTCGTCGTCGATGGCAAAGACGATCTCGGCTTCGCCCCGCTCGCGGATCCTGTCGCCGTCGCGGCCGGGCGACATCACATCGAAGCGCGCGTCGGCGCCGATGTCCTCGTCAGCGACATCGAAATTGCCGCGGGGCAGTCGGTCAAGGTCTCGCTCCTTGCTCCTCCTGCTTCGGCGTTAGCGCCGTGGGTCGCTCCGGCGCCGGGTGACGGGGTAGCGCCGCAAGCGCCAAGTGTCGCGCCGACCAAGGACGAGACCTCCGCGAGTGACTCGCAGAAGCCAGCTCCGTTGCGAATTTGGATGACGGTTGGATTCGGTGTCGCGGCGGCCGCGTCGCTGACGGGAGGGATCGTGTTCGGCGCGGAGGCGACGAGCGCGAAGAACAGCGCGCAGACGACCAGGAATGCGCTTGGGTCGTGCGCGGGAACCGCCGCGCCCTCCGGTTGTGGAGATCTGAAGAACTATTTGGATACCCAGAACCGGGATCAAACCCTGTCCTATGTCTTCTACGCCGGAGCGGGCGCCTTCGCGGCCGGCGCTTTGATCTCCTGGTTCTTCTTACCCAAGACGGAGGGGACACATTCGGCGCTCGCGCCGATGCTCGCTCCTGGCGTCGCTGGGGCGCGTTGGGTCACGACGTTTTGATTACGGAGAGAACAATGAACGCTACCTTCGCTCGACGGACGCTTGGCTTCAGCATTCTGGTTGGTCTCGGTTACGCAGCGGCTCTCCAGGGCTGCGCGGGGATAAGCTCCGAAACGTGCACCGACTTGCTCACGTGCGTGGACGGCGGGAGCTCGCTCGGCGACGGGGCGACGCCCGTGACCGATGGGACGATGATCACGCCGAAGGATGGCGCGAGCGACGCTCCGCCCATAACCGCTGACGGCGACGACGGGTCCACGTCCATGGGCGATACTGGCGTGGACACAGGGGTCGATGCGACTCCCCCCTGCGACCCAGCGAAAACTCCCGCGCAAGATGGTTGCGTGATCAACGACGAGCTCGCGATCTTCGTCGCGCCGAGCGGCAACGACACGAACGCCGGCACAATGGAGGCCCCGGTGAAGACGCTGGCGCACGCAGTGACTCTCGCGGTAACGGCGAGCGCGCACCGCGTGATCGCGTGCGCGGCGACGTACAGCGAGACGCTGACGCTGGCGGCGGCGGACGACGTCGGACTTCAGATCTTCGGCGGAGTCACTTGTCCGGGGGGCGACGCGGGCACGGCCTGGACGTATACCGGCGCGAAGGCCGCTGCGAAGCCAACGGCCCATGGCTACGCGCTCTCCGTGAGCGACCTCGCGCACGCGCTCGACATTGAGGACTTCGAGTTCGACGCGCAGAACGGGACCGCTGCGGGCGAGTCGAGCATCGCGGGGTTCGTGTCCGGAAGCAGCGGCGGGGTGACGCTCGAACGGGTGACGTTCGTGGCTGGCACTGCGGTCACTGGAACTTCGGGAGCGACGCCGACAACGGTGTTGCCCGTTGCAAATCCAGGCACATCTGGGGCGAACGGTGGGGGCCAGGTCACTTGTGCTTGCTCGGATAGCGGCCTGCAAAGCGTTGGTGGCGCCGGTGGACTAAATGCCAACGGCAATCCGGGACTCCCCAATTTGGGCGGAGGCGCGGGCGGCAACGCCGCTCTCGGATGCGGCGTGGGTGGCGCCGGCAGCGATGGAAACGGAGCGACCCCCCCGGCCCCAGGCGGCGGTGCGGCGACGCTCGGATCCCTCACCGCGAGCGGCTGGACGCCCACCGGCGGAATAGCTGGCAGCGCAGGAGGCCCTGGGCAGGGCGGCGGAGGCGGCGGGGGAGCCCCCTCTGCGACGGGGGGCGGCGGAGCCTGCGGAGGATGCGGGGGCGCTGGAGCGTCCCCCGGTTTGGGCGGTGGTTCGAGCATCGCTCTGCTGGTCTATCAGTCGGAGGCCACGCTCAATTCGAGCGTCCTCACGGCGAAGACCGCCGGGAGTGGCGGTGCGGGAAAGCCTGGGCAGGCCGGTGCCGGTGGCGCCACGCATGGAGTGGGGAGCGGCGCTTGCAACGGAGGCAACGGCGGCTCCGGTGCCCAGGGCGGCGCGAGTGGCGGCGGCTCGGGCGGCGTCTCCGTCGGGATCCTGTATTCCTCGACGGGTTCGGCGCCGACGGTCGACAGCGCGACGACCGGCGCGATCACGGTCGGCGCGGCGGGCGCGCTTGGTCAAGGCGGCGCAACGCCGACCAACGATGGCAAAGCGGGCGTCGCACAGGGCGTGCTCGGGTTTCCGTGAGTGTGCGCTGGAGTGCTGCGTCACGTAGCGAGATGGGCCGGGTGACCGTCATCCGTGTCCGGGTCGATGAACGCTTCCCGCCCTCGGAGCCCCCCAGACCCCCTCTTTTCACGAGAGGCCGCGAGAATCGCGCAGGTGAGCGCGGCAGCAAGCCGTCCGCCAGGCTCGCCGTCGAGAAGCCCGAACGCCCCGTCAGCGATCGACCTCCGTCGCAGAGACAAACGACGTTGGCGCGACCTCTGCTCCGGCCCGGTACGCGAAGGGCGCCACGTACTCTTTGACACAGCGACTTGCGTGACGTCGATAGATCGACGCTTTCTCGACTCTCGCGCCAACCTCGAAGACCTGCAATTCATCCGAGCATGCCTCCTTGGTGCGAATGAAGACTTGCGGCGCAGCGCCGCACCTCTTGGGATTGATAGGCTCGGTGCACGCTTCATCTTCGAACGTGTCCCCAATCGACTCGTAGGTGGGCAGGCAGCGCATCTTGCCATCGACCGTGCGACGAAAATCACAAGATGACTTGCGTTCACGATCATACCAGCGGACGGGATGAACCACCGGCCCTCCGGGTGTTCCTAGTCGCGCTCGCACGATCCGCGGCGTCGGAGTCGGCGACGCGAGCTCCGTTCCCTTGATCAGTTCAGCTCGGCCAATCTCCCTTCCCAACTCGAAAACCTCCTCTGACGGAGAAGGGTACGACGCTTGGATTTGACACGCTGTTGGCGCGTCCATCACGGAGCCCACAGGAAGCATCGCGTACTGCGAGGTGACCTTCGTTCCGACTTGGTAGAAATGCTCCTTGCCGCAGCCCGACGCCGCAGAAGCTGCTGACTGCGTGTCGGCGCCAGCATCAACCGGAATCATCTCAGAAGGTGTTCCGCAGGAAATTTGTCCATCTGATTCTATCGGTGCTTGAAGGCGCGGGGTGAAAACGGAAAGACGAGAATATCCGAGTGACTTGAGCGACGCGGAATGGTCGCTGATCGAGGCGGAGGTGCCTTCGCCGGTGTGGTTCAAGAATCTGCAGGAGCCATTGCACACGCCGCGCGAGCTGCTCAACGCGATCCGGTATCGGACGCGCACCGGTGTGTCGTGGCGCTCGCTTCCGCACGATCTGCCGCCATGGTCGACCGCGTTCAAGTGGTATCAGCGGTGGACCAATGACGGCGTGCTCGACGCGATCCACGACAGCCTGCGCCGTCGGGTGCGCGTCGCCGAAGGACGTGGCCCCGAGCCCACGGCGGCGATCCTCGATAGCCAGAGCGTCAAGTCGACCGACGTCGGTGGCCCATGCGGCTTCGACGCGGGAAAAAAAGGTCAAAGGACGCAAGCGGCATCTGCTGGTTGACGTCCTCGGCCTGCTGCTGGTCGCGATCGTGACGCCAGCGTCGGTCCAAGATCGCGATGGCGCTCCGCCCGTTCTGCGAGAAGCACACCGCGAGTACCCGACGCTGTCGAAGGTATGGGTCGACGGCGCGTACACGGGCAACGCGATTGCCGAGATCCGCGCCGAGACGTCGCTCGATATCGAAGTCGTCAAACGCACGGACGACATGAAGGGCTTCGTCGTCCTACCCAGGCGCTGGGTCGTCGAGCGCACCAACGGCTGGCTTGGGAAGTTTCGCATCTTATCCAAGGAGTACGAGCGAACCGTCCAATCGAGCCGAAGCGACATTCTTCACGCGATGTCGTTTCTCATGCTGCGGCGCTTGACCGTCCCCGCAAGCTCCAGAAAAGAGCGCCGGTAGCGCTGTGGAACACCTTCTCAGACGCGAAGTACCCGGCGCAGCCAGAGACGACTCTCTTGCTGCAGTCCGGCCCTGAAAACACGTCCTGCTCAACTAGACTCGTCTCGCTCGGCTCACACGCCCATCCTCCCGCCACGTCGAACATGGTGCAGGGCGTGTTGCCATGGAGTCGGTCTCGGAGCGTGACGAACGCACGAGCGCCGTCTGAGGTGTTCAGGTACTCCGCCGCGACGGACGCGCTCGCGCCTTCCACACTCGACATCCCCTCGACGAAACGACTCGCGGCGATCTCTGGCCCAAGTCGAAATACGCGCTGGCCCTTGAGTGGCTTCGGCGCGCAATGCTGCTCCGAGTCTCGCTGGTACACGGTCTGTGTATTCAGCAACTCGTCCTGCGCAGGGAAGATGTGCTCCCGAAAGGTCGCGCAGGAGCCCTCGGCCGCCCGAACGAATCGCGATGTACAGGGTTCCAAGGCGTTCGTGATGGCGACACGCGCCGCGCACTTGGCGTCGGAAAAGTAGGAGCCTGTACCTTCGAAGCGAGTTGTCGGAAGGCACCGGTTCGCACCGTCGGCTGATCGCTCGAACGTGCAGTCTGTCTTGAACTCCTTGTCGCGCCAGCCGACGTGGACCTCGTCCGCGCTTCCGTCGATGCGCAGCGCCCTCGCGATGAGTCGCGTGCCACTTCGAAAATCACTCCCGACGTCGTGCACTGCGTCTGGAAGATTTAACCTGTATTTCGCGCCGCTCTGAGAAACGCGGTGGCCGAGTAGGATCGACGAGTCCGGCGGGGCGAGCGGGGAGGCGCGGTGGGATTTGACCGGGCAGCGATCACACCGCCCCCCTTCCCCCCACGAGGCGGAGGCACGCGATCTTGGGCTGGTCGTGGCGTCAGTCGAGACGGAGGCTCGATTTGGGGAGCACGCGGAGCGTCCAGCGCCGTCCCGAGCGCAGCAGGCGTCCTGGAATGTTGATGAGCGCGCGGCGCAGCCACGGGACGCGCCACGAGCTGAGATGCGGCGCGGTCCACCGCACGAAGCGACGCATCAAGTTATGTGCGAGCAGCTTGAGCAGGAAGAGCGCGTGATTCGCGTGGAAGTCCTTGCTGGGGACCTTGCCAATCCCCCAACCCGACTTGAACTCGCCGATCGCGGGCTCGACTTCGGCGTGACCGTCGTACTCGTACGCGATGTCTTCGGCCGCACCGGTCCAGTCGTTCGTGACGAAGGCCTGGACGGTGTAGTCGAGCGCGGACCAGAGCTGGATCTGCTTGCCGTTGTCTCGCTCGCGCGTGCGCATCGCGACCACGCGGAACGGGTATCCGAGCTCCTTCCACGCCTCGCGGACGAAACTGATCTCGGCGACCTGTGTCGAGGGACGTCCGAAGGCGTCTGTCTCGACCGTCCTCCACTTCGTGGTGCTTTGGATGGCGCCGCACAGGTCGGCGCTCAGCTTCGCCTTGCCGATGAAGCGCGCGCCCGCCTTCTGGGCTGCGGCGTAGATCGCCGCGCAGTCGCCTCCGGCGTCGATGCGCATGGTCACCTGTACGTCCCCGCCGACGGCGATGCGGAAGCGGCGAAGCCATCTGCCGATCGTCGGCGCGTCCGCATCCCCGAGCCCGGTATCACCGGGGCGTAGAAGCGCGCCGACGCACGCGCCGA
Source organism: Myxococcales bacterium (assembly GCA_003151595.1). The sequence continues at coordinate 21,684 of PLXW01000022.1, forward strand.
CCTCGGCGCAGCAGACGAGAATGGGGTGATAGCTGGCACGTGCGTGGTAACGGGGATTCGGTCCGCAGAGCGCTCCCTCGTGCGAGCCGAACAGGCACTCGACGGTCGTGTCGACGTCGAGATGAACGTGCTTCGAGTCGAGGTCCCGCACGAGCGCGAGACCGTGCTCGACCATCAACGCTTCGAGGGCGCCGACGGCCTCGTCATCGAATCGGCAAAGGTCGCGGTAGACGGTATCGAGGCTGGGAACGACGCCGCCTGCGAGGCGGACGAAGAGCGGATCGGCTGCGAGCGATTCGAGCCCGAAGACGCGCGCTTCACCGGCCACGTTCGAGTCGAGCAACAATCGAAGCTGCGCCTCCATCGGATACACGACCGCGGGACCGTCCTTGAGCCGACAGAACCGTCGCCGAAGCTCGCCGTCGACTCCCTTCTGGCGGCAGAACACGCCGAAGCTCGCCAAGCCCGCGGCCCCCGTGAGCGTCGCGTCACTTCGTCCTGCGCGGATGCGCGTCGGATCCGCACGGCGGATGCGCTGCGTCCGACGGTGACCGTCGCCGCGCTTGCCGCCGCGCATCTCCCGACGCACCTTATGGATGCTCGTCGCGTGCGTGGTTTTTGTTCTCATCAAACGGGGCAACGAACGCGACGAGCGCTAAATTCCCGCACGCTGCGCTCGCCGGGAACGATGCCGCCGACCGCGTTCGCAGCGGCGCGCGCGAAATACAGGTTTAAGGGAGGACTGGATGGCGCGCTTGACGGGAGGAGGTTCTCGCGTCTCCCGCCTTGCAAAGCGCATGCTGCGAGAGTGAGTAGCAACATCCATGACGCCGCATTGCGGCCCCGATGATCGGAGATCATTGCGTTTCCAGTGTCTGCTCCGATGCGCAGCCCTGCAGTGTCCTTGGTCGGCTTCTCAGATCGTAGTTTTTATGGTCGCTCGGTCGGCGTCGCTGGATGGCTTCCGGCTCCGCGCTTGCGACGAGCGCGAGCGGCGCATGCTGAAGCTGGCGTGTCTGACGCCCAGGCACGCGTGTGCGCCTTCAACGCTGACGCGTGCGGGGTCGAGGCTGGCGAGTGGGTCGTCAAGGTTGGCGAGTGCGCCGCCACGGCTGGCGAGTGGCACGTCGAGGTCGGCGAGTGCGCCGTCACGGCTGGCGAGTGGTCCGCACGGCGACACTGCGCGCCATTCGAGAGCTTCGAGTTGGCCATGAAAGCGACACAGCACGAGGTCAACCCCAGTGCCGCTGCCGTGCTGAAAGAGGTTCATCCTCATGGCGCCGACGGGTCTTCCTCTTTGGGCGCGGCTGGATACTTCGCGCAATCTTCGAACCGAATCCATCCGCAGGCCCAGTTGACCTTCCCGCCATAGGAGCTGTCGCGACGATCCTCCGAGATCGTGGGATCGTTGGTGAGTGCCTCCCGGTACGCGCGGAGCGCTTCGACACAGCCTTGTTCGCCTTCCGGCACCTTTGGCGAGCAGAGGTGGTCGGCTCGAGTGGAACGTATCTCTGCGACGGCGTGAAAGTCGCCGCCTCGGGTAAAGAGCGCTTCGGCGAGGCGACCGTCTGGATCCGTCGTCGAAAGCGGCCGGAGTGTCAGCGCTGTCGCAGCATCGATACAGCACTCTTTTGAACCAAATCCGCATCCACGTTCGTAGAACTCGACACGGCGCTCGAGAGACTTTGGGGTGCCCTCCCCAAGCCCCGCTTTCCCGCCGGCTACATGACAGTTCTCCGGGTCCCCGTATTCACAGGCGCGCGCGCTGAAGAGAAACTCTTTCGTAGGATCGCTCCCCGCTACCCACATGGCCATGCGACTGCACGCGAGGGCAGACCGTCTCAACATGCAGAGATCTTCGCATTCTGTGGATCGGCTCGCACAAGCCAGGGATGCTTCCTTGGGCGATGGAACTGGAATCGGGTGCTCGCTCAACGATGTCGGCGCTCGTTCAGCAGGGGGATGCGGGCGAGCGCAAGCGGCGAGGAAGATCGCATAGAGGGGAAGGAGCCTCACGCCGTGCTCTCCTTGGTGTGCTGAGAAATGTCGGCGACTTGCTTCCGCAGTGTGTCGAGCGATGCGGCCACCTTGTCCCGTTCGGCGGGCGTGGTTGGCGTGCCACGTTTTTTTGCAGCTTGCGCGAGTGACGCTAGCGACTTCGCAAGTTCCTTTGCATGGGTGATCGTCGGCACCCAGTCGCTGATGACCTTGAAACCCAGCGCGATCCGCTGGGCCACGTCCGCTGCGTCGGCCTTCGCCTGGTTCGCTTCCTCCTCACTCGTCGAGAAATATGCCTTCTTCAGAGCTCGTCCGAGCGCGCCATACATCCCATCGGATTTGCCCGCAGTTCCCGGCGAGAATGCACTCTGCATTTGTACGCAATCTGTGATCAGGTCACTAACGCGTGCTTGCGCGTCCAAAATTATCGTCGGCAGGTCCGCATCTCTCACGTCGCTAGCCGCGCTCGCCGCCAGCTCAAGAGTGGGGCTGATCAGGCTTGGATCTTCCAAGAGAGGAGCCTGCCTGACAATCAGTCGCAATTTCGCGCGCGCTCCCGTCGCGGTACCTGCCGACAGCTTCGGAACCGGTTGTCCAACCGCACGCTGCACGTCGAAAATCGTCCCCTTCCAACCTTGCCGCGCGCCATTCCCAGCAAACCAAGCGTCAAGTGCGGGGCTACCTACCCCGTGCAACGTTCGTAAGTCGAAATGCATGATGTCGCCTGTGAAGTCTCCAACTGCTTCCCCGTCGCCGCTGCCAGTCGCCCCGAGCCACGTCAGCCCCGCCTCTACCAGCGCCACGACGAGCTTGCGAGTAACTCCCAAGAAACCGCGCGTGACATCGCGCGCCTTAGGAACATACACCGACCAACCTGGCGGCCACGCACACGGAATGACACGGTGAGTAGCATCCCCACTGGCTCCGAAAGAGAGGTTGCCAATGACCATCACCATTTCTGCGCTCTCTTTGTCGCGCTGCATTTGGAAGAACGCCGCACGAGCGCGCGCATCGTTGCTCTTTAGGTCTGAAACGGCGACGTCCACGCGCTTTCTCGTCTTGCGGGGAAGCGGATCGGCGTCCGCGACTTCGAGCGTGTAGTTCGGGGGAGCCGTCGTGTTCGTCTCGGCGTAGGGGATGAGATCCGCATCGACCGGGAACGTCGCCGCCAGAGGAGTCGCACTGAGGACCGTGTTTCGGAAATCCTCGAGCGTCGTAGGCTTCACGTACCTCTTCCAAGCGTCGTTGACGATCGAGAAACGGTCCCACGCCGCGCCCACGTCTTCCTCGGCGTACTTGGTGTAATCCGTCACCGGATCGCAAGGTGCCGCGGTCGGGCGCCCTAGGAGCTTTCCCGGGGCGACGGTCATGTCGGCCCCTTTCCCTGTGGCCAAGAGGCAAGCACGGTCGAAGCCCGCCATGGCAGGCTCATAGACGTTGTCGGAAACGAAGTGCGAGACCGCCTTTGCTTGGAGATCGGCGTTCGTCTTTTCCTGGGCTCGTTGCTGCTCCTTTGGCCATGTCGGGTCGACGGGCGTCCCCGCTCTCGGGAGGAGCAACGGGTCAAATCTGTGATTCTCGCCGTAGAGCTTTCCGCTCTTGCCTTTCACACAAATGAAGGGAGCGTCACCGGCGCCTACGTCGATGGCACACCCGTCGGCGTGCATCGAGATTTCGGGTCCTTGTCCTCTTGGCTTGGCACGCACGGTACTGTGCTGTGCGGTGACGCGCAGCTCACTCTTCACCCACGCGGCAAACCCCGCCGTCGAGGCGGTCCTTCCATCAGCGGTAACGTCTTGGCAGTAGCGAAACCACAATCGCTTCTGTGCCCAATCGAGCCGCTCCTTCAATTCAGGGCACACGCCCGTCACGGCTTGATCCGTAACGATTAGCGTGCCTGCGTCGACGCTCCAGTCACGTGCCCAGATGCCGCTCGCCGGATCACGCATCGGCATTCGTCCTGACGAGAACTTCTGGCCTAGAAAGGTTCCGTCGATGAGAGGCATCTCGAAAAGAAGATCGGCCGGCAACCCCGCCCACCCTGGCTTTCCGTCACCGCCCAACTGGTCCTTGCTCACCGGGATATAGGCCGAAAGGACGGCCACGAGCGTGCTACCGGCGGGCGTCCAATCGATCGTCGGCGCGTCCTCGCATTTGCATTGGGGGCGCACGGAAGCGGCCGGCTGATCGGGGGCTTGCTCCGCATCGGAAGGAGACGCAGCTGGCACGGGAGCAACGTCGCTCGCCGAGGCGGGAACCGTGCCGGCGCTCTGCACATCGTTGAGCAGCTTTGATTGGTCGGACACAGGCGCGTTCTGAGCCAGCCCGTAGTCGAGCGCAAAGCGCGCCATCGAAGTGTCGAGTGTCGACGTTCCGACCGAGTATCCGAGATTGCGGAGCCACTCGGCGTTGCGACGAGACTCGTCGTCGTCGGAAAGCGGAAGTTTCACTTGGGCGCCATGAGCAAATGGGCTGGCGGTGATCGCGCCCGACCGATTCGACGGTGGAGGCGCATCGTCACTGGCAGGTGGAGAAGCATCGTCCGAAGAGCCACCGCAATCGCCCGTCCCGTACGGATCCACGGCGGGGTCTTCGGGCTCGTTGCTCAAGTCCAAGGCGGGCAACGGGTCCGGTGATGGAAAAGACGGGGAAGTCGCCGGATCGGGAATGAGCCACGCGACCTGCAAGTCCCTCCGGACGGGAATCTCCGCCTCGACCAACTTCCCGTTTCCGTCAGTCTGTCCGCGGCGCACGAGCGTACCGGCGCGCAGCTCGTAGTCCACTGGGTTCGGGTACGCCGCCCCCTTTCCATCGCGCAGCCATAGGTTCACAGTGACTCGAACGGCCTCGCATGGAGAGAGCCGCGCGATGAAATCGTAGAACTTGCAGCCGAACGTCTTGCCGTGACGGCTGATGAGGCGACGTTCCTCCGATGGGCGCAGCCGATCGTCCTTGTTGCTCCACGCGACGCTCGCGCACCCGTCCGGCCCGGTGCTCGCGGACGGGCACGCCCAAAGCGACATCTTCTTCACGTCGCCAGGCCGGAACAGGAAGATCAGTACGCGCCTGTTTGGGGCGCTGCGCTCGAATACGTGCGTCGCGCTGGCTGTCGGGTGCTAGTTCGTTAGTCTCGTCCTTCGACAGAACGACGGCGAGGTTCCGCTCGCCGCACCCTTGAAACGCTCCGCGGAGATCGGGTTCTTTGCCCTCGCCGACGAAGTCCGTCGGGTCGTAGGCGCGCGCCGTACCTCCCTGGTCCGCCGTGAGCGAGTCCATGTAGCCGCCGAAAAGCGCGAGGCGCGTGGACGCGTCGACACTGCCATCGTCGGCAAGCCCGTTGTCCTGCTTGAAAGCGTGAATCCCGGCCCGAAACAGCGGGCCTACTTTGCCGTCGATCGCGCCCACGTCGTATCCGAGCTGCGTCAGGCACGTCTGAAGGCTTTCGACTCCCCATTTGTCGCCTTGAAATGCGCCTTGGTGCAGGTCGTCCCATAGCGCCGGCTGGCGCGTGAGTAGGGCGTAGATGGCCTTCGCGCGCCTTCCGCCGAGCGTCTTGTTGTACGCCTCGTCACCAATGGGGTCGGCATGGCCGAAGACCGCGAGTTTGTCGCCATCCGTGGTACCGGGAGCGCGCAGGTTGAAGATCGCGGCGAGCTCCGCCGACATCGTCGGGTGCGGGAACGAACTGTCGAACGCGAAGCGTGAGTACTCGAGCCGCGCGCACGCCGTCGGGAGGGGCCATGTTTCGAGCGCGATGGTGTTCGTCACGTCGGCGACCGTGGGGGCGACACGGAGATGCCGGCGAGGGGGATTCGGATCCCGGTAGACGATCCCGCCGTCCGTGACGAGCGATGCGTTGCTCGGTGTGCTCCCGTTGCTGTCGTTCGAATCCGGCATTGCCCTAAGCTCCGGCGCGATCGCGCAGCTGGGTGAGCACGTCGTCAGTCACATCCCCCGTCGGCGATTGGCCCGCTGCCTCCTGGAAGAGCTCGAGCGCGAGCTCCAGTCGTTCATCGACGTCGGGGTCTTCGTCGTTCGGGTCGTCTTGCTGAAGAGCCGAGTCGTCGCCGAAAAAACCGTAACCAAGGTTTTCGAGGCGCGCCTCTGGACCACCCGCTTCTCGTAGCGGAGGCAAGGCGCCAACCTCCGTCGCGAACGAATCGGTGTCATCCGCCGCCTTCTTGAAGGTAACCTCCTTCGCGTCGCGAGGAATCGCCAGGTCAACGTAGCCGCCGGCCACGGTGGGGGCGCTTTCGGTGCCATCGACCTGGAGCGTGGTTCCGTCCACCGGCAGCACGCTGCCCGTCGCGTCGATCGTTTGGAGCTTGAGGCGCAGCACCTGCGTGAAGACGGTGTACGTGCTCTCGATCCCCGTTGGGACAGAGAGCGTCGGCGTGCGCTTGGTTGGCACCACGATCCCGTCGCCCTCCAACAAGACGTGCGGGTCTACGCGAACCGCGCGGAGCGAGGCGTTCGTCGACTGGTTCCAGATGGTCGCGAAGTGGAGGAAGCCGTACCGCTCGGCCACACTCGACAGCGTGTCCGACGGCTCCGCCGTATACGCGAAGCCCGAGGTAGGGGGATCGACCTGGACTGGCCCCGCGCCGGCGGACTCGTCTTGGCCTGGCTGGATGTTTGGAGCGCTGAAGTCAGAGAGATCGAGATCGGGGAACGTCAAGGTGCACGTGCCAGGCGGCACGTCCTCGAGTCGAAATCGTCCATCTCCGTCGACAAAGCCGTCTTGCTCCGACTTGTCGGCGAGCACCAAGTGTACCGCCCGCCGGGGCACCGGCTGACCGTCTTGATCGACGAGGCGGATGGCGATGAAGGTCGTTTGCTCGGGCGCGGGCACGTCCAAGTGCGCCGGCACTGGCTTCTCAGGGAACAAGTTGTCGGGAAAAGGCCAGGGCCTTTCGGGCACCTTCTCGATCCGGATGATGTCGGCGGCCATGGCGTAGACGAGCGTTTTCCGGATCTCGACGTCGAAGTTCCGGAGGATGCGCCGGGGGTCGTCGGTCGGGCGGTTGAACTCGCGTGAAAGTCGCCGGTTGGTGAGCTCGTCGTAGACGGCGAGCAGGACGCTGGCCCTGCTGTCGTGGGTGGCGCCGCTGTGGTCGAAGGTGCCGTAGACGAGCCCCTCGACGATCAAGAGCTTGCGCGACGAGGTGGCGGGCTCGGGCTTCTGCTCGGAGGGCGGGGTGAGCGTGATGAGCCACTGCACGCCGAAGCGGTCTTCGAAGCGCCAGGGTCCGCCGGGAAAGAACCTCACCGGGCGCAGACGGTATCGGCGGGCTGCACGCCGAGCAAGCGACGGTGCGCACCAGGCGACTGAAGCATCCGGAGAATCCCTGAGAAAGGTCTTGCGCTCGATCGCCACCATCTTCGGCCGTGCGGCGCGGAGCCAGGGGCTCGCGAGTGCGCGCCGATGGCTGGCGTGTCCGAGGTCGGCGATCGCGGGCGCGCGGTCAAGTTCAGCGAGTGCGGGGTCAAGGCAGGCCTCCCCGCCGTCAAGGCTGGCGCCTCTGTGCTCGCGGATGGCGCGTTGGCGCTTGAGGTCCCTCGTTTGAGGGCACCGAGCGCCCGTCTTGGGCGGCGCGTCCGGGGGGCGCGAGCGGGCGAGAGCCGGCGGGTGGAGCAGCCGAAGCCGGGGATTCGGCCACCGGGCTTTATGGCGAGCGCATGCCCACGACGGCTTGTCCCCTGGTCTCGCCGAACGTACCCTCCGCGCATTCATGCGCGGTCAAACCATCCTTTCGCGAGCTCTTCGAATTCCTGCCGTCATGGCTCTCCTCGGCGCCGGGATCGCCGGGTGTGGGAACTCGCAGGCGGAGAGCTGCGACACGCTCGACAGCTGTGGTGACGGGGGGGGCTCACTCGACGACGGGTCGCTGCCGGTGACCGACGGGACGATGATCGTGTCGAAAGATGGCGCGAGCGACGCCCCGGTCGGAACCGCCGACGGCGACGACGGTTCCCCGTCCGCGGGGGATACGGGTGTGGACACGGGGGTCGATGCGACTCCCCCCTGCGACCCGGCGAAGACGCCTGCCGAAGACGGGTGCGTGATCAGCGATGCGCTCGCGATCTTCGTGTCGCCCACGGGGAGCGATACGAACGCCGGCACCATGGAGGCACCGGTGAAGACGCTGACGCACGCGGTGACGCTCGCAGTAACGGCGAGTGCGCATCGGGTGATCGCGTGCGCGGCGACGTACAGCGAGACGCTGACGCTGGCGGCGGCGGACGACGTCGGGCTTCAGATTTTCGGCGGGGTCACTTGTCCGGCTGGCGACGCGGGCACGGCCTGGACGTACACCGGCGCGAAGGCTGTCGCGAAGCCCACCGCGCACGGCTACGCGCTCTCGGTGAGCGACCTCGCGCATGCGCTCGACATCGAGGACTTCGAGTTCGACGCGCAGAACGGGACCGCTGCGGGAGAGTCGAGCATCGCGGGCTTCGTGTCCGGAAGCAGCGGCGGGGTGACGCTCCAGCGCGTGACCTCCGTGGCCGGCACTGCTGTCACTGGAACTTCGGGAGCGACGCCGACGACGGTGCTGCCCGTCCCAACAATCGGCACTTCCGGATCGAACGGTGGCGGTCAGGTCACCTGCGCGTGCTCGGATAGCGGACTTCAAAGCGTCGGCGGCGCGGGCGGAACCAATGCGAACGGTAGTCCCGGGCTGCCGAACCTCGGCGGGGGCGCCGGGGGCGATGAGACGAAGCCTTGCATCCCCGGTGGCGGCAATGGCGGCGATGGGACGGGGGCTGCGGCGGTAACCCCAGCTGCGGGTGCGCAGACGATCGGTTCGCTGACGAGCGGTGGCTGGTCAACGACGAACGGGTCGGCTGGCAGCGCGGGAGGCCCAGGGCAAGGCGGAGGAGGTGGCGCGAGCCCCACTGCGGGAGCTACGGGCGGCAGTGGCGGGTGCGGAGGGTGCGGCGGTGCGGGCGCGTCGCCCGGACTAGGCGGCGGGTCCAGCATCGCGCTCCTCGTCTATCAGTCCGGCGTAACGCTGACGGCGAGCAGTCTCACGGCGGAGACGGCGGGCAGCGGCGGCGCAGGGAAACCTGGAGAGGTCGGAGTCGGGGGCGCGACGCACGGCATCTCGACTGCTGGTGCCTGCAACGGCGGCAACGGCGGCTCCGGTGGCCAGGGCGGCGCGAGTGGCGGCGGCTCGGGCGGCGTCTCCGTCGGGATCCTGTATTCCTCGACGGGTTCGGCGCCGACGGTCGACAGCGCGACGACCGGCGCGATCACGGTCGGCGCGGCGGGCTCGCTTGGCCAAGGTGGCGCAACGCCGACCAACGATGGCAAAGCGGGCGTGGCGCAGGGCGTGCTCGGGTTTCCCTGAGCCACGGGGCCAGCGTCGCGAAGGCCAATCAGTTCATGTTGATCACACCGCGAAGGCGAAGGTCGCCTTCAGAACTCACGGTGATTTGCTTTCCGTTGACCTCGACGGTGCCGTCGCTCTCGAGAACGACCCTCGCACTCCCTGCACTAATTTCGACGCGCTCCTCGCCTCGGAGCGCAAGCACCCTGTGGTCAAGGTCGGGGGGGAAGGGTCGAGTGATGGCGAGGAGGATCGGTCGCTCCGGCTCCGCCGGCTCGAAGGTGAGGATTACGGTGGCCTTCGACGCGATCAGGTACTCGAGTTGTGCAGCCGCGAGCCCAAGCGCATTCACCGCGGCGTGGGGCCCGAGGCGCGCTCTGCCGCTTCCGAGGTAGTCAACGAAGACGCCGTCTTTCTCGGAGTACGCGGTCACTGTTCCGAAGCGGAGCGGCACCGACGAGAATTGAGCGGGCGCGGGTGCTCGCGCCTTCGGCTTGGAGGTCTTCGCTGCCTTGGACACCTTCTTCCGTGCACTCATGCTCGTCTCCCTGTTGCCCTGTTGCCGGGCGTCACGTTCCGGCGTGACGATCGAGATGTATGGCGCCTCGTGCCATCGCAGCGACCTCCGATCCGTGCGCCGCGTGCGGCTTGGCTAGCGGCGGGAGCGCGATTCCGATTTCGTCGACACTGCTCCCGAGCGACGCCGCCGCGAACCCCAGCGCAAAGGCGTCCTCAGGCTGCTTCATGTGCTCCGGCGCCAAGCCTTGGAGCGCAGGAACCGCGCTCTCGCCCAGTAGCGCGATGGCTTCGACATAGGGACCGCACTGATCGAGCACGCCGCGCGCTTCGTTCGGTCGCGCTTTCTTTGGATTCCGTTGAAGATAGCGGAGGCGGTCACCGTAGCCGTTCACGTCGGTCAGGTGCGACTTCACTAGCCACTCGAGGAAGCGCCGGCGCGCGCTGGTCGAGAGTGTGCGCTCGAGGGCCGCGTCACGAATCGAGATGGGCGGGGTGACCGTCATCCGTTATCCGGGTCGATGAACGCTTCCCACTTCGCCCCATCGAAGGCGTGAACGCGCTTGGCTCCCATGGCCCAGAGGCGTCCGTCTCCCACTGTGAGCCGGAAGAACTCCGGTGACTCTTTCAGCCGGGACGTCGGCACGCTGTCCCACCTGTTCTGGCCGGCCCGCCGGATGAGAAGCTTGTCCACCGCAGCGACGTAGAGGTCCCCGTTGAACATCTCGACGTCGGCCAGTGGTTTGTCGAACTGACCGGGAATCTGCGTGACCGTCCAGTTGGCGCCGTCCCACTCGACGAGTGTGCCGTCGTTGCCAACGGCTGCGACGCGATCCGGAGAGAACGCGCGAACCCCCCACAGGACGGCGTTCGTGAGGAGCGTGATGCGTACCCAGACCTGACCGTCCCACCGCGCCAAGTACCCTCGCGTGCCAACGACGTAGATGTCGTCGGGGCCCGTTCCGTGGATGCCCTGGAGCTGCAGCGAGCTCGGGGTTCCTTCGGGCTCCACGACGCCGTCGTCCATGTGCACCCAGCGGTTCTCGGAAAGCGTGTAGATCTGCCCGGCGAAGCCGCAGACGTAGGGGCGGCCGGCGATGAGGCGGATGCGGGTCGGGCTACCGAGGTGCCGCTTGCTGCGCACGCCCGAGTCGGGGAGCTGGTCCTCGTGTGCGACCTTGCTCGTGCCCGCGTAGGTCCAGACCTCGCCGTACTTGCCGACGACCCAAACGAACTGACCGTTGGATGCCACCGAGCGGGCGCGCATCCCGTCGACGGGGCGCAGTTTCATGTCCCCTTGGTTCGGAACGAACCGGATCCCGGAAACCTGCGCAGCAGGCTCGTCGTCGAACCGATCGATGCTCGAAGCGATCATCACGCCGTGACGTAAGACGTCGTAGCCAAAATCCCGATACGTAATTGGTAGCGCCATGACTGCTGGTCTTCCTCGCTATGTCCAGTCGCCCGTCACGCCATCGCCGAACGCCTTCTGCCAAAGCTTCGATTGCTCGCCCTTGGGGCAGAAAGCGCGAAGCTCCTGGTCGTCGGACCCTTTGCATTGGTCCTTGTGGTACGCGTCGAGCACTGCCGCGACGCACTCGTCGTCGCACCGACCGTTAGTGCCCTCGCGAACCGACTTGACACCTGCGGCTTTCGCCTCGCTGTACGTCCACTTGTTCGCCTCGCCGTTTCGCTTTCCCGCGACCGCTTCGGCGACGTCGAATGAGTCGTGGATGAGGCCGTGGTCCAGCAGTGCGCCGTCATCCCCAGCTGCAGCCTTGTCGGACCCGGAGACGCAGACGCACGGCGCCTTCGCCTGATTGTACTTGGCCCATCCCGCGATCGGGATCGGCTTCCCCGCCACGTCGTTCCAGAACTCCTTGAAGCAGTGCTTCGGCAGGATGTGGTGGGGAGTCTTCGGCTTCGGGCACTTCTTATCGTAGCGAACGATGTCGCATTCTTCGCCGCACTTGGCTTTGCCCGTCTCCATGAAGTCCGCGACCGCCATCTTCGCGATCACGGGGTTGGGCGGCGTTCCGGCGGGCGGGCACGCGTGGTTGTGCGTCGTGATGTCGAGATGACGCACGGCCTCGACCCCCTCGATGAGCACGTCCATCGAGTGGCTCTGGAAGTACGCCTTGCCCTTGACGACGTGGGTCACGACGTTGCCCTGTCCACCGGACTTCGGGTCGCCAGGCTCGTCCCCGTTCGAGGTCGAGATGTACGAATTCTTGTGGGCGGCGGGGTTTCCGTTGACCGTGACCGACGTCGCGCACCCGGTAATGTCGCTCACCAGCGCGTTGTTGGGCAGCGGCGTCGGGATCGGGCCGGTTGGCGGCGGTGGTGGACAGAGGCAGAGGTCCGGGAACGCCATCAGCGATTTGCCGGACGAGCTCGTGTCGAAGGCACTTCGATCGTTGATGAAGACGGAATCCGGCATCTATCCCCCTTTCCGAAGCACGACGGCGGTTCGCAGGCCTCCTTCCGAGGCCCCTAGATACATGGCGGTCTTCGCTGGCGTCCAGCCACGCTCGAGCGCAAACGCTGCGTACGCGACCGAGATCGCGCCGAGCGCGCAGCCCACCTCTCCGAGAGAGCTCCCTAGCGTGACCGTCGGCAACGTCTGCGCGCGCGACGGGCGCAAGCGCGTGACGGCGAGCGCCGTCTCGTAGAAGCGATGGCGTTCGCCGGATGTGTCTTTCACGAGAAGTCCGACGTCCTCGATTCGAGAGCCGGCGGCAGCGAGAGCACTTCGTGCCGCGGCGGCCTGGGCGCGGCCCGTCATGCGGCCGGACGCGCGCGTCGCCTCTTCGGTCGCGAGCTCGACACCCGCGACGTAGACCGAAGCGCCGCGAATCGGATCCGCGCTGACGCGCATGAACGCCGCCCCCTCGCCGGGGATGACGCCATCGGGCGAAAGGGTCGACGGCAGGCGCGACGCGCCCATCAGACGCTCGAGGCGCCCCCGATCGAGGAGCGTATCGACGGCGCCGACGTAGCAAGCGCGGTGACGCCCGAGCGCCAGGATCTTTTCAGCCTCGACGAGCGCGCGTCCGATCGCGGCATGCTCGCCGCCTGGGAGGACCTTCGAGTTTGCCCGATCGATGGCCTCTCCGAGAGGCCTCGTTGATCGGAGAAGCGCTTGAGCGTCGTATGGAAACGCGCCTTCCGCCGGAGTCGACAGGACGAGGGGCGATGGATCGGAGAGCGCGTCCTCCGTGCACTCGCCGAGGGCGACCTGCATCATCGCCGCGAGGCGCGCAGGACCGTTGCCAATGCCCGTGTCGATGGGCGCGGCGCATACGGTCATCGCTTCTCCGTTCGGGTGCCGAAGGCCGATCTCTCGCGCCCTCATCGTGAGCGTAAGGAGAGAGCCCATGGTCTGGGCGGCGTTCAAACCGACCGACGTCACGACGCCGAGACGCTCGATCCACAGCGGCGTCATCGTGTTCCCCGTGGGTCTCGACCGAAGTATCGCTTCCTCGTCGCCTTCGCTTTTAGCCAGCCGCGCCAGGGCGTTCCGACGTAGACGTCTTCGATGCCGAGAACGTTCGGCCGCGGGATGTGAAAGAAGCGGCCAACGACGGAGAAGCGCCGCTCGGCGGGCTCGATGAGCACCGTGTCGGGAGTCGCGAAGCCCTCGGCCCTATCGCCACGCCGACCCAGGATGGCGACGGGAACGTCGAAGGGCGGAAGCGCGAACCAAGTATCTGCCTCTGCCGCCATGCCGCGAAGGCGCACGCGCTCGCCCGGACGGTACGCGTCGAGCTGCTGATCCTCGGGCGCACAGTTCCAAAAACGATCGTCGAAGTCAGGCGGCAGGAGCGGAAAGTGCTCGTCGAGCCAGGCCTTGTCGTACGTCCCGCCCCAGCGCAGGCGCGAAGGGTTCGAGCGTGCGACCGGACCGAAGCCAACCGGAGGGGGTCGGTCGCTCCATGAGCCGATCAGGTGGTCGGGGGATTCGAAGTTCGGCAGTCGCTTGCCGACTGCGCTCGATTCCTTTCGGGCGAACCCCGTTCCGCTCAGGTTCCGTCTCTCGCAATGGGCGGGGGACTGCGCGTCGATGCCCCCGAAGCTACGTGACCACGTGATCGGCATGCGCTCGAAGGGGCGCGGGTCCGTCGCGCGAAGGCCGACTGCGTACCCGGGCACCCAGACGCGGTCGCCAAAGAGACGAGCCGCTTTACCGACTTGGTCTCCGATCTCGAGTTTCATGACGGCGTGATTGGTGGCTTGCGCGAGCACGACCTCGCCGGCGAGCAGCACGTCGACGCGCGGCTTGCGCGGCGCCAGCTCCGTCTCGAGAAGGATGCTCGAGGTTGCCGGATCGCCTTCGTAGACGTCCTGGTCGACGACGCGCTGGGGCGCGATTGGATGCGGTTGTCCGGAGGCGTCCCAGGTGAACGATTGCTTGACGACGACGACGTAGTATTCAGCGCCATCGCGATCGAGGTTGATCGCCTCGCCGCACGCGCACGCATCGTCGAAGATCGCGTAGATCGCCACGGTTCAGTTGATTCGAACGCGGCCGCCCTTGACCCGATTGATCTCGGAGGCACGCGAAAGGATGTCCCGTCCGCGAAGAACGACATCGCCGCTCGCTTCCAGCGACAGGCTCGCGGCACCGTTGTCTAGCGTGATCCCATTCGCGGCCTCGACGGTCACGGTGCCTGCGCGGAGATGAAGATCCGGGCGGGCCGCGTCGTGGCGCTCGTCCGGGAAGATCCCCCAAAGTACGTGGCGCTCGCCTCCACGAATGTGGACGCAGGCGTCAATGGGAGCAATCGACAGCGCTGCGCGTAGCCATTCGAGAGGAACGTGGTGCGGCCGACGAGCGAGGATCGTTCCCGGCGCTCCGAGGTCGACGATGACCTCGCCGTAGCTCTCGATCCCGATGACCTTGCCATCTCGGTATTCGCTCGTGTTCTGCACCGGTCGAGCCTGCGGAACGACCTGCTTCGTCTCGGCGGGGAGGCCGCGAGCGCGTTTGCCAGACATGAGAGCCTCGTCTTTGAAGAGGGCGCGAGAATCGCGCAGGCGAGCGGCGGTAGCAAGCCGTCCGTCCGCTTCGCTGTAACATCGTCCGCGAAGTGACAGAGCGCGCCGGGACCACGCGAGTAGAACCTGCTGGTTCTCGGCGTGCGCCGGCGGCGGCGCGGAGGCTATGTGCGGAGCAGGATGCCGCAGATCAGGGGGCGCCGAGGCCCAGCGAACGCCTAGTCAGTCGGTGTCCGCGTCGGGCGCATCTTCGTCACTCTGACCTGCCGCGCGCTCGCGCTCTATCGCCGCGTAGAGGCCGAGCACGTGCACCGTCATCTGCATCGCGGTCTTGTACCTCCGCTTGTCACCTCGCACCGGGGAGACGCCCCTGATCAACACGTACTCGGCCATGCGCGACGCACCGAGTGCGCAGGCGTCGGGTGCCGCGCGAAGGTTCATCGCTTCATCCCGCCCCTCGTCGAAGACTGCGCGCGCTTCGTCGAACAGGCTCGCCGCAGACGCGTGGATCTCATCGGGCGAGGCCGCGAAGCCCTCGATGTCGTCCGACCGGGTTAGCCAGACGTCCACCGCTTGCGGGCCGTAGAAGGCGGCAATAGTAAGCTTGCAGATTGGCTCCGCCTCGGCGAGACCGAGAAGTTCGTCGAAGCGAAGTGGGACGGGTTCGTCTGTCCAGAAGGCCAACGCGGCAAGGAGCAAGGCTCGGTGACCCGCGGCCAGCAAGCTCGGTGCCTGTCGCGCGAGCGCCTGCGCTTCGGCGGTCGGCCCTCGACTGGTCCAGAGTCTTTCGAGTCCACCCGTCGCGAGAAGGGCTCGACAAGCCTCCGCGCGTTGCTGCGGGTCACGGAATGAGTCGTTCATGTAAGGGTCCTCCTCGTGCGCTGCGTATCGCGCGATGACGTTCCGCTAACGCTTCTTCCGTCGCGACGGCGGCGGAGGATCATCCGGAAACTCTGGTTCGCCACGCGCGCGCCGCGCCTGAATTTCCTTTTCCCAGGCGTTGTCGTTGGAGTCCGGCGGCTTCGTCTCTGGTCCCTTCCGATTCGACTCGGGGGGCTTGCCCCTTTCGCTTGAAGGAACCGTCGTCGCGGGCTTAGGGCGCCGCGCCGCAGGGGGTGGCCGACTGGAGGGGCGATCGGGAACCAAGCCTCCCCGGATGCCTCTTCGCTTCAGACGCCGCGCGAGATTGTCGATCTCTTGCCGGTCGTAGAGGAGGCGGCGGCCAGAGGGGTCGTCAGGATCGATCCACGGGTGGACATCCCGCCCTTTCATTCGGAGCAGTGAGCTGTCCGAAATCCCAAGAATGAGAAGTACGTCCTTCCGTCGATAGGTCGTTTCGTCGTCCGCCATCGAGGCCCTCCCTCGCCAGATGGCGAGCTCGCGCGAAATGAATGCTCGGCGTGAGAAAAATATTCTCGCGCGTCCGTGCTCTTGGTCGATCGCGTGGCGCGGCGCGAATCGTCAGAAAGCGAAAAGCGGGCCGAGTGGCCCGCCAGTGAAGCGTCAACTGACGCTTCACCGGTGACGGCATTGAACAAGATCGCAGTTCTTGTTCGATGGTTCGCAAGACTTATTTCTCCTTGAGTCTCAACCAAACAAGGAGGCCAGAGACCATGTCATTCAACACAGCCACGCTGACAGAAATGCGAAACGCGAAGGAGCGCGCGCTCCAGAAGATGCGCGACTTCCGTCGCGAGAATTCGAAAAAGATCGCCGCGGGGGTCGCGGCGGTGGAAACAACCGGAACGTCCTACGCGTTCGGATTCTTGAACGGCCGCTTCGGCGGTGAACACGGCGAGATGTCGATCGGCGGGGTTGTCCCGGTCGATCTCCTTGCTGGGACGGCGCTGCACGCCTTGGCCATGTTCAATGGCCTCGAAGACGAGCAGGTGTCTCACGCGCACTCGATTGGCAACGGGGCTCTCGCCGCGTGCGCCTATCGCTATGGGCACAAGCTCGGCGAGTCGATGGCGATCAACGCTGGCGCGAAGACGCCCGCGGCTTTCACTGGCGCACCGGTCTCTCCGCAACTCGGCGGGGCACCGCGCGTCATCGCGACTCCCACCGGGCAGCAATACACGGTCGTGCAGCACCCCTGACGGGGCTGTCGCAACGGCACAAACGAAAAGGCACAGGTAAACCAAATGAATGGAAGATCGATGATCGTCGGGCGCGAAATGATCGTGGGCAACCACGGCCAGCATCCCGACGACGACATGGACGAGCTCCTGCATCACACCTCGGTGGGTGCGGAGCGATCGACGGAGATCGCGCGGCACCATCCGCACGAGCAGCACCTCGCACACGAGGAGCACCGGAGTGGCCGGCGCTCGCGCGAATACGACTACCGGCCGCACGATGGCGTTCGGCGCCGTGAGGCGCCGCGCGAAGTGTATTACGAGGAGGAGGAGCCGCCGCCGCGTCGGCGCGCCTCCCACGAACCGACGCACGGACCGCGCGTCATTCACACGGAGCCGACGAACGAGAAGCGTCGGCACTTTCCGATCGGCTTCACGCAGTCGCAGATTCCGGCGGGCCAAGTCGCCGAGGTCGAGGTGAAGCCCCAGGTGCTTTTCCGCGGGGAGCGGCTCGCGGTCGCTCCGTCGAACGCGCGCTCGTTCTCGATCGTCGACATAAAGGTCGGCAAGGACAGTCAGCTCGCAGCGACAGGCGAGATGCCCGCCGAAGCGTTCTCAGCGCTCGCGGTCGGGGTTCGCATGGAACTCGACACCGCGCAGCCGGGGATCGTGATCGTCCTCATCGTGCGCAACACGGATACGTCGGCCCAGGACTTCAACGCCGTCCTCTATGGGACGGTCTTCGAGGACTGAGGCACCATGTACGCGCCGCTGTACCAACTTCGATCGTTCGACGTGATCGACAGCGACGCGCGAGGCCGAGTGCTCGTTCATCTTCTCGAAGCACTCATCGCCGCGAATATCGAGTACCTCAGAATCTGCCCTTCCACGCCGACGCTCTATGAGAGCGGCGTCGTGTACGAAGAGGAGCCCGAGGAGCGGGACAATTGGCAGGACATTCCTGAGACGCTCGGCGTCGGGAATGGGGATTGCGAAGACCTCGGATGCTGGCGCATCGCCGAGCTTCGCTTCCGTGCGAACGAAAACGCTACGCCGTTCATTCGGTGGCGCGAGGTCGGAACCCGCACGGTCTATCACATCGCCGTTCGCCGCGCGGACGGCGCGATTGAGGATCCCTCGCGCCTGCTTGGGATGCGCTGACACAACAGGGTAAGCGCGCGCATGCGTTGAAATCACGCGGCGCTGTACGCGGCGAGAGGCGTTCGACCGAACGCGCCTCTCGCGACTGCGGACGTGTGCGCGCGCTTGCCCCCCACCAGGGCCCACAACCGGAGAGCGAATCATCATGCCATTTCTATTGTTTCTATTGAGCGTCGCCACGCTCGTTGCCGTGTCGTCGAAGTCGAACGCGAAGGGCGCGAGCGGGCGGACGCAGACCTTCACACTCGACACGAACATGCCCGATGCGCTCCGCAATCAGGTGCTGGCGGCGCTCGTCAGCGGAACGGATCCCGCGACGCTCGACGCGTTCGCGATCGCGATTCAAGCGCAGTACCCGCTTTCGGCGGGGTTACTTCACGCGAAGGCGACCACGCTTCGCGGCGGAATCGCCGCCAATCCCTCTCTTCCCGCTTTGCCGACCGATCCCGGTGGGCCGCCGCTCGATACCTCGATGCCACTCTCGATGGCTGCGTTCGTTCACTCGGAGCTCGCGAACGAGGTGGACCCGAACAAGCTCCTCGCGCTCGCGAGCACGATCGCGGCGCAGTACCCGATCGCCGCGAGTCTACTCACCCAGCGCGCCGCGGTTCTCAACGTGGCTCCCGCGCCAAGTCCCTCCACAGTCGTGCCGCCCGCGCAACCGCCGACGGGAGTGAGCTCGGTGCCCGCGCTCGGCATGCCCGGTCTCGATCCCGGCATGCCTCCCGCGCTGGCGCAGGCGGTCATCACGGCTCTTTCGACCGAAACCGACCCGGCAAAGCTTCAAGGGGATGCGCAAGAGATCAGCGGCTCCTATCCGCTCGCCGCGAATCTCCTCGTCGCGAAAGCCAACACCTTGCTCGCGCTTCAGCAGGCGCAGCCCTCGGTACCCGCGGGCTCGCAGGTCGGCCTCGACGCGAACATGCCACCCGCGGCCGTGCAGGCCGTCTTGAATGCGCTCGCGAACGAGGGGGATCCGACAAAGCTCCAATCGCTGGCCGCTCAGCTCTCCTCGCAATTTCCGATCGCCGCCGGACTTCTGAACACCCGCGCGAACGTGATCCTCGCGACGCGCCTTCCGCCGCAGCTCGTTCCGGACCTGCCCCCGTCGGGCGTGACCACGACCTACGCGGTCAAGGCGGGCGACTACCCATGGAAGATCGCGGCGCAATACACCGGGCACGGCGCGAGGTGGCCGGAGCTTGTCGCGGCCAACCCGCAGAAGCCGCGCGCGAAGGACGGGAACTTCGCTTCGCTTCTCCCCGGAGAGACGCTGACGCTCCCTGGATCCTGGGCGGCACCGGCGGCGCCAACCGCGCCCCCCTCGCCGGCTGCGGCCAACCCCGCGCCACTCGACCTATCCGCGCTCACGCTTCCGGTGATCGCGCCCGCGCCTTCCAGCCCCGCGGCGGGTCTCGATCCCAACATCCCGGCAAACGTCGCGAGCGCCGTGAACAACGCGCTTCAGACCGCAACGGATCCGAACCAAGTGCTCGGCTTCGCGAGCGCCATTGCTCCTCGCTATCCCACAGCCGCGAACCTTCTCACGGCAAAGGCGAACGCACTCGCGACGCCGTCGCAAGTGCGGCCCCCCACCGCGAGCTACCGCGTAAAGGGGGGCGACTCGCCGTCCAAGATCGCCGCCGCGCTCGTCGGCAACGGCAATCGCTGGAAGGAGCTCGTCGCGGCAAACCCGCAGAAGAAGCTCGCACCGAACGGCAACTTCGCGAGCCTCGTCCCCGGAGAGCTTCTTCAGCTCCCGGCGTCATGGAGCGCGAACGGCGCTTCGGCGCAAGGAAGGGCGTGAGCCATGCCGCTCCGTCAACACGATGTCGTCCTCGCCGAGGGTCGGTTTCAGATCGTCCTCACCGATCGCCGGCGCCTCTTTGCGGTCATCGACGCGCCGAACACGGCCCTCGGTCCCTTTCGCGTGGCCTTTGAGATCGATCGCGGTCCGCGCCTCCGCGCGCTCGGTGCGAGCGCTGACGGCGAGTACGCGGTTGGAAGCCTCTTTAGTGGCATCGGCCACGCGCTTTCGGGCGTGGCTCACGGCGTAGAGCACGTCGCCGAGGGGACCTTCAACGATGTGTCGAAGGCCGTGACGACGCTCGCGCGGCCCGTCTTCAATGTCGTTCGTGACGTCACGGCGGCGGGAATGGATCTGATCGCACAGCGTCTTCCGTTCCTTCCCGAGAAGTCGCGGAAATCGATCGAGGCCGCCTCCCGGATTGTGATGCGCGCTCGGCTTGGCGACCTTACCGCCAAGCAGTTCATTCACAGCATCGTCAGCGCGGTGAAGGCGGGGGTCGTGGGCGCTCGTGCGCTGGGCGATGCGCTCCTCACGGGGAGTCGCCTCGTGGCGCATGTCCTCGACGCCCCCTTCCAGCTCGCGGGACACATCCCGGCAATCGGGGGCGCGATCCACGCGCTCTCGCCGTTCCGCAAGTACGAGCAAGTCGCGACCGCAATTCAGCACGGCGACTTTCGTGCGCTTGGGCGTATCGTCAAATCCGACCTCAGTCTCGCGCAAGGCGTCGTTTCTCTCATCCCTGGAATCGGCTCGGGGATCAGCGCGGCCATCTCCGCCGGCGAGGCGGTCCTCGACGGCGAAGGTCCGCTCGAGATCGCGGTCCATACGGCCTACGGCGCGATCCCCATTCCGCTGGGCATTCGCCAAGTCACCGACGCTGTCCTCGATACGGTGCTCGGGCTCGCGGGCCATCGCGAGGGTTTGACCGATGTCGCCGTCGCCGCCGCGCGCGACGCAGTTCCTTCAGGTCTTCCCCGCGAGGTCTTTGACACACTGGTTCACCTCGTTGTGAAGAAACACCCGCCAAAGCAGGCGGGCGTCGCGCTCCTCGACCACTACGTTCAGCACTTTTCGACGGGCGGTCTCGCGCTCTCCGCGAGCGCCGATGACATCGCGACGATCCTCGGCTCTTCGCGCCTTGTGCAACCGCTCGGACGCCTCGTCGCGCGAGACGACGAGCCCATCGCGGCGCCGACGACGGCCTTGGTGCTGCGATGAACGCGCGCCACTCGATTGCCGCGCCCTTTGCGACGCGTCGGACTCGCGACGTGAACCACGGAGATCGGACCCCGCTTCGCGGCGGCGGAGCGCGAACGCTCGGATGGATCAGCGTCGACGCCTCTCAAGCCTTCACGGTCTATGCGACGGCACGCGTGCAGCCGGCGACCGCGAATGTCGTCGCGATGGTCTCGATCGAGTGGGGACATGGCGGCGCGTCCTTGGTCTCGGAGTACGCCGTCATCAAGCGCCTCCGCGTGCCGCTCGTCGGCAGCATGGTCAAGCTCTCGGGGCGACTCGTCGACGCGGTCACCGGCAAGCCCGCGGCCGCCGATGTGTCGGGCGAGATCACGGTCACGATTTCTCCCGGCAGTGACGGCGAAACGCTGCGGCCGACGTCGTGGGTGGCGCAGAGCGGCGCCGAGGGCCTCGTCGCGCGCGGCCAGCAGCGAGTGCTCACGCTCGACGGTTACAACGGCGGCGCGAGTCCGTGCTGGATCATGGCGTTCGACGACGTGGCGCGCCCCGCCGACGGCACGCCGCCGGTGATGGCGCGCCCGGCCGCGCTCTACCCGCACACGTTCCGGCTACGGCGCTTCGACACGCGCGGCTTTCTCCGAGGGGTCTATTGGGCCGCGAGCTCGACGCCGCTCCTTCTCACGTTTGATCCGGCCGCTTCGTTGCGCGTCGACACGGAGCTCCTCCAATGAGCCCCGAGCAGATCGCGCGCTATCGCATGAAGGCCGGGATCGTCGCGGCTGCGTGGTTGCAGAAGCTCGGCGAGAATCCGACGCGCCACGCGCTCGTTCTCGTGATGGCGGTAGCCGACTTCGAGACCCGGCTTGGCGATGCCGGTGGCACGTGGCGCGGCGAACACAATTGGGGCGCGATTCATAAGCGTCCGCTCACGCCGGCAGAAGCGTCCATCTTGCTTGGTCACAGCGTCTACCCGACCGGTGACGAGGCGCTTCGCACCGCACGGGGACTTCTGACCGCGGGCGCGAACGAGGCGCTTCATCTCGACAAGAACGACGTCGGTCCGTACTTCGCGTGGTTCTGGGCCTTCGACAACGACACTGACGGCGCGGCGAAGTACCTCGAGATTCTCGTCCGCAATCGCCCGGGGGTGCGCGCGATTCTCGACACGGCGTCGGCGACGGATCTCGCCGCCGCGATGTACGCGAGCCACTACTTCGAGGGAACGAGCCGCGATCCACGCGAAAACATCCGCGCCTACGCTGCGCGAATCGAGCAGTACGCGGCGCGCGTCGAGAGCGCCCTTCTCGGGTGGCCCTCGCCACTGCCAGCGGCGGCGCCGCCTCCCTCGGCCGTTCTTCCGGAGGAGCGACGTGCGGGCGCGTGGTGGCTCGCGGGAATTGCGCTCGTCGGAGTCGGCGCCTTCTTCATGTCGAGGCGGTCGTGAGAGCGCGCTTGTTAGACGCCCTGAAGCAGCCGCTCGCCGACATCGAAGCGGCCGGAAAGAAGCTCGAGCGCTTCGGTGAGCCGATCGTCGTCGTGCGCGCACTCGAAGCGAAAGCGGATGCCGTCGAGCGTGCACTCGAAGTGCTCTCCGTCGGGCTCGCGGTCGCCGAGGTCTTCTTCGACCCCGACGATGAGGGAGGCCACTCGTGAGCTCCTGCGGCGCTTGGATTCAATTCGTCACGCCGAGCGACGTCCGCTCGCTCAAGACGCGACTCGATCCGTTCGTGGGCGCGCTCGACGCGTCGATCGGCACTTGCGCCAGTGTTGACGCACCGACGCGGAACGCGTGGGCGGCATTCCTTCAGTCCTGGCGCGCCTACGTCGCCAGCGAGGATCACTTCCTGACAGCCGGCTCCGAGTTCAACGCCGGGTGTGAGTACGAGACGACGATCGCGGGATGGCAGCGAACGGTCGGCGGGATGGCGTGCGGTGTTCCTGGGCCTTCCCTTCCTGATCCCGCGCTGCGCGGTGGTGACACCGCGACGACGAACACCGTTCGCACCGTCGCCGTCGCGGCGGGGATCGTCGCCGTCGCACTCACCTTGCGGAGCCTCGCGCGATGAAAATCTTTTCGCCCGAGCACGTCGACATCGCGAATTGGATTCGCGCGCAGGCCAGCGATGGCGTCGATCGGCTAGTTCTCCGCCAGCGCGTCCGCGACATCGACCAGCACGTGCGCGAGTGGGTGCTCAGTCCGTCGACCGACCCAGACGCCCTCGCGGAAGAAATTCGCATCAAGGCGAGCGACGAGGGGCGCCAGTTCCGCGGTCCCATCCAATACGGGGTCTTTTCCTACCGGGGCATCGGAAGCACCTCTTATTACGACCGCCACTTCTTTCGCGTCGAGGGCATGGCCAACGGCAGCGAGGCGCTCATCGCCGAGACCGAATACTCGGACGGGCGCGGTCTCGTCTCCCAGATGATGCGGCACACAGAGGCGAGTGCGAAGATCGCGCTCGGTCAGACGCTCGAAATCGTCGAGCACTACAAATCGATCCTCCGCTCCCGCGACGCGCGTATCGCGATGCTCGAAGCGAAGGCGGAAGAAGTGGCCGAGATGCAGGAGCGCCTTCTGTCGCTTCAGCACGATCGGAAGCTCGAAGAGATCCGCGCCAAGAGCGCCGATCGCGGACGTGCGTTCATGCGCGACAAGCTCGACCTGCTGACGCCCGTGCTCATGTCGAAAATGCTGAGCGCCGGCAAGCCCGAGGGGCAGGGGAGCGTGCTCGGCGAAGAGCTACTTCGCCAATTCCTGAAGTCGCTCGCGCCCGAGCAGTCCCTCGCGATCACCAATGCGCTCAACCCCGAGCAGGTCGTCACGCTGACCGAGATCTTCTCTCGCTACAGCGACCGCGAAACCGAACGGCAGAAAGCCGCCGCAGCGGCGGAGGCCGCGAACGACTCCACGCCCAGCGACGCCGAGACACACGAGGCGTCGGTCGATGACGAGAAACCCCAAACGACTTCGTCCGAAGTGGCGGAGCCAAAATCCCAGGAGAAGAAGTGATGGATCCAAAGTCGAAGAAGGTTCTGGCGGAGCAAGGATCGTCGGTCGCGCAAGCGGTGAAGTGGATCGGAGGCGCGATCTTCGGCGACGGCGACGACGTGCTCGATGACATCGCGGAGCGGGAGGAAGAGCGCGCGAGCGACCCTCCGACCAAGCGACTACCGCGACGCTTGCGAGAGCCAAAGCGCGTGGTCGCGCAGCGCCGCCGCCCGAAGCTTCCGCCGTGCCGGGACTACATCGACATTGAGGAGTTCATCGACGACGAGGACGACGAATGACTCGGGCGGGCTCGCCCGGCGAGTCGACGGTGAAGAAGCAGCGCGCGGCGCTTCGTCGCGACATCGAGCGGGACCATCGGAAGAAGGCGCGCGCGAAGCTCGTCGGACTCCGCGAGCAACTCCGCGCCGTGAGGCTCACGCGGCGGAACTCACTCCGGGAGATCACCTCCCGGTGCCGCATCGAAAGAGTGACCGTCCGGGACCGCACGCGCATGGAGCGTCTGCGCGCGCTCGACGAGCTGCGGAAAGCGCTGCATGCCGAGCGGCAAGCCGCGCGCGACTCGTGCGCGGTCCGCAGAGAGGACGCGCGGAAGGCGACGAGCGACGCCGTGCTGCGCGCCCGCGGCGAGCTCGATGCAGAGCGGAAGTACCAAGAGGACCTAAAGCGCATCGAGCGCGGGAATCACGAGCGGCACGTTGCGACCCGTCGCGCGTCGGGGACCGAGCGCCGGAGCGAGTCCGACGATGAAGTGCGTTCGAATTTGCCCCCGGAGCTCGTGGCGCTCTTCGAGCGCGTGAAGCGCGCGATCAAGGCGTCGGCGCGCGAGTCCCGCACCGAGGCGTTCCTTCGGTACGCCGAGGAGCACGCCGGAGAGGTGCTCAGCGCCATCGACGAAAAGACCGACGCGGTCATTCGCGATCTCGAACGCCAGGAACGAGACGCCACGCGCTACGCGCGGCGTCGTCACTACACGCCCGCGCAACTCGCGGACGTGCCGTTTTGATTCTCCCACCCAAAGGACCATTCGTCATGAAGCACCGCTACCCGCAAACGCTCGTCCGCTTTCAACATCTCGAAGGAGGTTCCTACGGAACCCTCACCCTCGTCGCGCGTGACCGCGACACGCTCGAAGTGCAGCTTGGCAACGACTTCGTCCGCATAAACGCCGACGGAGCCTCGCAGATCGCCCAAGCCCTCGAATGCTTCGCGGGGCCTTCTCCCGAGGTGCTCGTTGAAGTCGAAGCCGACGTGGAAGAGAGCGAGGTCGTCGTCGAGCGCGAAGCGCCGAAGGGGCTGCGTCCCCGAGCGGCCTCACGTCGGCGAGCCACGTGACGAGGAGGCCTTCCATGAATGTCCCTCATCGCCTGGAAAGCCCCTCGTCGCGCGCGCTCCTTCGCCGTCGCCCTGGCGACGCGCTCGTCCTTGCTGGAGGCGTCGCGAAGGGCGCCTTTGCGGCGGGCGCCGTCTTGGCCCTCGCGCAGCATCTCCCGCTTCGCGTGCGCCGGATTGTCGCGACCAGCTCCGGCGCGCTATCCGCCGTTTTCCTGGCCTCCGCGATCCGCGACGGGCGCGACCTCGCCGTAGCTGGCGCAGAGCTCACCGCGATCTGGCGCGAACGCGCGACGGTGGCTGGCACCTTCGCGTGGAGCCCGTTGGGCATCGCACAGCGGGTCGGCCTCTCCACGAACGCCAAGATAGTAGACCTCCTCCGCCAGTACGTCCGCCCCGCGCGTGGGCGCCGCCCCATCGACCTCCGCCTCGTGATGACCAACGCGGCGGGGAGCGCGAGCCCCGCGGGTGAATCGGAGGCGACGACGTTCGAGCACGTCGCGCGCTTCTCCGGGGCGGCCTTCGATGACGAGCGTCGACTCGAGGAAGTGTTCCGCGCGGCAAGCGCGTCGTCCGCGTTCCCGCTCGCGTTCGAGCCGGTCGAAATGATGATTTCAGGCAAACGGGCCCCCTGCTTCGACGGCGGGCTCGTCGACGATGCGCCCATCAAGCACGCGCTCGAAGACCCCTTCGTCAAACGCATCTTCGTCATCGCGCCGTTCCCCGCGAAGTACGACCCGCCACCCGCGCAGCTTCAAGGCGCCGCGCTCGTCGTGCATCTCGCCGAGGTGCTCGTGCAGGAGCGCCTCTATCGCGATCTGCGGGAAGCTCACGCGACGAACGCGGCGCTCGCGCGCCTGGAGGAGCTGATCGCGTACCCGCGCGTTCGAGCCGCCGTGCTCGAAGCGATCGGATGGCGCAATCGCCGGCAGGTGGAGATCGTCGAAATTCGTCCCGGGGCCGCGCTACCCGGCGGCGCCTTCGATGGCTTCTGCCGGCCCGCGCTCCGCGACGCGTACATCGACGCCGGAGACCACGCCGCGCGCGCATGGATGGACCAGCGCGCACTCACACGAATCGTTGGATGACGCCCCGAAATCACGAGAAGGATACAGCCCCATGTTTATGCACGAAGACGACATCTCCATCACCGACCTCACGAACAGCGCTGCCGAGCTTGCGGCGCGCGCGGTGGCCTGCGGCCTCGCGCGCCTCATTGAGACCTACGTGCCGCCGCGCCTCGCGCACAACTTCGCGTTGCGCGTCGCGGTCATCCTCCTCCGCGAGCTGAACGTGCGCGACGAGCCTGTTCGCACGACCGCGAACCGCCCCTCGTAGCGCCATGAAAGAGCGGGAAACACGAGAGCATCGTCGCGCGCGACGCGCCGAGCTGCGCGCAAAGGCGGCGGAGTACCGCAAGCTGCTGCGGGAGGGCCTGGCGCTGAAGAAGCGGCGCATCCAGGACCTGAAGACGCTAATCCGTGCCGAGCGAGTCTCGCTGCGAGAGCGACTTCGCGCGACACGAAAGACGCGCTTCGCGGAGATCCGCGAGTGGGAGCGCGGCGAGCGAGCAACCGCGCGCGCCGACTGGAAGCGCCGCCGCGAGGAAGCGCGACGTGACGCCGACGGCGAACTGGCGCGCGCTCGCGCCGAGCTCCAAGCCGAGCGCGCGCACGCCGCAGAGACGCGTCGAATCACGCGCGAGGTCCGCGCGAAGGTCGCCGTGCATGCGAAGGGCACCCAGACCGACGAAGATGTGCGCGCGCTCGTTCCGCCCGAGCTCCTCCCGTTCTTCGAACGCGTGAAGACGTCCTTGCGAGGGACCGGCGAGGCGTCGCGCGCCGAAGCCTTTCTGAAGCTCGCCGCAGAACGATCCGACGAAGTCTTCGCGATCGTCGAGCCGCACATGGAGCGCGCGATCGCAGAGACCCTGCACCTGCTCGCGCTCACGACGAAGCTCGATGCGGCGTACGCACGGCTGCCCACGGGGCCCGCCAATGGAAACCGTCTCACGGCCGGCGGCCCGGATCCGATCGAGGTGGCGCGGGTACGCGCGCTCGAAGAGCGGCCGACCCAAGCCGTCAAAGGCGAAGGACTCGACACCACGGAGATCGCGAAACGCATTCGCGCGGAGATTAAGGCGGCGGTCCAGGCGCGCGCGCTACCCAAGGCGAAGTACAGCGTTCGCACCGACAAGTATTCGATGGGCTCGTCCATCACGGTCGAAGCCTCGCGTCTTCCCTTTCGCGTGCTGAACCCCGGGGCGTACCGCGTCGACCGCGGCACCTCGTGGGCGACGTTTGATAGCGCGAACCACCGGAGCCGGTTCACCCGCGAGGCTCAGGAGGTCGAGCGCAAGTTGAGCGCGATCGTGGACGGCTACCACTGGGATCGCTCCGACTCGATGACGGATTACTACAACGAGCGCTTCGCGAAGGACGTGCGGCTCATCGAAGACAAGAACGATTGGCAGAGAGTCGAAGCGGAGATGGTCGTCGCGGCACGCGCCACGGAGGCGAAGGAGCCGCGATGACACGGCAGGCCGCGCACGATCGGGAGACGCGCCGCCTTATGCGAGCGAAGGTTGCCTCGCTCCGCGAAGCACTTCGTCGCGCGACGGCGGGCAAGCGCGTTCGCATGCAGGAGCTCGTTCGCACCGTCCGCGCCGAGCGCCTCGCGTTGCGCGATCGGCTGCGTGCTCATCGGGCGCGGACCCTCGCCGAGCTAAGAACGGCGGCCGAGACTGAGCGACGGCTCGCACGTGAAGACGGACGGCGCCGCATCCACGAGGCGCGGCAGGCGGGCGACGGCGACGTGCTGCGCCTGCGGGGTGAGGTCCTCGCCGCGCGCACGCAGGCGAATGCCGAACGAAAGATCGCGAATGGCCTTCGTGCCGACAGAGCGTCACTCTCGGTCGCCGTCGCGCCGCAGAGCGACGACGAGGTCCGTGCGCTCATCCCACGCGCGCTCGTGCCGCTATTCGATCGCGTCGCGCGATCCGTTCGGGGAACAGACGCAGAGACCCGCGCCGAGGTCTTCCTGCGCTACGCCGAGACGCACCCGCACGAGCTGTTCGAGGCCGTCGAGCCGCGCGCCCACGCGCACGTGGAGACAACCCACGGCGAGCTGGCGGACACCCTAAGAGCCGCCGCGCGTGGCGAGGCTCCGAATAGCTATGCGGAAAAGCGTGCGGCGCGAATCGAACGCATGCGGACGAAGGCCGCGCGCCTCGCGTCGGACGCCGAGCGCGCGCACACGAACGCGGGTCGCGTGGCCGCGCAAATTCCGATGGGGCAGCCGATTTTGATCGGGCATCACAGCCAAAGGCGCCACGAGCGCGACCTCGATCGCATGCGCCGTTCGTTCACCAAGTCTGTCGCGCTCACGAAGGAGGCGAAGGAGCTGGCGCGCCGCGCTGACCGCGCAGAGCAGAGCACTGCGGTGTCGAGCGAGGATCCCGACGCCGAAGAGAAGCTCCGGGAGAAACTCGCGGTCGTGCGCGCGGATCGCGAACGGATGCGCGCGGCAAACACCGCCGTCCGCGCGGGGGGCGACGTCCTTGGAGCGCTCGCAGCCCTCGGCTTCCGCGAAGCGCACGCGAAGAAGCTTCTGGAACCGGACTTCGCGGGTCGGATCGGCTTCCCCGACTACGCGCTTCGGAACGCGGCGGCCGAAAGCGCGCGGCTTGAACGACGCATCGCGGTTCTCGCGGCACGCGCGTCAACGCCCAGGGCGGCCGACGTCGTCATCGGCGACGCGCGCATCTCGGAAGCCGAGAACCGCGTCCGCATCACCTTCCCCCGCGTCCCGCCCGAAACCGTGCGCCGCGCGCTGAAGAGCGCGGGCTTTCGCTGGGCGCCATCGGTTGGCGCTTGGCAGCGGCAGGCGAGCAACGGAGCGCGGCATGCGGCCGAGCGCGTGCTCTCCGAAGTCTCTTCCCCCTGAACCCCAAGGAGTCCCCGCCATGCAGCACACGAGAGAAGCCACTGAGAGCCGCGAAGTCGCAACGGTCGCGCGCTGGATCGTCCAAGGCGTGAAGCGCACCGCCTACGAGCATGGGCTGATCGCGGATCCCGCAACGGGGAGCCTCTTCACCGACTGTTCGGGCTTCGTCAGCTTCCTGCTCGAAGGCATCGCGCCCGAGCACTATGGGGCGATCCCGCGGCAGACAGATCACGCCTACCCGCGAGCGTTCGAGTTTTTCGATTACTTCGCGTCGCGAGCGGCGGACGCCACGCGCGCCTGGCGTCGCATCCCGCGGCTCTTCGACGCAGCCGAGGGGGACCTCGTCGCGTGGCGCGCGCCCCACCTTCGAGCGGACCAGGATTCGGGGCACGTCTTCGTCGTCGCTGAGGCGCCCGCGCTCGTAACCGCGGGGGTCTGGGCGGTGCGCGTCTACGACTCAAGCGACGTGCCTCACTTCGACGACTCCCGCGGCCATTCGGGCGCGTTCGCGAGCGGCGTCGGCACAGGCACGATTCTCCTCCACGTCGACGCACTCGGAAGGGCGATCGGCTTTCAGTTCGGACCCGACGACGCGCTGCACGAGGCGCCGATCGCGATCGCACGGCTCGAACCGATCCATCCGCGTCTCGACGGGAGTGCCGAGGAGTGATGGCGGTGCTTCCCTTCGAGAGCAAACCGCGCTGGTACACCACCGAGCTCGCGACCACGCTTTTCGCGGCTGTCCCCGCGTTCCTCACCGGCGCCGGCGGCATCGTCGAGGGGATCCGCAAGGGAGCGCACGGCGTCCTCGAGCTCGGCATATCCGTGCTCGTCGCGCTCATCGTCGGCACCGTCTTCAAGGCCGTTCGGTCGCACTACAAGGATGCGCGTGAGGCGGCTCGAAGGAGCCCTCGGGATCTCGAAGGATGTCTCTACACGCTTCACGCGGCGATCCTCGCGATGCGCGATCTCCCCTACGACGATTCGGCGATCGCGAAGCTGCGCATCACTCTTTTTCGCGTCACCGAGGGCGAAGATCTTGCCGAGCAGATCCTTCCGTACGTGGGCGGCGGCGGGGGGGGCGAAGGCACCAAGGTCTCGCGACGAAGCGGCGTCGTCGGCCGGGCCATCCTCCGCGGCAAGCTCGCGGCGATCATTCGGGATGGCTCCTTCGACGACTACGTTCAGCTTCTCGTGGACGAGTACGCGATGCCGCTCGAAGAGGCGCGTGCGCTAGATGACGGTCGGTTCGCCGTCGTCGCCGTCCCGCTCCGCGACCCGAGCACGAGCCGCGTCGTCGGCGTCGTCTACTTGGATTCTCCGGACAGAACGTTCTTCTCGCACCCGCGGCGCCCGCGGGACGTCGTCTACGAAGCCTTCGTGCGAAAGATCGTCGGCGCTTGCGCGGGCCTGCTCGCGTACGCAGAATTGCGGTACCCGACGGGAGGAAGTGGGCGATGAACGAAGAGAAACGACCGCAAGCGCCAGCCTCGCCGACCGAGAGCGACGAATCGGAGCCGACGCACGACCCCGACGAACTCGAACCCACCGAGACGTGGCCCGCGGCCCGGTATTGGGAGATTGCGTTGCCGCCGCAGTTCGAGCGAACGCCCGCGGGCGCGGGGCCTAGCTTCGCGCGACCAACTGCGGGGCGAGGGCGATAACGTCGACGCAGACCGGGATGTGCGTCAGTTCACACGAACTTGAAGCCGCTCTTCCCGCACTTCTTACATGACCCCGACGCTTGGATCTGATTCGGGCAGCTAGGCATCGAGCACCCCGTCGCCCCGCAATGATTGCAGCGGGAGACGCTTTGCGCGCAGTTCAGCCCGTTCCGTCGACCGTTGCATGTTTGGCTCATCGTCTTCCCCTTTGGCGAGCGAGCGTATAGGACCGTGTCATCATCGACGAAGCGATTTTCCCCCCGGGCTGGGTTGTCGACCGGTGCACCTCGCCGCCCACTCTTTCCGGGAAAAGCTTCGCGCGCTAGGACGAGCGGATGGTTGCGCAAGACTCACGAAGCCGCGAACTTCAAGCCGAAGCCGCAGTTAGACTGACTCGATCCCAGGACCCTCGCGACAGGGACAAGGGGCAGCTCAGTCTCGAAAAGCTCGAACTCGAAAGGGACGTTAGCGAGTTGAAGATCGCGACCACGATCCGGGGACTTCCAGAGATCGCGCGCGCCGTCCTTCATGCCGAGATTCAGCGCATGCGCCATGAACTGGACGAGGTACACGCGAAGCTGTCCCTGCTGAGGGGACCCTCGCGGCTCGATGCGATTCACCTGGCAATGAAGGAGATCCTTACGCAGGAGCAGCGCGACGCCGTCTCCGCGCGTGTCCGCGAACTGCGAGGCCCGGACCGGGACGAAGAGCCGGTCGAGGACAAGACACTCGTCGCGCCGTCTGAGGGGGAGAAGCAGGCCGCGGTCCTCTCCGCCGCCTACGCCGAGTACAGGGCTAGGGGACTCCCCTCACGGACGTAGCGCGCTGGTGACGACGTTCGGCGCGGTTGATCGAGGCACCCCGGAACACGTCCAGCACGGCGACGCGCGGTCCAGGTCCCCTGCCGTCGAGCGCGCGCCGGATGGGGAAGGGCAGTGACTTGATTGCACCGAGCGTATCTTCAACGCGACCCTCGGCTAGTGCGCCGCATTGCGAGGGGCGTCCACTCGACTGCCACGAGGCAGCCGGAGCACCTATCTACGAAAGAGGGCTTGCAGGCGCTCCTCCAGCATTGCGGTGACCTTGCGCTCAACCACGCGCTCGATCTCTGCGAGGATGCCGCCGCCGCCCTGCGTAGCGCCGAGTTCCGCGCGCTCCGCCGGGACACCTGCGGCAGTTACGGCGGTGCGCTTCTTCCTCCGAGCCGCTTTCGCCGTCGAACGCACGGCATAGACGTAACGGTCATCGATCGTGAGCCCAGCAGCCTTCGCCTTCGCAACGACCTCCTGAGCAGAGAGCGTCGTGGGGCACGAGCGAACGAAACCGGCTTTGCTCTTGGGATCCAACTTGCGGGCCATGACGCGCGTTCTACTTGTTTCCTGGTTGCTCGTCACGCGCGAGTGGGCGCCGCTTCCCGAGAAGAGCGTCTGGCCGAGAAGAGCGTCTGAACGAAACCGGAAGGGTAGAGGGGCGCAGAAACGTTGATCGCACGGGGAGCGTTCGACGTCATTCGTCGATTGGGAAGAGGAGTCGCCCGATCCGCCTGGCGCTCTCGCGCGAGGGACGGGCGCGCCGCGGAGGCTTCAGGGGGCCCGGACCGTCACGAGGATCAGCACGACCGCCTCCGTGAAGGCGTCCGTTGCAAACGGCTTTTGAAGGTACGGTGCGCCGGTGCGCACGAGCCGCGCTCGCACATCGGGTTTGCCAACCCCACCGCTCACGAAGAGGTAGCGGTTCGTGAGCTCGGGCCGGCGAAGGACGACTTCGTCGAACAGATCGAGGCCCGACTCATCGCCGATCTCGATGTCCGAGACGACCGCGTCCCAGCGCTCACCCAAAAGGACGTTCCGCGCGGCGTCGACCGTCGAGCACACCGTCACATCGAACAAAGGGAGCATGCGGTGAAGGGCCCGGCTCAGGCTCGCGTCGTCCTCGATGATCAGAACGCGGTGCTCGGTCATTGGCGGCCCCCTATGCGCTGAAGCGGCGGAATCGTGTGCCGAACCTCAGGCTCCTACGCCAAGAGAACACAAACAGAGATGTTTGTGTTTATGACATGCGTGGATCCCGGATTTTCGTCGCGTGGCGGACCACGATCCCGAGCGACTCGTCACGAACGTGGGACGCCGGATCGCGGAGTTGCGTCGCAAGAGCGGCCGGACGCAGGAGGAGCTCGCCGAGTCGCTCCGGATGACCGTGCAGTACCTTCAGCGGATCGAAGCTGGCGCGAATCTCACGCTTCATTCGCTCGCGAAGATTGCTCGTGCGCTCAGAGTGCCGGTGCGCGCTCTGTTCGCGTCGCCAAAGCGCTCATCCCCGACGCGCGTCGGGCGACCGCGGACGCGGGCGGCGCGTCGTCCTTTGAAACGCTGATCGGCGACACGGCTACGAGAGACTTCCGTGGACGTGAAGCGGGGGGACGTTCTTCGGGCGTGTCGACGTGACAACGCTCGCGAAGGTGAGGTCGCCCTTGCCGGTGCGCCGGCTCTCGTGTGCGTCCCGACACGCGTCAAGTTGCCGTCCCGTAACGCTCGGGGCAGCTCTCGCAAATGGAAGCAGACGAGCGGAGCGCCGCACGTGCCGCACTCGTCATCACGGTAGGGTGAACACTCGGCGTGCGTTCCCATTCGCCGAAGGGCAGCGCCGCGACGTCGATCAATCGTCGCCGCTGTCCTGCGGAGCGCTCGCGTCGAAAAAGGTGAGGCAGCACACGCCGCCACCTGGATTGCCGCTCGGATCGCAGTCCTGAGCGCTCGCTGGGGCTTCCTTCGCGCAACCGTTCCCCGGGCCGATCACACAGGTTCCGCCCGTAGACGCGCACGCGGATGCTGAAACGGCGCCGCTGTCCTGCGGAGTCGAGGCCGCGTCAACGAAGAGGAGGCAACAGCTAAGGGTGCCGTTGCAGTCTTGTTCGTTCGACGGAGCGAGCTTGACGCATCCCCCGCCGAAGAAGCAGGTCCCTCCAGCCGCCACGCAGGCATCGTCCTGGTTCGGGTCGCACGCCAACAATAACGTCCCGAGCGCGAGGAAAACGGGAAGCCAGCGCATGATGGAAGGCTACGCCGTCTTGCGAACCCGGCCCACGACCTTGGCCCCGGCGTCTCGCTCTGCCAAGATCGACAACTTCGCGTCACCCGGTCCTTTCATCCCCGCCGTCCGCGTGCCCGTTCGCCATGAGCGCCCCGAGCGCCAACCCGAGCGCCTCGACGCACCGAGAGAGCGCGTGAGCGTCCTTCGCCGCCGCCGACGAGAGCGCGCCCACGATAGCCGTCACGACGCCGTCACGACCGGCGCTTTTCTCGGCGTTTTCGGGAAAAACCGCGTCCCTTCTAAGCCGTTGGTCGGAGATTCGAGTTCTCCCGGGCGCGCCAGTAGTTTTCCCAGGGTTTCATGCGGCGGCGTCCTTTGTGACGCGCCGCCTCTTCCGGGGCTGTGGCCCCGCTGTTACCCCAAGTCGAGCCATGGCGGCCTGCAGCTCGGCGCGCGTGGTGTGCGCGTAGCGCTGCGTGGTCGAGAGGTCGGCGTGGCCGGCGAGCATCTGCACGGCCGGCGCCGGCGCGCCGGTTCGAAAGAGGCTCGTCACGAAGAAGTGCCGGAGGTCGTGGAAGCGCCACCCTTCGAGCGAGGCGCGCTTGCTCGCGCGCTTGAAGCTCTGGAGGATGCCGTACTCGCCCCACGGCTCTCCGTCGCTCGTGAGGCAAACGTGAGCGTCGGGATCGTGTTTCGTCGCGGTCTTCGTCGCGAGATCGCGGCGAAGGATTTCCGCGAGCGGGATCAGTCGCTCGTGTCCTGACTTCGGCGTGGAGACGAAGCCCTTGCAGCGACTGAGGCGAACGGTGAGTGACCGGCCTTTGAGATCGACGT
Source organism: Myxococcales bacterium (assembly GCA_003151595.1). The sequence goes on from PLXW01000022.1 coordinate 56,585, forward strand.
CCTTCCATCGGAGGGCGCGAATCTCGCCAGCGCGGAGGCCGGCGTAGGCGGCGAGGAGGAACGCTCGACGATGCGCCGCGCAGTGCGTCGCTTCGAGGAGGCGATCGACCTCGTCTTGCGTGAGGGCCGTGTGGATCTGCTTGCCGCAGTGCGGAAGCTTCGGAAACGCAGGACGCTCGGCGAGGTCGCCGCGCTCGACGGCGAACCTCCCGAGGATCGAGCGGATCACGATCTGGTAGCCGCGACGAGTCGACGGCTTCACGCCCGTCTCCACTAGCTCGGCGTCGAGCTCGTGAACCTTGGACGGCGTGATCTGGGTGATCGGAAGGTGGCCGATCGCGTTCAGAAGGAAGCCTTTCAGCTTCTTGTCGTAGCCGACGCGCGTCGAGGGCTTGAGCTGGCTCTTGGCGTAGTCGGCCATGTAGTCCTTCGCGACGTCGCGAAAGAGTGGTGCAGCGTCTGCCTCGGCGGCTTCCGCTTCGTTCTCTTCGACGATAGGCGTGCCATTCGGCGAGAGGACGCCGTACGGAGAGCCCGTAGTCGCGAGGAGCGCGAGGCGGCGTCGCTCTTCGGCGCGCGCCGCTTGGAGAGTCTGCACCTCGGCATCGTGGCGATACCGGGCGCGGGTTCCATCGGGATTGCGGAAACGGATGTCAACGATCAGACGCCGCTCTCCGCGGCGAGTCACGGTACGCACAGCCATGGCGATTCCTTTCGGCCAGGGACGTGCGCTTCTGCGACGTCGAACCTAGCACGTGACCGAGTTCAGGCCGAAGCGCGGGCGCTCCAGCATGGGTCGAGCAGGACGCGCCAGAGGCGTCCGAGCTTCCGGGCGCGGATGCCGTCGAACTCGGCGTGCACGCGGCCGTCGGTGTCGCGGCGCGCGTGGCGTTCGATCGAGCGGCGGAGCGTGATGACGTTCATGCCGAGGATGCGCGCGGCGTCGTCGACGCGCATCCAACTCGCGCCGGCACTCGCGCGTGCCGCGGCGCGCGGCGATGCGGGTGTCGATGCAGAGGGGGAGGAGAGAGTCTTGCGCGAGGGCTCGATGTTCTTCTTCGTGTCCATGAGATCTCCAGCGAGCTGCGGGCGGCAGCGTGGGGCACTCGCCGCGAATGGGCATGGCCTAGCGGCGCACCCCGCAGGCGGTTCGCGCACCGGAAGGCCGCGGTGCAGCGGTAGGAAGGAGCCGCCTGCGCGCGAGCGCGACGTGCATCTCCCCCTATCCCTACAAGGGAGAGAAATGGCTGTTTCTGTTCCAAGAAAATCAACGTCGACGTCGATTTCGTTTCGATTCACGGCGGGGGCGGCATGAGATGCGCCGAAATCGTTGATCGCGATCACCCTCCGGGTGAATTCGCGGATTCGCGCCTCCGCGTGCGCGTTCCGCGGCAGCATGCGACGCCTCCTTCCGTGGAGAGGAGCGCACTTGCTTCCGAAGCGCCGACGCTTGCTAGCTTCAGCGACGTGCGCGACGGACGCCGGCCGCGAGAATCGTCGCGCGCAGCGGCTCGGCGTCCCCGATCTCACGCGCGCAGTGGTCGACGCTACGTAGCGGCGACCGCGGCTTCGACCGTGGCCGCACAAAGGGCACGCATCGCGCGGCGCTTCGGCGTCGAATTCACCTACCGCGGTGTCATCAGGTGGCGCCAAGGGACGTGTGATTGACGGCGCGCCCCACGCAGAATCCACGTGATCGTCGGCGCTTCTACGTGGTTTCCATGTGGGGCGTGCCATGCTCGGCGCGGGCGGTCCTCGACCTGGGACGCGAGCGCTACGCATCCCGGTGTGCGCGACGGCGGTGTGTAGGCGGAAGAAAATGGGAAGGGCACAGGAATGGGACACGGCGACATCGGCTCCTTGCGAGGGATACCGATCGACGTAAGCACCGCCGCTCGCGCTTCAACGCTGCGAGCGTGTTCACGTCGACTCGCGCACGAACTAGCGTGTCAATGACATCTGGCGGATTGGAGCCATTTTCGCGGGGCCCGGCATGTTGACATGTGTCCGCGGGAGGAGAGGATCTTGCTGACATCGCATGCGGTCGATTTCGTCGGAACGACGGAATTCGGGGCCAGGCCACCAACCGGCCTACGCCCGCGCGAGCAATGTCCCGTCCGCACGGGGCGACGTGATGGCGGAATCAGGGCTCGCGTTGGGGCGACAGGGCGACGGCGTGGGCAACGGGGCCGATGTGTCGGCGCGCGCGGCGATCGTGTTGGCGGAAGTGGCCATCGCCTGGTCGCAGCTAGCCGTCGCGCGGAAGCCGCCCACGGTGTGGCGGGCGGAGGCGACGTGTTTTCTCGTCAGCGAATTCCGACGAGGCCGCGCACCGAGTCAGCGAGCTTCATGGGATGGTAGCCGACGCCGTCCTTGAAGACGATTTCCACGTTCTCCACGTCCTTGATGTCCTTCGAGGGGTCGCCCTTCACGACGACGAGATCGGCGTCCTTGCCTGGCGCGATCGAGCCGATGTGGTCTTGCTGTCCGAGGAACGCAGCGCCGTTCCAAGAGGCGATCCGAAGCGCCTCGATCGGTGTGAAGCCGGCTTCGACCAGCAGCTCGACTTCGCGCTGGTCTCCATAACCTGCCAGCACGACACCATTGCCGGTGGGATCGCAGCCCGCGAGCAACGTGCCTCCCGCCCGCACGAACGCGCGCTCGAACGCCATCTCCAGCTTGTTCATCTCCGGCGCCGTGTCGGACGGGTCGGCATGGAAGTGACTCGTGAGCAGGCGCGCGCGGGTGTCGCTCGACAGGGCCTCGAGTACCTCCGGTCTCAGCGCGCGGCGGTAGCCAATCTCAGTCATTGCGTCGAAGACTGGGAGCGTGGATGTGACCGCGACGTGTCGGTTCACTAGCTCCTGGATCAATGCGACGAGCCTCGGATCCGTCACCTTCATCTGGGCCAGCTCTCCGGTCGCGCCCGAAGGGCAGACGTCTGGCGTCTTCTTTGAATAGAACTCCGTGTCGACCCAGATTCCGTGCTCGAGGTCGTCGATGCCACGTTCCGCGGCTTCTGTGAACCCTACCGAGCAGAGGTGGCCCGTGATCTTGACGTGTCGCTTGTGCGCCTCGTCCACCGCTGCGGACAGCTCGTCGCGCGTGACGAAGTTGTAGAGCTTGAAGCTCGTCGCGCCCTGGTCGACCCAGATGTCCACCATGCGGCGGAAGGCGTCCGTCCCTTTCAGCCGAGGCATTTGCTCGGTCCACGGAACGTCGCCTTCGAGATACGGACCCGTGATCCAGATCTTCGGCCCCGGGACGACGCCGCGCTCGATGTCCCGCTTGATCTCGATGTCCGTGTACGGCTCGATGCTCCCGGTGGTGCGAAGCGTGGTGACGCCCGCGGCGAGATAGAGGCGCGGAAAGCTCGTCGCCATCTCGTGGAAGACCCCTCCGCCGGCCGGGTAGAAGAGATGATCATGATGCCGACGAGGCCCGGAAAGACCGTGCGGCCCGTCAGATCGATCCGCTTCGCGCCGGGCGGCTCGCGCGAAGTGAGCTTGCCGTCGAGGATGTAGAGGGTCTGATCGTCGCGCGGTGCTCCACCAGTGCCATCGATGACGCGTGCATGCTCGAGCGCCAATGCGCGCGCACTCACCTTGATGAACGACTGCAGACCGGATGCCGGAGGAGACGGTGCCGGCGGCAGGGCGACGCGCGGCGCCGGGAGGGAAGGTGACGGTGACGGTGACGGCGGAGCGCTCGCCGGCGAGGTTCTCCCCGCGCATGCGGCGCCTGCCGCGAGGAGGAACGGGAGGAGACGCGGGAGGTGCATGCCGTAGAGGAAAGCACGGGATGCCGCGATAGAGGAACGCGACCCGCGCTACCGACGCACGAACCGAATTCCGCGAAAGCCTTCGCCGCTGATCAGGAAATCGCGGATGCGACCCCGTCGGTCACGCTCGAACTGGATCCCCCACTCTTCGGATTTGAACAGGTCGCGAGCAAGCGTGGTGAACGGGTCGACGTCGAGTGTCCGGCCCCACGTGGCCGACCGAAGTTTCCCGCCAACGACGACTAGCCTCAGGTCGCGCGAGAACTCGTCACTCGCGTATCGACCAGCATACTCGGCGAGAGCCGACGGAGAGAGTGTGGCGGGCTCGAAGCGGACCAACTGAACCGGGTGCTCATGCTCGACGGTCCGGATGATGTGCGCCGGGGATGAGCGCGTTGCGGGCTCGAACACCAACCGCATCGACTGGCCTGGCACGGTGAGCGTCCGGGGTCCCTCCGGCGTATACACTCGGGTGGGTCCTCCAGGCTCCAGCTGGGCGCTTACTAGGACCCGGCCGTCCCGAGGTGCAAGGGTGCGTACAATGAACGTGCTGGGGTCGTAGTAGCTCCCGGCGAGTTCCGCGAGCTCCGCCGCGGAGGCCACGTACTTCGGTTTCTCCGAAGGAGCCGCGTCTGCGACGCCAGCATCATGCGTCTCAGAGACCTCAGTCACCGGCGATGCGGGCAGGAAGAGCTCCGCGACAGCCGGAGCGAGATCCGGCGGATTCGTGTCCGGGTCGCTCTCCACGTTGCATAGGCACGCGACCGTGAGTCGCTCCGTCGGATAGCGGATCAGATCCGAGACGTAGCCGCCAGTCCCGCCGGTATGCTGTTCGACGTGCCGCCCGTTCACGGTCTCTTCGTACAGGCCGAGCGCGTAGTTGAGCGGCTTGCCGTCGTCTAGCTTCCCTGGAGTCCGCAGCCTCTCGATCATCGCGCGGTCGCCGACGCGCGGGTCATAGAAGTTGGCATCCCACCGGGCGAGGTCGTCGATCGTCGTGGCGACGCGGCTCGCGCCCGCGTGCTCCCACCGGGAAATCGCGGTCCGGAATCCGTTGCCGTCCTTCCGGAGAACGTATCCGGTCGCGCGACCTCGAACGACCGCGGTGTGGTCATCGAGGATCAGGGTGTTCTTCATCCCGAGCGGCCCGAAGATGCGTTCCTTCGCGAACGCGGAGAACTTCATCCCGGTGACGCGTTTCACCGCGACTGCCAGAAGGAAGTAGCCGGAGTTCGAATACTGCCAGTCGGTCCCCGTAGGGAAGTTGAGTGCCTTCTGCTGATGAAGGACGAAGAGGAGATCGTCGTCCGTAACCACGTCGTTCTCGAGCCCGGCCAGATCGAGGAGCGGGACGTAGTCACGCAGCCCGCTCGTGTGGTGAAGGAGGTGGTGGAGTCGAATCGGGCGACCGTAGTCCGGGATTTCGGGGACGTACTTCCGAATGTCATCGTCGAGCGAGAGTTTTCCCTCTCGCTCGAGAAGAAGGATCGCCATGGCAGTAAACTGCTTCGAGATCGACGCGATGTCGAAGACGCTATTCGTCTTGATCGGGACGCCGTGCTCGAGGTTCGCAAGACCATAGCCGTGCGAGAAGAGGACCTGTCCGGCGCGATACACTCCGACCGCGCAGCCTGGAACGCCAGAGCGCGACTGGGACGAGAAGATCGCATCCACCTTGGAGGCCAGCTCGCGCGCGGGGTCCGGGGCGGCGGGGGGCGATGGAGCGAGGAGTTCCGTCGCACGCGCCGTTTGGCCAGGCGCGTGCACCCCTGAGGGCGATCCGCACGATACGCCTGCCGCAGAGACCAAAGTGAGCCAACGAGGAAGTCGCATCGCGTGCACCATACGAAGGCTCTAGAGCCCGGGGCCGTTATTCGGAGCGTGGCTTCTTACCGCGCGCTATCTCTGATTCGTAAATCCGCGCGAGCCAGTCGCACAACACGAGCTCCTGTGATCGGTGCTCGGAACGGAGCATCCGGTTCGCGTGCATGTGCACGAGGCTCGGCACGAGCTCCTCGATTGACAGAGTGAGAGCGCCGCTCAGCGCACGTTCGCGCAAGACCGCAGCGATCGGAGCGAGCTTCCGCGATCGACCTTCGAGCGCGCCGAAGCCGGTGTTCAGAAGATGTTCGTCGCCGACGTGGCCCCTCAGAAGAGACTCGAGTGCCGAGCGCTCGGCGCGGAATCGCGCGCCGAGATCGATTTCGAGTGCAGCGTCGGCGCGATACTCAGCGGCATACCCCGATCGCATCCGACGAACGACCCGGGCGCGCCCCTCTACGTCCAGCCCCAGGTCCACGAGGAGCAAGTGAATGCCTCGAAACGCGAGGCGCCAGCGTGCGTCGTTCCCTTCGCCGGGCTCGAGCTGCCCCATGATCTCGGCGACGGCTTCGCTGTCTGCGTCGAAGATCGCCTCCGCAAGCTCCATCCCTGCGTCGCCTCCGTAGCGCTCGACCTCGCGTTCGTAGGTGTCCAGCTGCACTCTCCAGACGCGCCCCTCGTCGACGAGTGGCTGCGCAAGCTCGTGCAGCATTGGCAGTGCCTCGTTCACGAGTCGCGCCGGATCGCCACGCAACCGAAGGCGCACGTGCCAATCAGGGTCGCCGTAGCGAACGAAGAACCAGCGGTCCGCGATCCCCTTACGCTTTGCGCGTTCGACAACCGGCGCGACGACTCGTTTGAGAACGACGTCTGCCGCTGCCGTCCCCCGTATACAGCTTCGCGTAGAGCCACTTGCTTCCCGGCGTGAAGCGTCGTGCGATTGATGGCGCTCTTCGCGGTGAAGGCGTCGCAATCTTCGTTGCTGCGGGGGCCCGCACGAAGGGGACGACGATCTCGTGCGTGAAGCGACCCTCGGGACCAGAGACGAGAAGATCGTCCTCGCCTGGAAACATTTCGGTGAGGTGGATTGCGTCTCTCCCCTTCGTGAGCGACGCGAGCGTGTCGACGCTCACCGTGTCGTCGAGATCGAGCGGCAGCAGGTTGTCACCGTCGACGAGCGAAACCCATCGCGGCAGGCGGTGTGACGCGCGGATCGCTTGCGCGCGGCGATAGCGATCTGCAGATGAAAGCCTCGCAGCCCCGTCGAACTCATCTCTGACGATGCGCCACTGTGCGAGCGAAAGGATCGCGCGGCCCTGCGTCACCCTTGGCAAGAAGGGTGCACTCGCGAGAGCGCCCCAGGTCCACGTTGCGGGCGGCGCGTCTTGCGACGAGAGCGCGCTGAGGAAGCGATAGACGCCAAGTGCCGCCATCGACGTATTGTGCGCGCTCGAGAGTCGCGGAACGATCTCGCGCTGGAGTCGTGCGGATCGGAGAATGATCCGCCGGCCGGCGAGTGACACCCGCAGATCGCTCACAGGGATGCGTCGCTCGATCGGCGCGCCGCCTCTTCCGAGGTACGTAATCTCATAGTCACGAAGGACTGGCCGGCAGAGGATGTTCCCCATCCGGCCTTCGGGCAGGTGCACGATCTCGGCGAAGATTGCGTCCGCGCGCGTGGCTTCCTCGGCCCGAAGGTGGCGTTCGACGTGCCCGCGCAGATAGGGATCGCCGTGACAGAATCGCCCGAGAAGCTGTGCGCCAGAGGGCTGCGCCCAGTGGATGAGAACACGATAGTCACCGCGATCGGCGGCTTCGCCCGATGCAGCCGCGACGGTCGCCATCGTCGCAAATGCGTCGGGGAGTAGTCGCCGCGGTTTCCCTTCGAGCACTTCGAGGTCGCCCTCGTCCAGCCGCCATTCGATTCCGTCGTCGGCGCGCGTGCTCTCGATGCGGCGCATGAGGAGCTGCTCGCGCGGTCCGAAGGGAAGGCGTGGAGTCGCGGGAGCGGGCGGGAAACGAAGATTCTCTAGGAGAGGCGATGGATCACTCGTGGTCGCAAGCCCGCTCGAGAAACCGATGCCGGTTTCTTCGTCCAGGGCCTCGAGCAGCGGCACCTCACGCCCTTCGTAGCGATTCTGGAATGCTTCGCGAAAGTGCCGAAGCGACTCCGGCTCTTCGAGTGAACTAATGCGCGCGACGAGATCCGTCGCGCGCGCGATCTCGCGAACGACGCTCCTCCCGAGGGTCGCGCTAGTCATTGGCTTGTAGAGGTCGACTTGGAAGAGCCTGGCGATCTTCGCTTCCGTCGGGAGCGGCGCCAGGCTCTCGGCGATCACGCCATACGCAGCGGTTGGTGCGCCCGTGCCGCCCGCGTCGAGCGCGCGAATCGCGTCGCGTACGGATTCTAGAGTTTCGGTCGCCGGAGCGTCGAACGTGCAAAGGGTCTCGATGAGATCGTCGAGGGGCTCGGGGCCTGTGACGACCGGTGCTAGATCGGAAACGAGGACTTGGCAGTCGATGAGGCTGTCGACGAAGATAGTTGCTTGCTCCGGAGACGCCTCGGCCCGCGCTGCGACGGCCTCAGCGATCTCCGCGCGGGTGGCGCCGGAGCGTGCGCGAGCGAGAGCGGCGTCGAGGTGACCGCTGCGCTCGATTGAGATCAGAGCATAGGCGCGGGCGCGCGTCTTTGGATCGGTGCTCGCCTCCGGGTATCGGAGCTGCGTAGGCGTTTCGAAGATGCCGTCGCTAGGCCGGAAGATGGCCCGAGCGCGAAGAGCGTTGTCGCGCCCGAGATCGTCGCACAGCGCTGAGAGATAGTGAACGTCGAGGCGCGTGTGCCTTCGGTAGGCTCGGCGCGCCGCCAACTCGAGCTTTGTGTGCGTGTCGATCGTGCCGACGGAGCATCCGGAGAAGAGACCGAAAGGGGTGGGGCGCGCTGCCATGCGCGCGAGGTAGCGCGCGACGACGTCGAGAGCGCCGTCGGCTCGTGGGTCGTTCGGTGAGGTAAGCCAAACGTCGATCGCGCGATCGAGGGATGGGGACGCGACGAAGAGCGCCTCACGCACCGACGGATCGGCTAGTTGCGCGCGCACTTGAGCAGCGCGGATCGTGCGGTCAAAGGCAATCGCCGCGTCGAGATCGGCGCGGCTCGCGAAGGCCTTGGGCGCGCATAGGTTGTCCCGGCCGTCGATTAGCATTGCGAGCGGTGCGAGCGGCGTGCGCAGGGCAAAAAAACCGGAGGCCTCGAGACTGCGCGGCGAGTTCAAGACTGAGCGTTCCCCCCGCGAGCGCCTGATGGGGGAAGGCCGTACCAAGCTTCCAAGCGCTCGCTCGGGCACAAACCCTCCCGGGAGACGTCACCGCCGAATCCCGACAGATAGTCCTGCCTGCTGGGCCCGGTGCCAAGAGGCAGGCGCGAGCCAAAGCAATCATCCCAGGCTAGGCTGCGCGATTCATGGCGCTCGCGCGGTTCGTGGAACGAGTAGTTGTACGCCTGCGAGAGACGCCCGTTGACCTCGCCCTCCTCCCCGCAGGGAGCGTCGCGGGTTCGCTCTATTCGGGCGCGTCGGGTGTCGCTTTCTTCCTGCATGAGGCTGCGCGTCTTCTCGGCGACGAGACGCTTCTCGAGCCAGCGCGACGATGGTGCGACGCCGCGAGAGAGTGGGCTCGACGGGCGACACTGGCGGATTGGGCCGGACTTCCGCGCGGGTTTCTCATCGGAGAGACAGGGCTCGCGTACGTCGAAGCACTCCTGAGCGCGCGAAGCCGCGATCGCAAGGGTGTTCTCGCGGCTGCGACAGCGATCGAGCACGTGTCCGACCGCTTCGACGACTTGATCGTTGGGTTCCGGCCAACCGAAATCGTTGGTGGTGCTGCCGGCGTCCTCTGCGCTGTCCGCGATCTCGACGTGCGGCTTCCGCGCGGTGCGGATTTTGATGCACCGCGTGCCGTATTGAGGCGTGTGCGCGATCGCTCCGTTGCGATGCTGACTGCCACGCACACGAAGGCGCTCGAGCCGGGGCCGGGGGAGCGCTTGGGAATCGCTCACGGGATCGCCGGCGAGATTTGGGCGCTTGCAAACACTCTTGGCGCTGATCACTTGCTCGTGCGTGGTCGAATCGACGAGCTCGCGGCGCTGCGTGAGGAGGACGAACAAGGGTGCGTCTATTGGCTCCCCAGTCGAATGAGCGAAGAACACCATTTGCTCGCGACGTGGTGCAACGGAATGCCCGGTCACGCGCTTCTCTGGTGCGAGGTGGCGCGGCAAGCAGGTCGCGACCCGTGGATGCGGCTCGCGGCATCCGTCGCCAAGAGCACCGAACTTCTCATGAGTGGAAACCCGAGCCTGTGCTGTGGATTGGCCGGCAACTCGCTCGCTCTTCAGCGGTACGCAGAGGTGTCAGGAGATGTGCGATTCGGGCGACGCGCGTATGACCGGCTCGTGCGAGCAAGCCAGCTGGTAGATCGTGCCGGAAACGATTCATTTCTCGGGCTGTGGAAGGGCACGATCGGTGTCGCGCTTGTCGCGATGTTCCGACTTTGCGGTGAGCAAACATTCCCGTGTGTCGAGCGACTAAGATCTCGCGATACCGTCGAACAAAAGAGCTGAGGCCGATGAAACTCACTTTGCTGTGGGGGCGCGAGGATGAAGACCCTTCGCGGCAACCGCGGCGGAACTCGGCGCGTGTTCAACGAAGAATTTCCTTGTTGCTGGAAGCAGCGCCGCCCGCTGTTTTCCGCACAACCGAGATCGCTCGCCCGCGCTCGCCGCTGCGCGCGGACCGCCCTCCACCTTGGATGCGATCTGGTCGAGATAAGAAACGACCTCGGCGGTTCGCGCATCGTCGCACATGTAGCCGGCGCTATTCATAACCCATAGTCGCGCAGTCGCCTCCTTAGAGCTCGCAAGAAGAGCGTCGCTATTCGCGCGCAGCCACTTCCACGCGTCGTCGCGCGTGTGCGGGGAAACGATCTGCATGAGAACTATCCACTGCGGCTCTGATCCTCGAAGCGAACCGCTCAGCGCGAGATCTCTCGCGCGCTGCGCAAGTGCGGGCTTCTCATACGCCGCGAAGGCATCGATAAGCATCGAGCGAATATGGGCGTCGTCTGTATGCTGAAGATGCGCGAGCATCGCGTCAAAAACCCGCTCGCCGCCGTCCTCAGCCGCGACAGCGAGAGCGGTCCCAGCAACCTCAGACTGTAACGCTTCACGATGGATACGGCCGTCCCCGTCGAAGCCGAGAAAACGGAGCGCTCGACTTGATGCTTCGCGGCGCACGCCAGGATCTCGAGCCACGCGGGCTAGGAACTTAATCGCGGTCGCCCGCCGTAACTGCTCTCCGCGACCCTCCGCGGTGCCTTCCCGCGGCTCCCATCCCAGGTCAACGTACGATGGCTGGAACAGGTTTTTCGCGTACGCTTCAAAGGCACCGAGTGCCGGATCGCCGAAGAGCCAGCCGGCGGGGAGAGAAAGTGTGGCGACGGCCTCGTCGACAACCTCAGGCCTACTGTCGGTCGCGAGAACTGCTACCGCATCGAACACATCTGCTGGGCTGTTCGAACCTCGAAGTAGACCCGCGCGAAGATTCGACGCGAGCGACAGCACCTCCCGCGTCGACAGCGCACCGAGGTGTTTTCGCGTCCTCTCAAGAGCGTCGTGCCCCATCGCATATCGATAGTAGCCAGCCGCCTCCGCGTTCGGCATGATCCAGTCGGGGCATGCCTCGAGAACGACATCGCTCTCGCCCGTGTCGAGCAGTGAGCAAGTCTCGTATTGGTGAGTCCCTGCGCAGTATTTAAGGCAGACAGGGATCCCCCATTTTGCAAGAGGATCGATGGTCGAACCAAGTGGAGCGAAACGCGACTGTGCTAGATGAGCAAGGGGTTTGGAATCGCAGCGAACCTGAACCTCGACAAACGGGACGCCAGGTTGCTCGATGAATGTGCGAAACGCCCCGGAAACGTCACGTCGCGAGGCGGTAGACAGCGCAGCAAATAAGTCTTCGGCCGTCGCAGACCCAAATGCATGTGATGCGACATAGAAACGTAGCCCGTCTCGAAATGTGTCGGGGCCCATCCAACGCTCAAACATTCCGAGAACGGAACTCCCCTTGTCGTAGCTGATCGCGTCCAGAGCGTTCGCGATGTCGTCCGCTGATTTGATCGGCTGCCGCACGCTCCGCGTGGCCTCACGGGAATCGATTGTCATCGCCCGATCAACAGCGCGCAAGTTCAGGAGATCGACGCGCTGGGTCGGATCAATCCGTTCGGAGATCTTCGCCGACATCCAGGTCGCGAAAGCCTCGTTCAACCAAGTGTCGTCCCACCAAGACATTGTGACGAGATCGCCAAGCCATTGGTGCGAGATCTCATGCGTTACGTTTCTCAGGATGTAGAGTCTGTCGGACTCGTTGGTCGAAGCCTCGTCGAGGAGAACAGCTTGCTCGCCGAATGTAATCGCCCCAGCGTTCTCCATCGCAATGGTCTTGTCGGGCACTGCTATCAGGTCGAGTTTCTCAAACGGAAACGGTTGCTGAAAGTAGTCCTCCAACGCAACGACCGCTGCCGCCGCTTGCTTGAGTGCGTACGCAAGTCGGTTCCCGCGCCCAGGCGTTGCGATGCCTCTCAGAGAGAGCGGCCGCGCACGCACGCGACTTGGGGGAATATCCGGCGCGCGAACGATGTCGAACAAGCCAACGGCAAATGCGACGAGGTAGGCGGGAAGCGGCGGAGTCTTGTGAAAACGTACCTGAACGCGATTGCCCGCGAGCGGAACACGAGTGTCTTCGCTCGTGTTCGCGATGGCTTGAGTGTCCGAAGGAATCGTCAGAGCGAGCGTGAACGGATATTTCGTGCCGGGCTCGTCGAAGCACGGGAACGCCCTCCGGGCCTCAATCTGCGCGAATTGCGTAAAGACGTAGTTGCGGCCATTGCTCGTGACGCGAGAGACCCCGACGTCGCTGGTCATGAAGTCGGCGTCATACTCTACGTGAAGCGACACGTCTCCCGACGGGATTGTGGTCGGCACCTGAATAGAAGCAATGGCGTCCGGCCGTGCAAGCCAGCGTCCTTCCCACGTATGGGTACCCGAGACTACGGTCGCGCGCGTTACGCGAAGATCACGGCCATGAAGCCAGAGCGATCTTCCCGGTCGATCGAGATGCAGATCAATGTCGGCAACTCCATGGAAGGAGTTCCGAGACGGGTCGATATCAAGATCGAGGCGCTCTGCGAGCACGTGGGTGCCCGTCGGCAGCCGGAGTGTGGGTGGCCCCTCATTCTCGACTGGCGGTTCGCTTGGTGGCGAGAAGGATGGTACGCAAGAAATGCAAAGCGCCGCACCGATAATTAGCGGAAGTTGTGTGTAACGCATTCCATCCTATGGCGTGAGGGTGGGAGTGAGTCCGCGACGCGGGGAGCCGGGCCGAAGCGGACCGGCTCCCTCCTTCGTCGCGACGGAAGTGTCAGTGGCCTCGGCCGGGCTCTGCGCTACCCGCAACGGTGCAGACCGGGCCGGTCCGCAACGAGCTGCGAACGCGCATGAGGCAGATAGACTCTCGTCGGAGCGAGAGTGGACTCTTCAGTCGATCGCTACCGTTCGCTGAAGTCTCTTGGAGTTCCGTCAAAGAAGTCGCGCTTGTCTTGATCATGTTAATATTCCTTCAATGTGGATTCGCTTGTTCAATATGGTCGCAATGAAGTGCATTCAGCGCTGCGCTGGCCATCTTGCCAGCGAGGAGATGGTGGTTGTGAGCCCAGCGCCGCGCGACTTCGCGGTAGTGCACGCATGCCGCGCCGCGGTCGCCCAGCTCTTCGTTCACGGCGGCGAGCTCGAGCTCTGCCTGCGTCTGCTCAATGGGATTCTCGATAGTGCAAGAAGAGGTCGCGCGGGTTAGATGTCTCTTCGCCTCGTCAAATTGTTGGGCGAAGAGGAACGTGCGGCCGATCATCTCGTCCATGCCTGCGTTGCGAAGGTGTGGCATGAAGTACGGATGCTCGGCGGGGAGGTGCAGAAGTGCATCGGCCGCGTCATCAGCGTCTTTCGTCGCAGCGGCATATGCTTCTACCCACGTGAACGACGGAATCTGAACAAATCGCAGGGCTTCCCCGGGATCGCGCAGCCAGGCATCTCGTTCGACCCTAAACGCATCACGCGTAAGCCCGCCGGCTTGATAGAGTAGTCGCAGTGAGCACATCCGAAGGTCGAAGGAATCGTCCGCTCCCCACGCCTTGGAGAGCGTGAGGTATCGCCGGGCAAGGGATGCAAGCTTGTTGTCCTCCCCTAGCGCCTGCGCGAGCAGCATTCGATCGTACGCTATGGATCCATGGACCGAAGAATCGTGAAGGGCGGAAACATCCGCTTCCCAGGCATCGAGAGCGCGCCCGGCGGCGTCTGTGTCTCCGTCAAGGATTGCGATCGAGAAACGACCACTCCAGCGACTCATCTCGCGTTCACTTGGGTCGAGCCTGGCCAAGCGTTGCGCCATCACAGCTTCCGTTGCTTCAAGTGACCGCGTCGTGCCAAACAAGGCGCCGGCAAGAAACTCGTACCCGGTGGGACTATCAGGCGCGCGCGCAATTACCTGGCGCGCGAGAGCTTCGGTCCGCTCACAGTGCCCTTCGTTCGATTCGAGCTGCATGAGCATCTGCGAGCAACTCGTGGACGCGGGCGCGAGCTCCAAGCAGCGCGCGAAAGCAAAGCGTGCGTCGTCGAGCTTGTCGAGCTGAACGAGTGCGTTCGCTCTGAGACTCCACACGAGTGGAATGGTAGGGTCGGCCCCTTCGACGGCTGCGAGCGCCTTGGCCGGGGCGAAGAGAAGTCGAAGACGATGGGCGATGATGAGAGGTAGCTCCGGTTCATGGGGAAAACGACCCTGTAGCTCGCTGATGCTTTGAATAGCAGCGTTCCAGTCGGGTCGCTCTCTCATCGCTGGCGCGAGGCACCGAAGGAGGGCGCCTTGAAACGGAGAAAGGCCGCTCGCGTACTCCGACGCATGCGCGAAGTGCGAGCGCGTCGACGTCCGAACAAAAGGACTAAGGAGCGCGACATACAAGTGCGCTGCCGCAAACGATGGCTCGATCTCGGCCGCGTGGGCGAACTGACTCACGGCATCGTTCGGCGAAGCTGCGTGCCAAAGAGCGAGGCCGCTGGCGTAGGCATCAACTGCCTTCGGGTCGAATCCGAAAGGGATCCCGTTCCCATCGGGTGCCGCGGCCACCGCGTGAGACTCCTGGGCGGGAGCCTGCCAGCTGTGACTGACCCGCAGCAACGATGCGCTCGCTATGATCACGAGCGCGACCCCGCCAAGCCAAATCCGAAGGCTGCGGAGGCGAAGCACCTGGCGTTTTCCCGCGCCAGCAACCTGCTCGGGCATTGTCCGAGTGGACACCCCGCGAATCTCCTCAGTCGTGACGCGCGGTTCATCGCCTTCGCCGGCGAGCCCGCCCCCAACCTCCGGCACCCTCGTCGGCACACCTTCCACATCATCGACATGCTCATCCTGCGGAGCCGCGATCCCCGGAAGCTTCCCGATGCTCCCCCCGAACGCGACCTCGCACGCCCTAAGCAAACCGCGATCCATCTCCTCCGCGTCGCTCCACCGATCCTCTCTCTTGAACGCCAACGCTTTGTCGATGACCGCTCCAATCGCCGCCGGCACGTCCGGCGCGAGCTCCGCGATGGCCCGCGCCGGCTTCGTCGCTGCGAGCACCGCGATCTCCGTCGGGCTCTCCGCTTCGTGCACGAAACGCCCCGTGAGCAGCGAGTACATCGTCGCGCCCACCGCCCAAAGATCCGTGCGCCCATCCACATCGCGCATTCGCCCCAGCGCCTGCTCCGGCGCCATGAACGCAGGCGTCCCCAACGCGCGCCCGGAACGCGTCGCCGACGTGGACTCGGCCGTTTCGAAGAATCTTCCAATGCCGAAATCCAAGACAAGAATCTCGCCACCCGTGGTGACGAACACGTTCTCGGGCTTGATGTCGCGATGCACGATCCGCTTCGCGTGCGCCTCTGCCAGCGTTTGCAGCAGTGAATGCGCGAGCACCACGACTTCCTCGACCGGAAGCTTGCGTCCCTTGCGTTCCGCCCGCGCGCGCAACGTCTCGCCTTGCAGCAGCGGCATCACGAGGAACACGCAGCCGTCTTCCGCCACGTCGTCATCGATCACCGGCACGACGCCTGGGTGGTTGATGCGATTCGCGAGCTGAGCTTCGCGCCGAAACAAGCGCTCGATCTCCGGATCGGAGACCAGCCGCTCATGCAGGATCTTGATCGCGACCGCGTGCCCGTTTCGATGGACGCCCGCGTAGACGGCCGCCATCCCGCCGATCCCAATCAGCCGCAAAATGCTGTATCGCCCGCACAGCGACGCTCCGAGCCGTCGAAGCGCGCGGCGTGCGATGGCGTCGTCGGGCGAAGGGGACATCGGGCGCGATCCGGTGCGGAGGCGGCGCACCATCCCACACGCGAGGCGCCTGTCAACGACGAGCCGACCGAGAATCCGAGTCTGCACTGTCGAGAATTTCGGCAGCGCGGATCGCCCGACGTTGCGAACTTCGACAGTGCGGGCTACAGAATCCGCCGTCGCTGCCGGCACGCTCCATGCTGCGCGTCGCGCGATGTTGTCGCTCTGGGGCGGTGGGAGCGTGATGCACGCGAAGCAATCGACCTACGTGCTTGAGGTCGTGGGCGGCGACGATCACGGAGCGCGGCTCGACGTCGACGAGCGCGTGCGCACGATCGGCCGCGCGCGTGACGTGGATCTGGTCTTGCGCGATCTCGGCGTCTCCCGGCGACACGTGCAGGTCGCGGCGACGGCGAACGGTGTTCAGTTCGACATTTGCGGAGGCGCGGCGCCATTGATGGTCGGTGGGCGACATGTCCGATCCGTCGAAGCGAAGGAAGGCGATCGAGTCCTCCTCGGCAACACGTTGCTCGTCGTCGTTACAGCCAGTCGGGATTCCACTCCATCCAGTGTCCGCGGATCCCGCGACCATACCGACGTCAAGACTCTGCTCACGGGCGTCGGCGCAGACGCGCGCGCGATGGCCAGCGTCCACGCGCTCATCGAGGCGCTCGATGTCGCGCAGGACCCGGCCACGCTCGAAGGGGTGATTCGCGCGTGGGCCTCGGAGCAGACGCCCGCGTGCAGTGTGGAGGTCAGGCAAGGTACGGATGCCAGCACTGGGAGCGAGATATCGGAGACGGAAGAGGCGGGAAGCAGCGCGCTCATTCTCATCCCGACCTCCTCGGAGGAGCCCGTCACGCTTGCCTTCCGCTGCGAGGCGCCTCGAGGCCGCCTCACGGATTCGTTCCGAAGGACGTTGGTCGTCGCGGGTCGATTGTTCGGGTCATCGTTCGCGCGCGTCCGCCGCGCCGAGATCGTGGACTCCGAGGTCGCGGCGCTCCGTGCGCTTTCGTTCGGAAGTGCGCGTGGTTTCCTCGGGACTTCGCCGGGGGCGCAACAACTCGCGTCGCTTGTGCCGAAGCTCGCGACTTCAGACGTCAGTGTGCTCATCGAAGGCGAGACGGGCGTAGGGAAGACCTTCGTCGCGCGACTCATTCATGAAGCGAGCCCGCGAGCGCGAGAGCCTCTGCGCGTCATCAACTGCGCCGCCATCCCCGAGAACCTCGTCGAGAGCGAGCTCTTTGGTCACGAGCGCGGTGCATTCACCGGCGCGGGCGCGACGCGCGTTGGCGCGCTCGAGGCGGCAGGGAAGGGGACGCTGTTCCTCGATGAGATAGGAGAGCTGTCGCTCGGCAGCCAAGCCAAGCTTCTCCGCGTCGTCGAGGACCGCCGCTTCGAGCGCATCGGTTCGAATCGCACCATCGAGCTCCGCGCGCGCCTCCTCTGCGCGACGAATCGCGATCTCGAAGCGATGGCCGATGCGGGCCAGTTTCGGCGCGATCTACTCTTTCGAATTGCGGTCGTGCGCGTTCGGGTGCCTGCGCTTCGGGAGCGCGGCGACGACCTGGTGCAACTGGCAAAGCAGCTGCTGGCGGATTCCGCGCAGTCGGCGGGGCGGCGCGTGACGGGGTTCTCGCTGGCCGCGCTCGATCTGATTCGGCGCTACTCGTGGCCGGGGAACGTCAGAGAACTGCGGAATGCGATCGAGCACGCGCTCGCGTTGGGCGAGGGCGCGCTCGTGGAGACGTGCGACCTGCCCGCGGGGATCGCACCTAGGGCGACGCAGCCCGAGGATCCCGACGTCGTGCGGTTGCCACTCGATCTGGTGACGCTGGAGCGGCATGCGATCGAGGCGGCGCTGAGAGCGACGAACGGGAATCGCGTGCGGGCCGCGGCGCTGCTCGGGATCAATCGGGCGACGCTGTACAACAAGTTGAAAGAGTACGGGGACGGGTGAGCTGAGGGCGGGGCGGCGTTGCCCTCAGGACCGCAGCGTCGCGTGGCTCGACATAGCGAGAGCGCTGGGTCGAGGAAGTCGGCAGCAGACAAGGACGGATCGAGGCCCGCGTTCTGCGCGCGACGCGAGAATTCTCCCACGGTTCGCCCCTTTCTCACGCCGTGCGGCCGTCGATCGCAACGGGAGTCGTCGCTGGCATTGAGGCTGCACTGCGCCTCGTCCTCATAGCGAGGTGTCGACGGTCGATTCTTAGCAACGTTCTTTTCGAATGATCCGAATGGATCTGTGAGGCCACACGAACGCGGCCTCGCCAAGAAACGGAACACGCGCACTAGCAGTGGCGCATGGGCCGAGGAACGTCCTCGGGAGGGTTTCATGTACAAAACAAGGTTCTTTCTGCTTACGTTCGCCGGCGTCGCGGCATGCGGCTCCAACACTCAGGCGCCGAGCGATCCGGTCGTCGAGGCGCCGCTCGCCCTCGAGTGCGAAGCGTACGTAGCGAAATATGAGCACTGCCTCGCAGCGCTTTCACCGGAGGTCGAAGACATCGCGCGCGCGCGCTCAGCGCAGTTGCGTGCGTCCCTGGTCGAGTTGGGGCGGCAGGTGTCTCCGCCTGTTCCAGTCCGCCAGAGCTGCGCCGAGAGCCTCGCGCGCCTCGGCGCGAACTGCCGCTGATGTCCGCGCGCTTCGGCGCACTTCCACTCTTGTTGACGGAGGCTTCCAGTGACTACGCTCTCTCGCACCGCTCGCACGAAATTCGTCTCGCTCGTCACGCTCGCGGCGTTCCTTGCGCCGATGATTCCGCGACCGTCACTAGCGGACACGGCACCAGTCGCGACGGCCGCCGGTACCGTCGAAGGGCAGACGGGTTTGGGCTCGGATGAGAGCGGCGGCGCCTCACTGGGAGGCGCGCTCGCCGCCGCATCCATTCAGCCATCGACGGGATTACTTCAGTCCTCGTATGACTTCGCAATTCCCAAGGCACGCGGCGACGTTCAGCCGAAGCTGTCGCTTACCTATAGCTCCGCGGGCGGGCTCGGGTTCGCGGGTCAAGGATGGGACCTCGCGATTCCATCGATCGAGCGCCACAATCTCTCAGGCGCCCCACAGTACATCGACAATCCAGCGAGCCCTTCGACCCTTGATCGGTTTACGTTCGGAGGGGCACCGCTCGTTCCAATCTGCGTCATCACCGCTAGCGCAGGGTGCGGCCTCGCGGGCGAACAGATGCCGCAATGGGCAACAAATTGGCTCTACTACCGCCTCGAGAAAGAGGACGGAACTCTCTTGCGCTTCTTCTGGAACCCGAGCGGCCGGATTTGGCGAGTCATTGCGAAGAGCGGCGCGACGATGGAGTTCGGGGTGCCAAGCGACAATCCAGCCGACCTGGCCGGCGTCGACCTCGATGCACCGCCCGCCCTAGCCTCCCCGGTGGTCTTTCGCTGGAATCTCGTTCGCCAGTACGACACTCACCGGACGCCCAGCGGGCGACCGAGCAACTTGATCGAGTACAAGTGGGCCCAGCTCGGCGCCGGCAGCATGGTTCCGCGCGGCTACCTCACCGACGTCTACGATACGCCGCCCCTCGCGGACGGCGAGCCGGCGCCAGCGTCGTTCGCACATCACGTCCATCTTCAGGTCAGTACGCCGCAGCAGAATGGCTACACGACGACTGCGGCCGAATCGCCGATCTGGAAGCTCCGCCAGATGGCGCGACTCGATGGCGTCGACGTCACGAGCAGCGACTTCGCCGGTGGCTCTAGTCGTCGCCAGGTCAGGCGTTACCACCTGACGTACGCCTACGCGGGCACGAACTACATCCAGGCTTCGTTCCAACTACAAACAGCTCAGATGGAGGGCACCACGGCGGATCCTGCGTCACGCCCCACCGAGAACGCGAGCACCGGCTTGCTCGGACCCACCGCGTGCAAGATGTTCCCGCCAACCACGTTCACCTATACGCAAGCCTCCGCCGCTCCCTCGTTCAACTACGTAGGAGCTACCGGTACGCAACTCCCTGGCATCCTCGACGCGAACGGAGACGGCCTCCCCGACGTCCTCGCACAAAACAACGTCTTCCTGAACACGTTCAACACCGCGCCCAACAAGTGGGCGAGCCCGACGGTGACATTCGCCGCGCCGCTGCAACTTGGCGAGACCATTCCGCTGATGCGCCCGGCATCGATCAACTACAACGCGGGGTCATTTGCGCCGAGCGGAAATCTGAACATTCTATGGTTCGGCTCCTACGGAGCCAACGCGGGAACAAATACTATAAAATACGAAACCCTTGGTCTTCTGGACTTCAGCGGTCAGTGGGAGTGGACGCTTCAACAACCACCCGGGTCCTTCACGTTGTACCAGCAGCCGACCAACGTCACGACGGCCGGCCCCATCCAATACTCAGCAACTGTATCGGACGAAGAGAAGTACGCCGACGTCGACATCGACGGAGACGGGCTCGTTGATCTCATGACGACCGCATTGTACACGGTCGTCCCCGGCTACCAAAACAGACTGCTCGGCGGGCGATTCACGCAGGCGCTTCCGAACGGAGCCATCGTCCCCTTTACGCGCGACCCGGGTTTTACCGTTGACGGGCAGACGGGACCCGTTGTGCCGAAGGTATGCGTAGGCGGCTCGAATACGTCTGCTCAGCTATTCGACGGCAGCACGTATGGCTTCTCTATTGCCGACTACAACGGAGACGGTCTTCCTGACTGGATCCGGATGGGCGACGACGGCGTCTACTATTGGCCGGGTCACGGCGACGGTACCTTCGGCGTCTGTCCAGACTTCACGCTGAACTGCGCGTGCGAAAAGGCTAGCGGTCAGCTGATCGTGCACGCAGGCGCCATTCCGGACGTCGCGATATCCGGCCAGTTCGACGACGTCACCGGCGACGGTCTCGCGGATCTCATCGTGAACACGTACAGTGGATTCACCCTTTACCCGAATAGCTTCGAGAAAAACAACATCGATCCCGTAAACGCCGTCGCTGTCGACCTGCTCACGCCGTTTCCCATGGGTCATGCCGACGGCGCAGTCTTCCTCTTTGCCGACATGGACGGATCCGGGACCGATGACCTGATCGTCACCTGGGTCGGGAACATGGGCTACGTCGACATGACCGGCGGATCGCTGCCGGGCTTGCTGAGTGACATCGACAACGGCCTTGGCGCGCACACGCACGTTACGTACGATACGACGGCCCACCTCGACTACCTTGCGACGAAGAGCGGGCAACCTTGGCAAACGCATTCGCCACAGTCGCTTCACGTGGTCACGTCGATTACCGCGAGCGACGCTCTTCCGGCCAGCATTGGCCATGATGGCCCTCCGATAGGGTACGACGCCGCGACGACCGTCTACACCTACACAAACCCAATCTTCGACGCCCGCGAACGTACCTTTGTTGGGTTCGCGACGGTCGACGAGGAATCGGTAGGGGCGACACCGGAGCCGACGTCTCACGTAACCACGACGTACTATGTGAGCGCCTGCGATCTCATGCCGGCGGACCGGCGTTGCGCGGGTGCGGTCGACTACGTTGCGCGCTCGCTGCGGGGCCTGCCTGTTCTCACCGAGGTCTTCGACGAGTACGGAATGTACCTCTCAACAACTCACCGAGCGTTCACTGAGACCCAACTCTACCATGGCCTCGACGGTCGCATCGTTCACCTCGTGCTCCCGTCACAGGTAGATACATACGGTTACGACGACGCTCCGTTCGTTGCTGGCAACACATCGGTCACGGCGACTGCTGGCGTGAGCTGGCACGGCATCGGCAACTCCGGTCCCTTCGTTGATGACGCGACCTTCACACTGCGATCGACGAACGCGGCCCACTCAGTCGTCTACATGAGCGCCGACGCCTTCGGGAATGTGACCGAGACGGACGACTCCGGTTACGTCGACAACTCGGGAAACCCGCTCGATGGGACCGTGGTCGCGTCGAGTGAGGTGTGGGCGATCCAGCCGGACCGGGACGGAACACACTGGACCTGGCGTGTGGCCTCGCAAACCGTGAAAGCAGGTATTCGGCCGGTGACGACTGTCGTTCCGCCGCCGTCTCTGCCGCGGACGTACACGATGACTTACGACTCTGAGGGAGACGTCACCGATGTCTATGGTCTCCTGAGCGGTGGCATACCTCTGCAGCGTAGCAACGAGAACGGAGCGGCTTTCGCACCGTCGCCGTCGACGCAGTCGGCCGCGAGCGGGATCATCAATCTTGCCCATGTTACATATGATCCGGCGGGTAGCGGCAATGCCATGCGATTCACGGGGCCCAATCTCCGTTGTACGGATTTTGCGTTCGATCCCTACTTCGCGAGCCTTCCGGCCGCGAAGAAGGTTTACGACAACGGTTGCGGCACGGGCATGCTGGCGACTCTCTGGAAGTACGATGGTGTGATTGGACAAATCGCCAACGCCTGGGCGCCGGACGGGAGTCAGGTCGCGCTGGCACACGACGAGTTTGGTCGCGTCGCCTCGATTGCAAAGGCCGACCCCAACACCGTCGGCGGGGTCCTTAAGGCCTCGACGACGATCGAGACGATCGAGATTCCAGGTCAGGGCGAGCGCATTCATGCCGTCATCACGGACTTCGCCAAGACAACAGAATCATACAGCTACGCCGACGGCTTTGGACGGCCCATTGTCTCGCTCAGGTCGGCAGACACGTCTGCGGCGGCCGGGGATGCCCAACCCTGGATCCTGGCCCCGCGATCCTTGCGTGGGCCGAAGGGAGGCGTCGTCGGGACGTTCGCGCCGACCTGGTACGGGCAAGACCCGACGAATCCGCCGCTGACGTTCGGACAGGGCTCAGCCCGGCGTGTGTATTTCGACGCATTCGGGCGCGTGCGAACGACCGCGGATCTCGACGGTACCCTCACCGGCGCATACGCCTACCACGCGTCGGGCTACGAAGTGCGCGATGCGGAGGAGTCCCTAAGCACAGGTCCGCACGTCGGTGCATACGCGCGAGCGGACCTCGACGGCCACGGACGAATCGCGAGGATGACCACATTCAGTCCCGGTAGGAACGTCGAGACCGACTTCGGCTACGAGCCGACCGGCGAGGTGGCATCCGTGACTCGCACAGCCCCTGACGGATCTTATCAGAGGTGGATGCAGTACGACTCGCTTGGGCGCATGGTCCTGAACGCGGAGCCAAATACGTCGCTTGGTTTCAGCGCCGATCGAACGAAGGCAGGCGCGATGAAAGCGTGGCGCTACGCGTACGACGACGCGGGAGATCTCATTGGCACCAGCGACGCACGCGGTTGCGGTGAGAATCGATTCTACGACGGAGTCGGGCGGCTGCTCGCAGAGGACTACTCGCCGTGCCTCGCCGCACAGGGGGCCTATACGCCTCCGTCGGGTGCCCCCGCGACTACCCTTGCGGGCTACGAAGCATCGTACGCCTTCGCATCAGCCCCGGGTGCTACGGGCCAACCTTCACTCGATTCCGGGCGATTGAGCGACGTCTATGATCGCGCTCAACATTCACACTTCACCTACGACGATCGCGGTCGCACCGTTCAGATCGACAAGTGGATCGCGCCACCAGGAACCACGACGCTCGCTCAGCCCGTGGCTTACGACGGCTACGTGTCAACCATGAAGCTAGGCTACGACGAAGAAGACCGCGTCGTCAGTCAAACAACCGGCGCAGACGTTCCGGAGCTATTGGGCCAGAACGCTTCCCTGGTCGCGAGCAGCGGCCCGAGCTCTGTGACAACAACGTACTCCGCTCGAGGCCTCATTGAGAGCGTTCAAGGTTCATACGGAGCGCTGATGACCAAGACCGTCGTCGACGCCGATGGCGCGCCGCTCTCGACGACCTACGGTGATCTGGCGAAGACGACCGCATCGTTTGGATATGATTCGCGGCGGCGTGTCCACGAATACAGTGTAGCAAGAACGGCACCGTCACTCTGGTCATCGCCACCGACAGCAACGTATTCGCCGCCAACAGAGCTCGGTTCGGTTGCGACGAAGCTAGTCGACGACGTGTTCACGTACGACGCGGTCAACAATCCTACCTACATCGCCGACGCAAGGATCCCGGCAGAGTGGCCCGCGCACGCGAAGCCAAGCGACCGGCAGGCCTTCTACGACGACGAGTACCGCCTGTCGATTCTCGTTCACAAGGGGACCGATGGCTTCTCCTCGACATCGCCATCGACCACCGCGTCGTGTTCGCCCGTTCCTTCCGGGAACTCACCGAACCAGAACCGCGTGCAAACGGAAGCATTTGCTTACGATGGCCTCGGGAGCATGACTGGTTCGAGCGACGACGCGAGCCTCTTCTTTGACCGGTCCATGGGGACAATGAGCAACGGGCGCGCCTTGGGGGGGACCGTCGCTGCCGGAGGACCGAATCAGCTGATGCAGGCGCAGAACACCAGTGCCAGCACCGGGGGAAACGCATCTCTCGTCTACGACGGAGCGGGCAACGTGGTTCAGGAGGTCGTCGTACGCGCCGCGACGTGCTCCACCGCTGACTGCTCCCAGCTCTTTCGATATGATTGGGACGAACTCGGGCAGTTGTCGCGGGCACGCCGCTTCGACTTCGCTTATTGGCCGGCCGGGTCGACGGCACATGCGGCCCCGCCAGCCGCAGTGAACAACCCGGGACAGTATGTGTATCCGGCGCTCCCGTCCTCGCTCCCGAGCGTGGACGTGACGTACTCCTACGACGCTGCGGGGGAGCGTGTCCTTCGGGGATCGGCTCACCCGGGCGCCCTGCGCCCCGGTCCGACGCCGATCCCCGTGCCGTTTCCTGACTCGAGTCGTCCCGAGCTGAGCCCCATACAGTTCGAGGGCCCGGCGAGCTACACCGTCGAGATCTTCCCGTCGCTTCGGCTCGAAGGAGCCACATGGGATCCGGCCGCGAATAGATACGAGCGCGACGCGCAGACTGAGGCGGTATACCTCGTGGCGAACGGGGCGTCGCTTGGGCGCGTCATTTCCGAGGCGGGTCTACCTTCTCCGACCGGCTCCAAACAGCACGTATTTCTGGAGCTCGGCAATGGAGTCGGGTCTTCGACGACTATCCTCGACAAGGAAACGAGTGAGGTCGTCGAAGCGACGGCGTATCAGGCGTTTGGGACGCTCGACTCGGACTTTAGGTCGACGCGATGGGAGGGATTCCGCGAGCCCTTCAAGTACATGGGGAAGGAAGCCGACGTCGAGATCGGCCTGACCTATTATGGCGCGCGATACTACTCGCCTCAACTGATGCGCTGGATGAGTCCCGATCCGCTGGCGATCCACGGGTTGGGGGCTGATCTGAACCCGTATGCCTTCGTTCGCGGATCTCCGCTAGCGTACGCCGATCCGACGGGGCTGGTTCCCGAGGGCGAGTGTGATGGCAGCGTGGGCCCGTGTAAACCCGCGGGGGCGGAGACGCCGGTGGGGGGGTCAATACTCACGGCTGCGCTCGTGGGTGCGGCCGCGTTGCTTGGAGCCGGTGCGGTGTGGCTCGCAGAGCACTT
Source organism: Myxococcales bacterium (assembly GCA_003151595.1). The sequence continues at coordinate 82,064 of PLXW01000022.1, forward strand.
CTTGACTATGAAGTCGCCGCTGCCTCCGCCTTCGGCAGTCCATGTGTTCTCACCGTCGGGCGGAGGTGGCGGTGGAAGCAATGGCTCTGCGCACGCCGCGCCGTCCGGAAAGAGCGCGGCGCCTGCGCCGAAACCGGTACAGGCGGCGACATTCGACCCGTGGGCGAATACAGGAATGGTCACCCGTTGGATCCTGACGAGCAGCAACCCCGTCGCTTCCTTCATGAGCAGCGACAAGGACCTCGCCAATCTGCAGGACGGCTTCCAGTTCGTCGCGGAGAATGCTGGGATCATCGCGGTCACTGGCGGAGCCGGGGAGTTGGCACCGGCCTTCCGCGGGATGGGCGCGTTCATCGCGGATACGCGGGGAGGAATGCTCATTGCAAATGGGCTACGTGCCGTCTCGGAGACGGCAACTACCGTCGAGGCCACGGAAATGCATCACGCTTGGCCCAAGTACCTCGGCGGCGCCATCAAGCAAGAGCTCGTGCCGCTAGCTCGTTCTCTGCATCAAATATTTCATGCGGGCCTCGACGAGATACTCCCCCGGCAAAAGGGAACGGCCTACTATGAGGCACTCGGTCCCGCGGAGAGGCAGCGACTACTCCAGGGATTGGCAAGCTACACACGGGCGTTCGATGCGGAATATGGAACAAATGTCTATGAGGCACTCGTGAAGGCCGGACTTCCACAATGAGCATCCTAGAAGCCAAGCGGATTGAAGCGCTGCAAGTCGGCGATCTGAAGAGTCACCCTATCTGGGAATACGTTGACGACGAGCACAGTCGCGACGTGCTTGTGCGGCCGTCGACATCCATCCCCGCTACCACGCTTAGGAACAGGGTCGTGGCGACCCAAGTGCGCCTCGCTTCCGGACAGGTCGCCTGGGCGTTGATCGGAAATGTCGATTCGTTCAACCCGAAGGCAACGGAGCATTTCATTACGCTGTCGGTCGAGAAGGAAGGGCAGTGGTTCGTGTTGGCGAGGTACCACGACTGGGACATTGTCGACCGCGGCCCCGAAGCGCTTGCAAGATTTCTCGGGCTGCCGATGGACGACGTATTTCCGATCCGGTACGACATCAGCGAACTCGCGGTGGGCGACCCCAAGTCGCTAAGGGGAGCGATCGCGAGCGAACCACGCGAGAGACTCACTCAGGCCGAGATCCTCGCTTTGGCGATTCGTCCAAAGCGGTAAGCGGCGTCTCTTCTGCCTTACTCCCAGACGTGACACGGCAATCAGAGGTGGCTTCTGGCGCCCCTTCCGTCTCTTCGCGTTGGTTGCTTCTTGCCGTCGCGCGGTACCAGGGTCCGTCACGTCGAGCATGCTGTGAGAGTTCCCGCGGCGCCTGTGCGCAAGCTCCTCAATACTCATCTAAACGAGCCGGTCGCAGATGGCGTCGGCCACGGTCGGGTCGCCAGCCCGTCGGCCAGCGACAATTACCTTTGCTGGCGGAAGAAGTTGACGTCGATCACCACGCGCATCGTTCGCGATGTCGGCAAGGGGCCCCACCGATCCGACGCGGCAATGCCGCTCGCTCGACGTGACGCTGTGACGAGCTCTGGCGGCGAGCTGTGATCCCAAACTGAGGCGTGATCGCTCCTGTTGCCCCACTGTTACCCCAGCCAACGTGCCGAGCGCGATCGTCGAGTGCCCTGGAGTGCCGTCACCAAGGTCGCGGACAACCCCCACGAGGGGCAGAAGCGCACGTCGATTGACGGCATTTTCGTGGGGTTTGCCCGCGATTCTGGATGAGTGAGTGGCCTCGGCAGCTCCGGCGTCGAGGCCCGCGGTCCGCGGCCTTCTAAGCCGTTGGTCGGAGATTCGAGTTCTCCCGGGCGCGCCATCATTCCGCGACGTTGCAGCGCGGCTTACCGCGGGCTTACCGCGGCCCGCGGTAAGAACTGCGGTACGACCAACGGCCTGTGGGGGCTCCGTGGAGGGGGTCTCGGGCGGGTTCGCGTCGCCCGCGACCCTCCGCATCGGCAACGCGATCACCTGCGCAGTCGAGAGGTCGAGCACGATCGATTCGACCGCCGCGTAGAGATGTCCGACACGTACGAGGGGCACCCGTACACCGCGCACGCGACCCGGCGATCGTTCGCGACGTGGCTCAACGAAGCGGGCGTGGCGGAGGGGACGATCAAGCGACTGATGGGTCACGCGGGATCGGGCGTAACGCAGCTCCACTACACCGCGCAGTCACTCGCGACGCTCCAGGCCGCGAGAAGGTCCGCGCGGATCATGCTCGCCATCGCGGGGCGCCACGCGAGCACCTTCTCGCCCTTCGTGAGGTCGACCGTCCTCGGGATGGGAAAGAGCGGATCTCCCGGTTGCGGGCGATGGCCGACGAGCTTCGCCCACCCGATCGACTTCCACGCGCGAAGGGCGCGCACCGCGAGCGAGTGAAGGGGGATCACGCGCACGCGGTTCTCCGTCTTCGTCGCGCGGAGCGTCGCCCAACCCTTGTCGCCCGCGAGCGCGAGCGCCTTAGTGATCTTCGCCTCTGCGACCGGGCGCGTGAAGTGGACGATCCGATGCTTGCCCGCGAGCGTGACCGCCGCGGGGATCTCGCGCCGCACCGCCTCGTGCTTCATCGGGTTCGCGGGAACGTCGATCCATTCCTCCGCCATCGCGTCGGCGAAGAACGCGGTCAGCGAGTTGATGATGTTGCGGCACGTGAACGGCGCGAGGGGCCCGCCGCGCGTCGTCTCCCGCACGCGCTTTCCGTTCTCGTCCTTCTTCCACGTGACGCGGATCTTGCCGTCGTCGCGGACCTTGCGGACCCACGCGCGAAGCATCGCGGGACCGAGCGACGCGATCGGAACGTCCGCGATCTCGGGGTGCGCGAGCACGTGCGCGCGCATGCTGATCTCGTTTGGGCCGCCGGTCTCACCGCCGTGGGGGCTTCAATGATCGCAGCCGGGCTGGTTATGACGTCGCGCGTTCGCAAGAGCGCACACGACGAGCCGGTAGCTCTCGACATCGCCCAGATCGATGCCGAGACAGTCTCGCGTTGCACCCCCTCCGCTCGCCCAGCACTCGCAGCAGGGGTCCAGCTTTGGCGAGACGCCTCGCAATGGGAGGCTCTTCCCAAGTTCGAGGCAGCAGCAGAAGCTGATCCGGCGTGCGCGGCAGCGAGCGTCCTTTACCTCGAAGCCGCCACACATACGTTTCCGCGCCGCCGCGAACACTTCCGACGCGCGCGAGAGCAGCGCTCGTCGCTATCGCCGCGCGAGAGGGATCTTCTCGACGTCCTCGAGCCCACGGTTCTGGACCCGCCTGACTACCAGGAGTCTGCCACCCGCGCGGCGGCACTCCTCGCGCGCTTGCCCTACGACCCCGACGTGCGAAGGCTTCTGGTCCGCGCACTCTACCAACTCGGCCGCCTCGATGAAGCGCTGCGAGCCGCCGATGCCCCGGCGTTCGCGGCGCTCCCAGATCCGGAGATCGAATGCCTCGAGGCAAAGATCGAGGTCGAACGGCGAAAGCCGGAGGCGGCCGCGGATCATTTCTCGCGATGCCTACACCTCTCGCCCGACTCTTCCGACTGCATGCAGTGGGAAGCGCTGCTGTCGGCATCCAGTGGCGACTGCTCTGAGGCGGAAGATGTTCTAAAACACCTAACGTCCGTGATGCCGCAGAGTTCGGAAGCGTACTTCGAACTCGGGAACGTCCTTCTGACGACTACGGGTGATCCCGCCGCGGCACGCGGCGCCTTTGAGCAGCGATGGCTGCGCAGCAAGAAGAACAGCTTTGGCGCGAGCTCGTCGCCGGAGACGGCGCGATTGGGAGACGAATACCGCCTCGCAATTCTCGCCGGCAGACTCGAGGAGGCGCTGCCGATCGCGGAGCGCTGGAACGAAGCGACGTCCGACACGAACAATGGCCGCTTCCGAGGGGAGGCGCGGATTCAGTTGATCGAGTTGCTCCGCGAACGCGGCAAGACTGACGAGGCGCGGAGACTCGCATCGACGTCCCTCAGCGAGCAACGCGTCTGGACCGGCGACGAGGTGCTTGACGGATCCATCGAGATCGCGCGCCTCGCGTACCTCACCGGCGCTCTCGATGAGCAGGGTTTCCGCGACCTTCGGACGAAGTGGCTCGCGAAGGAACGGCGCGCGCCGGAGGAAGCGTGGTTGCACGCCTACGCTGGCCTTCCTAAGGTCGGCGCGGACATCGACCCGCCCGTCGCGGCGGGCGACTACGTTCAAAATTGGTACTCGATGTCGCCGGAATCGTTCTCGCGCGCGGCCGACGAACTCCGTATCCGGGGCGTGGCAGAGGCGGTCAAGCACGCTGAGGCCGCCGTTCACTGCTGCTTGGCGTTCTCGCCGATGGGCAATGTTCACTCTTGGGGCGCGCGCGCGAACGCATACGACGCGGCTGGCGATCGCGACGCCGCTTGCGGCGCCTATCGCGATGTTGCAAACAGGTTGCGTGCGAGCCCGGCGAGCGCGACAGCACGTCAGGCGAACACTCGTCTTCGAGCACTTTCATGCGAAGGGAACAACAGTCATGACTAAGAAGAAGAATCTCAAGCGACGCTCGGTGGAAGAGAAACTCTCTCTCAACGTTCGCGAGCGAGACGCGAGCATTCATGTTCGCTCCGCGCTCCGCGCCGGTGGTCCGCCCGGAGACAAATCCACCATCAACAACGGCACCAGCGGCGCCGGCGGCGCCGGAACCAGCGGTAGCGGGCACACTTGAAGTAGTGGGCATCGATCCAACGATGTTGGCGACAGCCGAACACTCCTCACAGAGAAACAGGCCACGATGTCACGTCCTCGCGTCCATTTTTGTGCGCCAGCGCGCGGTCACGGCGTCCGACGCGCAGGCGCGTGGCTCTCGGCAGTGCGCCATTTGCTTCGCGCGACAGTGCTCAGCGCGGCAGTCATGGCGTGCGCCGGTTCGCCCACCCCGTCCGGCCACATCGCAATCTCCCCAGCCGACCCGCGGACGGCGGATGCTGGAATAGCGACGGCGGTCGTGACGGGGGACAATTCAGTGCGAGACGCAGATCCGTTTCTTTCGCTCGAGACCCCAAGCGCGGAGACTCGCGCGTGGGAGGAACAGCAGAATAGCGCCTCCGCCAAAATCCTTCAGGCAATGCCCGAATACGGGGATCTACTTCGGCGAGTCCGGCTCTATCGCGATATGGCGCAGGCGCCAATCGGCGTCGAAGTGCGGGGCTCGCTATCCATTTCACTCGAGAAGATCGAGGGCGGAGCCGCGATGGCGCTCTTGTTGCGCAACCGGGAGACGGCTCCGCGGCTGCTCTACCGGGCCACCACCGCAGATCGAGTCCACATCGACTTCTTCGCCGTATCGCACTCCGGCCGGTTCACCGCCTTTGGAGTATCCGAGGCGGGCCAGGAGGAGACGACGGTCCGCGTCGTTGAGAACCGCACTGGCGCAGTCCTTCCCGAGCAATCGTTCGACGTGCGGAACGAGCAACTCGTCTGGTTTCCGGACGACTCCGGGTACCTTTACATGCGGGGTCGAGGCCGCAGCAAGCTTCCAGTCAAGGAGCAGATTAGAGATCTCAGCGTCGTTCTTCACAGAATTGGAGATCCGGTCGAGAAGGATGTCGAGGTCGTGGGCTCCCGCGCTGCGGGCAAACGCATTCACGCGGATTACTCCTACTGCTATCCTTCAATTTCGCTCGATGGCCGCTACGCCATCATCAGCGTGGAACGCGGGCTTAATCCGGATCTCTCCGTCTTCATCAAGCGACGTGAAGATCTCTTGAAGCCTAACGTCGATTGGACACAGATCTACGACGAACCAGCGCACGTGACGGCCCTCTCCGCTGGTAGCGATCGACTCGTTGTGGTCAAGGCTGCAAGCGGGCATGAGGCTGAGGTCGAGGCCGTATTGTTTTCCGATTCGGCCAAGCGCGAGGTTCTATACACATCGGATCGACCTCTTGAGGACGTCGTCACTACGGGGCGCGCGACTTATGTCGTCGAAGTTGACCAGGGAACGAAGCGCCCGATAGCGCTCTCGGACAAAGGAGCACATCCGGTACAGCTTCCCGATGGAACGTCAATTCGAGGCGACACCCTGCGGCTAGATCCAAGCTCAGGCGCTGTGTCATTCCAGGCGCGTTCGTGGACGGAGTGGCCATCGTGGTGGACCACCGGGGGCGGCGCGGCGCAGCCTCTCGACGCCGTGAACCCACCGGGGGTGAGAGACGCCGCAGCCGCGTTTATTGTCCACTCATTGGAGGCACCAGCGCGTGATGGCGAGCGCGTCCCGCTTACGGTCGTCGGAGCAAGGGCGCCGCAAGGTTCCGCCGCGGGGCTCGTCTGGGTCATAGCCCATGGAGCATATGGGATCTCGCTCGGGCCCATGCTCTCTCCTGTGCGCAAGGTATTTCTCGACCTCGGAGGAACGATTGTAGTCGCGCACGTCCGCGGTGGCGGTGAGAAAGGACGTGCCTGGTACGATGCGGGGCGAGGGCAAAAGAAGATGGCGACCATCAACGATACGATTGATTCGCTAAAATTTCTGCGCGCTCAGGGGTTCGGACGGGAGGGAGGCATCATGCTTTGGGGCTCGAGCGCAGGTGGCATCCCCGTGGGGGGCGTCCTAGCCCGCGCACCGAATCTCGTGGACGCTGTGTGCATCGAAGCGGGCGTCGTGAATCCGGCTCGTCTGGAGGCCGCGAGTGCGATCGGCGCGCTACACAAAGAGGAATTCGGAAATTCCGATACGCCCGAGGCGGCTCGATCGTTGCGCGAAATCGATGCATATCTGAATATCATGGACGGTGTCGCGTATCCGCCGGTCCTCCTCACTGCCGACAAGAACGACGCCCGCGTCCCATACTGGGGTACGAGCAAGCTCGCGGCACGCCTCCGGAGAGCCTCCCATGAAAAGGGCATCGTCCTCCTTCGGCTACGCGAGGGAGGGCACATCTCGGGCAGGACAGCTGAGGAGGAGTCGACAAGCGACGCTGAGCTACTCTCGTTCGCGTTGAACGAGACGCGCTCGGCGACGCATGCAAGATAGGTCGCCACGCGCGGCCAAGCGCCCAAGGCGCGCTCGCGCGCGAGCTGCCACTCAGATCATCTTCGTGGGCCCCTCCTTCCCTGCATCCCGGGTGAAGGAATTTCTGCCCCGCGCGCAGATACGGCCGCCCATTCGCCGGGGAGATTTGGAGCGAATCGAGGCGCCTTCAGTAGTCGCGATACTGGACGGCGTCTTCGATAGCGCGCTGGCAGTGAGTCCGCGGGAGATTCGAACAGCGCTCGCGCGCGGCATCACGGTCCTGGGTGCATCGAGCATGGGCGCACTCCGGGCCGCCGAGATCCCAGGGATGATCGGGGTGGGCCGCATCTATGAAATGTATCGAACGGGGAAGCTCGAGCGAGACGACGAAGTCGCGCTCCTTTTCGACAGCGACACGGGGCGAGCCGTAACGGAGCCGCTCGTGAACGTGCGCTTTGCGGCTGCACGTCTCATTTCGGAGGGAACGATCGATGCTGAGCGGGGGCACGCGATCATCGACGCCGCGTCGCGCCTTCACTTTCGCGATCGCGTCTATCGGAACATTCTTCGCGAGGCGGGGATCGCTTCGCTCGAAAACAGCGCGGCGCTGATAGGCGCGCTCAAAGCGATCGATCTGAAACGCGAGGACGCGCAAACCCTGCTGGAGCGCTTCGAAGAGCTATCTCATGCGGCGAGCACACACACGCGAGCGAGCGTCGAGTGTCGAGATGAATATGATGACCACTTCGATAGCGTTCGAGTACGAAGGAAGGCTAGGGCAGACCATCCGGTGCTCATCTGGGAATCTGGCGAGCAAATCGAATTTCGCGGCCTCGTACGATTTCTCGCCTTGACCGGCCGACTGGAGGATTGCGCTCGCCGCGCTCTTGCCCGCTTCCTGCTCGACGATGGATCCGTCAAACGCCCACGTCGCCGACCGCGGGTACAGATCCCGACGGTACAAGAGCTGTTCGAATCCATTGCGGATGAATGGGGATGGTCCTCAACGGAGGAACACCATGTCACTCTCGATGACCTTGGACTAGGACGGAGCGACCTCGAATCGCACCTTCGGGAAGAACACGAAGGACGTCTCCGAGTCGCGTCACTCATTGAGAAACTTCCTGCCCAGTTCTTGCGCGCCCTGCGCTACGAGTTATTTTCGCGCGATCTCTCGCTCAAGCGCGAAGCCATGCGGCTCGGAGCCCTTGAATACCTCGCAGTAGAGTCCTCACCAGTTGCGACGACTCTGGAGGAACGCGATGACGCGAAGCGCGCGCTGCTTTGCTCTCGTCCCGACCTCACGTGGGAGGGGTTGCTCGCTGAGGGCTGCGTTTCGGCCGAGGAGGCGAGCCCGGTCGTCGAACTCCTAGCGAGGGCGCGGCGATCGGGGGCATCGCTGCTCGAAGAGACGGAGGCCGCGCCCGCACGCGAGGGGATCGATGGAGTGGGAGTTGGCGCGTTGCCGAAAGCGACGCGCAGTGCGGGTGCTTCCCGCTCCATACCCGACGAAGAGGCAATGCGAGCCGCCGTCGAAATCGGCGCACGCATTGGAGTGACGCGAATCGCGCAACTCGGTGAGCTGGAGCGCTTCGGGCTTCACGTCGCCGCTGCCTACAGAGCCACGCCCGTCGCGAAAAACAAGCCTCTCCGTGGTTGTCCCCGCGCTCCGGAGCCGTAGGTCAGAGGTTCAAATCCTGCGGAACCAACTAAATATCCGTAATAACTATGCATTTTCGCCAGGACAAGAGCCTGTTTCGTGTCTGGTGACGGCCGCTCGCGCGGTTGACCAACCGGCGATCATGTCGTGCTAGTCCTGCCCCCCCGCATGACGCCGCGCCGACCGCTCGTCCCTCTCGGCTACGACGACTTTCTTCGCGAGCTCAAGGCGCGCATCCGCAACGCGCAGGTGAAGGCCGCGGTCGTGGTGAACTCCGAGCTCGTTCTCCTCTATTGGCGTATAGGCCGGGACATCCGCCTGCGCCTGGCGACGGAGGGGTGGGGGACTCAGGTTATCGATCGTCTCAGCGCCGATCTTCGCGCCTTGTTCCCGGACATGGAAGGCTTCTCGCCGAGGAACCTCCGGTACATGCGTGCTTTCGCGGAGGCGTGGCCCGACGAGGCAATTGTGCAACAGGCTGTTGCAATACTTCCCTGGGGGCACAACGTGCGCCTCCTCGATCTCGTCAAGGATCGCGCGCAGCGCCTCTGGTACGTCCGCAAAGCGATCGAGCACGGCTGGTCGCGCGCGATTCTCGTCGCACAGATCGAGACGGCGCTCCATCGGCGCTCGGGCAAGGCGCTCACGAACTTCAAGGCGACGCTCGCACCGCCGCAGTCCGACCTCGCGCAGGAGACGCTGAAGGATCCCTACGTCTTCGACTTCCTCATGCTCGGCCCGGACGCGCAGGAGCGCGACCTCGAGCGCGGCCTCCTCGATCACGTGCGCGATTTCCTCCTCGAGCTTGGCGTCGGTTTCGCGTTCGTCGGTAGCCAGGTTCATCTCGAAGTCGGCGGCGACGACTTCTACGTCGATCTTCTCTTCTTTCACCTGCGCCTGCGTTGCTTCGTCGTCATCGATCTGAAGATGGGCGAGTTCAAGCCGGAGTACGCCGGCAAGATGAACTTCTATCTCTCCGCCGTCGACGCGCAGCTCCGACGCGAGGGGGACGAACCGAGCATCGGTCTCGTCCTCTGCAAGGAGAAGAACAAGCTCGTCGTCGAGTACGCGCTCCGCGATACGAAGAAGCCCATCGGCGTCTCGGCCTATCGACTCATCGAGAAGCTGCCGAAGCGCCTCGCGGGGAGCTTCCCGACGGTCGAGGAGCTCGAGGCCGAGTTGAAGGAGCCCGCGAGGAAAAAGCACACGTCTTCGCGGAAGCGACGATCGTGAGAGAGCGTAGGCGCACCCCTGGTCGTCACGACGCGTTCGAGCTTCGCGTCTCGCTTCGGCACATCGAGCCTGCGATCTGGCGGCGCATCCGTGTTCCTGCCGCAGTATCGCTTGCCGCTCTCCACGAGATTCTTCAAGTCAGCTTCGGATGGCAGAACACTCATCTCCACGACTTCACCGTCGACGGTCTCCAGTTCGGCACTCCGCATGTCGAGGACGAAGTCTTCTTGATCGACGAACGCGCCACTCCTCTCGGTGCGATCGCTCGCGAGGGGTCGAGCTTCCTCTATCGCTACGACTTCGGCGACGACTGGGAGCACGACGTGTTCGCGGAGCGTCTCATCGATGGAGGCGGGAGCCCCTCGATCGCGTGCCTCGCCGGTGAGCGTGCGGGTCCTCCCGACGACTCTGGCGGCGGGCCGGGCTATCAGCGGATGCTCGAGATCCTTGGCGACCCGAAGCATGAGGAGCACGCCGACATACGCGACTGGATCGGCAAACGATTCGACGCCGAAGCGTTCGACGTCGGCGCGCTGAACAAGAAGCTCGCGACGCTTGCACGAAGGCTCGCGAGAGCTCGTTGAACGATTCGGCGCCGCTCAGCTCGGACTCGTCGACGGTCTCATCGCGGGCTAAAGAGCGATTCGAGTTTGGGGTTCAGAGCGGTGATCGGTGCATGTGCGCATCGGTCGAGTCAGCTCCGGCGACCGTGGGGCAACCGCGGACGCCGTTCCCCCCGACCAGCACCCCCAAGAACCGTTGCTCCCCCCGTGGCCCCACCGTTACCCCAGCTCGAATGCCGCGGACGATCTCCGCGTGCCGTAGAGTGCCTTCGCCGAGTCGCGAGCGAGCTGCCCCGAGATGCAGAAGCGCACGTCGTTGACGGTCACTTTCAGGGCATATCGCTCGCGATCCTCGACGAAAGAGCACCACGTGATCTCACTCTGCGAGCTCGCGTTCGTTACCCCAGCCTCGGCCCTTCTAAGGCCGTTGGTCGGAGATTCGAGTTCTCCCGGGCGCGCCTAATTTCACCGTGCTTTCGGACGCGCGTAGCGCGATCGGCTACCGCTTGGACCTCGTCGGGGAACTTGTCTGAGGCGAGCGACTCCGGATCGCGACAAAGCCGATCGCGTACGACAGCCCCTGCGATGCCCGGACTTCGAGCGACGCCGCGAACGCGACTAGTGTCCTTTTCGAGAGGCGATCCGAACCGCCGTAGGCACGCGCTTTGTAATGAAGTGCGTGACGAAGGAGGAGCCCATGCGCCCCAAGACCTACGCGCGGATCGCGCTCCCGCGGGCGGCGGCGATCGCTACGAGCCGATCCTTTCGAGAATAAATTGCTTCTGTCACCGCGCGAGGCCACCGCGCGTCTTACAATCTCGCGACCTTGTCAAAATCCGCTTCGGCTTCCGCGTTCGCGCTCGCACTCGCCTCGTCACTCCTCGTCGCCTGCGCCGGCGATGACACCAACAGCGCCGCCCCCGTCGCCGCTGACGCCAGCGTCCCCGTCGACGCTGCCGGTGACTCGGCGATCGCGATCGACGCGGCGCCGCCCCCCGTCCCCGAGCCGCCGTGGAGCGGGAACACGATCGAGCCCGGGTGCACCGCGAACGGATGCATCCACGCCTTCCAGCAGACGGCGCACTTCTCGAAGTCGATCCTCGCTGGCGAGGCCGCGGCCGGAAACCCGGTGTTGAACGGCATCGTCCAGTACGGGATCACCTACGTGAGCGACGGCGCCGAGATCACGGGCACGGTCGTCGTTCCCGACTCGACCCCTCCGACAGGCGGCTTCGGCGTCGTCGTCATGAATCAATTCACGACCGGCATCGGTGCGTCGTGCGCGCCGTCGTCGGGCGATCTCGTCATCGGCGTCGCGTCGGCGTCGGCGCTCAACGGGTTCGTGACGATCGTCCCCGACGCGACGAGCTATGGCGGAGCACCTCATGGCGCGTACATGGAGGGGAAGATCGCCGGCCGCGCCGCGCTCGACGCCGCGCGCGCCGCGTTCCACACGACGCAAGCGCTGGGCAAGCCGATCGCGCGCAAAGCGGTCATCGCCGGCCTGTCGCAAGGGGCGTTCTCCACGATGGCCGCCGCGCGCGCCTACCCGACGTACGCCAACGAGCTCGAGATCCGGGGGTTCGTCGCCGCCGAGCCGCCGTCGAATCTGCGAGGCACGACGAACGCCGCCATCAACGCCAGCACCGGGAACCTCGTCTACGACGCGATGCGCTTGTGGAGCTGGCAGGGGCTCTTGAAGCTCAGTGGCGGGCCGGTGTTCATCGCACCGTTCGACACCGAAGCGCCCACCTGGTTCGCGAACGACTGCATCTACAACGGCTCCGACGGCTCCGACGGGACTCTCTACAACATGTTTTACGAGCCGGTCCCCGACGGCGGCACACCGTCGGTTCCGATCGCGGCGTCCGCCATCTTCACGCCGACGTTCCTCGGTTACGTGAAGACCGACTCGTGGCCCGCCGATTGGACTGCGGAGTACGAAGCGTCGCTCACTGTGCCGACGGGCCTGAAGCTCCCGGTCCTCATCTTCGAAGGGTCGGCCGACACGACCGTCCTCCCCGCCGACGTCGATGCGTACGTTGCGCAGCTGCAGGCGGCGGGCGTGAACGTCGACTACCGGAAGATCCCGGGCGGCATGCACGCCACGACGGCGCTCAGCTCGTTCACCGTGGCGCAGGCCGGGAACGCTCAGGCGATCGCGTGGATCACGTCGACGCTCGCGAACTAGTCGCCGCCGCCTCGCGCTCGTCCTCCGGCACCCATCCGTGGGCGCGCAAGAACGTGCGGACCTTGCCGGCACCTTCGACCGCGTCCATGTGAGCGAGGTGCTCCTCGGTCAGCGCGATCGGCTCGCGCGGCGCTGACGGCACGAGCAGGATGCGCGCGATGTCGACCTCGCCGCGCACGCTCTGCGTCACGGCGACGGCGGAGATGCTCGTGTCGCGCATGACGGGCGAGATCGACTTGGTGTCGAGCGTCACGTCGCGCAGGCTCTTCAACGGAAGCTTCACGAGCATGGGCTGCGCGGCGCCGCGCGCGGTGACCGTGAGCTCGCCGTGCTCGACGCGAAAGACGATCGCTTCTCCGCGTCGCGTTCGCCGCCAGCTCACGATCGACCACGCGAGCACGCCCAGGATCACGACCCACGCGCTCCACGGCGGCCCGTACGACACGACACACGCTCCGCCGAGGCATCCGAAGAGCACCGTGCGAATCCACACGCGATGAAACGCGCGGTTCACGTCACGCTCGTGCGCGACGTAGACGTACTCGGGTGAAGGGCGCGCCGAGTCGGCGAGCGTGGCAGCGGTTCGGTAGGGCGGCTCGTTCATCTGCGCTATCCTTCTTCGCATGAATTGGCTTCGCCCCGCGTCCCTCGCGGCCTTCGCGGTCGCCGCTTCGCTCTCCGTCGTCTTCGCCTGCTCGAGCGACGACAGCGGCAACGACGGCGGTCTCAGCGATCTCGACGCCTCGCAGACCCCCATCCCGAAGATCGAAGCGGGCGCGCCGTGCAGCACCGACAACGACTGCGCCGACGGCCTCTCGTGCCTCTACCCGGCCACGACGTGCCAGGCCTACCGCGTGTGCACGACGACGCCGGCCAACCCGTGTGCAGCGCCGCAAGCGGCATGCTCGTGCCTCGGCGAGACGATCCAGGTGTGCGGCGGCTTCGCGGACGATCCGATCGCGTCGATGGGCGCATGCGGTGACGGCGGCGTGGTCGTCGTCCCCGACGCCGGTCCTCACGAAGGCGGCGCCTCCGACGCGAGCGACGCCGGCGACTCGTCGTCGCCCGTCGACTCCGGCCCCGACGCCGACGACGGCGCGACGGAGTAAGGGATCGCCATGCGTCGCACGTTCGCGTTCATCTCCGTCGCTGTCCTGGTCGCGCTCTCGGCGATCCTGTCGGTGGTCGCGTGCTCGTCCGACGACGGCGCGGTGAACCCTGCGCCGATCACGAACGACGGCGCGCCCCCCGCGGACGCCGTCGCCGACGACGCATGCACGAGCGCGAGTTGCACCGGCGACGATCACGGCGACGACGACGCGAGCTTCGTGATCGACGGCGCGTTCGTGGGCGCAGGGTGCGTCGTCGACACCGACTGCGACGCTGGACGATGCGGCTACTTGACGCTCGCGGGATGCGCGGCGACCGGCATCTGCGTGACCCCCGACGTCCCGGTCGTCGACGGCGCGCCACTCCAGGCGTGCGGCTGCGACGGGCAAGACGTGGGCTACGTGACGAGCGGTCTCACCTCGGCCCCGGCATCGAGCCTCGCGCCGTGCGCCGACGCAGGTCCGATGGACGGCGGCGTCGACGCAGCGAACGACGCGCTCGGCGAAGAAGACGCGAGCGACGCCGGCGACGACGCCGGTTGATCTACCGCGCGAGCTTCCGCAGCCGGCGCTGCAGGCGCAGCTTCCGGATCGCTTCCGACTCGATCTGCCGGATGCGCTCGCGCGTCAGCGAGAACGACTCGCCGATCTCCGCCAGCGTGAGCTCGCTCCCGCCGTCGATGCCGTAGCGCATGCGAATGACCTGCTGCTCGCGTGGCGTGAGCGTGCGGAGCATCTCGAGCGTCTGCTCGTTCGTTCGCTTGTCGGCCAGCGTGTCGTCGGCGTTCGCCGCGCGCTGGTCCTCGATGAAGTCGATCACCGTGGCGCTGGCGTCGTCGCCGACCGGCGCGTCGAGGCTCACCGGCTCGTGACGCGATCGCATCGCGAGCTGCACCTTCTCGAGCGTGACGCCCGCCGCCGCCGCGACCTCTTCGTCCGTCGGCTCACGGCCGCCGCCCTGTTCGAGCTCGCGACGCACGCGCACGACGCGGTTCGCGGTCTCCACCATGTGCACCGGCGTGCGGATGGTGCGCCCCTGATCGGCCAGCGCGCGCGAGATCGCCTGACGGATCCANNCGGATCCACCACGTCGCGTACGTGCTGAACTTGTACCCGCGCCGGTAGTCGAACTTGTCGACCGCGCGCATCAGGCCGATGTTGCCTTCCTGGATCAGATCGCCGAGCTGCAGTCCGCGCTCGCGACGCTTCTTCGCCAGCGACACGACGAGCCGCAGGTTCGCCTCGACGAGCGCGGCCTTTGCGATGTCGGCCTCGTGAAGCCCCGCGCGAATCGAGCCCAGCACCTTCGCCAGCTTCTCGCCCTTGCGCGCGTGGATGCGCAGGCGCCGCGCGATACGATCGATCGCCGCGCGCGTCAGACGCGCCTTCGCCAGCGCCGCGATCGCCGCCGTACGACGCGCGTGAATTCCCTTCGCAAGCTTCGCCGTCTCGTACGCGCGCGCGAGCTTCCGCACCGGCTCGAAGAGCGCGATCAGGTGCTTGCGCGCTTCGCCGCGATCGTCTTCTTCGTCGCTCGTCGTCCGCGTGACGTCCTTGGGCGCGAGGGTTCCGGCGACGAGCTCGTCGGCCAGTCGCACCAGCTCGCTCACCGCGACGCGCGAAGCGACCAGAGCGCAAACGACGCGCATCTCGCCGCGCTCGATGCTCGAAGCAAGCTCGACCTCTCCTTCACGCGTGAGAAGGGAGACCCGTCCGAGCTTTGCGAGGTAGGTCTGTACAGCGCCCGTCGATTCGACGGCGCTCGAGGCGAAAGAATCTTTATTCACTGCAGTTCACATCCGCGGCGCATAGGCGGCCGCATGCACGAAATTGAAAACGCCGAAGACATAACTCTTTGATGCGTACGCGCATTCCACATCGCAAGTTCCATGAAGAAATCATTCGTAGGAAAGCGCGCTCGCAAGCGAAGCGCACACCGCGGTGACGACGAGCCGCGCTCGCCAAAAGCGAAAGCGGGGGTGCTCTTGTCGCGCGCGTTTGGCTCCCGCGCAACAAAGCGTCGCAACAAACGTACGAATGACGTGGCCCTACCTGTCGGTAGACGCCCGCATTCGAGGGGCTAAGCTCGCGCGATGGACGACTCGTTCGAATTCGATTTCGCGGTCATCGGCTCGGGCTTCGGCGGCAGCGTTTCCGCGCTGCGTTTGTCGGAAAAAGGGTACCGCGTAGCGGTCCTGGAGCAGGGGAAACGCTGGACCAAAGAGGACTTCGCCAAGACGACCTGGGACCTCCGAAAGTTCTTCTGGGCCCCCGCGTTCGGCATGCACGGAATCATGCAGATGAGCCAGATGCGGGACATCTTCTTCATGCACGGCGCCGGCGTCGGCGGCGGCAGCCTCGTCTACGCGAACACGCTCCTCCAGCCGCCGGCCGAGGCGTTCAAAGATCCACAATGGGTGGGTCAGGACTGGCAGAAGGCGCTCGAGCCCCACTACCAGACGGCCAAGACGATGCTCGGCGCGGTGCCGAGCGCGTGCATCGTCGAGACCGACCGGCTGTTGAAGAAGGTCGCCGACGACATGGGGCGCGGGCACACGTGGCACCGCGCGACGGTCGGCGTGTACTTCGGCGAGGCCGGGAAGACGGTCCCCGATCCGTTCTTCGACGGGCGCGGTCCGGAGCGCACCGGATGCACGATGTGCGGCGGGTGCATGGTCGGTTGCCGCGTCGGTGCGAAGAACACGCTCGACCAGAACTATCTGTACCTCGCCGAGCGCATGGGCACGCGCATCTACGCGGAGTCGCGCGTGGTCGACATTCGCGCGCTCGAGGGCGGTGGCTACGAGCTCACGATCCAGAAGTCGACCGGTCTCCGTCGCCCGCTCCGCAAGATGCGCGTGAAAGGCGTCGTCGTCTCGGCCGGCTCGTTCGGTACGGTCGATCTCCTGATGCGAAGCCGCGATCGCGGATCGCTGCCGCGCATCTCCGACCGCCTCGGCGATTTCCTCCGCACGAACAACGAGGCCATCCTCGCCGTTCGCTCGAACGACAAGGAGGCCGATCACTCCAAGGGGATCGCCATCACGAGCGGCGTCTACGTCGACGAGCGCACGCACGTCGAAGTCGTCCGCTACCCGGAGGGCTCCGACACGATGTCGATGCTCGCCACGATGCTCACCGACGACGGCCCGGGCGTGCCGCGATGGGCGCGCTGGATGGGCAACATCGCCAAGAGCCCGCGCACGTTCGTGAAGACGCTCAACCCGATCGGCGCGTCGAAGGGGGGCGCGATCCTCCTCGTGATGCAGCCGGTCGACAGCCACATGCGCTACCGCATGCGCCGCCCGTGGTACGCGCCGTGGAAGAAGAAGCTCGACAGCGATCGCGGCACGAACAAACCGACGCCCACGTACATCCCGATCGCGAACGAGATCGCCAAGCGCATGGCCGTCGAGATGGATGGCATCCCGCAGAGCGGCATCATCGAGGTCTTGATGGACAAGGCCACGACCGCGCACATTCTGGGCGGCTGCCCGATGGGCGCGAGCCCCGACAAGGGCGTGGTCGACACGCGCGCGCGCCTCTTCGGATACGAGAACTTCTACGTCGTCGACGGGTCGATCGTCCCGGCGAACCTGGGGGTGAATCCGAGTTTGACGATCACGGCGCTTGCGGAGCACGCGATGGCGCAGGTGCCCGCGAAGGTGGATTGAGGGGGAACCCCGACGCGCGCGTCAGTCCCAGAGCTTCGCCAGCGCGATACTCAGTCGTTCGAACGTCGCCGGCTCGAACACTTCGTCGTCCCCGAACGATCCTGCGATCGCATACCCATCGCCCTGGAGCACGAGCTGTTCGAGTGTTCGTGCCTCGGGATCAACGATCCAGTATTCGGGCACACCGCGCGCCGCGTACCAGCGAAGCTTCGTGACGCGGTCGTAGCGGCGGCTCGTTGGCGAGACGACCTCGACGACGAGATCGGGGCGCCCACGCGCAAGCCCCAGGTCTTGATCACGAAAGGCTTCGTTGCCGCGTCGATAGAACTGCACGTCCGGCATGACGCCGCGCTTCTCGGCGATGCGAACCTTGTATCCCGACGCCAGTGCCCGCCCGCCGTGACCCGCTTCGGCCCAGGCCGTGACGAAGTAGCAGAGCATCGCCACGACGCGCTCGTGCAGATAGTTCGGCACCTCGATCTCCAGGAGCTCGCCATCGATCAACTCGCGGCGATCGTCGTCATCCAACTGGATGAAGTCTTCCCACGTGTAAGGGGCGGCAGCGGCGAGATCCGGCACGTTCGAAGTATGCCCCATGCGAGAGGCCATCGCATGTCGCGTGCCGCACGAAGCCGGCATGAATTCTCGTGAGCGGCTCGACGAGTGACGTGGCGCGGACGCATTTCGTGCTGTCCGCGGCCACGGTGCCTCCGCTTCTAGAACCCCCCCTCGAGCCCGATGCTCGGGATCGTGATCGGTCCGATCCGCGTGTCGGTGCACCCCGAGAGCGTGCAGTCCGAGCCCACCGACTCTTTGCTCAAGGTGGCGTTCATCCACTCGACGACGAACGACACCCACGCGCGCGGACCAAGCTGCCATCGCTTCTCGAGGCGAAGATCGACGCGGAAGAACGGCTCGAGGCGCGTCGTGCCCGGGTCCGACGGGTTGAAGGCTCTCGGTAGCCCCGTATAGAAAATGACCCGCGTGCCCGCGCGCCAATTGCGACCGAGGTCGTACGCCAGCGCGGCGTTGGCGACGTGTGTGCGATCGAAGGGGGCGACGAAGTGCTTTTCGTTCGCCGTCCGCTCGGATCGCGAGAGCGTGTACGAGATGAACCCGCCGATCTTGTTGGTGAGCTTTCGCTTGAGGAAGAGCTCGAGGCCATAGGCGCTGCCGTTCGACCGCGTCTGGAGATACTTCGCGTTCTGCGCGTCGCCGGTGCTCGGGATCTGCTGGTCGCCGGTGCACGATCCGCCGCCTCCAACGAGCGGGCCGTTCGCGGTTGCCACGGCTCCGCAGCCGCTGACCGGCGCGCCCGCAGCGCTGAGCGCGTCGCTCAGGTTGAAGAAGGCGTTGTGAAAGACGGTCGCGGTCATCGTCGTGGCCGCGTTGAGATCCGCTTCGAGCCCGACGCTCTCCTGCGCGGCGGTCTGAAGCCCGCCATCGAGGCCGCCCGGTTGAAACCCTGGAATGGGGACGACGAACGACGGCAGCTGGTGCGCGATCCCCATCGCCGCGAGCATGCGCAGGTGCTTGGTGAGAACGGTGCGCGTGGCGAGCCGCGGGTCGACGCCGATCGCGGTCGCGCCCTGCGACGAATACGAATCGAGCCGGATGCCGGGCGTGATCTCGAGGCGGGGTCCGGCGGAGAGGACGACGTCGGCGCGCGGGCCGAACGTGAGATCGGTGCGCGTCGGGAAGAGCGAGGCGTAGGCCGACTCGGAGAAGTTCTGGCTGTTGTCGGAGAGGAGCGCCTTGTAGCGATCGACCTCGAGGTCCATTCCGGCGCGAAGGAAGGCGACCGACGAGAGCGGTTGCTCGAGCTCGAGGCGCGCGCCGAGGAGATGGTCTTCGAGGAAGTGCGTGGCGTCGACGCCGGTGCGATCGATTCCCCCGGTGACCGCGACGCGCACCGTGCCGCCGGAGTCGAGGCGGTGGTCGTAGCGGAGATCGAGCCGATGGAACGTGACGTCGAAGACGGTGACCTCGGTGCCGCTCGTCTTGTCGCCGAGGAAGTCGCGCGCGCCGAACGCGAACGCGCTGATGCGATCGCGCGGCGTGAGCTCGTAGCCGACGCGCCCCTGGTAGTCCCAGTAGTTGAGCGTCCCTTGCGACTGCACGAGCGAGAGGAGCGCTGCGGTGTACGAGTAGCGACCGCCGACGGCCACGTCGCCGCGCCCGTCGGCGAACGGAGCTTCCACGAACGCGCCGGAGTCGAAGAGGCGGATGTTCCCTTCGCCGTGGGCGACCGACGATGGCCCCGCGCTCTCGCCGGCGACGATGCCCCCGCTGAAGCGTCCGAAGCGGGCAGGGTAGCCGCCCGGGTAGAGGTCGACGTGATCCACCAGCGCGGGATGGATGACCGAAGGACCCGCGCCGATGTGGAACAGGTACGGGACGCGGATGCCGTCGAGGTAGTAGCCGACGTCGCCTGGAGGCGCGCCGCGCACGAAGAAGAACGGGAGCCCGGAGATGATCGGCGTCACGCCGGGCATCACTTCGATCGCGCGAAACGGATCGCCGAACACGCCCGGGATCTGACGAACCTCGGTGCGGGTGAGCGAGACCGATCGCGAGGGCTCGGCGCGATCGCCGAGCACGTGCACCTCTTGAGGAGCCGGCGCGTCGGGCTTCTTCGCGGGTGCAAGCGCGGGAGTGGCGGTGGGCGGTGACGCGGCATCGGGCGTCGGTGCGTGAAAGACGACCTCGACGCGAATGCGCGCGCTCACCGGCTTGCCGTCGCGCGTCGCCGGCTCGAAGCGCCACGCGCGCGCGGCGTCGGCGGCGTGGGACGAGAAGGGCTCGTTGGGCTCGACGGGGATCGCTTCGTTCACGACGCCGTCTTCGTCGACCGTGAGCGTGAGCGTGACCGTAGCGTCACCCTGGGCGCCGGTCGGATACGGCGCGCCGGGATCCGAGAGGAGGCGCGGCGGAACGAGCGTCGCGGCAGCGGGCGCAGGAGGCGGCGCGACCTGCTGCGCGACCGCCGGGGGCGCCGCGAACAAGACTGCGCCCACGAGAAGCGCGGACAGACGGAGCGCGCTTCTCACTGAGGCCATCCTACGGGCTCAACCGTCGAGCGCCCGGATCCATGCGTCGCCTGAATGGATGACGCGCCATCGACGAAGTCGCCCCCCATGCGACTCGGGTGACCGGCGTTGGTCAGCGAAGTCGCCTCCCAAGCGACTCGGATGACCGTCGTTGGTCAGCGAAGTCGCCCCCCAAGCGACTCGGATGACCGTCGTTGGTCAGCGAAGTCGCCCCCCAAGCGACTTCGAGTCGAGCCGATTAGTCTTTCCCACTCATCCCTTCGCCTTGGCGTCCTCGTCCAGCTCCGCTTCCCCGACGACGCCGAGCACCTCGTACGTCATCACCGGCTGCAGCCGCCCCTTCACCGTGATCTCCTTCACCGGCCGCGTCACCACCGCGTCCTTCACCAGCTTCCACGTGTCTTCGCTGATGAGCACGTGGACGCCGAGCTCCTTGGTGCTGCTCTCGAGGCGCGAGGCGAGGTTCACGGCGTCGCCGATGACCGTGTACTCCATGCGACGCTCGCTCCCGATGTTCCCCGCGACCACCTCGCCGGTGTGAATCCCGATCCCCGTGCGGAGCGTCTGCAGCCCGCGCGCGGCGAGGCTCACGTTGAGCTTCGCGAGGCCCTGCCGCATGCGCACCGCGGCGATGACCGCGTTGATCGGATCGTCGGGCCTCGGCACCGGCGCGCCGAAGACCGCCATGATCGCGTCGCCGATGTATTTGTCGACGACACCATTGCCGTCCATCACGATGCCGACCATCTCGGTGAAGTACTCGTTGAGCAGGCCGACCAGCTCCTGCGCGTTCATCTTCTCGCTGATCGTCGTGAAGCTGCGGATGTCGCTGAACAGGATCGTCACGGTCAGCGTCTCGCCGCCGAGCTGAAGGTCGCCGACGAGCGCGCGCTCCATGACCGACGCGGTCATGTACTTGCCCATCGTCGTCTTCAGCTTGTCGCGCTCGAGGAGCCCGTCAACCATCGTGTTGAAGCCGGCGGCGAGGTCGTCGAGCTCGTCGCCGGTCTTGATGGCGTCGACGTGCACGTACTCCTGCTGCGCGAGCTTCTTCAGCGCCACGTTCACGCGACCGAGCGCGCGCGACATGAGCGACGCGAGGCTCGAGCCGAACCACACCGAGACGCCGCCGGCGAAGAGGAGAACGATCACCGCGAACACCAGGTTCTTGCGGATGATCGCTTGCACGTCGGTGACGTCGAGCGCCGTGACCACCGAGATGCCTTCGAGCTTCGGCACGTCGAAGCGGGCCAGCGCCCAGGCCTTGTCGCCGATGTCCGTGATGGTCGACTCGCCGACGAGCGAGTCGTGCGCCACGCCGCCGGTGGGAAAGTCGGGGCTCTTCGCGATGCGCGTGTCGCCTTGCGCGAGCGCCACGCCGACGCCGAGCTTCACCGCGGTGTTCCGCACGTACCCTTCGTCGAGCGGCATGCACACGATGGCGACCCCGCCGTCCGAGCCCGCGATCGCCTCCGAGAGCACCATCGCCGGCGGCGCGTCTTTGGTCGCTTCGCACCCGTGCGCCAGCACCCCGTGGAACTTCCCCGCGGCGAGCGCCGGATCGGCCCCCAGCGCGGCGACGCTCTGCGGAGGCGCCTCGCATCCGACTTGCGCCACGAGGCCGTGCGCGTCGAAGAGCAGTACATCGAGCGCCGGATAGATCGACAGGAACGTCTGCGCCATCTCGCGCGCCTTCACCGAGTCGTGCGCGAGGACGGCGTGCTTGGTCCCTTCGTCCTGCGCCAGCACGCGCGCGGCGAGCGTGAGGTCGGAGAGATCGTCGTCGAGCTCGGCCAGGAACGACTTGTTCGCGTCGACCACGCGATCGTCGACCTCGTCGAGCATCTGCCGGTGCAGGAGCCACGAGAGGATCGGCAACGCGGCCAGCATCACCACGATCGACAGTGCGACGAGCACCGTCAGCTTCGCTTTCACCGTACCGAGGCGGGAGAGCATGGAGAGCCTCAGTGGGGGAGGACCTTCTGACCGAGCGCGCCGCCGAGCGCGCCCAGCTTCGACATGTCCATTTCCTTGTACCCGGCGGGCACGCCGAACATCGCGTCGTCGAGCGGCTTGGGATCGAGCTTCGTCACTTCCATGCGTGACGCCTCTTTCCCCGTGGCGTCGAGCGTGATCGCGCGAAGCGGAAACTCGTGCTTGTCGCGGAGGCTCGAGAGCCACGAGCCCATGTTGCTTCGGCCGGGCGAGCCAGGAGGCGCCATCGAGGTGAAGTCGAAGAAGAGCATCCCCTCGGCGACGCACACTTGCTCGTGCTTCCCGTTCGACGAGATCACGTCCCAGTCTTCGCAGTCGCGGCCGGCGATCGTCTCGTGCTTGCCGGTCTTGGTCACCTGCGGCGCGGTCCCTTGCGCGGGCGCGGCGAGCGAGGCGGCCGGGATGGTCATCGTCATCGCCATCTTCTGCGAGTCCATGATGACGAGCGCCTTGCCGGTCGACGGGTCGAAGACCGAGTGCGCGGACGTGCCGTTCTTCTCCGGGACGTCGACGCGGATCTTGTTCCCCTTCGTGAGGAGCGTGATGTCTTGCGGCGCGCGCTTCGCGTCGGTCATGTGCATCGTGATGGCCCCTTCGAACGTGGGGCCCGTCGCGCCTTGCGCGCCCGCCTGCGCCGCGGCGTTCGGATCGGCGCCGGTCGACGCGAGCGGAGCGGCCGCGGTCGATCCGTCAGCGCCTTTCGTCGCGGCCGATGGGGCGGCCGTCTCGTCGCGCTTGCACGAGGGGGCCAGCGCGAGGAGGAGCGGGAGGACGACGCAGGTCGTTCGCGTGAGCATGCGCCGAGGGTCGCACGCTCCGCGGCCTGCGTCAGCGACGTTCGCTCAGGGGCAGGTGGTCGGGTCGGCGACCTGGCAGGTGCCCGTTCCCGCGTCGCCGTCGGCGATGACGCACTTGGCGGGAGCGACGCATCCGGGGGTGCTCGTCGCGTTGCACGCCGATCCGTTCGCCGCCGCGGCGACGCACGTGCCCGAGGTGCTCACGGTCGGCGCGCCTCCATCGCCGCCTGCGTCGCCTGCGTCATCAGCGCCGGCGTCGACCGCGGTGAGCAGACACGTCCCCGCGGACTCGCATCGCGCGATGCCGCCGGCGACGACGCCGCACGCCGCGTTCGCGGCGGCGAGCGTGAACGCGATGCACTTGCTCGTCGCGGGATCGCAGACGAGCGAGAGCTCGGCGTCGCAGCCGGGCGCGGTCTGCTGGATCGTGTCGCACGACGCGCCGACGGTCGAAGCAGCGGCCGTGCACGCGCCGGCGATGCTCTTCTTCGCGTTCGCGCCGACGCACGAGAGGCCGGGGCCGCACGGTGCGTCCTTGCCGCACGCGCTGGCGGAGGCGCCGTAGGCCACGCACGTTCCCGCCTTCGAGCACGTGAGGTGATCGCGCCCTCCGCAGTCGGCGTCGATCGCGCAGGCGTCGCCCGACTTCGGCACGGCCGCGCAAGCGCCGCACGTGGCGAACTGCGGCACCGCGCAATACGTGCTCTGGCACTGCGCGGCCACGAAGCACGGCGCGCCGTTCGCGCCCGGGCCGGCGAGCGGTGCGCACGCGGCAGGGAGGTTCGCGCCGAAGAGATCCGCGCACGACTCGGTCGTGATCGCGTTCGCGCACCCTTCGAAGAAGCTCGGCGTGGCGGCGGTCTGCGTGGCCGCGAGATCGCGCGCGCACTGTGCGGTGCTGTTGGCGATGCACGTCGCCTGGCTGCCGTAGTGGACGACCGTGTACGTCGCGTTCGAGCACGCATCGAGTCGCGTGCAGCGCGCTTGCGCCCAGTCGGCGCAGGCCGTGGCGAGCGTGACGCCTCCGTCGGGAGCCGCGCCGCCGTCGTCCGAGACGGAGCCGTCATCGCCCGATGGCTGGGTGGCATCGCTTCCGCCGTCGCTCGCAGGGCCGATGTTCGCGTTGGTCGTGGCGCCGCATCCGGCGAGCGGGGCGATCGCGGCGAACGCGGCGAACGCGGCGAACGCGGCGAACGCGAGGAGGGCGAGAGCGGAGATCGGGAGAGCGAACCGTTGGTGGTGCATGCGAACCGCCATCGCAACGGGCGTGCCGCGGTCGCGCAACGGTCGCGCTGGTCCGCGCATCGAAGCCTGGAGGCCGGTTGGCCGCACAAACGCGGCGCGCGCGAAAGGTCCGCGTGTTCGCACGTGTGGCCGCGCGGGCGTTCACCCTGGACGCGCGGACGTTCAGTCGACGTCGCGCCGCTGAACGCCGTGCTCGTCGTGATAGACGAGACGCAGGGGCGACGCACGGCGCGTCCGTGCATGCCGTCCGTGCATCGAATCACAGGCACCGGCACCGTCTCTCGAAAGGAACCCGCGTGATCTCCTCCGTCCGCACTCGCCCGTTCGCCTCGGCCTTCGCTTTCGTCTCGTCGATCGCCTTCGTGAGCGCGCTGTCCGCGAGCGCCTCGGCGCAGCAAGCGCCGCAGCCCGAGCAAGCCGCGGGGACGCCGCAGCTGGCGGCTCCGCAGCTCGAAGCGCAGATGACTGTGCTCATGGGGCGCGCCGGTGGCCTCACGTCGGATCAAGCCGCGACGCGCGCGCGAGCCACGAGCTACGACGTGAAAGCGCGAAATGACGACGCCAAGGCCGCGCAGTCCGTGGTCGACGCCGCGGGGCTCGCATACCTCCCGCGCCTCACCGCGCGTGCGAGCTACACCCGCGTCTCGGACATCGGCACCGTTTCGTTCGGGAATCTCCCCGTGGCGCTCGGCAAAGAAGGAACAGGCTCGCTCACGACTCCAGGTGCGACGCCCGGCACGTTCACGCTCACGCAGCCGCTGACGAACGTGCCTCTCGCGCTGACGTTCCCCGACAACCAGTGGGATCTCGAAGCGACCGTCATCGTTCCGCTCTCCGACTACGTGCTCAAGCTCGCCAAGCAGTACGCGGGCGCGAAGCACTCGGCGAAGGCCGCGGAGTTCACTGCGCGCGCCGCCGGTGACACGGCCGCGAGCAACGCGCGCATTCTCTACTACTCATGGGCGCGCGCGCGGCTTCAGGAGGTCGTGGCCGAAGACGCGCTCGATCAGGCGCGCGCGCACTGGAACGACGCGAAGAACGAGTTCTCCGCGGGGAAGGCCTCGCAGGCCGACGTGATGGGCGTGGAGGCCGAGGTCGCGCAGAGCGAGCTGCTCGTCGTGCGCGCGAAGAACGCGGTGATGCTCGAGGCTGATCGGCTGCATACGACGCTCCACGATCCGTCGAGCGCGCCGTACGAGATCGGTGAGCCGCTCCTCGCGGATCTTCCGCCGATGGAAGGCGAGCAGGAGTTCGCGCCGCTCTTCGACGAAGCGATTCGCAAGCGCGTCGAGCTGCGCGCGATCACCGAGACGGCGATCGGTCTTCGAAAGCAGGCGAGCTCGGAGCGCACCGGGCTCTACCCGCGGCTCGATGGAGTCGCGAGCGGCGTCTACGCGAACCCCAACCCGCGCTACTTTCCGCCGTCGCAAGTGTGGAACGGCACGTGGGCCGTCGGCGCCGCGGTGACCTGGGCCGCCACCGACGCGATCCTCGGAGGGACCAGCGCGAACGCGTCCGAAGCGCGCGCAGCGAGCGCCGAAGCGCAGGCGCAGGCGATGCGCGACGGTATCCGCGACGACGTCATGGCCTCCTGGCAAGCCGTCCACGAAGCCGAGGTCGCGATCGACTCCACCAAGCGCAGCCTCGCCGCGGCCGAAGAGTCGTACCGCGTTCGCCGCGCGCTCTTCCGCGCCGACCGCGCGACCAGCACCGAGCTCAGTGACTCCGAGAACGCGCTCACGAGGGCGCGCTTCGATACGGTCAACGCGCGGATCGATCTCCGCATCGCCCGCGTTCGCCTAGCCCACGCGACGGGTCGAGACGATACAGGTGACCCCGCCGGCAGCGCGAAGAACTGAACATACGGATCGTCGTTGCGTGCAAGGAGATGTAAGTTTTTTCGAAATCCGTGATCCGTTTCGGATGGGCCCGCACACTACTCAAGCGACATGGCAAATCCCTTCGGCTCCGGGTCCGCGATCATGATGCCCCTCAGCTCGCGTGTGGGTGAGCGTAGTCCCGACTCGTTCGACCTCGAGCCCGCCTCGAACGTTCGTCCGGTCGAGGTAGCGCGACCCTCCCCGCTGGAGACGCCGGAGATCGTCGCGCTCGTCGCGCGCATCGTCGCGGCCGTGTCGAAGAGCGAAGAAGGGCTCACGGCGCTCGAGATGCGCCTCGCGTTCAACGAGCGCCCCGATCGCTTGCAGCGCGCGCTCGCCGCGGGGCTTCGCACGCGTCGCATTCGTCGCCTGGGATCGCGCTGCCAGACCCGCTACCTCGCCAACCGCTGATCGCAGATCGCCCGCGCGCGGGCGGTGCTAGAGCTTGAAGAAGTGCGGTACGCCGAGCTTCCCAAGCGCCTCGCATTCGCAGCGGCCGCGTCGCTCGTCGCCGCGTGCGCGAGCGAGCCGCGCGATCGAGAGTCGACCGGCGTGGAGTCGTCGCCGCTCGCGGAGCAATGCTTGCCGGACGGCGGCCCCGCTCCCCCTCACGGGATCGACGTCTATTCGGGCAACGGGCCCGTCGATTGGCCTCTGGCGAAGACCGACGGCGGAATCACGTTCGCGATTCTGAAGGCGACCCAAGGCACCTACGACGACGACTCGGCGTTCGAGGCCAACTGGGCCGCGGCCAAGGACGCGGGTGTCGTGCGCGGGGCCTATCACTTCTTCGATCCCACGGAGGATGGCGGCACTCAGGCGCACTATTTCCTGAAACAGATGGGTCCACTCGACGCGGAGGATCTCTCGCCGATTCTCGACATCGAGTGCCCCACCGATCCCGTCACCCCGAACTGCCTCTACACGGGCGCATCGGGCGCGGCGACGGGCGCGGACATTCGCGCACGCATGCTCGACTGGACGAGCGAGGTCGAAGCCGCGACGGGGCGAAAGCCGATCGTCTATTCGGGCGCCTACTATTTCACGGGCGCATCGATCGACACCACGGGCTTCGACGCCTTCCCGCTTTGGCTCGCGGCGTATCCAGGGCCGGGGGTCTCGTGCTTCGCGATGCCCGCGCCGTGGACCGAAGCCGTCATGTGGCAGTACAGCGGCTCCGGCGCGATGGCGGGCGTGACGGGCGAGGTCGATCTCGATCGTCTGCTCGTGACGATCGACGAGATCACCGGCTGGCCCGCGATCAAGCACGCCTCGCGCGCCGACGTGAACGGCGACGGGAAGGCCGACGTGTGCGGGCGCGATCCCACCGGCGTCGTGTGCGCGACGGCGACGAGCGGCGGATTCGGAGCGCCGTTCGCGGGGCCGCCGTGGAGCGACGCGGAATACTGGATGCCCGCGCGGTACGCGTCGACCGTGCAGTTCGCCGACATCGACGCCGACGGCAAGAGCGACGCCTGCGCGCGCGCGTCCACGGGCATCACGTGCGCGCTCTCCACCGGGAGCGCGTTCGGGACGCCGTTCGCCGGGCCCGCGTGGAGCGACGCCGCCGGGTGGAAGCGCCCCGAGTACTACGCGACGATCCAGCTCGCCGACGTGAACGGCGACGGCAAGAGCGACGTCTGCGCGCGCGGACCGGCGGGGATCACCTGCGCGACTTCCAGCGGCACGAGCTTCGCGACGCCGTTCGCAGGGCCTGCGTGGAGCGACGCCGCGGGATGGAACGTCGCGAACCAGTACCGAACGATCCGCTTCGCCGACATCGACGGCGACGGAAAGAGCGACGTGTGCGGGCGATCGTCCGACGGGATGCATTGCGCGCTGTCGACGGGCACGGGCTTCGGCGCCGACTTCACCGGTCCGGCGTGGAGCGATGCGGCGGGGTGGGGGAGGGCCGCGTATGCCGCTACGATCCAGCTCGCGGACATCGACGGCGACGGAAAGAGCGATGCGTGCGGTCGTTCAGCCGCCGGCATCACGTGCGCGCTCGCGACGGGCACGGGCTTCGGTGCTCCCTTCGCAGGCCCGGCGTGGAGTGACGCGGCCGGCTGGAACGTGCCGATGTACTATGCAACGATCGTCTTTCCGGACCTCGACGGCGACGGCAAGAGCGACGTGTGCGGGCGCGCGCCGAGCGGCATCACGTGCGCGCTCTCGACGGGCGCGGCGTTCGGCGCGGCGTTCGCAGGCCCCGCGTGGAGCGACGCGGAAGGGTGGAACGAGCCGCGCTACTTCGGGACGATCGGCGCGGGCGACATCGACGGTGACGGCAAAGACGATCTCTGCGCGCGCGGCGCCGCGGGCGTGACGTGCGCGATCTCGACGGGGACGGCGTTCGGCGCGGCCATCACGGGGCCGGCGTGGAACGACGCCACGTGGGGAGTCGCGCCGTACTGGGCCACGGTGGCGACCGTCGGGCACGCGAAGCGCGCGATCCCGATCGAGAGCGACGGCGGCCCGTTGGTCGACTCCGGCGCCCCGCCGAGCGACGCGTCGACCGGGATCCAGGTTCAGGCCAGCGTCGCGGGCAGCGCCGGATGCGGCTGTCGCGCCGCCAAGTCCGACGTCGCCCCCTTCGGCGCGCCCCTCACGCTCTCCGCGATCGGCCTCGCGCTCCTCCGTCGCAAGCGCCGGCGCTGAATCAGGTCCGCGGGAACGGCTCGCGCAGCGCGCCCTTCGGGTTCGACGCGTCCGTTCCTTGTGCGAACTCCGTCTTCCCGCTCGTCACGATGAACGGCCCGCCCACTTCGTCCGCGGTGACCTCTTCGCTCGTGCTTCGTTCCGCTTCGCTCTCGCCGGTCGTCACCGACTCCACGAACTGCTCGCCGAAGCTCTCGGCGAGCGGTTCGTTGCTCCGCGGGCCGTTGAGGAACGCGCGGTCGTCGTCCGTCGTCTTCCCCTCGACGCTGCGCGCGCGAAGCTCCGCCGCGTACTTCGGGTCGAGGTGGCCGGTCGCGTCGCGTCGCTTGATCCCATCGGGCTTCGCGGGTGCGTGGTTCGAGGCGCGAGGGGGCTTCGGCGTTGTCATGCCCTAAGGGTATGCACGTTGAACGCTGCGTGGATCCCTCGAAGGCGATCTATTTGCGGCTCAGCCGGCGGCGTGTGACTTGCGCAGGCGCGAATGCTTGAACCCGTACGCGAAATACACAGCGAGCCCGACGAGTAGCCACAGGAAGAAACGCAGCCACGACGTTGGCGGAAGATATGCAATGAGCGCCACGCACGAGAGCGCGCCCAGCGCCGGCAGCAGGATCGGACCGAACGGAACGCGGAAAGGTCGCGCGCGGTTCGGATCCTTGAAGCGCAGGATCGTGATGCCGAGGCACACGAGGACGAACGCGAAGAGCGTCCCGATGTTCGTGAGGTCGACCATCTCGTCGATGCTCACGAACGAGCTCACGCCGCCGACGAGCACGCCGGTGAGGATCGTCGCGAAGTGCGGAGTGCCGAACCTCGGGTGCACCCTGGTGAAGATCGGCGGAAGAAAGCCGTCGCGTGCCATGGCGAACAAGATGCGCGGCTGCCCGAGCTGAAAGACGAGCAGCACCGCGGTCTGGGCGATGACCGATCCGAAGGCGACGATCCCGATCATCCAGTTCGGCATGACCACGTGCTTCATGGCCGCGGTGAGCGCCTCGGCGCGCTGCGGCTCCGTCCACCCGTGGACGACGGCGTACGGGATCATCCCGGCGAACACCGCGCCGACGATCACGTAGATGATCGTGCAGACGATGAGCGAGCCGATGATCCCGATCGGCATGTCGCGCCCCGGGTTCACGCACTCCTCGGCGCAGGTGGAGACGGCGTCGAAGCCGATGTACGCGAAGAAGATGATCGCCGCGCCCGCGCCGATGCCGCCGATGCCGTTCGGCGCGAACGGGTGCAGGTTCTCGACGCGCGTGTACTTCATCCCCACGAAGACGAAGAACGCGAGCACGAGGATCTTCGTGCCGACCATGACGGTGTTGAAGCGCGCCGACTCCTTCACGCCCCACACGAGCACGATCGTGATCAACGCGACGATGCCCATGGCCAGCGCGTTGAAGACGATGGGGATGCCGAAGAGATGAGGCGCCTGATCGAGCAACCCCGGGATCTTCGCCGCCGAGCGGTAGTCGATCGCCAGCCACGGCGGCACGTGCACGTCGCAGCCGGCGAGGAGCGCGACCATGTAGTTGCCCCACGAGATGGCGACGGCGGTGTTGCCGATGCCGTACTCGAGGAGCAAGTCCCACCCGATGATCCAGGCGACGAGCTCACCGAGCGTCGCGTAGGCGTACGTGTACGCGCTCCCCGCGACCGGAACCATGGCCGCGAACTCCGCGTAACAGAGCGCGGTGAACGCGCAGACGACCGCCGTCACCGCGAACGACACCATCAACGCCGGACCGGCACCGGGGCGCGCGTCGTCGCCGGCCATCGCGCTGCCGATCGTCGCGTAGATGCCGGTGCCGATGATCGCGCCGACGCCCAGCGCGATGAGGCTCCACGGGCCGAGCGACTTCTTCAGCCCCTGGCCGGGCTCCCTGGTTTCGGCGACGAGCTCGTCGAGCGACTTGGTCCGGAGGAGTTGGCGGAGCATGCGTCGCGCAACCTACACGGAATTCACGGTCGAGGTCGGGCGGGAAAAGCCGTGCGCGCGGCTGCGCTCACACCCACGAGAGCTTCATCGCGATCCTGGTCTGGTCGGTCGCGTCCGAGATCTCTTTCACGTAGACCTTCTCGCAGAACAGCTCCGCGAAGGCGCTCACGATCCCGCGCATCGTGACGCGGTTGTAGCGGATGCCGGCGAGCGGGTAGCCCATGACGTCGAGGCGCGCCTCCTTGGGACCGAGCTTCGCCACGCGCATGCCGCCACCACCCATGAAGATGCGGTCCCAGATGCGCGGGGTCTGCGCGAGGATCGTCCACGGTGTCACGCCGACGTTCTGCGCCATGCGCACGGCGAACGAGAGCGAGGTCGCGTTCGCACGCTTGGCGGCCGCCGAGCCGATGTCGAGCAGCTCGCTCGTGGGGAGATTCAGCTTCTCGCACGCCTCGTAGTGCGTGCGCGCGACGTCCATCGGCAGCCACTTGGCCGCGACGATGCCGAGCACTTCGCTCCGGAGCGGACCCGTCAAGAACGTTTCGTACTGAGCGCCGTAGCCGCGATCGCGGATCGTCGCCTGCGAGGCGGTCACCCAGGTGCTGCGGAAGTGCGTGGCGTCGCGGAGGACGCGTTCCTTCGGGCCGACGATCCAGTCGAGCTCGTGGTCGCGCTTCGCGCCGTCGGTCACGCGCGGATCAGGATCCGCCGGGTGAGGGCTGTACGACGATCTCGACGCGCCGGTTGTCGGCGCGCCCTTCGGGCGTCTTGTTCGTGGCCACCGGGCGCGTCGAGCCGAGCCCCTGCGCCGTGATGCGATCCTGCGCGATGCCGCGCGACACGAGGTAGTCGCGCACCGCCTGCGCGCGCGCCAGCGAGAGCTCCTGGTTGTCCGACGCGCGCCCCTGCGAATCGGTGTGCCCCTCGACGACGATCTTGCTCTCGGGGTTCCCCTTCACGAGCGCTTCGCCGACGTCGTTCAGCTTCACCATCGCGCCCGGAAGGAGCGCCGACTGCCCCGACGTGAAGAGCACCGCGCCCGAGAGCGTGATGACCATGCCGCGCGACTCCTGCTTCACCGCCGCGATGCGCGCGAGATCGGATGAGGCCTGTGCCGCCTTCTTCTCCGCATCTTCGCGCTTGCTGCGCTCGACCGAGACGTCGTGCTTCAAGGAGTCGATCGTCTGCTTCTGCGCGTTCTTCTCGTTCGTCTCCTTGTCGCCCATCGCGAGGATCGTCGCCGCCTCGGCCTCGGCCTGCTGCGCCTTCAGCCCCGCGGCGTACGCCAGGTCCTTGGTCTCGGGCGAGTCGCCGTCTTTCTCGAACTGCGTCTGCGCGCTGTCGAGCGCTTCCTTCGCCTCGTGGACCTCGTCGGGCTTGTATTGCGCGGCGATCCCTTTCGAGACGCGCGCGTAGGTCTCTTGCGCTTGCACGAGCTCGGCGGGGGGATTCGTGGTGCCGCACGCCACGAGGAGCGCGGACGCGGCGACAAACATGGAACCGTTCTTCATGGTCGTTCTCACTGGTTCCCCGGCGCGTTGAGCTGGTCAGCGGCTTTCTTGGCGGCCGCTTGCGCGGAGGCCTGTTTGGCGAGCGCCAGCGCGAGCTCGGCGTCAGCCTTGGCGCGAATGAGCACGTAGTCGGCGCGCTTGTTGTTGCCGTCGCTCATGAGCGCTTTCGCCTGCGCGATCTCTTCTTGCGCCAGCTTCAAGTGAAGCGCGGCCTGCGGTGCGTTCGACGCGCCGACCTCACGAGCGCTGCGGGTAGCTGCCTCTGACGCGATGAGGCGATCGGTCGGCACGGCATAGCCTCCGCACGCGGTGAGCGTGAAGGCGAGGCCGATGGCGGCGACGAGTGCGTTCTTCTCCATGGGCCCGAGAATAGGCAACTCACGCGCGTGCGTGAAGGGCAGGATCGCGGCAACGCTCGGGAAACGCTTTCGCCAGGGCGAACGCGCGCGCATATTTCCAGGTGGATCGCCCTCCGATGCACCCCGCCGCGCCAGACTCGTCCTCGCCCAGGCGTGTGTCGGTCGCCGACGGCGCGAAGATCGCGCCGTCGTCGAAGTGCTTGCCGTTCAGATCCTGCGCCGGCGTCGGAGCGCAGCGTGGCGGACAGCGCCGACTTCGGAGAGGGGATGGGGGGTGAACTGCAGCGTGGTGACCAGCGCGGCAGCGAGCGCGACCCACCGAAGACGCATGGCGCCGATCCTAGCTCGCGCGATGCTCTGGCGGGGTGTGATGCGCTTCATCTAGCGTCTGTGGGATGGGGCGCAGCGCGTGACCAAGGCCGACAGCGACGCGTCGATGGCGTCGAAGGCCGCGTCCGGCGCGGGCTGGACGATCGCCACGAGCCTCCTGTCGCGCGCGCTGGGGCTCGTGGGGACGCTCCTCATCACGCACTACCTCGAGCCCGACGTGCTCGGGAACGTGTCGAACGCCTTCATCCTGGTCATCACAGCGCACCAGTTCTCGCAGCTCGGCGTCACGCAGTACCTCGTGGCCAAGCCCGACGCGCCGCGCGCGGTCACGTGGCACGTCACGGTCGTCAGCCTCGTGGTCGGCGCGCTGGCCATCTTCGGCATGGGCTTCTTCGGCCGCTACTTCGCCGGCGCGCTGTCGTCGCCCACCCTCCAGCTCTATCTGCCGGGCTTCGCGATCGCGCTCTACATCGAGCGGGTCAGCATCATCCCCGAGCGGCTCCTCGTTCGCGAGATGCGCTTTCGCACCATCGGCCTGTGGAAGACGGCCAGCGAGATCACGTACTCGGTCGTCTCGATCGTGATGGCCATCCTGGGCTTCGGCGGGTTCGCGATCGTCTTCGGCAACATCGCGCGGGCCTGCGTCTATGCCCTCGGCGTCTTCCGCGCCACCAAGCTCGCCGAGTGGCTCACGCCTGCGCCGATCTCCGGCAAGGTGATCCGCGCGCTCCTCGAGTTCGGCGTGCCGCTCTCGATCGGCACCAGCTTCGGCGGCATGGCGCGGCGATGGGACAACCTCCTCATCTCGTCGATGTTCGGCACCACGGTCGTCGGCGAATACAACCTGGCCTACAACCTGGCCGAGGTCCCCGCGATCCAGATCGGCTACCAGATCGGCGACGTGCTCATGCCCGCCTTCGCGCGCATGGACCCGCCGGCGCGGCGCGACGCGCTCGTGCGATCGACGGGCCTGCTCGCGCTCATCGTGTTCCCGATGGCGCTCGGCCTCGGCGCGGTGGCCCCCTCGGTCGTGGCGACGCTTCTTCGCGCGGAGTGGAGCGGCGTCGCGCCGATGCTCGCGGTCCTGTCGCTGCTCGCCATCGGGAGCCCGCTGGGATGGACCGTCTCGGCGTACCTGCAGGCGATGACGCGCACGCGCGTGATCATGATCCTCGAGATGGTGAAGCTCGTCCTGCTCCTGTCGGCGATGGCCCTCCTCGGTCGCGTCGGCGGACCGCTGCTCGCCTGCGGCGCGGTCGGCGTCGCGTTCGCGGGGCACGCCATCGCCAGCTTGTGGGTCGTGCATCGCATCGACCAGGTGCCGCTCACGCCGATCGTCGTGAGCAGCGCGCGCGTCATCCTGGCGTGCGTTCCGATGATCGCGGCGGTCGTCGGCGTGCGCGCGGCGCTGAGCCACGCCGGCGTTCACGCGCCGGCCGTGCACCTCGTCGTCGAGCTGCTGGCCGGGGCGATCGCCTACGTGGGCGCGGCGTTCGTCTTCGCGCGTCCGGCGGCGACCGAGTTCTTGCGCTTGCTGGGCGACGTCGTGAAGCGGCGTCGCGCGGCTTGAATCATTGCCCCCTGCCCGGGGAGGGGACTACTTCTTCCGCGGCCGCGGCAGATTGAACTCTTCGAGCCGGTTCACCAGCGTCTGCCGCGACATGCCGAGCAGCTTCGCCGCCGACGTCTGGTTCCACGCGCACTGCTCGAGCGCCGCGACGACGCGCGCGCGCTCGGGATCGCTCGCCGCCGGATCGGCGGGGGGAGGGATCGTCGGCTCCTGCCCTCGCATCTTGGGCAGATCGACCTTCGTCGATACCGTCGGCTCGAACGACGCGTCGTAGATCGACACCTGCGGCGGCTTCACCGGCTTCGCCTGCGCCGCCATGCGCCCCATTCGCTCGCGCGCCACGTGGTCGGTCGTGATCGTGTACCCGCTGCACAGCAGCACCGCGCGATCGATCACGTTCTTCAGCTCGCGGATGTTTCCCGGCCAGTCGTACGTCTGCAGCATCTCGATCGCTTCGGGCGCGATCTCCAGGCGCTTCCGCCCCGACTGCTTGCACGCCATCGCCATGAAGTGACGCGCCAGCGACTCGATCTCTTCGGTCCGCTCGCGGAGCGGCGGGATCACGATGGCGAACCCGTTCAGCCGGAAATACAGATCCTGGCGGAAGCGACCGGCGGCGATCTCGTGGTGCAGATCGCGGTTCGTCGCCGCCACGAAGCGCACGTCGATCGCCCGCGGCGTGAGCGCGCCCACGCGCTGCACCTCGCGCTGCTCGATCACGCGCAGCAGCTTCGCTTGGAGAGACATCGGCATCTCGCCGACCTCGTCGAGGAACGCCGTCCCGCCGCCCGCCGACTCGAGCAGGCCCGGCTTGGCGGTGAGCGCGCCGGTGAACGCGCCCTTCTCGTGCCCGAACAGCTCGCTCTCCAGCAGCGACTCGGAGAGCGACGCGCAGTTCAAGCAGACGAGCGGCTTGTCGGCGCGCGGCGAGCGATCGTGGATCATCCGCGCGAGCACTTCTTTTCCCACGCCGGTCTCGCCGAGGATCAGCACGCTGATCGGCGACGCCGCGACCTTGTTCACCAGCGGCTCGAGCCGCGCCAGCGCCCCCTCGCGAACGACGTCCTTCGCGTTCCCCGCCGGCGGCGCCATCGTCGGGTTGCCCGAGCGCGAGACCAGCGACTCCGGCGTGCGCCCGTCTTGCGGGTAGCAGGCGACGGCCACGGTGGCCTTCACCCCCTCGGTGCGGAGGCGCCCTTCGATCTCGAGCGCCAGCGCCTGCGCGATGTGCGGCGCGGTCTCGACCAGGAGCATCTCGTACTCTTCGTCGGAGTACATCGCGAGGACGTCGACCGCGCGCAGCATCTCGACGAGCGTCTTCTCGATCTTCTCCATCGGCGACTTCGCAGCCGCGTGCACGCGGGCCACGGCGAACGGCCGTCCCCCTTGCTCGGCGCGCACGCACTCGTCTTCGAGCCGCGCTTCGAAGTAGCCGTGGCTCCACACGCGCCGCGGTCGCGTGCCGCCGGCGGCGAACTGCAGCACGACGTTGGTCTTGCCCAGCTTGATGACGTCGCCGATCGCCAGCGGATGCGGTGTGTTCGCCGCGACCCGTTCGGCGCCGACCCACGTGCCGTTCATGCTCCCGTGATCGATGACCTCGAAGTGATCGCCCGTGCGCCGCACGACGGCGTGAACGCGCGAGAGCAACGGATCGTCGATGCGGAGCGAGCACGTGTCGGATCGCCCGAGCGTGACCTCGCCCATGTCGGGGAGCGTGAAGAGCGCCGCGGTCGCGCGTTCGCTCATGACGAGGAGCGCGTAGTGCGGACGGTGCCGCCCATCGGTCGAGGACGGCGCGCTCGGGATTCTCGCTTCGGTCGCGCGCTCGTTGGGTTCGGCCACTAGCCGGAAGCGTACGAAGGAAGCCGCTCGCAATGCAACTCGCGCCCGGGCGCGTCAAGACGCGCCTCGGACGCACCCTCCCACGCGATCGGGGCCGCGAATTGGGCCGGATGCGCTCCCACCGCCTACGATCCCGCTCCCCGATGAACGGACGACGATGCCGCGCCGGCGTGCTCCTGGTGACGGCTGCCGCGGCCGCGGTGACCCTCGGCTGCCACGGAATCGTGACCACCGACATGGTCATCACCGCCTTCAACGGCGGCGCGCTCGACACGAGCGGAGGCGATCCGTTCCACGACCCGAAGGTGATCCCGCGCGAGCTCGTCGACCGCGCGATCCGGGCGCAGCTCGACGACGGCTACTTCGGGCAAGGGCACGCGCCGGCGATGTACGTCGCCAAGTGGATGCGCGCGGCGGCGAAGGACGGCGTCGAAGACTTCCTGGCCGCGGTCGAGGACGACGAGTGCCAGGGGAAGATTCGTGTGGGCAAGGCGTGCGCGCAGCGAACCGCGCAGCGCGCGACCGTCGCCGACGCAGGCCCCGACGCGAGCACGGACAAGACGGCGCAGTCGAAGACGGTGACGCGCAAGGCGCTCCTGACGGCGACGCTGGCGTGGGCCGACGGCGGGCCGAACGAGCCGCTGTGTCTGTCGGGCGTCGGCAACTTGCGGGTCGAGGACTTCGCCGACTTCATTCGCTTCTCGGCGGCCGTGGAGCGCGCGGCGCAGGCCGTGGCGCCGCTCTTGACCGAGAAGCTCGTCGACGAAGACGCGATTCGAAAAGGGATGGTCCTCGCGTTCGAGCACACGGCCACGTACCTCGACGACCGCGAGTGGCGCCGATCGCGCAAGCGCCGGACGACGGGGCTGGTCGTCAAAGGGGGGGCCTCGACCGGGATCTACAGCGCCGGGATCGTGTGGACCGCGCTCCACGTGATCCGCGCGTACGGCCTGGAGTGCAAAGCGCACCCCGAAGAGTGCGGCTCGCTGAAGTCGCTCCGCTTCGATCTCCTCTCGGGCACGAGCACCGGCGCGCTCATCTCCGTCGCCGCCGACCTCTTCGCCAACGCCGCCGACGACGCGACCGGGCAGCAGAGCGCCATCGACAACCTCGCCCGCTGGTTCACGTGCAGCTCGGAGAACAGCCTGTACTGCGCGCGCTCTGCGCCGGCGCTCGCCCTCGCGCGCAACCAGGCGGGCCTCGTCGAGTTCCAGGGGCTCCAGGCGACGCTCGACCAGCAGGTGAGCTGCGCGATGATGACGAACCGATCGGAGCTCGTCCTCAACACGGTCGACTTCCGCACGGGGCGTCTCTACGCGCTGAGCGATCAAGATCGCTACTCGCTGCAGCGGCCGAGCGACATCGTGCAAGGGGCGCTGGCGTCGGCGGTGCTCCCGGTCATCGCGCGGCCGGTGACGATGCTCCCCGTGAACTACAGCGCGGCGATGCCGCTCACGTACCTCGACGGCGGGATTCGCTCCGAGCTGCCGATCACGCCGCTCGTGGAGCGTGGCGCGGAGCGCGTGCTCGTCGTGTCGAGCTCGGCGTCGGTGCTCGGAGAGTCGCCGCCGTTGAGCGACGCGGTCGGCATCGCGGCGCGGTACATCGACGTGTCCACCGGCGGCGTGACCGAGAGCGAGATCGGGCACGCGACGGCGATGGTCCAGGCGATGCGTCTCGCGGAGATCGACACGTGCCGCGACTGGATCGCGGCGCACCCCGAGCTGTGCGGCACGTCGTGCAACGCGCCCGCGCTGTGTCGCGGCGACTGGGACAACGCCTGCGTCCCGGCCGCAGCGCCGGAGCCGATGCGATCGGACGATCGGGTCGATCGCTTGTGGCAGATGGTGACGTTCTTTCGCGACGAGAAGACGGTCGAAGCGCTGCACGGGTACACGTTCGATTCGACGGCGCAGCGGAACTTGTTCCTCGCCGGAGCGGATGCAGCGCGCCTGCGGTGCATCGAGATCGCGCAGCTCCTGGGCGTGGACGTCGATCAGCCCCAGCTCCGCGCGAAGCTCTCGGCGTGGTGCAGCCCGGCGCTGAGCGGATCGCTCTGCCCGGCGAACGCGAACACGAGCGCAAGTGTCGCGACGTGCGGGGAGACGGATCCGCCGCCGCCGAACCCGAATGACGTGTGTCGCGCCGAGGAGAAGACGCCGTGAAGGGGGGCGCGCTGGCGATTGTGATCGGTACGTTGGCCGCGAACACGAACGCGACCGCGACCCCGACCCCGACCCCGACCGCGAACTGCGACACCACCCCGCTCTCCGCGACCCCCCTCCGCCCCTTCACCCTCTACCCCATCCGCCACGACGAGCTCTGGGTCACCACCGACTACCTCGGCGACTGGAGTCACGGCCACGACGCGAGCGGCGGTATCGACGCCGAGTACGTCCACGCCTTCGGCGACGACCAGCGCGTGCGCGTGGGCATCGGGAACACGTTCCAGATCGGCAGCTGGGCGCGCGGCGGATCGATCGCGGTCATCCCCGCGCTGTCCTTTCGCGGGAGCGTCGTCATGGACGACTTCTTCGACTTCTACGTGCTCGCGAAGGCGGGCGTCGTGCTCGCGCAATCGGGCGACGCCGCGCGCGGGGGCGTCGGCTTCGGTGCGCGCGCGGGGCGGCTCGTGGAGCTCGAGCTCAGCGTCGATGCGCTGGCGGCGCTCGGAAGCCCCTTCGCCCCCGACGAACGATGGATCCCCGGCTTCGGCGTGAGTCTCGGGCTCGATCTCTGCGGGGCCTTCGGCGGATGCGCG
Organism: Myxococcales bacterium; assembly: GCA_003151595.1. The sequence goes on from PLXW01000022.1 coordinate 121,436, forward strand.
GCCGTGCCCCGCACCGAGGAGACGAAGAACTTCACCTGCGACCTTTACCAGCGCGCGTACGACGTCTGCACCTCGCTCGCGCCGACGGCGAACGCCGACCTGTGCAGCGCGGTCGAGAAGGCGATCGATCCCGATCGCTTCACGCCCACGAGCGACGAAGACTCGACCGACGCCTTCTTGCGGGGGCTCGCCGCGAGCGTCACCACGCCGGGCCTCGCCGACGCGATCCGCGCGCGCCTCATCGCGCCGCACCAGGCGCTCCGTGCGCAACGCGCGACGAATCAGGAGACCGAGCGCATCCTCCAGCAGACCAAGCAGTCGCCCGCGCAGCACTGCCGCTACATGCCGTACCCCGCCGAGCTCCGCACCGCGCTCGGGTGCGACACCTCGCCGCCGCAGTGCCAGCGCGTGACGTGCACGATGGACGCGAGCGCGCCGTAGCGCGACTACGGGCGCCCGGGGCCGAGCGTCACGCGCTCGCCGAGGTGCGGCGCCTTCGCGTCGTAGAGCGCCGTCCCGTCCCACGCGATCCATCGGTACATAGCGTCGTCGAGGTCGCGATCGAGCTCGTAGCGAACCGACGTCGGCGCGCCGTCGGCGTTCACGCGAAGGATCGTCACGTGAAGCCCGGGCGACTCGCCGACGTCGCCGACCCGGAAGGCGTTCGCGGGGTCACGAAAGAGCGCGACCAACGGGTCGGGCGCGGCGTCGGGCGCGAGGGTGATGACGACCGCGCGCGCGCTTTCGCGGAGCACCTCGACGTTTCCCGTCGTCGATGCGAACGCGCGGAGGCGCTTCGGACGGAAGCGGTGCGGGTCGAGCGGGAACAGCCACGGTTGCCCCATGAGCACCGAGGGGACGTTCATGAGGAGGACCGTCTGCTGCTGCACCTCCGGCCCGGCCAGCGAGCCGGCCGACGCGCGATCGACCCAGCGCCCGAGCGCCGCGAGCGCCGTGCTCGTCACGGGCAAGAGCAGCGGCGCCACGACGAGGTGAACCGCGATCCAGAACGTTCGTAGTGCGCGGGCGCTCCGCGCGCGAGGCGGAGGCGCGATGGGCGCCGGCTCTCGAAGGTCGCCGATCACCTGCGCGATGAGACCGAACGCGCCCAGGCCGACGTAGAGGAGCAGTCGATCGGAGGGGAACGACGCCACGACCGGCGCGATCGACAGCACCATCCCCAGCGCGAAGAAACGCGTGACCGCGTCGCGCTGTACTCTCGGAGCGACGACCCACGCCACGAACGACGCGAACGCCGTCGACACCACGACGATCGCCGCCCGAACGCCTGCCGGCGCGAGCCCGTACACGTCCGACGCGGGCAACGCGAGCTGCCCCAGGAGCAACGCCGCCGCGTGCGTCGGCACCGCGCGCAGGAACGCGCCCGTGTCGGCGACGGGATCGACATACAGCCCCGAAGCGAGCGCTCCGTAGCCGAGTTTCCGATAGACGACCTGCCACACGATCACGATCGCCACGTACGGCACGAGCGCCAGTGCCCGCTTCTTCGGCGGCGCGCGATCGAGCGTCACGGCGTGCGCCACGAGATACGCCAGCGACCCGAGGCCCAGCTCCGCGGAGAGCAGCGCCGTCGTGAACGCGAGCGGCCCGAGCACCGCGCCCGGCTTCCATCCGTCACGCCGCCAGCGATCGTGCGCCAGGATCGCCGCCACCCCGAACATCGCGGCGATGACCGCGTTTCGATTCGCCAGCCACCCCACCGGAAAGCCGTGCGCGTCGTCGATGGCGTAGAGAAGCGCGGCCAGCATCGCGACGCCGACCGGCACGAGGCGCCGATAGAGCGCGGCGACCAGCGCGATCAACGCGGCGTAGAGCGCGAGGCTCTCGGCGTGCATCAGCCACGGCCAGCGATCGATGACGTTGTAGTCGAAGACGTGGAGCGCGGCGGACACTGGCCGAAGGAACGCGAGCTTGAGATCTTTCGGCGCGAACCACGGCAGGAATCCGCTCTCGTAGAGCACCGCCTTCCGCGCCGGGTCGGCCGCCACGAACGAGAAGAGATCGAGCCGCGACCACACGTCGGTCCCGAACACGCCGCGCGCCTTCATGCGCTGAAGGACGTCGTCGAAAAAGAGTCCGTTGGTGAGCGACGGCAGCGTGAGCAACACGCCCGCGAGCGGCACGAAGATGCGCGCGCGAGGAGAGGCGAGGAGCTCGCCTAACCGGCGTGTGAGGGCCACGCCGAGAGAATACGTGAGCGGGCACGAAGATTCCCGACCGCCCCCCTGAGCGCGGAGCGAACCTGGGGATGGTCGGGGATTTCGAGGGGTACGGTCAGTTCGTCTGCGAAGTCGTCTTCGCCGCGGACGAAGGCGTGGTCGCAGCTTCCGCCGCCGTCGCCGTCGAGGCCTCCGCGCCATTGCTCCCGTTCGCGTCTTCCGACGCCACCACACCGGCCTTGGCCTTTTGCCGCGTGCCCGTCGTGTTGCGCGCAGCTCGGGTCTCGAGCGCCTTGTCGGCCGCATCGGCCTTGGTCCTCGCGGTCGTCTTCGCGCGCGTGCGCGGCTTGAGGCCATACTCCTCGAGCTCCGACGGTGAGGACGCCGTCAGAAGATGAGTCACGAGCTTGAGCAAGATCGGGTGGAGCTTGGCGTCGTTTCCTCGACTGAGGGCCACCGCTTCGCTCCACACGACGTGCTTTGCGTCGGCATCCACCCCGGCGTCGATGCTGTGTTGGCACATCGTCGCCAGGTCCGACATCTTGTGTTGAGTCCCTTCCAGGGCGACGGTCTTCGCCTTGGACGATTGAATCCCTGCGATCATGCGACGCAGGAATTCACGCTTGATCGGCTTTGAGCCTTTCATGATGAACGTGGTCTCCGGAGATCGAGAGGCGGCGCCCCGGGCGGAATTGCCCGGAGCTGTGCCCCTTAATGATCCCATCGGATCAACCGCGGAGAACGTTGCTAAGAAAGCGACACGGCGGCTCGCTTTCGCGGGAGAGGCGCTGATCCTGCGCGGAGGGTCGCCGATCCTGCAAGATCGGGGGCTCGCGTGGCCGGCGAGGCGGTGATCCTGCGCGGACAGTCGCTGATCCTGCAGGATCGGCGGGCCGCACGTCCGACGAGGCGATCTTCCTGCGGGGAGAGTCGCTGATCCTGCAGGATCAGGGGCCGGCGGCGCGGGCGAGAGGACTATCCGCTGTGGCGAGACGCTGAACCCGGGCGTCCCGTCGTGCTAGATCCGTCCTTGCAGCGACGGGGAGTCGCACAGCCCGGTAGTGCACGAGCTTTGGGTGCTCGTCGTCGGGGGTTCAAATCCCCCCTCCCCGACCAAGTGGTGAGAAACGCCTTCCTCGTAGCATTGCGCCTCGCGCTCCTCGTCGGGCCGTTCGTCGTTTCGTGTGGCGCGGCGGCCCCCACGCCGGTGAAAATCGCCGATCTGGTCGTGAACGGCCAGTCGCGCGAGCTCCGCAAGCGACCGGAGAATGCCCCTCGAACCTCGCCGGGGCACCCTCCGATCCTGTTTCTCGCCCTCGACGGGGTCGACCGGCGCTTGCTCTACGAGCTCCTCCGAAAGAACGAGCTCCCCGAGCTGGCAGCGCTACTTGGCGGGAGCGAGGGGCGCTTCCCGCATGCGTATTTCGACGAGACGCTCCTGTCGACGCTCCCCTCGTCGACGATGGCCGCCTGGACGACGGCCATGACGGGCGTTCCTCCTGCGGTCCACGGCGTCACCGGCAATGAGTTCTTCATCCGCGAAGAGCGGCGCCTGGGCGCGCCAGCGCCGGTGAGCTTCAACGACTCGAAGCCGACCCTCGCCATCTACACCGACGGGTACCTCGACGCCTTGAAGCTGGCCCCGAGCGTCTACGACCGCATGCGCCAGCGCGAGCCCGACATCCTGGTCTGGGTCGCGATGCATCACGTCTACTCGGGCGCGGACAAGCTCATCGTGACGCGGCCCACGATCCTGGTGGAGGCCTTCGAGCACTTCGTCGAAGCGACGGTGAGGAAGGTCGCCTCAAAGAAGGTGACGCGCGACGCATACGAGAAGGTCGACAACGAGGTGGTCGCCGCCGTGGTGGGCCAGCTCGATAAGGGAGATCTGCCGGACGTCCTCACGGTCTACCTGCCGGGGACTGACCTCTATGCCCACGTCGCGGAGGAGGGACCCGACGAGGCGCGGCGCTCCTATTTGAAAGAGGTCGTCGACCCGGCCATCGGGAGGCTCGCGGCGAAGCTTCGCGAGCGCCACGCGCTGGACGATCGCTACGTCGTGATCACGGCCGATCACGGGCACACCGAGGTGATGCACGACGACGCGCACGCGCTCTCCACGGACGGGCCGGCGAACCCTCCGGCGTTGATGAAGAACGCCGGCTATCGCGTGCGGCCTTTCGCGCTCGACGTCTCCGAGAAGGACGACTTCGACTCCGTCTGGGTCGCCGGAGGAGCGACGGCGTTCGTCTATCTAGCCGATCGAAGCACGTGCCTGGCGGCGAAGACCGCCTGCGACTGGACGCGACCTCCGCGATACGAGGAAGACGTCGTACCGATGGCGGAGGCGTTCTACACGAACAACGTGGATGGCTTGAATGTGCCGAAGATGAAGGGGACGCTCGATCTCATCCTCACGCGGCGACCCAAGGCGTTTCCGCAGGACGACCTCCCCTTCGAGGTCTATGTGGGGAACGGCAAGACCGTCCCCATCGACGCCTATCTCTCCGATCACCCGCACCCCACGTATGTCGACGTGGCGGCGCGACTCCGCGATCTCGCGGCGGGCCCGCACGGCGAACGGGCGGGGGACATCATGCTCATCGCTCACAACGGGGATCGAAAGACGCCAGAGGAGCGGTACTACTTTGCGGCGCAGTACCGCTCATGGCACGGGAGCCCATCGCGGCAGGACTCCGAAGTCCCGTTCATCGTGGCGAACCCTCGACGCGCGAGCGCGTCCATCCAGGGCGACGTGGCGCGGGCGTTGGACGGGAAGCCGTTCCAGCAGAGGGTCACCGACGTCCTCCTGGAGCTCCGTGGAAAGCGCGCGACGAGAGACTGAGGACCAAGAGCTGCCCGACGAACGTGAACTGCAACGGCCCGGGGATCGCGAACGTCCACACCTGCGAGGTCGTGCAGTCTCATCTGGGATCAGCTTCCGCTGACGAGGAGCCCCTCACAATCCATCACTTCGTGACCGTTTCGTGATCAGCGGTGGTGGGTGTCTCTCCCCCGCGCGAACGCCGGCGCCGTGCGAAGCTGTGGACATCGATGTCCGGCTCCCGAATTCTTCCCTTCCTCATCGCGCTGTGGCTCGCCGCATGTGCCGGGCACACGAGCGGGGTCGCCGGCGGCGGCACCGGCGCCTGCGAAACGATCAAGGCGTCCCCCACGCCGCAGCTCCCGCACGTGAGCGTGTCGGGGACGAAGGTCACGGCGATCACGCAATCGCTCGACGCGATCTTCGCGTCGCAGTCTCCTCCGATCGCGGCGGGCTCCGCGTACGCGATCCCGAACCTCGACTGCGCCGACGTGGAGCCGCCGATGGGGACGTCGGGCTACGCGTGCACGTTCGAGATTCGGATCGCAGGGGCGCAGCCGATCGCGGTCACGCTGGCTCAGCCATCGACGCTCGCGCAGACTCTCTTCGAGGCGCTCACCGCCGCCGGCGCGGCCACGTGCGACCTGAGCTTCGGTCCCCACGTCGTGCTCGCGAGCATGACGGTGAGCGCGGGCGCGGTGCAGTTCGACGACACCTCGAGCTACCAGGCATTTCCCGCTCCGAACGTCGTGGCGCACGGAGCCGACGCGAAGAGCGTGATCGACGCGTTCTCGGCCGCAGGGATCGACGACTGCGATCCCACCCGCACCGTCTTTCTCGTTTGCAACACGCTCTCCGGCGCTCCGAGCTGCGGCACCCAGTGGATGCCGCTCGTGAAGCTGGGCTCCTCGGAGGCCATCCCCGTGTGCGCCGGTTCGGGGGCGACGTCACCGGGGGCGACGCTCGCCGCCGCGCCTTCGCTCGCGATCTGGAAGGCGATCTCCGCGGCTGCGACCGACGCCGGCTTCCAACCGTCGAACGGAACGATCGCGCAGGCGACCGTCGTGAACGCGCGTTACTTCACGTGGGACGGCGCCAGCCTGGGGTTCACGCTGGTGATGGACGACGCGACGCCGCCGTGAGGTGTCGACGTCATGGCGGCGTTCGCCAGGTGTAGGCCTTGCTCCACCGCGTGCGCATGATGAGGCTGAGCAGTCTTGCTCCGTCTCATGCATCCATCGGTCGCGCTCTTCGTTGCGCCGTGGATCGGTTTCGGCTGCGGCCTGGCGCTCGACGGAACGCTCGCGATGGAGCTCGACGCCGGGACCACGATCGACGCGACGGTTTCCGACGCGAACGGCTCCCGGTACGACGCGAGCGTCGCCACGGATGCGGGCGACGCGAGCGATGGCGACCTGACTGACGCCGGCACGTCCGACGCAGGCGATGACGCCCCATCGGATGCCGACGCGAGCGACGCTTCGGCGATCGACGCCGCCGCCGCATGCGCCTCCCTCTGCGCCGAGGCCGGCCTCGGTACGTGCGAGCCAGGCGGCACGTGCGCCGTCGCGTGCACGGCGGCGGGCACGTGCACCGGCCCTATCGCCTGTCCTCGCGGCATTCCGTGCGCGGTGACCTGCACCGGCGCCGGCTCGTGCACGTCGACTATCGATTGCACTTCGGCCAGCGCGTGCACCATCGACTGTGTCGGCGCAGGTTCGTGCACGGGGCCGATCGCGTGTGGAGGGAGCGCGTGCAAGGTCGGGTGCAACGCGGCGGGCACGTGCACAGGCCCCGTCACGTGCGACGCGTCGTCGTGCGACATCCGATGCGAGAACCCGGACACCTGCACGCAGCCCATCGCGTGCAGCGGCGGCACGTGCGCGGTCGACTGCGCCGGAGCGCGCGCCTGCGCCGCCGCAGTCTCGAGCGACGCGGGGGCGACGACGGTCAGTTGTTCCGGGATGAACGCGTGCAAGCAGGTGAGCTGCTCGGGCACGTCCTGCAGCGTGAGCTGCACGGGCATGGGGAGCTGCGCGGGGGGCGTCTGCTGCGACGCGGGAAGCTGCGTGGGAATGCCGCCGGCGTGGCCGACGTGCCGGTGAGCGGTCGACCCTCGCCCGCCGCGCGACCTCGCGCGAGTCGCTAGGTCACGTCGATGCTCAGCGTGAAGGTCGTGTCGCTCCCCGGCGTGTGAACCTTGGCTGTGTTGGTGACGGTCACCTTGTGCACCTGCCCCTTGAGCGCGTCTTTGATCGACCACGTGAAGGCGTGCGCCGGCGTCGTGGGGCCTGCGAAGCCGGGGATCGTCTCCTCCTTCGCCTTGCCGAGCGCCTTGTCCGGCTGCGGGATCTTCCACGATGTCCCCACCCACTCCGGCAGGTAGAGCGCGACGGTTCCCCCCGCGATCGCCTTGACGGTCCTCGCGGGCTCCTTCGCGGGATCGAAGACGGAGACGACGGCGTCCTTCGTGGGAGCCGAGGTGGCGGGCACGGTCGACGCCGTCGGGGCGGGTGCGCTCGCCGAGGGAGGCGGTGCGGGCGCCGGCGCCGGCGCAGAGGCGCTCGCAGGTGCGGTCGGCGCTGGCTTGTCCGCGGGAGCCTCGGGCTTGTCGCAGCCGATCGTGACGAAGAGGAGGAGAGTGACGAACGGCGTGACCTTCATCGCGTGACGCTAGCGAATCCGCGTCGCTGCCTCAATCGCGCTGCCGAGGGACCGTGAAGAAGGCCTACCCGCAGACCTCGCCGAACACGCGCGCGAAGTTCCCGCCGACGATCTTCTTCACGCGCGCCTCGGAGTGCCCGCGCGCCAGGAGCTTCTCGCCGAGGACCTGGAAGCGGCGGGTCGTGTTGAGGTCGGGGCACAGGTTGTAGACGTCGGCGCTCTCGCCCGGGGCGGCGATGCCTTGCTGCTGGCGCTCGACGACGAACTTGTGGTGCGACGCGACGAAGGCGGGGGTGATCTCGATCGGCGAGATCGTGCCGTCGGTGCCGATGCTGACGTGGTCCTCGCCGCACACGGAGATGGCGTGCTCCAGGTGCGCGATGACGTCGTCGCCCGTCGGCTGACCGCTCATGCGCAGGAAGGGCATGAAGTAGATCCCGACGACTCCGCCTTTCTCGGCGCACCGGCGCATCTCTTCGTCGCGCTTGTTGCGCGGCCGATCGGCGAGCGCGGCGCACGCGGTGTGCGTGATGGCGACGGGGCGCTTCGAGAGCTCGATCGCCTCGGCCGTGGTGCGCTGCCCGCAGTGACTGAGATCGATGAGCACGCCCGCCGCGTTCATCCGCTCCACCGCCTTGCGCCCGACCGTGCTGAGGCCGGAGTTCGCCGCTTCGAGGCACCCGTCGCCGAGGAGGTTCCGGATGTTGTACGTGAGCTGCATGACCCGCACGCCGTCGCGGTGCATCTCGTCGAAGCGTTCGAGGTTCGGGCCCAGCGACGTCGCCCCCTGAAAGCCGAGGATGAAGCCCACCTTCTTCGACGCTTTCGTGGCGCGGAGGTCGGCCATGTTCCGGATGACGGTGAGCGACCCGGAGTTGACGGCGATGTCCCGGAACGTGTCGGCGATGGCGTCGCGCGTGTGGTCGTAGGCGTGCTCGTCGTTCGTGACGTCGTCGACCGTGAGGTTGAAGGCGGTGACGCCCGACTCGACGGCGTCCGAGAGATCGAGCGAGGTCACCGCGGCGCCCGGCTTCGCGTCGGGGTCGAACCGGCCGATGCTGCCGCACCCGTCGATGACGATCGCGTCGTCGTACCAGCGCGAGCTGCGCGCGGGCGGGTTCGCGGCGTGGGCGGTGGCGTCGCGTCCTCCGCAGCCGGCGACGGCGAGGGCGGCGGCGTAGCGGGCGAGCTCGCGACGGGAGATCGATGCGCGGGTCATCGACGCCTTCTACGCCTACGGCTTTCGGCTCGCCACGATCGCTTGCGCCAGGTGGGCGAGCGCCTCCGCCTCGTCGGTGAACACGCGCGCCTTCACGCCAGACGATTCGATCATCCGCGTGACGTGGAGCTTGCCGACGGCGCTCGCGACGAGCACCGCGTTGGCGATGAAGCCGCGGTAGAGCGCGGCGTGGTGGCGCGCCACGGTCGCCTCGAACTGCGGATCGTTGCGCGGAGGGGCCACGCGCACGTCGATGAGCTGCGCGTAGTGCGCGCGATCGATCGCGTCCATCACGCGGACCAGCTCGTCGTACTCCGCTTCCAGCTGGGTCGCCGAGGTGAACTGTTCGGCGGTGCGCGCGCGACGAAGGAGGTGCGCGTCTTCGTCGAGCGTCACCACCGATTGCTTCGTACGCATCAACTCCCGCATGGCGGCCGAGCCTAGCACCGGGACGCGAGCACGCTGACGGCGTCGCGCGGGCTCCGCGCGGGCGGTAGGATACGCGCCATGACCTCGGATGCCGTCGACCCGAGCGAGCCCGCGCGCGCGAGTAGCGTCCTCGCGCGGCTCGAAGGGGCGACGCCGGATCATCCCGTCGCGCTCGGGCGGTACGACGTCGTCGGTCGCCTCGGCCGCGGCGGCATGGGGACGGTCTACGAGGGGATCGATCGCGAGCGCCGCACGCGCGTGGCGTTGAAGGCGCTCCTCGTCGCGGACGCGGCGGGCGGCGTGCAGATCAAGCGCGAGTTCCGGACGGTGTCGGACGTCGCGCATCCGAACCTGGCGCCGGTCTACGAGCTCGCCTGCGAAGAGGGGTTGTGGTTCTTCGCGATGGAGCGGATCGACGGCGTCGATCTCCGACGCTGGGCCCGCGGGGAGATGACGAAGGCGAAGGCGCGCGCGCGGGCGGGCGCCGCGCGTCCTCCGCGCGTCGAGCTGCCGACGCGCCCCGAGGGTTCCATCTCGCGCGAAGAAGAGCCGAGCGAACCGACTTCCAGCTCGGAAGTGGAGCGCGAGGACGCATCGCTCCCGCTCCAGAGCCTGCCGGCGATCCGTGCGGCGTTCTTCGAGCTGGTGAGCGGTCTCTCCGCGCTCCACGACGCGGGGCTCTGGCACGGCGACATCAAGCCGGGGAACGTGCTCGTTCGCAGCGATGATCGCGTGGTGGTGGTCGACTTCGGGCTGGCCCGTCCGGTGACCGAGGCGAAGCGCGCGCGCGGTCCGACGAGCGGGACGCCCACGTACATGTCTCCCGAGCAGCTCGTCGGCGGCGACGTGGGGCCCCCCTCGGATTGGTACGCGGTGGGGACGATCCTCTACGAGCTGCTCACCGGAAGGCTCCCGTTCGGGGGGAGCGGCGGCGCGAGCCACGTCGAGCTCTACATCCGCAAGACGCTCCAGACGCCTCCGTCGCCGCGCGAGCTGCTCCCGGAGATCCCGGCCGATCTGAGCGACGTCTGCATGCGCCTTCTCCGCCCCGATCCCGCGCTGCGGCCGACGCGCCAGGAGCTCGTCGCCATCTTCTCGGGGGGAGAGGCGTCCGGGCTCGTGCGCAGCGAGCGGCAGGCGCGAACGGTGTTCGTCGGGCGGGAGCGGGAGCTCGAGATGCTCGACCGCGCGTACCAGCGCGCGCGCTCGGGGCGGTGCATGGTCGCGCACGTTCATGGTCCGTCGGGCATCGGCAAGAGCGCGATGGTCCGGAGCTTCCTCGGCGGCGTGCGCGACGTCGACGGCGCCGAGGTGCTTCGCGGGCGCTGCTACGAGCGCGAGAGCGTTCCGTACAAAGGCTTCGACGGCGTCGTCGACGAGCTGACCGCGCGACTTCTCGAAATGGGGCCCCCGGCGGGAGAAGGCATCGCGACGATTCTCCCGGCGTGGGTGGGCGAGCTCGCGCAGGTCTTCCCTGCGCTCGCCGCCGTCCCCGCGATCGCGGCGCGCGTCGCGCGGCTGCCGGCGATGGACGCGAAGGAGCTGCGGCGTCGCGCGTGGACGGCGCTGCGGCAGCTGCTCGAGGTAGTCGGGCGCGAGCGAACGGTCGTCGTGTGGATCGACGATCTCCAGTGGGCCGACGCCGACAGCGCGGGGCTGCTCGAGTCGCTGGTGAGAGACGCGCAGCGCGTGCCGCTCTTGATCATCGCGAGTCATCGCTCGGCGGAGGCGGCGAAGAACGCCGGGCTGGCGGGGTACTTCGAGATCGCGCGGCGCCTCCGTGCGAGCGACGATCTCGTCGACGTGGCCGTGGGCGCGTTGCCGCGCGCCGAGGCCGAGCAGCTCGCGCGGTCTTCGCTCGAAGCGCTCACGCACGAGCCCACGAGCGAAGCGCGCGCGCGCAATCTCGCCGAGGAGGGCGCCGGCGTGCCGTTCTTCATCGAGGAGCTCGCGCGCTTCGTCGCCGCGCGAGGGGCGTCGGCCGAGGACGTGCACGCTTCGCTCGAAGACGCGATCGCCGCGCGCCTTCGCGCCCTCCCGCCGCAGCAGCGCGCGCTCGTCGAGGTCGTGGCCATCGCCGACAGCCCGGTGGCGCAGTCGCTCGTGTTCGAAGCGGCGGGGCTCGACGCCGACGCGCTCCCTGATCTCCTGGCGCTGCGAAGCGGCTCGATGCTGAGCTGGACGGGGCCGGGCGCCGACGATCTCGTGTACGCCTACCACGATCGCATTCGCGAAGCGGTCGTCGCCGCGCTCGACGTGAACGCGCGCCAATCGCGTCACCTCGCGCTCGGTCGTGCGCTCGCCGCGCGCCACACGCTGGAGGCGCCGGGGCCGTGGGTCTTCGATGCCGTTCGCCACCTGGGCGCAGCGGCCGCGCGACTCACCGATCCGCGCGAGCGACTCGCGACCGCGCGCCTTCACTTGAAGGCCGGACGCGCGGCGCGAAAGTCGGCGGCGTTTCCCCTGGCGTTCGCGTGCTTCGAAGGGGGCATCGCGCTGCTCGCCGCCGACGCCTGGAGCGCCGAGTACGATCTCGCGCTCGCCCTCCACACCGGCGCCGCCGAGACCGCGTACCTGAGCGCCGAGTGGACCGCGCTCGACGCGCGCGTCGCCGACGTGAAGGCGCACGGGCGCACGCCGATGGACCAGCTCGTCGCGTGGGAGGTGCAGATCGACGCGCTCGCCGGGCGACACGAGTACATCGCGGCGGTCGACACCGGCATGCAGGTGCTCGAGCTCCTGGGCGTGAGTCTCCCGCGCGACCCGGACGAGGCTGCGATCGGCGAGGCCTTTCAGCGCGCGCTGGCGAGCCTCACGAGCGTCGGCCCCGAAGGGCTCGCGGCCATGCCCGACGTCGACGACCCGCAGGTCGCCGCCGCGATGCGCGTCCAGATCCGCGTGAGCCCCGCCGCCTACTTCGGCAAGCCGATGCTGCTCCCGATCATCGCCGCCAACCTCGTGTCCACGTCGGTCGCGCGCGGGCTCTCAACGGCGACGCCGTATGCGCTGGCGCTCTTCGGGATCGTGCTCAACACGGTCGGCATGTTCCCGGTCGCGCACACCTGGGGGCAGCTCGCGGTGCGGCTCATCGATCGCTGGGAGGACCGCAGCCTCGAGGCGGCCACGCGCCACGTGGTGTTCAACCTCGTCTGCTCGTGGATGGTCCCGCTCTCCACGATCCTGGAGCCGCTGCGCGACGTGTTCGACATCGGGCGGCGCACGGGCGATCTCGAGTACGCCTCGTACGCCGCGCACGGCTACGTCCACAACGCGATGTACGCGGGCCGTCCGCTGGCGCCGCTGCTCGCTGAGGCGAGCTATCTCGGCGAGCAGATGCGCGCGCTCGGGCAGGTGAACGCGGTGCACGTGCACGCGCCGTTCGAGCAGCTCTTGAAATGCTGGACGGGCGGCGTCGCCGATCCTTCGCGCCTGAACGACGACGGCTTCGACGAACAGGCGCTCCTCACGAAGGCCGCGGCCGAAGGCTCACGCAGCGGCATCCACGTGCTGCGCGTCGTCATGGGGCTCGCGCGCTTTCATTTCGGTCGCGCGAAGGAGGCGTCGGAGTGCTTCGAGATCGCGCGCGAGCACCTCGATGCCGCGCCGTCGGTCTGGCACATCCCGATCCTTCACCAGTTCGCGGCGCTCTCGGCGTGCGCGGCGTGGGACGAGATGAACGATGCCGAGCGCGCGACGCTGCGCCCGAAGATCGACGCGAGCCTCGCTGCGCTCCGCACGCTCGCCGGCCACGCGCCGATCAACTTCGCGCACCGCGTGAGCCTGATCGAAGGAGAGCTCCGTCGCATCGACGGTGACCCGAGCGGCGCCTTCGCGCGCTTCGTGGAAGCGGCTTCGCTGGCGCGCGAAGGGGAGTGGATCAACGACATCGCGCTCGCGCGAGAGCTCGCGTCGCGGTGCCAGAAGGGCGCGGCGGCGAAGCGCGCGTCGCTCGAGGCCGCGCGCGACGCGTACGCGGCGTGGGGCGCGACAGCGAAAGCCGCGCAGCTCGACGCCCGTCTAGCGGCGCTCTCGTAGCGCGCGATCTCAGCTACCGCCTCGCGCACGCATCGACTCCGACGCGCGGACCTCGTCGCACCATTTCGCGAACGCCTCGCGCGGGACTCCGCGCCAGCGCAGATCGTCGAGCGTCTCGGTGAGCGGCACGTCGCGCACGAGCGTCGCCAGCGTTCGATAGAGCAGCGCGTTCTCCATCTCCGCGGCCAGCGTCTCGCCCAGCACGCTCGCGCCGCGCACGTTCACCTTCCACGCCGACGCGCTCTTCGGGATCGCTTCCAGGTGCACGTACTCGCGCAGCAGCGTCGCCGCAGTCTTCTCGCCGAACCCCGTGATTCCCGGGATGCCGTCCGCCGTGTCGCCGACCAGCGCGAGGTAGTCGGGAATGCTCTCGGGCGTGATGCCGCGCGCGGCGAGCAACGCTTCCTGATCGATCAGCTTCTTCCGCATCCGATCGACCTGCACCACGCGCCGCTCCCGGATGCACTGCCCGAGGTCCTTGTCGGGCGTCATGATCCGCACTTGCTCGACGTCGTTCGCCCAGCGCGTCGCCGCCGTCGCCAGCGCGTCGTCGGCCTCCCACCGATTCATCGACCACACGACGACCCCCATCGCGCGCATCGCCGCCTCGACGTCGTCGAACTGGGCGCGGAGCGCCGGGTCCATTCCTTCTTCGGTCTTGTAGCCGTCGAACAGATCGTTCCGGAACGAGCGGATCGGATTGTCGAACGCGATGGCGACGTGCGTCGTCTGCTCTTCGGGATCGTCGAGCAGCGCGAACATCGATGACACGACGCCGACGGTGGCCTTCAGGTCGCGCCCCTTCGCATCGGTGTGCGACGGGCGCTTCGAGTAGTGCGCGCGAAATAGCTCGTAGGTGCCGTCGACGACGTGGAGACGAAGGGACACGAACCTAGAGTAACGTAGGAGTGCCGTGATCGACGAAGCCGACGACGTCGAAGACACCCAGGCCGTGCCGAACGTGCGCGCTTCGCAGTCGGCAGCTCCCGTCTCGTCGCTCTCGCTCCTCATCATGAGCCCCACGGGGACGGGGAGCGTGCCGATCCCGAAGAACGGCACGCTCGTCCTGGGGCGCGCGCAGGAGTGCGACGTGAAGATCGACGACGCGAAGCTGTCGCGCCGCCACGCCGAGCTTCGCTGCGGAGCGACCGTGGAGATCGTCGACCTCGGGAGTCGCAACGGCAGCTTCGTGCGCGACGAACGCGTGCCGCCGAACGTTCCGTTCCCGGTTCGCGTGGGCGACTCGATCGGCATCGGGAGCACGGTGCTGATCCTTCAGCGCGCGATGCCGGGGGGCGACAGGCCGCGGCACTTGTGGAGCCATGGGTACTTCGAAGCGCGACTCGAGGAGGAATGCGGGCGGGCGTCGCGCGCCGGAGAGCCGTTCGCGATCTTGCGCCTGCGCCTCGAGCCGAACGCCGGCGCGAACGCGGCGACGCAAAAGATGGATACGTCGGCGGGGACGATCCTGGCGTGGCTGGGCGAAGCGGACATGCTCGGCTCGTACGCGCCGAACGACTACGAAGTGCTACTCATCAGCTCGCCCGCCGAGGTCGCCGAGGCGCGCGCCGCCGATCTCGCCAAGCGTCTCACCGCCGCGCACGCGAAGTTCGACGTCGCCGTGGCCGCGTTCCCGCGCGACGGCCGCACGCCGGAGGCGCTCATCGAGCACGCCAACCGCACGCTGCGCCGTCGCACCGCGCCCGGCGTCGATGCCACGTCGACGCGCGCGGTCCTCGCCATCGGCGCGCTCGAGCGAATGGATCGCGTCGTTCGGCGGGTGGCCGAAGGGACGATCAACGTCCTGATTCTCGGCGAGACCGGCGTGGGCAAGGAGATCCTCGCGCGTCGCATCCACGAGTTATCCCCTCGCGCGCGGATGCCGCTCGTCTCGCTCAACTGCGCCGCGCTGTCGGAGACGCTCCTCGAGAGCGAGCTGTTCGGGCACGAGAAGGGGTCGTTCACCGGCGCGGTGCAAGCGAAGCCGGGGCTGCTCGAGTCGGCGAACGGCGGGCTCGTGTTCCTCGACGAGATCGGCGAGATGCCGCTCTCCACGCAGGCGAAGCTCCTTCGCGTGATCGAGCAGCGCGAGGTCACGCGCGTCGGCGCGCTCCGCCCGCGCGCGATCGACGTGCGCTTCCTCGCGGCCACGAACCGCAACCTCGAGACCGAGATCGAAGCGGGGCGCTTCCGGCAAGACCTCTACTTCCGCATGAACGGCATCTCGCTCTCGCTCCCGCCTTTGCGCGAGCGCATCGACGAGATCGAGCCGCTCACGCGCGCGTTCATCGATCACGCCTGCCGCGCGATGGCGCGCACCGATCGCCCGCAGATCGCGGCCGACGCGATGGAGACGCTGAAGCACTACGAGTGGCCGGGGAACATTCGCGAGCTTCGCAACGTCGTCGAGCGCGCCGTCCTCTTGTGCAGCACCGGCGTCATCACGCGCGAGCATCTCCCGCTGGAGAAGCTCGGGCCGATCCTCGCCGTGCGCACGAGCGTGGCCCCGCCACGCATGACGATCCCCGCGGCGCGCCCGCTCGAAGGCGAGACTGCGCCCATGCGCGTCACCGACTTCGGGCAGGAGGCGACGACCTCGGGCGGCGAGCCTCCGCCGTGGCCCGACGACGAAGCGCGACGGAAGATCGTCGACGCGCTCGAGAAGTGCGCCGGCAATCAGTCGCAGGCCGCGAAGCTCCTCGGCATCTCGCGCGCGACGCTCATCCGCCGCATCGAAGACTTCGCGATCCCGCGTCCGCGCAAGCGCGAGTGACGCCTGCAGCGGAGGGCTCGTTCACGTCTGCCGGATCGCTTCGATCGATCGCGAGAGCCCGCCCGGGCTGGCGCGAAGCGCGACGTAGAGGTGATCGCGATCGGTCTCGATCGTGCGAATGCCGAGCACCGGCGTGATGATCCCCAGCAGCTTCCGCACGCGCGGGTTCTGCGCGATCTTCGGGATCTTGAAGAGGTCGAGCACGACGCGGTCGCCGCCCGCCTCGACGATGGCCGCCGGGCGCTTGGGGATGTGGCGGATCAGGTTGCCGGGCTTGGAGAGATCGAGCGCGCCCGACTTGATGAGCGTCGCGATCGGCGCGTCGCTGTCGCCGACGAGCGCGAGCTTCACGTCGTTGAGGCGAATGCCGACCCGGATCGAGTCGGCGGTGATGCTGACCTCGTCGATGCGGATCGCGGCGGAGGCGCGCACCCACGTCCCCATCGCATCGACCGTGGCCGCGAGCCGAAGCGCAGGAGGCGACGCGGCGATCTCGATGTCGCGCGGAGCTTTGCGTCCGGTCGCTTGCCCGGCGAGGAAACGGAGCGCCGCGAGCGGCACGCCGAACCGGAGCGTCGCCGCGTTGACGGCCGCCCTCACGACTTCATCGGGGTTTTTTCTGACGTATCCGGCCGCTGCGGTGAGGAACTCGCGAAGCATTCGACTGTCGAGCGTACACCGGCGGTTCGCAGCAAAGCGCGCCGAACGGACGACGCAAAGCGGCATTGGCGGTCGTTCACGACGTGATTAAAGTGCCCGCATGCCCAAGGTGACCAAGACCGACGCCGAGTGGAAAGCGCAGCTCACGCCCGAGCAATTCGAGGTCGCGCGCCACAAAGGGACCGAGCGCGCCTTCACCGGCGCGTACTGGGACAACCACGAGAAGGGGACCTACCGCTGCATCTGCTGCGACGAGCCGCTCTTCGTGAGCGAGTCGAAGTTCGACAGCGGCTGCGGCTGGCCGAGCTTCACCGCGCCGGCGAACGCGACCGTCGTCGAGGAAGCGGCGGACACCACGCACGGCATGCGTCGCGTGGAAGTGATGTGCCACGCCTGCGGCGCGCATCTGGGGCACGTGTTCGACGACGGCCCCGCGCCGACGGGGCTCCGCTACTGCATCAACTCGGCGTCCCTGAAGTTCGAGAAGAAGTAGCGGGGACCACTGAGATCCTTCGTCGCTTCGCTCCTCAGGATGACAAGAGGGGGGAGGGCGCTGTCGAACTCCGTTGTCATCCTGAGCGCAGCGAAGGATCTACGCGGGTCTATTTGACGATCGCTTCCCAGTTGTCCGCGATCTCCTTCGCCGACCACACGCCGCGATCGCTGTCCTTGAAGCGCCCCGCGGTCTCCACGACCTTGAAGGCGTAGAGCCGCGCGCCCGCCACGGCGAGCACGTGCCCGGTGCGATCGCCGCACAGGTCGCTCGCCAGGAAGAGCGCGGCCGGCGCGATGTGATCGGGCGTCATCGAGTCGACCCCCTGGAACATCGGCAGGTCCTCGGTCATCCGCGTCTTCGCGATCGGCGCGAGCGCGTTCACCGTGATGCGGTGCTTCTGCAGCTCGATCGACATCGTGCGCGTGAGCCCGTAGATGCCCGCCTTCGCCGCGGCGTAGTTCGCCTGCCCGAAGTTGCCGAGCATGCCGCTCACGCTCGTCGTGTTCACGATGCGCGCGGGCTCCTTCTGCTGGACGACCTGGCGCGTGAAGGCCTGCGACACGAGGAACGTCCCCTTCAAGTGGACGGCAATGACCGAGTCCCACATCGGCTCGTCCATCTTGAGGAAGCTCTTGTCGCGCAGGATGCCGGCGTTGTTCACCAGCACGTCGACCCGCCCGAAGGCATCGACCGCGCTCTTCACGATCGCGTTGGCCCCCTCGATCGTGGCCACGTTGTCGCCGTTCGCCGCTGCGGTCCCGCCCGCTGCGCGGATCTCTTCGACCACCGCGTTCGCCGCCAGCGTGTCGCCACCCGAGCCGTCGCGCGCGCCACCGAGGTCGTTCACCAGCACCTTGGCCCCTTCGCTCGCGAAGAGCAGCGCGTGCGCGCGCCCGATGCCTGCCGCTGCGCCCGTGATGATCGCGACCTTGCCGTCGAGGAGTCCCATGTGGGGGTCTTAGCGCATTGCGCACGAACCCTCACCCCCCAGCCCCCTCTCCCGCAAGGGGAGAGGGGGAGCGGCATGCGATCTCTCCTCCCCTCTCCCCTTGCGGGAGAGGGGCCGGGGGTGAGGGTTCGTGTTGGGACCGATTTGCAGGCGTCACCCTGCAAGGTGATACGCTCCCTCTCCGCATGGGCGGAACCAAAGAGGAAGACGATCTGCTGCGCACGGCTGAAGTGGCCGTATTGCCGATCGACGACTCGGATCACGTGACCGTTCCCATCGACGCCGACGCCCCCCGCCCGCGCATCTCGATCAAGGCGCACGAGACGATCTCGGAGCCGCCGCCGACGACGATGCGCGTGCCGGGAACCGTCATCGAAGACGGGTGGCTCGGCGAGGACACGAGCCTCACGCGCGCGACCGAGAAGACGCTCTCGGTGCCGGCGAGCGTGAGCTCCGACCGCGCGACGCTGACCGTGCTGAGCGGGCTCAACGCCGGGCAGGTGTTCGCGCTCGACGGGCTCGATCACATCGTGGGGCGCGGCACCGAGGCCGACTTGTGGCTCGAGGATCCAGCGATCAGCCGGCTCCACACGCGCGTCGTGCGCAGGCCTGACGGGCGCTTCTTGCTGGAAGACATGGGCTCCACGAACGGGACGTTCGTTGCCGGGCGCAAGGTCGAAGGGCGCGTCGATCTCCAGAACGGCGATCGCATCCAGATCGGCCCGAACCTGATGCTCCGCTTCGCGCTCACCGACGACGCGGAAGAAGAGCTCCAGCGCCGCCTTTACGAGTCCTCGACGCGCGACGCGCTCACGCGCGCGTTCAATCGCAAGTACCT
Organism: Myxococcales bacterium; assembly: GCA_003151595.1. The sequence goes on from PLXW01000022.1 coordinate 140,503, forward strand.
CAACGAGCGGCTCATCGCCGAGATCGCGCACGCGCGCCGGCACAAGACGCAGCTCTCGCTCCTGATGCTCGATCTCGATCGCTTCAAGGACGTGAACGACGTCCACGGTCACCTCGCCGGCGACATGGTGCTGCGCGTGGTCGCGGCGCACATGGCGAAGCTGATTCGGATCGAAGACGTGCTGGCGCGGTACGGCGGCGAGGAGTTCGTGATCCTGGTGCGCTCGACGGCGCACGGAGACGCCGCCAAGCTCGCCGAGCGGGTGCGCTCGACGGTCGAGAGTCTGCAAATCACGGCCACCGAGGGGACGACGCTCACCGTCACCACGAGCATCGGCGTCTCGTCGCTGGCCGAGCTGGCGCCCGAAGCCGGGGGGACGGAGCTCATTGCCACCGCCGACGCCCGCCTTTACCGCGCCAAAATGGACGGCCGGAACCGCGTCTGCAAAGACGACTGAGAGCGCTGCGCAGCCGCGACGAGTGTTATTCTCCCGACAACGAATGCTCAGCCGGCGCCACGTTGCTTGGGGCCTTGCCATCGCGGCGCCGCTCGGCTGCTCGTCGAACGGTGACGTGCCGGCGGCTCACGACGCGGGCGTGACGCTCGACGCGACGGTCCCCGGCGGCGACGCCGGCGCCGATGCGGCGACGCTGCCGAGCGAAGTGACGTTTCCGAAAGGGTTCCTGTGGGGGACGTCGACCGCGGCGTTCCAGGTCGAGAAGGGGGACTCGAACACCGACTGGGCGGCGTGGGTCGCGCTCCCCGGCAAGATCGCCGACGCCGGGAGCCCCGACATCGGCGGCGACGACGCGCTCGGGCACATCGACGACGACGTCGCGCTGATGACGAACGAAGCGCACAACGCCTACCGCTTCTCGATCGAGCTCGCGCGCCTCTTCCCGACGCAGGCCTCGCTCGACTCCGCGACGCCCGACGCCACCGGCCTCGCCGCCTACGACGCGCTCATCGCCAAGCTCCGCGCCGCGCACGTCACGCCGCTCGTCACGCTGAACCACTTCGCCGTCCCCAACTGGTCGAGCAACGTCGCCGAAGCGGGCGCGCCGCAGGGGTGGGAGCTGCCGGAGACGACGACCGAGTTCACCAAGTTCTGCACGTTCGCCGCCGCGCGCTGGGGCAAGGACGTCGACTGGTGGGTCACGATCAACGAGCCGCTCAGCGTCGTGCTCGGCGGCTACTTGAACGGGAGCTTCCCGCCCGGCCAGGTGCTCAGCGTCGATCGCGGGCTCACCGTGTTCCGCGCGTTCGTGCGCGCGCACGCCGCCTGTTACGACGCGATCAAAGCGGCCGACACGATCGACGTCGACGGCGACGGAAAGCCGACGATGATCTCGGTCGCCGCCGCGCTCCGCACGTTCCATCCGCTCGACCCCACCGACCCGCTCGACGTCACCGCCACCGCGCACGTGAAGTACCTGGCGAACGACTGGTTCCTCAACGCCGTCACGAGCGGCGACTTCGACTACGACTTCGACGGCGCGCTCACCGGCGCGCAAGACGTGAAGGGCGACCCCACGCTGAAGGGGCGGCTCGATTACGTCGGCGTGAACTACTACACCGACACGATCATCAGCGGCGACACCGGCTTCGTGCTCCCCGCGCCGATCAGCGCCGCGCTCACGCTCACGAACCTCCCGACGCTGCGCCCGAAGACCGACTTCGACTGGGACATCTACCCCGAAGGATTCGGCACCGTACTCGACGAGGCGGCGACGTACGGGCTCCCCATCGTGGTCACCGAGAACGGCGTCGCCGATCGGAACGACGTGATGCGCGGCCGGTTCATCGCCGAGCACCTGCTCCAGCTCGGTGCGGCGAACCTCCGCGGCGACGGCGTGCTCGGATACTTCCACTGGTCGCTGCTCGACAACTTCGAGTGGGCCAGCGGCTACTGTCCGCACTTCGGGCTCCACTCGGTCGATCCCACAACCGCCGTGCGCACCAAACGCGGCAGCGCCGACGTCTATAGCGGGATCATCCGTGCCGGAAAGGTTACTCAGGCGCAGATCGATGCGATGCCTTCCTATGGCGCGCCGAGCCCTTGTGATTGAAGCTGTGGGGATCGGAGCTTGGGGACGGGGACTCTGGGGTGATGGACTGGGGTGATGGAAAGGAGGAACTGAACAGAAGATGGCCGAAGACCGCCGCTCGACCGTGAAGTTCCCCGTCGTCACCGAGGTGAGGGTCAGCGAAATGCCGCCCCCTGCCGAAGAGCCGGTGTCGTCGTCGTCGCGCGCGCCCGCGTCGATGGTGCCGCGGCAGCCGAGCTACATCGATCCCGAGTGGATCGAGTCGGAGACGAGCGTCACGCGCCCGACCGAGACGTCGATGCTGGCGTACCCCACGGTCGTCGCGCGCGATCGGGCGCTGCTCACCGTGCTCACCGGGATCAACGCCGGGCAGGTGTTCACGATCGACACCGACGAGACGACGATCGGTCGCGGTCGCGAGGTCACGGTGCGCGTCGAGGACGTCGGGATCTCGCGCGCCCACTCGCGCATCGTGCGGACGATGGACGGGAAGTTCTACGTCGAGGACCTCGGCTCCACGAACGGCACGTTCGTCGGCGGACGCCGCGTGGAGCGGGCCGAGCTGCGCGTGGGCGATCGCGTGCAGATCGGGCCGAACGTCGTCGTGCGCTTCGCGATCCTCGACGAGGCCGAAGAGCAGCTGGCGCACCAGCTCTACGAAGCGTCGACGAAGGACGCGCTCACCAAGGTCTACAACCGGAAATACTTCGTCGAGCGCCTCGCCGCCGAGGTCGCGTACGCGCAGCGCCACAAGACGCCGCTCAGCCTCGTGCTGTTCGATCTCGATCACTTCAAGAAGGTGAACGACACGCACGGCCACCTCGCCGGCGACGTCGTCCTCCGGGTGGTCGCCGCTCAAGTGCAGCGGACGATTCGCACGGAAGACGTGCTCGCGCGATACGGCGGCGAGGAGTTCGTCGTTCTCGTGCGTGGCATCCCTCACGCGAACGTGGCGCACTTCGGCGAGCGCGTGCGGAAGGCGGTCGAGCGGCTCACCGTTCCGTGGGAGCAGCTTCAGATGAAGGCGACCATCTCGGTCGGGGTCGCGTCGCTGTCGGAATGCGACGACCAGGCGACCGGGGAGACCATCCTCCACCGGGCCGACGAGCGGCTGTACCGGGCGAAATCCGCAGGGCGGAACCGGGTCATCGCCGGCTGACGCCCGAGGACGGTTGACGCCTGCGGGAGGCCGATGCTACCGAACCATCGGTCGCTGAATCACGATTCACTTCTAGGAGCCCGCGCTGCCATGGCCGTCGATATCAAGAAGCTTTTCAACGAAGAACTCCCCGCCGCGCTCCAGAAGAACGCCGAGGACGCCAGGACGATCGGCGCGAAGTTTCAGATGAACGTGACGGGCGAGGGCTCGTGGTTCATCGACGTGTCGGCCACCGGGCCGAAGTGCGAGCTGGGCGAGCAGCCCGCCGACTGCACGATGACGATCGCCGCCGAAGACTTCCAGAAGCTCGTCGAGAACCCGCAGGCCAACGGGATGCCGCTGTTCTTCGCGGGCAAGCTGAAGGTCACGGGCAATCAGATGCTCGCGATGAAGCTGAACAAGCTCTTTGCGTACAAGTGAGCTGAGCGCGCGGCGATGACGCTGCCGCTCGCGGGCGTGAAGGTCCTCGACTGGACGCGGCTCCTGCCGGGGCCGTTCGCGACGCTCGTCCTCGGGGATCTCGGAGCGCAGGTCGACAAGCTCGAGGACCCGCAAGGCGGGGACTATCTGCGCCACATGCCGCCGCAGATCGACGGTACGTGTTCGATCTTTCTCGCGCTCAATCGCAACAAGCGGAGCGTGTGCCTCGATCTGAAGAAGAGCGGGGCGCGCGACGCGTTCTTGAAGCTCGTGGCGAGCTACGACGTGCTCGTCGAACAGTTCCGTCCGGGCGTGCTCGATCGCCTCGGCGTGTCGCATGCGTCGCTGCTCGCGGCGAACCCGCGCCTCGTCGTGTGCGCGCTCACCGGCTACGGGCAGACCGGACCGCTGGCGAAGCGCGCGGGGCACGACTTGAACTACCTCGCGCGCGCCGGCGTCCTCGGGTTTCAGGGGCCGACCGATGGTCCGCCCGCCGTGCCCGCGGTGCAGATGGCGGACATTGGCGGTGGCCTCTGGAGCGTCATCGGCGTGCTCGCGGCGCTCGCCGAGCGCGAGAAGACGGGGCGCGGAAAGCTGGTCGACGTGTCGATGCTCGAAGCGTCGATGCCGTTCGCGATCGCGAGCTTCGGTGCAAACTTCGGGCATCAGCTCTCAGGTACGCCGCCGCGACGTGGTGACGAGCCGCTCACCGGAGGCATCGCGCCGTACAACACGTACGCGACGAAAGACGGCCGCGCCGTGGCGCTGGCCGCGCTCGAGCCGAAGTTCTGGATGGCGTTCTGCGCCGGCGTGGGGATCGAGCCGGAGCTCGCTGCGCTCTTGCCGGGCGAGCATCAAGCGGCGATCAAGGCGCAGGTCGCGGCGATCTTCCTCACGAAGACGCGCGACGAGTGGGCCGCGTTCGGCGCGCAGCACGACTGCTGTCTCGAGCCGGTGCTCGAGCCGAGCGAGGTCGCGAGCGACGCGCACGTCGCGGCGCGCGGCGCGTTCTTCACGATCGACTCGCCGTGGGGACCGATCCCGCAGCTGAAGACGCCGGTGACCGACGCGGGGATGACGCACACGCCGCCGCCGCGCGCGGGCGAGCACACGGAAGCGATCTTGCGTGAGGCGGGGCTGAGCGCGGACGAGATCGCGAAGCTGAAGGCGGACGGCGCGATCTAACGCGAACCCTCATCCCCGGCCCCTCTCCCGCGAGGGGAGAGGGGAGGAGAGTGCACGCTTTGGGCTCCCCCTCTCCCCTTGCGGGAGAGGGGGCGGGGGGGTGAGGGCTCGCGTCAGATATTTCTCAGCTCCTCGATGAACTCCCAGTCCGCGATCAAATTCTTCTTCAGCATCAGCGACAACAGCGCCGCGAACATCGCCTGCCACTGCGTGTCGCCGAGGATCTCGGTCGCGTCGGCGCCGTGCGCGACCGCGCGCAACGCGCTCACGAGATCGCGCGCAGTCAGCTGAGGAGAGATCCCCCCCGCGCTCGGCGGGATGGAGCCCTGCCGCTTCGCGACGGCCGGCGGCGGAGCCGGATTGCGCGCGGGGAGATTCAGCGTCGTGCCGTCGAGGAGCGTGAGCGCCACCATGCGCGGGCTGCTGCCGGAACGCGGCTTCACGACGTACTCGCCCACTTCGAGCTCGGGATCGGCATCGGGGCTGTCGGCGCTCGCGGGGAGGATCGCTTCGCTGGCGAGGATCTCCATGGTGTCGACCACGGTGGCGAGCGGCGCGCGCCCGGTCACGGGCGGGGGAGGGGGCTTGGCCGGCGGTGGCGGCGGTGGCGCGTTCCCGCCCGCGCTCGCGTTCGCGCTCGCGCTCGCGTTCGGGTTCGCGCTCGCGTTCGGGTTCGCGCTCGCGTTCGCCTCACTCACCGTCGGTAGCCTCGCCGCGCTCGGCTCGCGCGTCGTCATCGGCTGCGGCGCTTCCGTCGCCTCCGCGTAGTACACGCGGATCGCGCTCCGGATGTGGCTCTGGCTGGCGATCATCGGCTTCACCGGAATGCCCGCCGCCGTCGCGATCTCGGCGAGCGCCTGCTCGTTCGTCGGATCGTCCATCGCCACGTAGAGCGTCGCCTTCTTCTTCTCGATGCGAAGGAAGATCGGCACCGCGCAGAACTTCTCGGCGATGTCGCGCGGCACCCGGTTGAGCAGCTCGCGTGAAAAATCGATGTGGTAGAGCGACACCCACGGCACGCTCAGCTGCATCGAAAGGGTCTGCGTGAGCTGGTCTTCGTTGACCATCTCCATCTCGACCAGGAGCTGCCCGATCTTCTGCCCTTCATGCCGCGGCGACGCGAGCGCCTCGTCCAGCTGCGCCTGCGTGATGACCTTGGCGTCGACCAGGAGCTCTCCGATGCGTGCGCGCGCCAAGATAAGCCCATCGTACGCCGCGATTCGTACGTGGGGAAAGCTCGCAGCAACGGCCGCACCTGCGCAGTTTCCGACGCGGAATTTGCCGTGGTACCCTCGATGTCTTCGCTGATGCGTGCCTGCCCGCAGTGCGGAAACGATTGCAACGACGAGCACCAGTTCTGCCCGTCGTGCGGCTTCCCCATCGGGAAAGTGGCCGTGGATTCCGACGATCCGCTCATCGGGCGCACGCTCCAGGGGGGCTACGTCATCCTCGAGCTCGTCGGGATCGGCGGCATGGGGCGCGTGTACCGCGCCGAGCAGACCAACCTCGGGCGCACGGTCGCCGTCAAAGTCATCCACCCGCACCTCGTCGGTGAAGAGAACGCCGCCGCCCGCTTCATCACCGAAGCGCGCGCCGCCAGTCGCCTCAACCATCCGAACTCCGTCGCCGTCATCGACTTCGGCAAGACGCAGGACGGGCAGCTCTACCTCGTCATGGAGTTCTTGCGCGGCAAGGACTTGGCGCGCGTCGCGTACGAAGAGGGGCCGCTCTCGTTCCGTCGCATCGTGAACGTGCTGCGGCAGACGCTGGCGGCGCTCAGCGAGGCGCACCACCTCGGGATCATCCACCGCGATCTCAAACCCGAGAACATCATCCTCGAGCCGATGCGCCAGGGGGGCGACTTCGTGAAGGTCGTCGACTTCGGTCTCGCCAAGGTGCGCGAGGCGGAAGACAAGCCGTCGATCACCAGCCCCGGCATCGTGTGCGGTACGCCCGAGTACATGAGCCCCGAGCAGGGGCGCGGCGATCCGATCGACGCGCGGAGCGATCTGTACGCGGTCGGCGTCATCTTTTATCAAATGCTGACGGGGCGACTCCCGTTCGAGGCCGAGAGCCCGACGCAGGTCGTGCTCATGCACATCGGTACGCCGCCGACCGATCCGCGCAAGGTCGCGCCCGAGCGCCAGATCCCCGAGGCGCTCGTGAACGTCCTGCTCATGGCGATGGCCAAGGACTCGGCGCATCGCTTCGGCGACGCCGACGAGTTCAGCGAAGCCTTGGCCGACGCGATGGCGCAGGTCGAAGGCTCGATGAACATCCGCGCGGCGGCCGCGGCGCTCATCAAGTGCCCGGCGTGCGGCGCGATGAACGCCACCGCGCAGAAGTTCTGCGGCGACTGCGGCGGCCCGATGGCGGCGCCCGTCACGCTGCCTGCGCCGTCGCGACGCGCGAGCCTGCCGCCGCCGTCGACCGCCCTCATCGCCGAGCCCACGACCGGCGCGCGCGGTGTCTCCATCCCCGAAGAGAAGATCCGCTTCCCGCTGCCGCTCGTCGGACGCGAAGACGATCTGGCGTGGCTCGAAGAGCGCCGCGACGACGCCGAGCGCTCGCTGGGCGGGGCGCGGCTCGTGGGCGAAGCGGGCGTCGGCAAGTCGCGCTTGCTGCGCGAGTTCCTGCTGCTGTGCGCGGCGGCGGGCGACAGCGTCGTCGTCGTGGGTCCCGATCCGGCGTGGGCCGAGGTCGGGTACCACGCGCTTCGTAAGGCGATCGAAGGGCTCGCCGCGCTCCCGGCCGACGGCGGCACCGCGAAGGACTGGACGGGCGCGGGCGCCGAAGCGCGACGCGGCCTCATGGACGTCTTCGGCAAGGAAGACTCGACGACGAACGACGCGCTCACGCCGGAGGACCGTCGCTACTCGGCCGCCGAGGCGTTCCGCTGGTCGCTCATTCGCGCCAGCGAGCGCGCGCACGGGCAGCGCGTGGTCGTGGCGATCGACGATCTGCACTCGGTCGACGGCGCGAGCCGCAACGCCTTCGCCGACGCCATCGGCGAGCCGCCGCTCATTCCCGCGCTGCTCGTGGCCACGTACGCGCCCGGCTTCGATCCTTCGTGGGCCGCAGGCACCGCCGCCGCGCGCGTGCTGACGGGACTGCCGTCGTCGGTGGTGAGCAAGCTGCTCACGGCGACGGGCGTGACGAGCATCCCGTCGTCGTTCACCGGGAGCGCGCGCGGCATCGCGCCGTTGCAGCTCGAACAGCTCCTCCGCTTCACGCGCGAGCAAGGGAGCGGCGCGCCGACGCGTCTGGCCGACTTGATGGCGCTTCGCGTGGAGCGACTCTCGAGCGACGCGCGTCGCGTGCTTCAAGCGATCGCCGTCTACGGCGACGACGCGGGCGACGACGCGATCACGAAGCTCGTTCCCGAAGACACGAACCTCTCGTCGGCGCTCAGCGTCCTGCTCCGCGCGGGGATGATCGAGGATGGCCCCGACGGCATCCGCACGTCGCACCCGCTCCTTCGCGAGATCGTCCTGGCGACGATCCCGGCCGCGGTCCGCAAAGACCTCCACCACCGCGCCGCCGGCGTGTGCGAAGCGCGCCACTCGTCGATCGAAGTGCTCGCCATGCACGAGTACTTCGCGCAGAACACGTTCCAGGCGCTCATCCTCCTGGAGCGCGTGGCCTCACGGTGCGCGCTTCGAGGCGATCTCCACGGCGCGGTGAACGCCCTCCGCCGTGGCCTCGAGCTCGCGCGACGCGAGCTGTTCCGTGGCGAGATCGACGACCCGATGCGCGCCGTCCTCATCTTCTCGCGCAAGCTGGGCGAGGCGCTGGCCAATGTGGGTGACTTCACCGACGCAGAAGGTGTGCTCCGCGAAGCCCTCGATATGACTGGCCCCAGCGGCCAGGATCGCGCGCGCGTGCTGGGCACACTGGCCACCGTGTCCCACGGGCGGGACAGGATCCAGGAAGCGCTCCTGTACCTCGTGGAGGCCATCGAGCTGGCGCACCAGAGCGGGTCGCGCGAGCTGGCGGTGTCGCTCGAGGATCTGCGCAAGTCGATGGCCGGGTGAGCGGCGCGCCGTTACGCTGAAAGGCGATGGCTGACGTACCGCCGAAGACGAATCGCGCGGCGCTCGTCGTCGCACGGAACGTCGCGCTGATCGTCGCGGGGTGGCTCGTCGCCAGCTACGCCCACAGGCACTGGGAACCCTACGCCGAGCACGACTGGATTCACGACGCCATCAACCGCGTCTTCGCCGGCTTCCCTTCGCTCGCCACGTTCGCGGCGCGCATCTGGGAGAGCTGGAACGAGATGTTCGGGGCCTCGGCGTTCGTCGCGCTCTTGCTGGCGTCGGCGCTCTTCCCGCTCGGCTTCGCGGCGCGCATCGTCGCACGCGCGCGCATTCGCGCCGGTCATGCCGACCCGCTCGACCGCCTTCGCGCGTGGGCGTCGGCGTGGCCGAAGATGACGCGCGCGCTCCTCGCGGCGGCGCCCGTCGTCCTGTGGATGCAGGAGCTGGTCGCCATCTACCGCTGGGATCGACCGACGCTCCTCAGCTTCACAGTGCTCGGCTGCGTGCCGGTCGCGCTCGTAGCGGCCGTGTCGGCGACGCTCGGGAGGAGATGGCTCGCGGCGTTCCTCGCGCCGACGCTCACCGGTGACGAAGCGAAGACCGAGTTCCAGATCGGCGCGGACGAGATCGTGTTCAACGCCGTGGCCGTCACGCGCGAGACGAAGGCCGCGGTCGCTGCGGTCGCCGGGCTGGCCATCGCCGTCGTCGCGTGGATCGCGACGCGCAACATCCTCGTGCTCTACCACACGCTCGCTCCGCTCTACGTCATCGGCGGGTACGTCGGCGTGGCCGGCGCCAGCGCGTTTGTCTTCCAGCGCGCCTCGCGCGTCGCGGTCGGCGTCGACGGCGTGCACGTGCGCGGTACGTCGCGCGCGAAGTTTTATGCGTACCGCGGCCTCGACGAAGCGCGCACCAATGGCGGCGACATCGAGCTCGTGCGGCGCGGGCGCGTGCTCGTGCGCCTCCAGCTTCACGGCGAGGACGCCGCGCGAAGAGACGCGGTGCTCGCGCGAATCACCGAGAACGTGGCGCGCGTGAAGGAAGGGCGCGGCGCGGCGGCGGCGCAGATGGTGGCGTCATCCTCGAAGGAGGCGCTGGCGCGCGTGGCGCACGGCGGCGCCGACTACCGGATGGCGGCGATGACGCGCGAGCAGCTGTGGGCGCTGGTCGAAGGTCCGGAGATCGAGGCGAGCGCGCGCAAGGCGGCGGCGACGGCGCTGGCCACGTCGAGCGACGGCGACGAGCGCGCGCGTCTTCGCGTGGCGGCTTCGCTCTGCGCGGAGCCGCACGTGCGGGTCGCGCTGGAAGAGATCGCGCGCGGCGACGAGCTGGCGAACGACGCGCCGCATGCGCGCAGGGCCGCGACGTGAGCCTGGCGCGCGCCCGAGCGAAGACGATCGCGAAGTTCGCGGCCGCGTGGTTGGCGCTGGTGGTGGTCCCGTTCATCGTGGACACGCTCTACGGTCCGATCGTCCGCTTCGCTCGGCCGCGCTTCGGCGACGACTCCGCCTTCGCCGACGCGATCGGTCACGTCTGGCGGGCCTTCCTGGTGACCTCGACGCGCACGTGGTTCGAAGGGGTCTGGATCGGCACCATCGCCTGGACGCTCGGCTTCCTCGTGCGCATGGTCGCGCGGGCGCGCGTGCGTGCCGGCGCAGGCGACTTCCTCGAGTCGACCCGGGCGTGGGCGAAGCGGCGTCCCTTCGAGCTGCGATCCATCACCTCGCTCGCCGGCCTGGCGATGAGCGCGATGATCTGGAAGACGTTCGCCGGATACTCGTGGGGGGGCCTTCCCGCCGCGTGGCTGATCGGCCTCGCCGCGCTCGACGGACTGGCCATCGCCGCGTGGGCCCAGGTCAGCGCGCGGGCCTTGCTCGCTCCCATCACCGCGGAGTCGTCGAAGACGCATTTCGAAATCGGCGCCGACGAGATCGTCTTCGACGCCGTCGCCGTGACGGTCGAGACGAAGGGGGCCGTCGCCGCGCTCGCCGCGCTCACCGTCACCGTCATCGCGCTGCTCGGCTCGCACGTCCTCGATCACCTCCACCTCTTCCACGGCGGCATGCCGACCCCCATCATCCTCGGCTACTCCGGTATCGCGGCGGGGGCCGCCCTCGTCTTCCGCCTCGCCTCGCGCGTCGCCGTCGGCGTCGACGGCGTCCATGTTCGCGGCACGTCGCGCGCGAAGTTCTACGCCTACCGCGACCTCGACGAAGCGCGCGCGAACGGCAGCGATCTCGAGCTCGTTCGCCGCGGCAAGGTCGTCCTGCGCCTCCAGCTCCACGGCGAGGACGCCGCACGTCGCGACGCCGTCCTCGCGCGCATCACCGAGCACATCGCGCGCGTCAAAGAAGGGCGCGGCGCGACCGCGGCGCAGATGGTCGCGTCGTCGTCGAAGGAAGCGCTGGCGCGCGTGGCGCACGGCGGCGCGGACTATCGAATGGCGGCGATGACGCGCGAGCAACTCTGGGCGCTGGTGGAAGGCCCGGAGATCGAAGCGAGCGCGCGCAAAGCGGCGGCGACGGCGCTGGCGATGTCGAGCGACACCGGCGAGCGCACGCGTCTCCGCGTCGCGGCCGAGCACTGCGCCGAGCCGCACGTGCGCATCGCGCTGGAAGAGATCGCGCGCGGCGAGGGTGACGCGGCGGAAGCGCCGTTGCGGCGGGCGGCGACGTAGGAACCCTCACTTCTCCGAGGGCTCGGAGAAGCGCTCGATGCCCTTGGAGCACTTCTCCGGGGGCTTGGAGAAGCGCTCGATTGCCCTGGACCGCATTCCTAGGGCCATCCAGCGCTGCTCTACCGCTGGGCCGCGTCGCCCTCTCCGCCTCCGACGCCCGATGCTAACGTTCGCCCCGGAGCCCTCGCTTTGCCTCGCCACATCGCCCGCTGGGACCTCGACAAGACGTACCTGCGAACCGAGTTCGACACGTTCCGCGATCTCGTGAAGACCGCGTTCGAGCGCGCCGACGAGAAGCGCACGAACCCCGGCGCGGCGACGCTTCTTCGCGAGATGGTGCGCGCGGGCATCTCGGTGCACATCCTGTCCGGCTCACCCGAGCAGATGCGCCGGCGGCTCGAAGACAAGCTCCGCCTCGACGGCATCACGTGGGACAGCTTCACGCTCAAGCCCAACCTGAAGAACATGCTGCGCCTCCGCTTCCGCGCGGTGAAGGACCAGCTCGGCTACAAGCTCCCCGCGCTCCTTCAGGCGCGCGCCACGCTCGACGGCTCCGCCATGGGCGACCACGACGGCGTGCCCGAAGGCTCCCACGGCCCGATCCGGAAAGAGACGCTCTTCGGCGACGACGCCGAGGCCGACGCGTTCGTCTACTCGCTCTACGCCGACGTCGTCGCCGGTCGTGTCGACGAAGAGACGCTCATGGACGTGTGCGAGCGCGGTCGCGTCTACCCCGACGTCGTCGCGCTCACGCTGCGGTACGCGCGCCTCGTCGAGCACGTCGATGTCGTCGAGCGCATCTTGATTCACCTGGAGCGGCAGACGTCGCCCGGCGATTTCCAGGCGTATGGCGCGCGCGTGGTGCCGTTCTACAACTACGTGCAGGCCGCGTTCGTGGTGCACGAAGACGGGCGGCTCGGCGCCGAAGGGGTCATGCGCGTCGGCGTGGAGCTCGTCGTGCAGCACCGCTTCGACGGAGACGCGCTCGCGCGCAGCTACCTCGATCTCGCGCGCCGCGGTCACCTCCGCGGGTCGGTGGCGCACGAGCTGGCGCGCGCGATCGAAGCGTCCGAAGCCAACGGCAAGATGCCCGGCGCCCGCGAGCTCCGCGTCCTCGCCGAGCGGCTTCCGGAGATGGGCGCCATCGCCCGCGAGCACTGGAAGGGCGACGACCCCCAGCCCACGTGCGACTACGTCACGATGGTCGAAGCGCACAACGCGCGGAGGCACGCGCGGAAGAGGGCGTGATCACACCCAGGCGTTGTTCAACAGCTCCCCAACCCCCCCCGCCCCCGGCACGATGTACTGGTGCTCATCGAGCCCGCGCTCCTCATCCCAGCGTGACCCCAGCGTCGTCGCCAGGACATCCGGCGCGCTCAGCCCGCGATCGAGCCGCCACGCGTAGATGATCGTGTCCGGGTGCGCCTTCAGCACGTTCCGCACGTACTCCGGCGTCACGATGAGGTGCATCGTGATGCACCGCCCGGGCTTCCCCTCGAGGCGCGTCTTGTAATGCGTCATCGCGCTGATGAGCGACCCGCCCGTCGCCCCCATCGGATCGGGGAACAGCAGCGTGCGCCCTTCCACGTCGCGGCCGATCTTCGCGTCGTGCCACGTGGAGCCGGTCACGCGCCCGTTCGCGTCGGTCTGCCGCGACATGAACAGGTGGTCTTGCCGCACGCCGTCCGGATCGAGCACCTCGTTCAACAGGTCGTAGACGATCTGCGACGGCATCGTCCCGGCGCGCGCGATCCCCACGGTCACGATCTTCGTGTCTTCGTCGACCGCCACGCCGCGGTACACCGCCTGCGGCGAGCTCGAGACCATGCGCGTGGGGACGTCGATGCGCTTCCGCGGAAGCTCGGCGGCCACCACGATCTGCGCGAGCCGCTCGTACAGCATGCGCACGAGGCGGCCGAGCTGCGGCTGCTTCGTGACGCCCGCGCACAGCGTGGCGAGGAGCGTCCACGCCAGCGGGTCGTCGAGCAAATGGACGTTCGGTCCGTACTCGTGCGGAACTTCGGTGGGACGAAAGCGACTCTGCGCGTACGCGATCTCGGCCATGCGCGCGGTCTAGGCGAATCGCGCGCGAAGGTCTACGGGCGCGCGACCTTCAGGTCCAATGACCGGCGCGGAGCGCTGCCGCGTCGATGATCTTCACCTTCGGCCCCAGCGCCTCGCGGAAGCTGTCTTCGTCTTCGTCGTCCATGATGGCGTCGCCGAAGCCGGCCGCGATCTCCATCGCCGTCGACACGATTCGCAGGAACTGCGCGAAGCTCGACGCCGCCAGCGTCGGCACCCAGCGCGGCTGCCCGCTGATCGCCGTGTAGACCGGACAGTCCCCTTCGGGGTCGGGCTTGCTCGTGTCGAGGAAGTACGGGTCGCCGAGCAGCGAGCTCTCGCCGATGATGACCCAGCCCGGCTTCCAGTCGAGCGCCACGGCTCCACCGTCGGCCGGCGTCGTCACCACGGTCTGCGCCTTCACCAGCTCGTCGGCCGGGAAGAAACGGATGCGCTCCACCGGCGTCACCGTCTCCACGCGCACGGGGTTCGCCGCGAGCAGGAAATGTCGGAAGCGCGGGGGGATACGGAGCTGCTTTTTCAGCCCCTCGACGACCTCGGGCGCTGCTTTTGCGAACACCGCGTCGATCTTTCGCTTCGTGAAGATGCTCTTCAGCGCCTCCACCGCGTCGGCCAGATCACTGTCCACTTAAGCCTCGCTCGACTGACGAACCCGAAATTCTGAGCGAGGAAACCTACCACTGGTTTCGCCGGTTTCGCAGCTGCAAACGGTAGGCGCTGCGCTCACCTACACCAGAAATGCCCGCGTCATGGCGGAAGCAAAAGGGGGGAGCTGGTGCCGTGAATCGTGCAGGAGAGGCGAACGGTCGAGCTCGCGGCGTCGGCCGTTCCGCCGAGGGCGCGGAGCGGGACGAGCAGCCGGTCGACGCTCGATTGGGCGGCGACGAGGCCGGGGGAGGGGATGTCGGATGGGGCCGTGACCGCCGCCGACACCTCGCCGACGTCGTTGTTCGGAAAGGCGAGGTCGACGGTGAGCGCGACCGTGCGTGAGCCACCGGGGCCCACGTCGAAATCCCACGGGGTCTGCGCCAGCACCCGGCAAACGCGATCGTCGCCCGAGCCGCCGTCGAGGCCGAGGACGGCGCGCGACCAGCTCCCTACGTCGAGGACTCCGCGCGAGGCCACCCGCACGCAGGCGGCCCCCGAGCGGACCTCGCCGGCGGGGCACGGTGCGTCGTGCACGCAGCCGCGCCCGGGGGCGGCGTGCGTCGTGCGGGGGCAAGCGTCGGCACGCGCGAGGCAGACGGCGTGGTCGCCGTGAGCGACGAGGACGTGGTCGTCGCGGCAGGCGAGCGTGGTGGCTTCAGGAAGAGGGGAGGGGCGATCGCGGGCGACGATCGCGCGGACCGTTCGCTGCGGGACGCACGCGGAGGCGCGCGGGTCGATCGCCTCTCCGGGGGCGCACGAGGGGACGGCGCACGACGCGCCGATCGATCGCGCCCCGCAGTAGGCGTCGACCTCGCGCGGGCTCACGCACGCGCCGTCGAGCACGAGCTGGCAGCCGGCCGCTCCTCTCGCACCAGACGTCGTCGCGCAGGACGCCGTCGACAGCGCGACCATCGCCGCCAACGCCAGGCGCGCCACACCCAAGCCCGGCGCGCGCCCACGCATCGCGCTGACGCTACCACGTGCTACACCGACGGCGGCGCCATGCTCCCCTGCTTCGTCGACGGAACCCCCGACGCCCAACGCGCGTTAGCGCGCCTCTGCGCCCGCGGCGAGTCGGACTTCACGCGCGTCGAGTCCGAGGTGCGCGCCATCCTCCACGCCGTGCGCACCGACGGCGACGCCGCGGTCCTTCGCTACGCGGCGACGTTCGACAAGCGCACGCCGACGCCGCTCGTCACGCGCGACTTCCACGGGGCGGCCGCCCTCGCGCGACTCGCGCCTGACGCACGAAACGCCCTTGAAATAGCCGCTGCGCGCATCCGTGCGTTCCACGAACGCCAGCGCGATCACGAGGCGCGCTCCTTTCACCACGTCGACGACGACGGCTGCGATCTCGGCACGCGCGTCTCGCCCATCGCGCGGGCCGGCGTCTACGCGCCCGGCGGCAAAGCGCGCTACCCGTCGAGCGTGCTCATGGCCGCGATCCCCGCGGACGTCGCCGGCGTACGCGACATCGTCCTCGCGACCCCCCTGGCCGATCACGTCGGCGCCAATGCGAAGGCCGACGACGCGCTCCTCGCCGCCGCGCACCTCTCCGGCGTCACGGCCATCGTCGACGCCGGGGGCGCCCACGCCATCGCCGCGCTGGCGTACGGCACCGAGTCGATCCCGCGCGTCGACAAGATCGTCGGCCCCGGGAACCTGTACGTCGCCTGCGCCAAGCGCCTCGTGTTCGGCGCGGTCGACATCGACGGCGTCGCCGGCCCCAGCGAGATCCTCGTCGTGGCCGACGATGCGTCGGACCCGCGCCTCGTCGCCGCCGATCTCCTCTCGCAAGCCGAGCACGACGAGGCTGCGTATCCGCTCCTGGTGTGCCTCTCGGTCCACTTTGCCGAGGCGGTGAGCCGCGAGCTCGCCTCGCAGCTCGCGTCGTTGCCCCGCTCGGCGATCGCGCGCGCCTCGATCGCCGCCAACGGCGCCGCCTTCATCGCCCACACGCGCGATCGCCTCGCCTCGATCGCCGACGCCCTCGCCGTCGAGCACGTGAGCATCCAGGCCGTCGATCCCGACGCCCTCGCTGCGGACATCCACGCCGCCGGCGCGATCTTCCTCGGCCCCGCGACCCCCGAGGCCGCGGGCGACTACCTCGCCGGCCCGTCGCACGTTCTCCCCACGGGGGGCTCGGTGCGATTCGGGTCGCCGCTCGGCATCCACGACTTCGTGACCCGCACATCGATCCTCCGCTATTCGCAGGCCGCGCTCACGCGCCAGGCCCCCGCGATCACCGCCTTCGCGCGGCTCGAAGGGCTCGAAGCGCACGCGCGTGCGGTCGAAGCGCGCACTGTCCCACGCGCGTGACGCGCGTCACGTCGCCGGTCATCCGCCCGCAATCGTTGGTCGATCACTCGATCGGGGAGGGCGATTCCTCGTAGAATCCGACTCAATGCAAGGCAATGCGCGTGTGCGGAGGCTCGGCCTCGCGGCGGTCACAGGTCTCGCTCTTGGTCTCTCGGTCGGATGCGCGCAGGAGCGTGCGCCGATCAACCAGGTCCAGGCCGACGCCCTCTCGAAGCACTTCTTCGTCGGCCCGAGCCTCTCCCTCACCAGCGACGACCCCGAGTTCTACATGCGGAACACGGTCATCGACGTGCCGTACTCGGCGACGCAGAGCGGCCTCTTCACCGCCACGTACGCCCAGCCGCTCACGCGCGTGAAGTGGGAGATCACCCAGGACAGCCTCATCGCCCGCCAGACGTACGAGCTCGTGCAAGACAGCGACTTCAACGGCGCGCGCACGACCGACAAGGGTCAGGTCGTGGCCATGTTCACCATCAGCAGTCACTTCGACATCAAGCGCTCGTACAACCCGCAGACCGGCGAAGAGAACAACGTCATCACCGAGAACACGACCGACCGCCCCTGGTACGAGCGCGAGTACATCCGCGTCGACTGGTCGAAGAACCTGGTGACCGACGGCTATGCGGTCGACACGCTCTCGTCGCTCGGGATCATCGGCGGCGTGAAGTGGGATCCCGAGGCGTACTACGTCTCCGATCCCGCCGACCCCAACGCGCCCGTCTTCAATCAGGACGACGGCTACTTCGACGTCACGCAGAAGGCGTTCGCGTCGCCGCAGCTGATCGACACGCCGTACGGCAGCTATCCCGCGTGCTTCTTCCGCGCGGGCGACGAAGGCATCGGCAACCCCGCGGCGAACTGCAACGCCACCGAGGTGACGCTCCGACTCTCCTTCCGCGTGAAGCCCGACACCGACTTCGAGCCCGAGGATCAGACGGGCGTGAAGCAGTACGCCTTCGGATGGTTCACGCAGGATCGCTACGGGTACGACCGCAACTACGGCGTCCTCGACGACGACTGGCACCGCTTCGCCTCCAAGTACAACCTCTGGCAGCAGAGCCACGTGCAAGGCTCGCAGTGCGCGGTCGACTACTGGCGCGACACCAACGGCACCGCCCTCAAGTACCAGGTCAACGCGCAAGGCGAGTTCCTGGTCGATGGCACCACGGGCCTGCCGATCCCCGATCCGAACGGCAAGCCTTTCGCCGGGACGCCGCCCGGCGCCGACGTGCACCGCGACGTGAACAAGAACGGCACCGAAGACGACTGCGAGTTCACCGGCGCCAACGGCCAGCTCGTGAACCCCGGCTCGCGTTGCGACGAGTTCTCGCAGAAGTGCGATCTGCCGCTCTACAGCCGGCAGACGAAGAAGATCCCCTGGTACTTCGGCCCGCAGTCGGACACGTCGCTCTTCGCGTCGACGGCGAACGCGCTCGGCCAGTGGAACCTCGCGGTGAAGCGTGCGGCGCTCATCGGCAAGGTGGTCGAGCTCAAACGAGTCGGGCTCGATCCGTCGCCAGTCGTGAACGGCACCGACGCGCACGGCGCGCCGATCGATCTCACCACCGAAGCGGGCCTCGTCGCCGACGCCGGCCACACGGTCTCGGACGTCTTCGTCCTCTGCCACAACCCGGTCGTCACCGGTGACGACCCGTCGTGCGGCGCGCCGGGCCTCGTCGCTCGCGTGGGCGACATTCGCTACAACATGGTCAACATCATCCCCACGCCCCAGTCGGGCTCACCGTGGGGAATCATGGTCGACGCCGACGACCCGCTCACCGGCGAGAAGGTCGTCACCAGCGTCAACGAGTGGGGCGCGGTCCTCGACATCGCGGCGCAGGGGACCGAGGATCTCATTCGCTGGATCGACGGCGAGATCAGCGACTCGCAGATCACGAGCGGGCAGTACCTGAAGGCGTGGGTCAACGCCGACAAGCTCGGCACGGCACCGCACTCGCCCAAGACGCTGAGCGCGGCGGAAGTTCAGACCCGGCTCAACTCGATCGACCTCGGGCTCTCGAAGCTCGTGCAGCTTCCGGCGTCGATGAAGTCGCAGCCGCGCGCGCTCCAGCTGCAGGCCGCGGCCAGCTACCTCGGCTCGGCCTTGGGGCCGTCGCTCGACTCGCAGTTCGAGGGGACGCGACAGTCGCTCATCGGCACGAAGTGGGAAGCGCAGCTCGCGACGCCGAACTGGTTGCAGGCGTCGGGGCAAGATCCGTCGACGCCGATCGCCGGGAACGACACGGCGCTCGCGCAAGCGTCGTCGCTGCGCGGGATGAACCCGATGCTCTCGGCGTGGGTCGATCGCCAGCGCAACACCACGATGGCCCACTGGGGCTCGTGCCAGGTCGGCGAGCCCGAGCCTGATTCGCTCGTGGGCCTCGCGCGCCTCGCCGTGGCGCAGTACCCGCTCCCGAAGACGAACGACCCCGAGTACGCCTACCGCCTGCAGGCGCGCCAATCGGCGCTGCACCAGTGGATCCGCGAGCAGTTCCACACCGCGGTCATCGCCCACGAGATGGGTCACTCGATGGGGCTGCGCCACAACTTCACCGGCAGCTTCGACCCGCTGAACTACCACACGCAGTACTGGCAGCTCCGGAGCCGCAACGGCGCCGAGCACGCTTGCCCGCTCGGCACGGCGGCGCAGACCGACGGCACCACCTGCCTCGGGCCGCGATGGATCGATCCGGTCACCGACGCAGAGACCAACGGCCTCATCTGGAAATGGGGATCGTCCACGGTGATGGACTACCCGGGTGACGTCACCCAGGACATGAACGACATCGGGCCGTACGACAAAGCCGCGATGCGCTTCGGGTACGCCGACGTGGTCGACGTCGACACCGACGCCACGCTCCAGAAGGTCGGCGGCTCGTACACGATCAACTTCAACAACCTGTCCGACAAGGGCTCGGCGTTCGCGTTCGCGCTCGACGGCTTCGGCGGCATCACCGGCCAGACCATCGGGCTCAATCACTACAGTACGTACGCCGACAAATACGGAATCCTCGGCACGTGCGGTAAGCCCACCAACCCCAGCGATCCGCTCACGGCCACGTGCTCAGGCCCGCCGCTCGATTACGTCGCGCAGCGCGACATGATCAGCGTCGGCAAGTTCGGCGCGGCGTCGTCGACCTCGCTCGCCGGCACCACCGCGAGCTTCGCCGTCGACCCGAAAGGGCGCGTGCGGCACCCGTACATGTTCGGCTCCGACGAGTTCGCCGACTTCGGCAACGTGCCGGTGTTCCGCTTCGACGCCGGCGGCGACTCGTACGAGCAGTACCAATTCCTGATCTCGACGTACGAGAACCGCTACGTCTTCGACAACTTCCGCCGCGACCGCGCGCTCTTCAACACCTCGGCCGTCGTGGCCCGCACGCAGAGCCGCTACTTCGACAAGATCCAGGGGATGACCAAGAGCCTCGCGCTCCTCGTCGGCCTCGAGGGGGCGCAAGCGTCGGCTGCGTTGAACGATCCGGGTCAGCTCATGCCGCTCGCGCTCGGCGCCAGCGATGGACTCAAGATGTTCGCGCGCGTCCTCACGCGCCCCGAGCCGGGCCCGTACGGCGCGTCCTCACCCCCGATGTCGCCGTTCCCGAACGCGCTCCCGTTCCAGACCGCGCTCCAGAACTTCCTCACCCTCCCTACCGGCGCGTTCACCGTGCCGCTCGGCTCGGGCCAGGGGCGCTTCATCGAGAACGACTACGACTACAACCAGGGCTACTACTGGTCCGACTACCAGAAGCAGGTCGGCAGCGCGTACGAGAAGGATCTCGCGATCTGGTACCTGACCGAGGCGCACAACGAGTTCATTTCGAACACGGAAGAGGACTACATCGACGGTCGCTATAAGAACCTGAGCTACGCGAGCCTCTATCCGAATCAGGTCCAGCGCCTCATCTCGCAGCTTCTGACGAACGATCCCATGACGTACGGGCCGTACGTCTCGGTCACCGGCGCGAACAGCAACCTGGCGTCCGACGGCACCGTGCAGGTGCAGTACCTGCCGTGGGAGCAGTGGGACGCGACGAACCCGGCGACGACGAACCTCGACTACCCCGCGGGCGCCATCGTGCTCGATCCGCTCATGGGTTGGGAGCGGCAGTATCGGATGGTGTTGCAGCTCTTCTACATGGGGCAATCATCGCTCACGATGAACCTCATCGATCAGATGCGGATCTTCTCTCCGGGTGACGCGGCGGGGCTCTCGATCGATCCGACGCAGCAGATCATCTACCGCGATCCCGGCACTGGCATCGAGTACGAGGCGCGCAACTACGGCATGGAGCAGGTGAACTCACGCGTGCCGATGGTGAATCGTTCAATGGGCGCCCGGATGCTGCAGTACGCGAACCAGCTCGCCGCGGCGACGTACCAGATCATCGGCAAGCCCGACGCGGCGACGGGCGAGCTCACCTACGTCACCGACGCGAACGGACAGCCCGTCTGCGCCGTCGCCTCGGCGACCTGCTTCGCGAACGCGACGGCGCTGTCGAACTACAGCGCGAACATCGATACCGTCCGGGAGATGGCGCTCTACCTCGGCTACGGCCCGCAGGACGGCAATCCGCCGAAGGCTCCGCCGACCGTCGGGAACTGAGACGCCCTACTTCGTCGCCATCCGCGCCGTCACCCGTCGAAGCACGCCCGGCGTGATCCGCGCGACGGCGCACACCGCGCGCACGTAGAGCGAGGTCTCGAGGACCGGGTTCCCGCGCGTCGCGGCGCGAACGATCTGCTCGCCCACCGCCTCCGCGGTCTGCACCTTCGCGCCCGCCGGACGCACGCCCGCACTTCCACCGCGCGCGATCGAGTTGTCGCGGAACGGCGTATCCACCGGCCCGGGGCGCACGACGACGACCCGCACGCCGCTCGCCGCCGTCTCCGCGCGCAGCGCCATGGCCAGCGCTTCGAGCGCGAACTTCGACGCGGCGTACGCACCCATGCGCGGCGCGGCGACCATCCCCGCGATCGACGTCACCATCACCACCGTCCCGCGCGACTTCTCGATCGCCGCGAGCGCGATCTGCGTGAGGCGCAGCGGTGCGATCACGTTCAAGGCGAACAGCGCTTCGAGCTCGCCCGCGTCGATGTCGCGAAACGGCGCGTAGTACCCGCGCCCGGCGTTGTTCACGAGCACGTCGAGCCCGCCGAACGTCATCACCGCGCGCTCCACGATCGCGCGCCTGTGCGCGTCGTTCGTCACGTCGCCCGCCACGCACACCGCTTGTCCGCCCGCCGCCGCCACCTCACGCGCGACCCCGGCCAGCCCCACCTCGTTCCGCGCGCTGAGGACGAGCTTCGCCCCGCGCTTCCCCCACGCCACGGCCGCCGCGCGACCGATCCCGCTCGACGCTCCGGTGATCGCGACCACGACGCTCATGCGCGCACGCGGTCTCGCTACTCGGCGCGGATGTAGCCGGCCTTGATCAGCTTCTGAACGGCCTGCGCGGTGTCGAGATCCGACCCCCTGCTCTTGTTCATGATCGTCTCCAGGTGCCCGAAGTTGAGCACCAGCTGGAGAACGTCGAGCTCCTCGGGCTTCAAGTCGCGAAGCGCAGGAGTGAGCGGCGAGGGGAGCGTGAGCTTGGCGTGGAGATCCGGCAGCGCGTCGCGCAGGTTGTTGAACTCGTCCATCTGCCGGAGACCCTCCATGAGGACCTCCTGGACGCTTACGTTGATCTCGTTCGGGAACTCGCGCTCGTCCGGCGGATCGAGATCGAAGAGCCCCTTCTGCCACGAGAGCAGGCGGTACATCGATTTGAGCGGCGGGACGTCGTCGAGGTCGTTGATGAGGACGAAGTAGATCATCCCCTTCCGCATGAAGATCTTGCCGACGTCGTCTTCGGTGCGAACGACGAGTACGCCGCTCTTCTTCGACGTGCCGAAGAGCTGGAGAAGATCCGGCAGCGGAACTTCTTCGATCGACCCGCTCATCGTCCGCGCCTGGCTGGTGCGGCGCGCGGCGGCGACGTTCTCGAGGTTCTGCTTCACCTGCGCTTCGTCGCGCGCGGCCGGGCTGGTCGCGTCGCCGGCGATGACCTTCAGGATGCTCGTGCCGATCAGGACGCGGTCGCCTTCCTTCAGGCGCGCGCGCTTGATCTTCTCGCCGTTGACGAACGTGCCGTTCGTCGAGCCGAGGTCTTCGATCCAGATCTGATCTTGCTGCATGGCGATGCGCGCGTGCTTGCGCGACACCATGTCCTCGACGAGGACCATGTCGAGATCGCTCGAGCGACCGACGATGATCTGCTTGTCGGGCACGATCGGAAACTCGCCCCCTTGGTATTTCCCGCTGATGAATCGCAGGACGAACGTCCGCGCCGGGCGCTGCGACGAACCAGTGGGCGCCTTCGGCGAGGGGTCTTGCATCTCTTGCTGGGCCATTTGGTGGAAACAGCCGGAACGCTTGAAAGACTAGCGATCAGGAGGAAAGGAGGTCAAGCCGACGCGCAGCATCAACGCGCGATCCGTTTCCTTATGGTCCGACAGCGAGTAATGGCCAAGCTTCATGAGCAACCGCCCCATCGCCCCCGGTGGCGACCCCTTCGGCACCCACCGCGCCCTCGACCCCAAAGGATCGCTCCCGCAGCCTGCAAAGCGGGTCGACAACGACTTCTCGCGCCTGTTCGACGGGGAAATGCTCCTCCGCGTCGAGACGCTGAACGTCGATGCCGCCAGTTTCCGGCAGATGGAAGAGGCGGCGGGACTGGTTCCCGACATCGACGCCGCTGTGGCGCGAGCGGTGGTGGACACGGTCGCCACCCGCGGCAAGCAGCACAATCCGGTCACCGGGTCGGGCGGAATGCTCCTCGGGCGGGTCGTGCAGCTGGCGCCGGGGCGGCGTGAAGGCGAAGCCATCGCCGTCGGGGATCGCGTGGCGACGCTCGTGTCGCTGTCGCTGACGCCGCTGAAGATCGAAAAAGTGAAGGCCGTGCGACGGACGAGCGCGCAGCTCGACATCGACGGCGAAGCGGTGCTCTTCGCGAGCGGCGCGTACGCCAAGATGCCGAGCGACCTGCCCGATCGGCTGGCGCTCGCGCTCCTCGACGTGGCCGGCGCGGCCCCGCAGGTCGCGCGGCTGGTGAAGCCCGGGAGCAGCGTGCTCGTGCTCGGCGCGGGCGGGAAGAGCGGCATCTTGTGCGCGGCCGAAGCGCGGCGCTCGGGCGGCAAGAGCGCGCGCATCATCGGCATCGAGAGCTACGCGACGTACGCCGAAGAGCTCCGCGCGCTCGAGATCTGCGACGAGGTCATCCAGGCCGACGCGCGCGATCCGGTCGCGGTGCGCCGCGCGGTGCTGGCGGCGAACGGCGGGCGCGAGGTCGACGTGAGCTTCTCGTGCGTGAACGTCGCCGACGCCGAGATGGCGGCCATCCTGTCGACCCGCGATCGCGGAATCGCTTACTTCTTCGCGATGTCGACCAGCTTCACGAAGGCCGCGCTCGGCGCCGAAGGGGTCGGAAAAGATCTCGATCTCATGATCGGCAACGGCTTCGCCATCGGCCACGCCGAGCACACGCTGGCGATGATGAGCTCGATGCACGCCGTCCGCGCCGTTTTCGAAGCTCGCTACGGCTGACACGAACTGGAGACGCCCTCCCCACGGTCATCTGGAGACGCCCTCCCCTTTGTCATTCTGAGCGAAGCGAAGAATCTCACCGAGTCAGCTGGAGTCCTCTCATGGCGAAGTTCGCACCGCGTACGATTCAGGCCGTCGCTCAAGAGCTCGGGCTCGCCGACGAAGACATCGAGCTGTATGGGCGAGGCAAGGCGAAGATCGAGCTCGCCGCGATCGGTCGACCGCCCACGGGCAAAGGGCGACTGATCCTCGTCACCGCGATCAACCCCACGCCCGCCGGCGAAGGAAAGACGACGACGTCGATCGGCCTGGCGATGGGTATGCGCCGGCTCGGAAAGAACGCCGTGCTCGCGCTCCGTGAGCCGTCGCTCGGCCCCGTGTTCGGCGTGAAAGGGGGCGGCACCGGCGGCGGAAAGGCCTCGCTCGTCCCGGCCGACGACATCAACCTCCACTTCACCGGCGACATCCACGCCATCACCACCGCGCACAATCTGCTCAGCGCGCTGGTCGACAACGCCATCTACTTCCGCGATCGCTTCGACGGCGGATCCGCGGCGAACGCCGCGGGCCGGTCCACACCAGAAGCGAGCGAGCTCGACTCGCGCCAGATCACCTGGGGTCGCGCGCTCGACATGAACGATCGCTTCCTGCGAAACGTCATCGTCGGCCTCGGCGGCAAATCCCACGGCACGCCGCGCGAAGATCGCTTCGACATCACCGCGGCCAGCGAGATCATGGCCGTGCTGGCGCTGTCGAAGGACTACGCCGATCTCGAAGAGCGCCTGTCGCGCATCGTCGTGGGCTCGTCGTTCGATGGCAAGGCCGTGACCGCAGGGCAGGTCGGCGCCGCCAGCGCGATGACCGCCGTGCTCCGCGACGCGCTGAAGCCGAACCTCGTGCAGACCGCCGAGGGGGGACCGGCGATCGTTCACTGCGGTCCGTTCGGGAACATCGCGCACGGGTGCAACAGCGTGCTGGCGACGCAGCTGGCGATGCAGCTCGGCGACTACGCCATCACCGAGGGGGGCTTCGGCTTCGATCTCGGCGGCGAGAAGTTCCTGAACATCAAGTGCCGCACGATGGGCGTGTGGCCGCGCGCGGTGGTGCTCGTGGCGACGCTGCGCGCGCTGAAGATGCACGGCGGGGCGCCGGTGAAGAGCGCGGGGGAACCGGACCGCGCGAAGCTCGAGAAGGGGCTGGCGCACCTGGAGAAGCACCTCGAGAACGCGGCGGTTTACGGGCTCACGCCGGTCGTGGCCATCAACGTGTTCCCCAACGATACGCCCGAGGAGCTGGCGCTCGTGCGCGAGGCGGCGGCAAAGTTCGGCGCGCGCGTGGCGCCGTGCGAAGGGTTCGCGCGCGGCGGCGAAGGGGCGATGGAGCTGGCGCAGACCGTGATCGACGTGGTCGACGCGACCGACGCGAATCCGCCGAAGGCGAAGTACGTATACGAGCTCGCCGACGCGCCCGAAGAGAAGATCCGCAAGCTGGCCAAGACGATCTACGGCGCGCGCGACGTCGCCTTCACGCCGCAAGCCGAGAAGGATCTCAAGCGCGCGAAGGACCTCGGCTACGCGAGCCTCCCCATCTGCATGGCCAAGACGCAGCTCTCGCTCAGCGACGACCCCACCGTGCCGGGCCGCCCGCGCGACTTCCTCGTGACCGTGCGCGAAGTGCGCCTCAGCGCCGGCGCCGGGTTCCTCGTGCCGCTCACCGGCGAGATGATGACCATGCCCGGCCTCCCGAAGGTCCCCGCGGCGCGCGGCGTGAAGCTCTTGCCCAACGGGAAGATCAAAGGGCTGATGCAGAACGACTGAGCGAAGCCATGGAGACGCGCGACTTCGGAAAGAGCGGGCTGCGCGTTTCGGCGCTCGGCTTCGGCACGGGGCAGATCGGCGGCGACGACGTCGGCGATCGCGAGGCCGAGACGATGCTCGGCGCGGTGCTCGATCGCGGCGTGACGTTGATCGACACGGCGCGCAGCTACGGGCGCGCCGAAGAGCGCATCGGGAAGTACCTGGCGCATCGGCGGAGCGAGTTCGTTCTGTCGACCAAGGGCGGCTACGGAATCGAGAACGTCGCCGACTGGACGTACGACGCGGTCGCGCGCGGCATCGACGAAGCGCTCGTTCGCCTCCGCACCGACGTCATCGACGTGTTCCATCTCCACTCGTGCCCGCGCGAAACGCTCGAGCGCGGCGACGTGACGCGCGCGCTTCACGACGCGCAGGGCGCCGGCAAGATCAGGCTCGCCGCGTACTCGGGCGAGAACGAGGCGCTCGACTTCGCGGTCGACAGCGGAGAGTTCGGCGCCATCCAGTGCTCGGTGAACCTCTTCGACCAGCGCGCGCTCGACGGCGCGATCCTTCGCGCGAAGGCGCGCGGCATGGGCGTCATCGCCAAGCGCGCCCTGGCGAACGTGCCGTGGCGATTCAAGGAGCGACCGCGCGGCGACTACTGCGAAGTGTACTGGGAGCGGATGCAGGCCATGACGCCGGACCCGAAGATCGGCGGTGTCGTGACTGACGAGCGCTGGACACAAGCCGCGATCTACTTCAGCGCCTTCGCTCCCGGCGTCGATTCGGCGCTCGTCGGCACGCGCAACATCGCCCACCTGAGTGAGCACATCGACCGGATCGATGGAACGAATCACGCGGGCTGCGTTCACCTCATCGAGAGCATGCGCACCGCGTTCCGCGCGAACGATCGCGACTGGGTCGGCCAGGTCTGAGTCGTCGCGCTACTGCGCCGCGGCCGCGGTCGGCGCCGGCGTGATCAGCGCGTCATTCGCCGCCGGCAACACGATCGTGAACGTCGTCCCCGCGCCCGACTGCGTCTGCACGTCGATCGTCCCGCCGGCGTTCTGAACGATGCTCTGGCTGATCGCGAGCCCGAGCCCGGTCCCCTTCGCCTTCGTGGTGAAGAACGGAATGAACAGGTTTCGAAGCACCGTCTGCGTGATGCCGGGCCCCGTGTCGCGCACCGAGATCTCGACGATCTCCGGGAGCTCCTCGGCCGCCGATCGCGGCGCGCGCGCCGACGCGACGTCCGGACGCGACGCGCGATCGCCCGCGCTCCCCGGCGACCACGCCGCGCGCGTATTTCGTCGATGCGCGGTGCTCACCGTCACGCGCCCGCGCCCGTCCATCGCTTGAATCGCGTTCTGGATCAGGTTGATCAACACCTGACGAAACTGCTCCGGATCGATCTTCGATCGCGGCAGCGGCTCCACCAGCTCGAGCTCGACGTTCACGTCTTCGTTCGGCTGGCTGCTCGTGAGGATCTGCACCGTGCGTCGCACGGCCGCGTTCACGTCGAGCGGCACCGGGTTGCCGGCGTGCGGGCGCGCGTAGTCGAGGAAGCTGCGAACGACGCGATCGAGCCGGTTCACCTCTTCGATGATGACGCCGATGAACTCCTGCACCTGATCGCCCGGCGGAGGCTGCGACCCCGAGTGCGCCATCGGCATCGCGGCGGGGACCGCGAGCTCTTCGAGGAGCTGCGCGGCTCCCTTGATCGCGCCGAGCGGGTTCTTCACTTCGTGCGCCAGACCCGCGGCCATCGCGCCCAGCGCGGCAAGACGATCGCGCTCCTTCATGCGCGAGTACACGCGGCTGTTCGAGAGCGCCACGCCGATCTGCGCGGCCACCGTCTCGAGCAGCGCGATCTCCTCCGGCGTGAACGCGTCGCGCACGCGATCGTCCTGCACGCACACGATCCCCAGCAGCTGGTCGTCGTCGCCCCGAAGCGCGAGGAGCACCGAGCTCTTCATCGTGCCGAACGTCGTCGCCGCCGTGAGCACCGGCACGTCTTGCTCTTTCGCTTCGCGCGCCATCTCTTCGAGCGACAGCGACGGCGCTTGCGCCAACCGATCGAGCAGCGGCCTCGCCGCCAGCGCTTCGATCCGCTTCGGCGGCGCCGCGCCCATCGTCCCCGCGAGCTCGAAGCCGTCGCCGTCCTGGTCTTCGAGGTAGATGGCGGCGCTCGTCACGCGACGCGACGTCTCCAGCCCCGAGAGGAGCGTCTGCACCATCTCTTCGATCTCGAGCACGTGCCCGAGGCGCCGCCGCAGCTCGGTCACGCTCGTCTCGAGGTCGTAGCGCTCGCGAAAGAAGAACTGGTGGATGCGCGTCTCGACCTCGTTCTGCAGCGGCTCGAAGAGCACCATGAACACGATCGCCGCCAGGACGGCGTTCAAGTACATCGTCTTGAAGCGGCCGATGAACGTGACGAACACGTAGAAGATCCCGGCCAGCGCGAAGGCCAGCGCCGTCGCCACCAGCAAGCGCCCCGTCATCTCGTAGAGGTCGGCCATGCGCGGACGCGTGAGCGACTCGGCGAGGACCCAGAGAAAGACGATCGCCAGCACCGCGCCGATCGGCGGCAGGTACACGCCGAGGTACGAGAGGAAGTCGGCCAGCGAGAAGGTCGTCGAGGCCGCACCGACGGCCACGAGGAAGCGCACCCGATCGCGCACCGCACGCGAAGGGCTCATTCGCCCGCGACGCCACAGCGCGAGCAACGCCGCGGCGAGCAGACCGAAGACGTAGAAATAGACCGCCCCCAGCGCGAGCGACTTCTCGTGGTACGGGCTCACCGCGATGGCGAGCATCGGGATGCCGAGCAACGTCGACACGCGAATCAGTCGCGACGGAGGCTTGCCGGCCTCGCGCGGGACGATCGTGAGGAACAGGTGCACCGCGAACTGCGGCAGGAACACCGTGAGCACCGCGGTCGCGTGGACCCAGATGGGCGCCTGGAAGAGGCTGTAGAACGACTGGCTCGCGTACCAGAACGCGACATCGGTCGCGAACGCCGCGAACAGCAAGTGCACCGCGCGCCGCCCGCGCAGCAGCGTCGACAGCGCGATCGCGAACGCCAGCACGCCGCAAAAGAGCGTCGTTCTTGCGCGCAGGTCCTCCACGGTCGCCAGCCTAGCAGTCGGCCGCGCCGTCGCTCACTTCCGGGGCAATCGCCTCCGACGCCTGAGAGGTGCGCTCAGCTCACTTCGGGTTGAACGGGTTGCGAGGGACGTTGTTCTTCATCCACGGGAGCGGCTCGGGATCGCTCGCGATCGGCACGCCGGTGGACTGGGCGCTGACGCCGCCGGCCGGGGTGGCCGCCGCCGCGTTCGTTGCGCCTTGCTGCGTGGCCTTGTCGGACGTGGAGGACGCCTGGTCGGTCTTCTCGCTCGCCGGTTCGGTCTCGTCGCCGGGCCCGTTTGCGACGACACACCCGCCCATCGTGAGTCCGAGGGCGACCAGCATCGCAAACGCCAACTTCCCGGTCATTTTCGAGACGCTCATCGTCATGCCTCCGACGAAACGGCTGCGAGGCCGTACTGCTTGACCAACTGACTGAGACGAGGCCGCTTCATTCCGAGAAGCGCTGCTGCACGAGTGATGTTCCCCTTGGTCTCCGCGAGCGCGCGCGCGATGCAGTCGCGCTCGATTTGTCGCTTCATGTCGGAAAGGGTCACGCATCCGAGTCTGACCTGAGCGTACGCCACGGCCGTGGCAGTGGCCTCGATCTGGGGCAAAGGTCCGTCGGTTTCCATCGAATCGCCGTCTTCGACGACGGAGGCCGAATCGGGGGTGGCGAGCGCGGGCATGGCGCTCACCGAGGCGAGGCCCGGGCGAGCGCGCGAGGCTGCAAAAACGTGGAGATCGTCGACGTTGTCGGTCAGGTCACGTGCAGAGATGGCCTCGCCGTCGGCGAAGAGCGACGCAGCACGTAGGGCGTTGTCGAGCTCGCGGACGTTCCCGGGCCACCTGTGGCGCCCCAGGAGCTCGAGCGCCTCGGGGGCGAGCGACTTGACCGGCTCGGACCGCTCCGCCGCGATGCGCGCGAGCAGGTTCTCGGCGATGCGCGGCAGGTCGCCCAGGCGCGCCCGGAGCGGCGGCGCTTCGAGCGTGATGCCGCGGAGGCGGTAGTAGAGGTCTTCGCGGAACTCGCCGCGCTCGACCATCGCGCGAAGGTCGCGGTGGGTCGCGCACACGATGCGCACGTTGACGCGGATGGGTGTGGTGCCGCCCACGCGCTCGAAGGTGCGCTCCTGCAGCACGCGCNNTCGCCGATCTCGTCGAGGAAGAGCGTCCCCCCCTCGGCGATCTCGAATCGGCCCCGCCGACGCGACGCCGCTCCCGTGAACGCGCCCTTCTCGTGACCGAACAGCTCGGACAAGAGCAGAGTCTCCACGAGCGCGGCGCAGTTCACCGTGACGAGCGGCCCATGACGACGCTCGCTCGCGTGGTGCAACGCTTCGGCGATGAGCTCCTTGCCCGTGCCGCTCTCGCCGCGAATCAGGACCGTGCCGTTCGAACGCGCGACTTTTCGAATCGCCGCCAGCAGCCCGCGGATGGCCGGGTCGTCGCCCACGATCTCGCGCGGGAGCGTGCTCGCGCGCGGAGGTCGCGACGAGATCGACGACGGCGAATCCTCCTCGGCGATCTCGGGGTTGCTCGGCGGCTCGGCGATGCGCGCTTGAAGGCGCGCGAGCAGCGCGATCTCCGGGCGCGAGAGGAACGCGGCGCGCACGTCCTCGGAGAGCCCTTCGACGATCTTGTCGCGGACGACCGCCGCCTGATCGATGTGCTCGCGCGCGGCCTTCGCGTTGCCCGCCGAGCGGTGCAGCTCGCCGAGGAGAACGTGCGTCTCGCGGAGGAGCTCTTCTTTGTCCGCCGTGCGCGCCAGCGTGAGCGCGGCCTCGGCGGCGTGGTGCGCGTCGTTGCCGGCGGCTCGCTCGATCAGCGCGTGCAGGAGCGCCATCTCGGCCAGCGCTTCGTTCTTCGTCGAGAGCTCGCGCGCCTTCACCAGCGAGTCGCTCGCGCGCGGAAGATCGCCGTCTTCGAGCGCGATGCGCGCCGCGACGCGATGTGCCTGCCCCAGGAACTCGAGGTCACCGGACGACTGACCGAACGCGATGGCCGACTCGATCTCGCGCCGCGCGTCGATCGAACGCCCGCGCGACAGCGCGATGCGCGCCGCCACCACGCCGAAGTGCGCCGCGCGCCCCGCGGTGATTCCGGGCCCCAGCGTGCGACGCCCGAACGACAGCGCGTGCTCGGCGTGATCGAGCAAGCCGAGCGAGTGGCGCAGCTCGGCCAGGTTCGCCAGCGTGTGCGCGGCGGCGATGCGATCGCGCATCACGTGGAGCAGCTTGATCGTGCGCTCCCAGTGCACCAGCGCCGCGCCGTACTCGTGGCGACGCATGGCGATGACGCCCAGGTTGACGAGCGCATACGCGCGCGCCCGCGGCTCGTTGCGGCGCTCGCCCTCGGCGAGGACCGCCTCGAAGACCCCGTGCGCTTCCTCGAAGTGCCCCTTCGACAACAGCGCGATGCCGCGATTGAGGCGCGCGCGAAGCTCGGCCACGACGTCCTGCTGCGCGATGGCGAGGAGGCCGTCCTC
This sequence comes from Myxococcales bacterium, assembly GCA_003151595.1. Next base: position 172,070 of record PLXW01000022.1, read on the forward strand.
GGCGAAGTGCCTGTCGGCTTCGTCCCACTTCGCCTCGAAGAGGAGGAGCTTGCCGAGCGTGTTGCGCCCCTTCAGGCGCGTGGCCGGAACGCCGCGCGCGATGGCGGTGAGCGCGTGCTCGCGTGCGACGACGATGTCGCCCGTGCGGTACGCGATCTCTCCCAGCTCGACGGCCACGAGCGAATCGAGGTCGGCCCGCTCGCTCGCCTGGGCCAGCGATCGCGCGCGCTCGAGCGCGGCGCGCGCGGCGACGACGTCGCCCGACGCGGCTGACGCACGACCGAGGAGAAGGAGCACGCGCGGATCGTCGACCGCCGTCGCCGCCGCAGCATGCGCGCATCGCGCCGCTTCGTCCGGTTCGCCTGCCGCGAGCGCGCGCTCGGCGGTTCGCATCAGCAGCTCGCGTCGCGGCCCTTCGGGGAGCGCTTCGATCGCGTTCATCCATCGCGCCACGATCTCGCGTCGCGCCAGCGGATCGTCGGCCGAGGCGATCGCCTTCACGTGCGCGCCGTCCGACGCTTCGATCGCGACCGCGTCCGCGCCGGCGTGCGCGAGCAGCTCGGAGGCGCGCGCGAAGGCCCACGGCTGCGGGTCGGGATCCAACGTGAGCGTCGATGCGACGAACGCGCGCTCGACGGCCGAGGCCTGCGCCGCGACGACCCCCGCGCGATCGATCCACGACGGGGAAATCGACACCCATCCGTGCGACGCTTCGACTGCGCCCGCCGCGACGAGCGCCGCCAGCGCTCCTTCGCTCCCACCCAGCGCCGCCAGCTCCGCGGTCGCCCACGGCGAGGCTGCCAGCGCGAGTCGCGCGAACAGCACGCTGCCAAGGCTCGGAAGCGCCAGATCGTACGCGACCGGCGCGACCGCCGCGCGCTTCACGTTCGCCCACCACGCCTCGTACGACGCGAGATCGTCGCTCGCTACGATGGCGTGCGCTTCGTCGGCCACCGCGCGCCACCAGCGCGCCTTCGCGTCTTCATGGAGCGTCGCGGCGACGTCGAAGCGCTCGCCCTGCACGTCGTTCGCCGTGTCTTCGCCGCTTCCGACGAACACGATGAGCGGCGCGTTCGTGAGCAGCGCGAGCTCGGCCGCGATGGCGCGATCCCACGTGCCCGCGCGAGGCAGCGGCGCCACGATCGTCGCGCGCCGGAGGAATGCGTTCGTCGCGATCGTCGCCGCGCAGGCCAGCGGCTCGTTCGGCAGCCTCCCGACGCGCAGCCGCGCCGCCACTTCGTGCCAGAGCGGCGCTCCCGCATGCGCCCGCGCGACGATCGCCGTGCGACCCACGCTCCGCAACCGCCGCGCCGCGTGGGCGAGCAGCGCCTCGACGGACTCCGCGGCCGCGCGCACCACGACCACGCCGGGCGAGCCGATCGCGAGCCGCTCATCGAGCTCGGTCAGCGTGCGCAGCGACGGGGACGCGGAAGCGAGGGGCCCGCTAGTAGAAGGTTGCGCGAGCAAGCAGATGAACCCTAGCTAGGGGTACGGGCTCCATCAAGCGGCCGTTCCCTTTTCTCGCCCTCTTCCGGGCGCTCATTCACGTCTCGCCAGAGACCCTCGCGCGCGGATTTCTTCAGTGCCTCTGGCGCGCACGAATCTCGGCCTCGGCGCGGGCAACGAAGGCCTCGATGCCGTCGAACCCGGCGGTGGGCGCTTCCCCGATCGCGCGCGCCAGAGGCAACTGCGCGTGAACGCTCGCCAGGTACAAGGGAATCGCGCCGGCGAGCCGGTCGCGGAGCACGCCGAAGTGTTTCTCCACAGCCGCGGGGTCTCCGCGTCGCACGGGCCCCGTGAGAGCGTCCGGAAAGCCGAGCGCTTCCACGTTCTCGGCCACGCTCCGGAGGAGCGGGCCGAGCATTTTCGGTGCGAGATGTGCGGGCACGCCCGACGCGACGAGCAGTTCGCACCCGACGGCGGCGAGCGCGGCGGCCCCGTTCGCGACGAGCCCGGCGGCGGCGTGGTAGCCGATCGTGTCGAGCGAATCGAACGTCCGGGGCGTCATGCCCAGGAGCTTGGCCAGCGCGCGCCCGCGCTTCTCGGCGACCGCGTCGCCTTTCACGTGGATGTGCCCGCGCGCCAGCGACGGGAACACGCGCAGCGACGCGAACGAGATCATCGGGTGCATCTGCGCGATCCCGGCCGACGCTTCACGCAACGGCGCGATCGCCTCCGCCGTCGCCGCTCCGGCGGCATGCACGCAGGCCGTCCGCTTCGAGACGAGCCCCCCGCTCGCGAGCTGCGCCGCGAGCGACGCGAGATCGCGATCGCGCACCGCGAGGATGAGCAGGTCGGCGTCGATCGGTCTCCTCGGGAGCCCCTTTCGCGCCGGGTGCAACGTGACCTTCGGAGCCCCCTTCGCCTTCGACGCCCGCAGCGCGTGCGCGATCGCCCGCCCGACCTTCCCCGCGCCGAAGATGAACACGCTCTTCACGCGTAGAGCCCTCGCGCGCGGATGATCGCGATCACCTCGCGCGGCACGAGCGGCGCGAGATCGGCCCACGCCTTCGCCGCGATCTTCGCCCGTACGTCGGTGCTCGAGATCGCCGGCAAGATCGGCGGCGGCGCGTCCTTGGTCTCCACGCCGCACCTCCCCAGCACAATCGGCGCGGCGATCGCCTGCACGGCGTCGAAGCGAAACCACCGCGGCGCTTCCGCCAGCAGGTCGGCGCCCATCAAGAGGCGCATCGACCAGTCGGGGTGCGCCGCCTTCAAGTGCTCCAGCGTTCGCAGCGTCTTGCTCTCGCCGCCGAGCTCCTCTTCCACGCGCGACACTTCAACGCCCGGCATCCACGCCATCGCGCGCTCGCACATCTCCACGCGATCCGCGTACGGCGCGAGCGGCTTCGCGAACGGATGGCGAAACGCCGGCACCACGAGCACGCGATCGATCTCTTGCGTCGTCAGCGCGTACGCTACCGCCAGGACGTGCGCGACGTGCGGCGGGTTGAAGCTGCCGCCGAAGAAGGCCACGCGCATCACGCCCCTCCCTGGATCTTCATCTTCGCCGCGCGCTGGATCGCGATCGTCTCTTTCATCGTGCACGTGCCGTCGGCGGCGTAGACCGAGGCCACGATCTCCTCGCCGTCGTCGTCGAGCACCGCCGCGCCGCCGCCGGCGACGCCGATGTTCCCCGGCGTCACGAACCACCGCGCGCCGATGCGCTTCACGAGCGGCTCGGGGCTCTTGCCGTAGACCAGCAGGCTCGCGGCGAAGATGTCTTCCTCGTCGAGCAGCCCCTTGTCGTAGACGAGGACGGCGACGCGATCGCCGATCATCTCGATCGTGCGGGCGATGCCCCCTTTGGGGAGCCCTTCGAGCACGCGGAGCCTCTGCCGCCCTCGTTCGCGCGCGATGAACGAGTCGATCTCCTGCGGTGTCCCGTCGATGGCCACCTGCGCGCCTCGACGCCACGCGGCGTCGTCCGAGGGGTCGTCGTCCACGATCCGTGTGGCCCAGGCGGCGACCACGTCGTCGAGCGCGCTGTCCGCGCCGAGGTAGATCGCCCGGTCGACCTTCACGCGCTCGACCAGGTTCTCCGCGGCACGGGCGAGGCCGTCCACGTTCCCATCGGCCGGTCCGAGAAGCCCGAGGCGCATGTCAGGTGCGGCAGTTTCCCGCGCGCACCCCTCGGAAGTCAAAGGGCGCCCATTCGCCGAACGCGTTCGGAACGAATCGCGAAAGGCGATTTAGCGCTACAAGTGTGCGCGTGCCGCGCGCGACGCCCTTCGTGAACCCCGTGACTCTCCAGTTCGACGGCGAATCGATCGTCGCCGAGCGCGGAGAGCCCGTGGCCGCGGCGCTGGTGGCGGCCGGGAAGCTCGCCCTGGCGCGGAGCCCGAAGTTTCATCGCCCGCGCGGCCCCTCGTGCTTGCGCGCGGCGTGCGACGGCTGCCTCGCGCGGGTCGACGACTGCCCCAACGTGATGACGTGCATGGTGCCGGCGGCCGAGGGGACCGTCGTGAAGACGCAGAACACGCTCGGCTCGCGCGAGGTCGACTTCCTCCGCGTGACCGACTGGTTCTTTCCGAAGGGGATGAACCACCACGAGCTGTTCGCCGGCGTGCCGGGTCTTCAGGGGATCATGCAGTCGTTCGCGCGTCGCGTGGCGGGCCTCGGCAAGCTGCCGGCGAAGACCACCGCGCCGCGCGAGGCGAAGAGGCGCTCGGCGGACGTGGTCGTGGTGGGCGGAGGCGCAGCGGGGATGGCCATCGCCCTGCGCGCCGTGGAAGCGGGGAGGGGAGTCGAGGTCCTCGACGACTCGCTCGACGTCGGCGGAACGCTGCGCGCCTTCGTCGGAGAGGACGCGATTCCGTGGGCTTCGCTTCGCGCCCGCTTCGACGCCTGCGTCACCTCGCGCGCGATCGTCGTGCGCACGAAGACGACGGCCGCAGCGCTGTACGGCGACGACCTGCTCGTGGTGGGCGACGAAGGGGCGGAGGTGGTGTGCGCACGCGCGTTGATCCTCGCTTCGGGGGCGCACGACGGAGCGCTGGCGTTCGAGGGGAACGATCTCCCGGGCGTGATGAGCGCGCGCGCGGCGTCGTGGTTGCTGGCGCGCGGGATCACGTTGGGCGAGCGGGTCGTGGTGTGCGTCGCCGACGGCGCGGGCGCGATGGGTGATGTGTTCGCGCGCGCCGCGACGCGCGCCGGGCAGGTGGTCGAGGTGGTGCGCGCCGCGCCGCTGCGCGCCGAGGGAACCGCGCGCGTGAAAGCGGTCGTCGTCGCCGACGGTGCCAAAGAGCGACGCATCAAGGCCGACGCGCTCGTCATCGATGCGCCCCGCGCTCCCGCTTACGAGCTGTGCGAACAAGCCGGCGCGCGCCTCGTTCACTCCCCGCGCGGCTTCCTCCCGCAAGTCGACGCCGGGAGCATTCGCGATTCGATCTTCGCCCTCGGCGAGGTCACCGGCGCGCCGCTCGAGCCGAGCGTGATCGACTCTCAGGCTGACGCCATCGCGCGGCGTCTCTCATGACGATCCTGCGCCGCACCGTCTTCGCCTCTCTCGCGCTCTCCGCGCTCGTTGCCTGCGGCGGGGGCGAATCGCCCGGCGCGAGCTCGCCCGACGCCAGCCTCGACGGCGCCGCCTCGGTCGACGGCGGACAGGGAGCGGACGGCGCGCTCTCCGCGCTCGACGCCGAACCGAGCTCCCCCTCCGCGATCCTCGACGTCAACGGCGCGAGCTATGCCGTCGGCGGCGCCTTCCTCATCGGCTACGGCGCGACCGGCTCGTTCAACGAGTCGATCGACAACGTGAACGTGAACGTCCAGGTGCAGTGGTCGGGCGCCGGCGTCGGAACGCACCCGTGCACGTTCGCCCTCGTCTACGTCTTCGCCTCCACGGGCCTCGCCTGCGACTACGAATTCAGCACGTCGAACCCCGTCACCGGCGGCACGTGCTCGGTCACGATCACCGCCGATGGTCCGCACGAAGGGGACCTCGTCGTCGGCACGTTCACCGCGAGCCTCGGCCCCAATCCGAGCGCGCACAGCATGGCGTCGTGCCCGAACCCCGGCACGCTCACCGGCAGCTTCACGCAGTCGCGCCCAACGTCCGCCACCGATGCCGGCTAGCGCGACGGTGCTCTCCCTGGTCATCGCGATCCAGATCGCGCGCCGTGGAGCCGCCGCTGCGCGCGCTCGCCTCGGAGTCGACAGCTCTACGCCCCGACCGTAGGCGCATCCGCTCGGAGTCGACGGCGCTACGTCCTGCGCTCATCGTCCTCGACTCCGACCCGACGGCTGTACGGTCAGACCCTAGTGCCATCGGGTCGGAGTCGATGGTCGTCCGCGCGGAGTGCAGACGCATCGACTCGTGACCTACGCGCATCGACGCGAAGCGCACGGGCGTCGACTCGGTTCGCATCGGAGTCGCTCGCCAGCGAACGGTGAACGCCTTCGAGCGAACAGCGAACGGGGTCGAGCGAACGGCGAGCGAACGGCGAACGAAAGCGTTCGACGCGGCGTCGCTGCAACCTCGCGTCATCGCGACGTCTTTCGTCAGCGAACGGCCGTTCGCTCGCCCGTTCGCTCAGGTTCGCTCGGCCTCCGTGACTTCTCTCATTTACCGGGGCCGATGCAGCCAAAGCCGCAGAGGGCCCCCTGTAGCGCGTCTCTTCAGCCAACCACGTTCACGAGGTCCCCATGTCCACCATTCGCAAGTCCACCAAAGCCACGCACGCCGCCGTTCACGCCACCGTCGCCTCCGAGAAGACCGGCACCACCCCCAACCTGGCGACGCCGACGCCAGTCGCAGCGACCCCGGGCCTCGTGCTCGTGCCGCTCCCTCCGTCGATCGCCGCCTTCCCGACTCCGCCGGACGGCTACACCGCCACCGACCCGACGGCCACCCGAGGCGTCCAGCCGAAGTCGGCGCAGCTCGCCGTGATGCCGGAGGTCATCAAGGAGCTCCTGCGCTTCACCGACTATGCCGAGGTGTTCGGCAAGACGGCGCCGCCGCTGGCGTCCGTGCTCCAGACGTTTCAGGCGGCGGCGCAGTGGTCGGCGATGCGCGTGAAGAGCGACACGTGGGAAGCGTTCACGCGCAGTCAGGAGGGGATGTCGTGGCGAGACGTCTACGCCTTCATGGAGCGGATGCAGCCCGCGTTCGAGCTCGCCGTGCAGGGCGACTCGTCGGTGGGGACGCTCTACCCGATGATCGCGCGGCTCTTCGGCGCGCAGAAGTTGATCGCGCAGAAGGCCGTGGCGACCAAGAAGGCGAACAAGAAGCTCGCGGCGGAGGGGAAGCTCCCCGTCAAAGGCGCGGTCGGCAAGCGGCGCAAGAAGGCTGCGGCCAACGCGGCGCTCGAGGAGCGGGCGGCGGCGGTGACGGCGGTGACGGCACCGGCGACGTCCGCCGAGACGAACGGCGTCTCGGCGGCGACGGCTGCGGCTGCGGCGTCGGGAGGTGAGACGACGGCGCACTGAGCCCGTCGGTTCCAGGGCGGTAAGCGTCGCGCTCGTCGCAGAGACGGGCGCGACGCGCGGCCGTTCGCCAGGCGCCTACTCGTCGACCAGCGCGCCGAAGAACGAGATCCCGCCGAGCAACCCCACGATCGCGAACAGCGCGAGCAGCCCGAGGTAGTCGGTCACCTCCGAGAGCTGCTCCATCATGCCCGGCGGGTGCATCGATTGCGCGAGCGAGAAAATTTCGCGCGTCGCCGCCACGCCGCACACCAGCGTCGGCGACAGGAGCGGGAAGAGCACGGTGGCCAGGACGAGATCGCGCGCGCGCGTTCGCACCGTCATCGCGCCGAAGAGCGTCCCCGTCGCCGCCACGCCCAGCGTCCCCAGTACGAGCACGCACGACAGCGCGCCGATCACGTCCGGCAGCTCCACGTGGAAGAGGAGCGCGATGACCGGCACCACCACGCACTCCACGAGCGTCACGAACGCGAACACCCCCAGCGCCTTGCCCAGGAAGATCGACGCCCGCGGGATCGGCGCGACCAGAAGCCCAGTCAGCGCCGCCTCGTCGCGTTCCCGCTGCCACGTTCGCCCCAGCGCCAGCACGCTCGCGAACGCGATCGAGAGCCACATCGCCCCCGGCGCCACGCGCGACGTCGTCTCCGGCCCGGAGTAGAACGCGACCGACGCCAGGATCGCCACGAGCGCGGCGAAGAACCCGGACGTCGTCACGATCTCGCGCGTCCGCATCTCGATCGCGAGGTCCTTGCCCACCACCAGCAGGGTCGCTTTGACCCATCCCGGTGGCGCCGGTGGCGCCGGTGGCGCCGGTGCCGTCGGTGGCGTCAGCGGCCGACCCTCGTCTGGCGTTCTCGTTGCAACGGATGCTGTTGTCATCTTGACCCCAAATGGGACCTCGATAGATTCGCTCTAAAGGACGTCAGAGTCATGACCGATCCAGCGCCTCTCGCGCGCCCACGGCCTCCAAGACGGAAATCGCCCGTCGTCGCTGTTCTCTTCAACGTCGATTACGAAGACTCGTCGCCTGCGGGCGACCCCGGGTACGCCGCACGCGCGGACGTCGCGCAGGTCGCCGCGGGGATCGCGGAGGAGCTGGATGACGGCGCGCACGATGTGCAGCTGGTGCCGGTCGACGGCGACCTCACCGCGCTCCGCGAGCGCCTCGCCGAGATCGAGCCCGACTGCGCGTTCAACCTGTGCGAGTCGCTGGCCGGCGACACGCGACTCGAGAGCGCGGTGCCGCTCATCCTGGAGCTGCTCGGCATCCCGTTCACCGGCTCGCCGCCCGAAGCGCTCCGCTATGCGCTCTACAAAGATCACGTGAAGCGTCGCCTCGAAGACGCCGGCATCCCGACGCCGCGCGCGGTGGTGATGACCCGCGCCGCCGATCCGTGCTTGCTCGACTTCCCGCTCATCGTGAAGCCGGTGCGCGAAGACGGCTCGGTCGGCATCACGTCGAGGAGCGTCGTGTACAACGACGACGAGCTGCGCGCGTGCGTCGACGACATCGTGCGGACGTACCGCCAGCCGTGCCTCGTCGAGCAGTTCGTCGCCGGGCGCGAGCTGAACGTCGCGCTCTTCGGGTATCCCGCGGCGCGCGTGCTTCCCCTCTCGGAGATCGATTTCTCGGGGCTGCCGGAAGGGGCGCCGCCGATCGTGTCGTACGAGGCGAAGTGGAGCGAAGGGTCGATCGAAGATCTCGGCACGCGTCCCGTGCTGCATCCCGTGCTCCCGGGGAACATCGCCGCGCGCGTGCGGCGCGTCGCGGTGGAAGCGTTCCGCGCGATCGGCATGCGTGACTACGGGCGCGTCGACGTGCGCCTCGCGGCCAACGGCGTTCCGTACGTCATCGACGTGAACCCGAACTGCGATCTCTCGCGCCACGCCGGAATGGCGCGCGCGGCGGCCGCGGTTGGGATGGACTACTCGGCGCTCGTGAAGCTGCTCGTGCGCTACGCGCTTCGTCGCAAGCGCGCCGCGGAGCCGCAGGTCACGCGCGTCCGTGCGTCGCGGCCTCAGAACGCGTCGGGCTGACCGCGCGCGTCGCCGGCGCCGTCGGCACCGGCGTCTCGGCCACGAACTTCTTCACGATCTCGAACGCCTCTTTCGCGCGCGGCACGAGCTTCGCGAACATCGGGAACACGTGCGGCATGTGCCGGTACACGACGAGCCGCGCGTCCACGCCCGCCGCGCCGGCCTTCCGCACCACGGCGCGCGCGTCGTCGAGGAAGATCTCGGTCGACCCCGCGAACACGAGCATCCGCGGGAACCCTGTGAAGTCGGCGTTCACTGGCGACACTTCCGGATCGCGGATGTCGCACTCGCGCGTGAGGTACTTGCCGAGATCGCGCGCGCCGTCGCCCTTGAACATCGCGTCGCGACGGGTCTTCGATCGGTACGTCTTCCCTTTGCACTCGAGGTCGGCCCACGGCGAAAACAGGACGAGCGCGTCGGGCATCGGCAGCTTCTCGCGACGAATGCGGTGCGTGAGCGCCAGCGCGATGTTCCCGCCCGCCGAGTCGCCGGAGAGGACGATGTCCTTCGCCGCGATGCCTTGCGCCAGCGCGTGCTGGTACGTGGCGAAGGCGTCGTCGAGCCACGCCGGGAACACGTTGTCGGGCGCCTTGCGGTAGTCGATCGCCAGCACGCGCCGCGACGTGGCGCGCGCGAGGCGCCAGATGATCGGGCGATGGTGCTTCGGTGAGCTCATGAAGAACCCGCCGCCGTGGAAGTAGAGAATGACCTTCTCAGGCTCGCCCTCCGTCGCCGTCACCCACTCCGCCGTGCGCTCGCCGATGTCGACGCGCGTGACCCCCACGAACGGCGGCGTGTGCGCGTTCTCGTTCGACTTTGCGAAGTCGGCGGCCGACTTCCGCAGCCCGCGCTCGCTCACGTTGCGCCCCATCTTCCGCTTCATCTGAAAGCGGAGGACCACGTCGAGCATCAGCGTGCGCAGATCCGGAATACGCGGACCGATGACCTTCTCCGACGCCTTGCTCTTCATCGGTCAGGCCCTCGCGCCCGCGCGCCGCTCGATCCAGCGCATCGCCGCGTTCAAGATCTTCGGGTAGCCGGTCGGGAAGACGCGCTGCACGAAGTCGATCACGTGCGCGTCCGGGCCGACGAGCACGCGAGGCGCGTTCGACAAGACGCCGGTCAAGATGATCTCCGCGGCCTGCGCCGGCGTCGTCTTGGCCATCGTGTCGAACGAGCGCGAGAGCGTCTCCATGTCGGTCGCGTGGCCGTGCTGATTCTTCACGTGCCGGCCGTTCCGCACGATGTTCGTCTTCACGCCGCCCGGATGCACGCACGTCACGTGCACCGGCGAGCCGGCCTCTTCGAGCTCCTGCCGGAGCGACTCGGTGTAGCCGCGCACCGCGAACTTGCTGGCGTTGTACGCCGACTGACTCGGCACGCTGATGAGCCCGAACACGCTTGAGATGTTCACCACGTGCCCGTCGTCCTTCGCCATCAGCTGCGGAAGGAACGCCTCGGTCCCGCGAACGACGCCCCAGAAGTTGATGTCGATGAGCCACTCGAAGTCGGTGCGCTTCATCGATCCGATCGTGTCGGACAGAGAGACGCCGGCGTTGTTGATGATCACGTTCGCGCCGCCGAGCTCCTTGGCCACGTCGGCGGCGAAGGCGTTGAAGCCGTCTTCGCTCCGCACGTCGAGCTTGCGCACGATGCTCTTGGCCGCGCCGGCGAGCGACTGCGTCTCTTTGAGACCGTCCTCGTTCCAGTCGGCCAGCGCGAGGAGCGCGCCTCGCTTCGCGCAGGCGATGGCCAGCGCGCGCCCGATGCCCGATCCGGCGCCCGTGATGACGACGACCTTACCTTCGAGTGACTTCATGATCAGTCTCCGTCCGTCATTCCGCTGCGTTCGATACTAGGTCGAGAGTGGCCGCGCGCGTCTCGCGGTCTTCTGCCACGCATGCGTAGACGTGCTCGTGAAAACGGCGCGTCCGTAGCCGGAATTCGACGGTGAAGCCGGGCCACAGCGTCGTGTTCTTGCCGTCGCGCGTCTGGTACCAGCTCGTGCACCCGCCGGTCTGCCAGATGGTCGTCGAGAGGCGCTCCTGGATCTTGGCGTTGTACGAAGCTTGCACGCGCGGGAGGACGTCGACCGTCTTCCACTTTTTGGCGTGCATCGTCTTGATGGCGTCGAGCACGTACGCGACCTGGCTCTCGATCATGAACACCATCGAGTTGTGCCCGAGCCCCGTGTTCGGCCCGATGAGCATGAACCAATTCGGAAAGCCCGTGATCGACGTCCCCAGGTACGCCTCGGCACCGTCCTTCCACAGCTCGTTCAGCTCGCGTCCGTTCGTGCCGCGCACTTCGAACGGCGCGACGGCTTCGGCGGCGTGAAAGCCGGTGGCGTAGACGATGGCGTCGACCTCGTGGAGCTTGCCGTCGCTCGTCACGAGACCGTTGGGACGGATCTCGCGAATCGGATCGGTGATGACCGAGACGTTCTTCTTCTGCAGCGTCTCGAAGTAGTCGTTCGACATGAGCACGCGCTTGCAGCCGAGTGTGTACTTCGGGCGGAGCTTCTCACGCAGGACCGGGTCCTTCACGCGCTTCTCGAGGTACTTCAGCGCCAGCGGCTCGGCGCGCTTCAAGAGCCCGGGGTTCACGGTGAACGCGAGCGCGCGCCACTCGAGGGACCAGTAGATCGCCGCGCGCGTGAGCTTCTGCGCGACGGGGACGCGCCGGAAGATCGCGCGCTCGGTGTCGCTGATGGGCCGATCGGGCTTCGGCATGATCCACGGCGGCGTGCGCTGGAACACGTGCAGCGACTTCACGCGATCGGCGATCTCGGGGATGACCTGAATCGCGCTCGCCCCCGTCCCCAGGATGGCGACGCGCTTCCCTTCGAGCGAATACGAGTGATCCCACTCCGAGGAGTGAAACGATTTGCCCGCGAATGACTCGCGCCCTTCGATGGCCGGGAACGCCGGCTGGTTGAGCGGCCCCGTCCCCGACACGACCACGCGCGCGCGATACACGACGCCGCTCTTGGTGGTCACGGTCCACACGCCGGCGCGCTCGTCGAACACCGCGCGCTGCACCGCCGAGTCGAAGCGCATGTGCGGCATGAGCCCGTACTTCTCTGCGACGTGCTCCATGTACGCGAGGATCTCGCGCTGCTGCCCGAACATGCGCGTCCACGTCGGGTTCGGCTCGAACGAGAACGAGTAGAGGTGCGATTGGATGTCGCACGCCGCGCCCGGGTACGTGTTGTCGCGCCACGTTCCGCCGAGCGAGCTCGCGCGCTCCAGGATCGTGAAGTCGTGGATGCCCACTTCCTTCAGCCGGACGGCCATCGCCAGCCCCGCGAACCCGGTGCCGATGACGAGTACGGACGAGACCTTGCTCTTGCCGCTCATGACGAGAGCTTGAAACGCTATTGACCCTGAGTCAATAGCGGCTGAACAAAGTTTAATAGAGCGACGCGCGACCGAGGGGCCGCGCGTCGAGAAGGCTCGTTTTCCCGCCAGTTATTCGCCGAACGCGGGCGCTTCGCCCGACTGCGCGTGCTCGCGGATCTTCGCGGCGGCGAGCGTGCGTTGCTCGGGGGTCAGAAGCGGAAGGACCTGCGTGGCGATCGAGAGGAACCCGTCGGCCATCTTGTTGGCGTGCGCGCGCACGTCGACGTCGGCCTTCGCCGGCGCCATCTGCTCGTCCTTGAACGACTCGATCGCCTCGTGACCGTGCTCGTGCGCCGCGTGCAACTCGTCTTTGTGTGCGGCGAATTGCGCCTTCACGATGGCGGCGATCTGCGTTCGCTGATCGTCGGTGAGCTTCAAGTCGGTGGCCCATTGCTCCATGCGGCCGTGCATCCCGTGCGCGTGATGCATCGCCTTGCCGTGCGACTTCATCGCGTCGACGAACTGCGCGCGCTGCTCGGGCGTGAGGATCGTGTGAAGGCGCTCGAAGGCCGTGCGATCGAGCGGGCGCGATGCGGCGAGCGCGTCGGCCGTGGCGTCGATCTTGGGCTGAAGCGCGGCGCGATCGATCGCGCCCGCTTCAATCTGCGTCGCGACCGCTTCGGCCAGCTGGACGTGCACCGTCTTGGCGGCCGCGTGGCGCGTGGCCGCGTCGCTGGCCATCTGCTCGATCTCGGTCCGTTGATCGGGGCGCAGCGGAACGTCGGAGAGCGCATCGGCGATGACGCGCGCGTGCCCTGTCGCTTGCGGCGCGACCGGCGCCTTGACCATCCCGGCTTGCGCGGACGACGCCGTGGACGACTCGGTTTGCGTGGTGCTGCCGCTGCACGCGGCGAGCGCCAAAGAGAGAACGACGATCGGGGTAAGCAGGATGCGATTCATGGTTGTGACCTCCGCTCCAATGGTGCGATCAGGGCATCGAGAAATTGCCGAGCGCGCCGTAAAGAAGCGTAAACGGCTCCCGGGCAGCGGCGATCACATACGGACGAGGGGCCGCGTTTCGCGCCCCAGAGGCGTTGCGCCTCCTAGGCGCTCTTGGTCGCGATCCACTCGCGAACGAACGCGGCCTCGGCGTCGTACGAGCCGCGGAGGTCGTGCATGATCTTCTCTTCGACCTTGCCTCCGATGACGAACACCTTCACTTCGACCTTCACGCGCGCGAAGCGAACGCACTTGTTCGCGTCACCCGACGGTGACGGCTCGGCCCACAGCTCGGCCTCGACGTTCGTCTTCTCGGCGAACGTGCTGGGCGTGATGGCGCACTTGTAGCGCCCGGTGGTCCGGTCGTACGCGCCGTCTTCGAAGTACGAGAGACGATCGCCGAGGACCTTCTTCACGCCGGCCGGCACGCTCGTGAGCGGCGGCTCCATCTTGGCCTTCTTCGTCCGTAGCGTTCCGATGTCGTTCTGCTCGACGAGCACGAAGGCGCTGAAGTGCAGCCGCTCGACGTAGAGGACCTGGTTGAACTCGGCGTTGAAGACGCACTTGTTCCAGTAGTCCTCGACGCTGCAATCGAGCTCGTGGCGAACGGTGACCTCGGCCATCGACGTCTCTTAGAAGATGAAGACGCCCAGCGCCACGACGGTCGACCACAAACCCTTCGCGTGACCCTCGGCGCTCTGCACCACGTTGCGCGTCTTCAGGATGGTCTTCTCCATCTTGAACGACTGCTCGCGCTCGTTCCACGCCGTCTCGGGATCGAAGCCGATGCCGAGCGTGGTGGCCAGCATCGTGGCCGCGAGGTCTTCGGCGTAGTCGCCCGCCTTCTTCGCGGTTTCGCCGTAGCTGTGGTGCTCGGAGAGGTAGCCGTACATGTTCGGATCGGCCGGACGTGCGAGGCCGATCGACGCGGCGATGAGCCGGTTCGGCTCGTTCGTGTCTTGCCGCGCCATCACGCAGTGGACGATCTGCCCGGGCATGATCAGCTTCTGCCCTTCGGTGCGGCTGATCTCCTTGCATCGCGGCGGGAAGATCGAGCTCACCGTCACGAGGTTCGCCTTCTCGATCCCGGCGTCGCGAAGCGAGAGCTCGAACGAAGACAGGCGGTCCTTGTGAACGCCTGCTCCGTTCGTGAAGAAGATCGCCTTCGGCACGAACATCTCGTGCATCGTCGGGTAGCCGTTCGGACCGACAGGGACCGGCGACTTCGACTCGGACTTCTTGCCCATCGTCTTCTTCTCTCGCTGTTCGTGGGATCAGGGACTGCGACTCGCGGACGGCGACTCGGGGATTCGTGGAGTCGGGAGGAGACTACAGCGACTCCCCGTTCGCGCGGATCACTTCTCGGACTTCTTCGAGGCCGTCTTCTTCGCGGGCTTCGCAGCCGCCTTCGTCGCGGGCTTCGCTGCCTTCGCTGCCTTGGGGGCCGCGGGCGCCTTCGGCGCGTTGCGCTTCGACGCCGACTTGTAGAGGTCCCACAGGCGCGGAACCGGGTACGCCGAGAGGCGCGTCTTGTACCCCTCGTCCTTCGCGCGCTTCTCGACTTCGCAGATCGCGTCGATCAGCTTCGCGCGCGTGCCGAACTTCTCCTTCACCGCGGAGAACGTGGCGTGGAGGCGAACGAGCTTCGCGTTCGAGACGTGCTTCAGGCCTTTGTCTTTGTTCGTGCGCGCGACCCAGAGGTCGTCAGTCGTGAACTTCTCGACGGCGGCGACGAGCTTCTCCTTGGTCTCGAACTTCTCTTTGACGACGGCAAGCGGGCTCTTGGACATGACGGTGTTCCTTTGACTCTGCGAATGAGAGTGGTGTGCGAGATGACTCGCACGGCGGTTGAGTGGCGCGATGTAGCAGCCGTGACGCGGCGTCGCAAGCGCGTCAGCGGTCGTTTTCGGGGCCCGCTTCGAGTCGCGCGGTCCACAGGTGACCGCGCCACACGGAGCGGGCGACCACGATCCGCGCGCCCACGAACGTCGCTCCGGAGATCTGGTCGCCGGTCGTCAGCGTGCGGAGGACGGCGTGCGTCTTGGCGTCGAGCTCGAGGAGCTCGGTCATCCCGTTGCCCACGAGCATCCGGCGGCCGTCGGACGAGTACCGCGCGTAGTGAATCCCCGTGCGCGCGCCGGCCGCGAGAGGGACCGACTTGTGCGTCGTCAGATCGAGCAGGCGCGTCGCCCCCGCCACCTCGCCGCTCACGTACGCGAGCACCGGCGACGTCGGCGACCCGGCCGGGAGGCGCGCGTTCTCCACGACGGCAACAGGCGGCGCGTGACCGTCGGCCGTCACCGAGGCGATGCCGCGATGACTCACGCCGTCGGTCGCGAAGTACACCGCGCCGTCCGAGCCGAACGTCGGCTGGTTGTCCGACCCGCGCGTCGTCAACGCATGCGGCGGCGCCGAGCCGTCGAGCGGCATCGCCCAGATCCCTTTCTCCACCGCCGTGAACGCGACCCACTTCGCGTCCGCCGAGACCGCGGGCTCCACGGGCGAGAGCCCTTCGGTCTTGAGCACGCGCGGCGGCTCGCGCTCGGTGAGGTCGAGCACCCAGAGCTGCGTCGGGCCCGTTCGATCCGACACGACGACGACCTTGTCGTCCTGGCCGGGGATGCCAGCCGGATCGCGGTCCGTCCAATCGATGTGCGGGAAGAGCGGCTCCAGTCGCGCCGACGCCGTCCCTTTCGGCGCCGACACCACCGAGAGGTCGCCGCCGGACGTGCACGTCGACCACACGACGCGATCCCCTTGGCGCGAGATGGCGAGCCCCTTGGTCGGCGCGACGAGCGGATCGCCGACCGGCGCGGGTGCGCCTCCTTCAACGGGGACTTCCCAGAGCTCCTTTTGATCGGTCTCCAGCAGCCGCGAAAAGAGGACGTGCTCTCCGTCGTGCGCGAGCGCGATCGTTTCGTCGACGTCGCCTTTGTAGATCTCGGTCGGCGCTTCGACGCCGGGCTCGTAGCGAAGGATCCCTGCGCCGGCGTGCGTGCTCTTGTCGTAGCGGCGAGCAAACGCGCGGCCGTCGGGGAGCTCCAGCACCGTGGTGAGCAAGCTCCCTTGCGGAGCGGTGAGCCTCCGGGTGGCGAGGTTCGTCTTCACGTCGATGCGCTCGATCGATCCGCCGTAGCCGGCCCACACCGCCGAGCCGTCGGGCGACCACGTGGGGCGCGTCTGCCCTTCGCGAACGAAGACCGGCGCCGACGAGCCGTCGATCGGGACGAGGTACGCGGCGGATTTCTCGCTCTGCATGGCGATGAAGACGGCCCTCGTCCCGTCGGGCGAGAGCTGCGCGCCGAACTGCCAGCCGTGATCCGAGGTGACGGTGCGTCGCGCGCCGCCGTCGAGATCGAGCAGCACGAGGTGGCTGTCGTCGCCGAAGGTGCCGTCGTAGAGGACCGACGCGCCGTCGGGCGAGAGCGAGGGGAACTCTTCGCACCCCGGGTCGAACGTGAGGCGGCGCGAGTCGCGCGGATGGAACGCGAAGCCGGCGGGCGACGAAGCCTCGCGAGCGATGACGGCGGTCGCGACGTCCGGGCGTGCGCGGTGACCCGCGTACCAGACGAACAGCAGCGACGCGCCGGCGATCGTCGCGGTCGATGCGGTGAGCGTGACGGCGCGCGATCGCGTCTTGCCGTTCGTCGATCGACTCGCCGCCGCCGCGGCCGCTGCGCCGAGCGACCCCACGCTCCGCATGCTCTGCGACAGCGGAACGGTCGGCGCCGACACGAACTCCGGCGCCTCGATCTTCATCGGCGAAATGCTCCGCCCCGAGTCGCCCCCCGGTGATGCGCCCATCGAGGCCAGCAGCGCCTCCATCGTCGCGAAGCGATCGTCGGGCGCCTTCTTCAACGCGCGCGCGACCGCGGCGGCGACCTCGGGCGCGATGCCCAGGACGACGGCGTCGAGATTCGGCGGTTCGTCCCCCAGGATCGCGTTCATCACGAACGAGCCTTGCCCGGTCCACGGAAGCTCGCCGCGCAGAAGCTCGTACGCGAGCACGCCCCACGCGAACTGATCCACGCGCGCGTCGATCGTCTGGCCGCGGATCGACTCCGGCGCCATGTACGCCGGCGTCCCCGCGACGCTGCTCCCCTCGGTCTGCGTCCCGGCGCTCCCGAGGGCGCTCGGGTCCATGGGCGCGCCTCGGCTCGCGTCGTCGCCGTCGGCGCGTCGCGCGATGCCGAAGTCGAGCACCTTCACCACCCCGTCGTCGCGGACGATCACGTTCTCCGGCTTCACGTCGCGATGCATGAGCCCGGCGCGATGCGCGGCCGCGAGCGCGCGCGCGATCTCGATCATCCACCGCACGCGATCGGCGAGCGACGCCGTCGTCCCGATGAGCGCGCGGAGCGACTGCCCCGTGACGAGCTCCATCACGATGAACGGTGTCCCCTCGTGCTCGCCCACGTCGAACAGCGCGACGACGTTCGGGTGATCGAGCGCGGCCGCCATCCGCGCTTCACGCAAGATCCGTCGCACGGTCCCTTGCGACCCGTGCGACCCGTCGTCGTCGTGCGCGCGTCGCAAGAGCTTCACGGCGACGCGCCGGTGCAGCATCTCGTCGTAGGCGCGGTAGACCTCGCCCATCCCCCCTTGGCCGAGGAGCCCTTCGATGACGTAGCGGCCGACGCGATCTCCGGGCTTCACGCGAGTGCGATCGAGGGTAGCCGTGGTAAACGGTCGCTGCCCCATGCAATCGCCCCGGCCTCGCGTCAGATTCGCGCCGTCTCCGACCGGTTATCTCCACATCGGCGGCGTCCGCACCGCGCTCTTCAACTGGCTCTACGCCCGGAAGACGGGCGGGTCGTTCGTGCTTCGCATCGAAGACACCGACCAGGAGCGGAGCACGCCCGAGAGCAAGGCGGTCATCCTCGATTCACTGGCGTGGCTCGAGATCGACTGGGACGAAGGGCCCGGCGTCGGCGGGAAGTTCGGGCCGTACACGCAGATGGAGCGGCTCTCCATCTACAAGGAGCACGCCGAGCGATTGATCGCCGCGCGCAAAGCCTTCCGCTGCTTCTGCACCAAAGAGGAGCTCGACGCGCAGCGGGAAGCGCTGAAGGCGAAGGACCCGAAGGCGAAGTTCCGTTACCCGGGCACGTGCCGCAACCGCACCGATCAGCCCGACTTGTCGTTCGTGGTCCGCTTCATGGCGCCGACCGAGGGCGCGGTCACGTACGTCGACAAGGTCTTCGGTGCAATCACGACGCCCAACGACGCGCAGCAAGACTTCGTCATCGTCCGCAGCGACGGCATCCCGCTCTACAACTTCGGAGCGGTGGTCGACGATCTCACGATGGAGATCAGCCTCGTGGCGCGCGGCCGCGATCACATGGTCAACACGCCGCCGCAGATCCTCCTCTACGAGGCGCTCGGCGCGAAGATCCCCGAGTTCGCGCACCTGCCCATGATGCTCGCCCCCAGCGGCGAGAAGCTCTCCAAGCGGCACGGCGCGGTGAGCGTCGGCGACTACCGCGACCAGGGGTACTCACCGCACGCCGTGCTCAACTACCTCGCGCGCTTCGGTTGGTCGCACGGAGACCAGGAAGTGTTCTCCATGAGCGATCTGATCCAGGCCTTCTCGTGGGAAGCGTGCGGGCGCGGCGACGGGAAGTTCGATCCCAAGAAGTTCCTGGCCATCGAGCACGAGCACCTGAAGTCCCCCGCGCTCACGCCGGACGACGAGTATGCCAAACGGGTGCGTCCGTTCCTCCTCGCGCGCGGGATCGATCGCATCGACGAAGCGCGCTTGACCAAGGCGATGGTCACCGTGCGTGAACGCGCGGCGACGTTCGTCGAGGCCGCGGACAAGCTCGACTTCTTCTTCCGCGAGACGCCCGTGATGGACGAGAAGGCCGTCGCGAAGTTCCTCGTGCCGGCCGCCGCGGCGAACCTCCAGGGGCTCGCCGACGCGATCCGCGACGCGAGCGAGTGGACCGCCAAGGCGCTCGAAGACCGCGTGAACGCCTGGCTCGCTTCGAAGGGGCTCCAGATCAAAGACGTCGCGCAAGCGGCGCGCGTGGCGCTCACCGGACGCTCGGCCAGCCCGGGTCTGTTCGACGTGCTCGAAGTCCTGGGCCGCGACGATTCGCTGGCGCGACTCGACAAGGGGCGCGCGATCGCGGAAGCGTCGAAGCCCTCTTGATGCTCTCGTTCGCGGCGTCGCTCGTCCCGAGTCACCACGACGTCGCGGATCTCGGTACCGTAGTCGCTTCGATGCCTCCGACGCCGCACGGCTTCGCCCTCTGGATGGAGCGCCTCCGTCCACTCGCGCCGATCCCTGCGCTGCTCGTCATCCTGCCTCTCGTGTGGCTCTTCTTCCGCCAGACGTGGCGTGAGCTCGATGAAGACGCTCACCGCGCGCGTGGCAAGGCGCTGGCTGAAGGAAAGAGCGATCTCCGTCCGTTCGTGGCCATGGCCATGGCCGCCGTCATCCTCACACTGCAGGAGTATTACGGCGGTCGGGGCTTCTACGAGGAGAACATCCACCCGCTCCTGGTGAGGCTCGACGGCCGCCTGCACGGCAAGATCACCAACGGCCTCTTCAAGTACGACGAGCTCCTCGGCTTCGGCTGGTGGGCCTTCGCGCGCATCTTCGGGTACGTGATCCCGTTTCCTCTGTGGAAGATCTTCTTCCCGAAGGACTCGCTCCTCGACATGGGGCTACGCACCAAGGGCTTCTTCAAGCACGCGTGGATCTATCTCCTCTTCCTCGCGTTCGTGCTGCCGGCGATGTTCATCGTCAGCCATCAGCCCGACTTCGGCTCGTACTACCCGTTCTATCGAAACGCCTCGCGCAGCTGGCTCGACTTCCTCATGTGGGAGGCGATCTACTTCGCGCAGTTCTTCGCGCTGGAGATGTTCTTCCGCGGGTGGTGGCTGGGCGCGCTGAAGACGACGCTCGGCTCGGGGGCCATCTTCGCCATGGCCGTGCCGTACTGCATGATCCACTACGGCAAGCCGTACCTCGAGGTGAACGGCGCCATCGTCGCCGGGATCGCGCTCGGCTCGCTCAGCATGAAGACGAAGAGCATCTACCAAGGGTTCATGGTGCACGTGACGGTGGCGGGGCTCATGGATTGGCTCGCGCTCTTCCATCGGCACGCGTTGCCGACCGCGTTCTGGCCGCCGCATTCGGGGTGAGCGATGAACGGGACGAACGCATCGAAGCCGAAGCACGTCCTGATCCCACTCCCCGATCACGACTTCGACGTGACCGAGGTCGCCGTGCCGTGGAAGATCCTCACCCGCGCCGGCGTTCGCGTGACGTTCGCGACGGAGAAGGGCGGCGTCACGCCGGCCGCCGATCCGCTGTTGCTCACGGGCGTGATCTTCGGACAGCTCGGCGCCGAACACGAACCGAAGCAGTTCTATCGCCAGCTCGAAGCGTCGCCTGAGTTTCGATCGACGGTGGCTTGGGCGCAGGTCGACGTGAAGACGCTCGACGGTTTGATCCTCCCGGGCGGGCACGCGCAGGGAATGAAGCAGTACCTGGAGAGCGAGCCGCTGTTCGCGAAGGTCGCCGTGTTCGCGCGCACCGGAAAGCCGCTCGGCGCGATCTGCCACGGCGTGATCGTGATGGCGCGCGCGAAGGATCCGGACACCGGCAAGAGCGTGCTGCACGCGAGGCGCACGACGTGTCTGCCGAAGTACATGGAGAAGACGGCGTACGCCCTCACCGCGTGGAAGCTCGGGCGCTACTACCGGACGTACGACGCATACGTGGAAGAGGAAGTGCGCGCCGCGCTGGCCGACCCCGACGCGCAGTTCGAGCGCGGGCCTCGGACGCTCTCGTCACGCGGCACGATGGAGAACGACGCGCCCGCGTTCGTGGTGGAAGACGGGAGCTACCTGTCGGCGCGGTGGCCTGGCGATGCGTATCTGTTCGGGAAGCGCTTCGCGGCGATGCTCGAGCGAAGCTGATCGGCGCGATTCGAACCGGTATCGACGTCGCTCGAGTCGGTGTCGGCGTCGCGCGCCCCGGTATCGACGCGACTCGAGCGGGTGTCGGCATCACTCGAACGAGTGTCGACGCGATCCGGCGGGGTTTCGGCGTGATCTGACCGAGTGTCGACGCGATCCGGCAGCGTTTGGACGCGATCTGACCGAGTGTCGACCCGTTTCGCCCGGGTTTGGGCTCAACTCACGTCGGTATCGACGTCTTCGGAGTCGCGCTCGTGCGCCCGGGAAGGAGTGCGAGCGCATTTTCCATCGCCCGCGCCCTCGCGGCGTTCCGTAACGGCCCCGAATACAGCCGCGCCAGCTCTTCGAGCGCCATCTTCGCCGCCGCTTCGCCGCCGCCCGCCCACGGCTCCGCGCCGAGCCGTCGCCACAAGAGCGACTCCAGCGCCCGCGGCTTCCGTGCGAGCCCCCTGGCGGCCCGCGCCACGAGATCCGCCGACGCCGGGCTCGCGCGCATCGCCCGCAGGTAGTACCCGATGGCGCTCTCGCTCCCGGCGAGACCCGAAGCCGCCGCATCGCCGGCGTCGCACAACGCGAGGGCCCGCTCTTCGTCGTCCTTCGCCGCCGTGACCCGCGCCTTCGCCGCCCGAAGCGCCGCAGCGCGCCCCGCGCCACCCCCGCCATCCATCCGCGGGCGCAACTTCCATAAGAGGAAGAGGACGAATACGGCGCTCGCGACGACGAGCGGAACGTTCCAGGGCATCGTGCGCGGACCTTAACAGATGGCGCGCGCCGCCGTCGTGCGATGTGCGGGATCCTGGGGGTGGAATGACTTCGGGGTGCGCGCTGTAATTGCTAGCGCGTGCGCGATCCGGCACGATCGCACCTCCACCCATGCGCTCACGCTCCCCGCTTCGATTCCTCGCGCCCGTCGCTGCGGCGCTGACGGTGATCGGCGTGGCGTGCGGCGCGTCGGCCGACATCTATCAGTACGTCGACGGAAGCGGCGTCGCGCACTTCACGAACGTGCGGAACGATCCGCGCTACCGCGTGTACATGAAAGGCGATCACGTCCGCGCCACAGGCTACGGCGCGAACGTCGCCGGGCTCGCCGTGCCGCCGTCGGATCACGACGCCGCGCGCTTCGTTCGCTACGACGAGTGGATCCGTCAGGCGGCGACGCTCTACCAGATCCCCGAGCAGCTCGTGCGCGCCGTCATCAAGGTCGAGAGCGACTACGACCCGCGCGCCGTCAGCGTCTCCGGCGCGCGCGGCCTCATGCAGCTGATGCCCGACACGGCCATGCGCCTCGAAGTGCGCGACATCGACGACCCGCGCGAGAACATCTTCGGCGGCACGCGCTTCTTGCGCATCCTGGCCAACGACTTCAACGGCGACCTCGAGCTCACCGTCGCCGCGTACAACGCCGGCGGTCAGGCCGTGCGGACCTACGGCGGCATTCCGCCGTTCGAGCAGACGCGCGGGTACGTCGTGAAGGTCACGCACTACTACCATCGCTATCGAACGATCCCCGACGCCGTGGAAGCGAGCCAGGCGATCGAGTAAGACCCGGCCCGATGGGCATGGGTAGAACCGCGATCGCGTGCGTCGCGCTCGCGTTCAGTGCGAGCGGGTGCACGTCGTGCGCGAAGGGGAGCGGGACCGCGACGGCGGCGCCTCTCGATCGCGCGGCACTGGGCGCAATGGCGAAGGTCGACGGCGTCGACTTCGCGCCGTACCTCGCGCTGGCTCACGCCATCGTGAAGCATGGCGCGCGTCCGACCGCCGCGCTCCCGCCGGGCCCGGGCGATCGCGTGTTCGTGACGGCGTGGACGCGCGGCAAGCCTGCGCTGCGCGCGACGGGGCTCGGCGCGACGCTCGGCGACTCGGTCGTCGCCGCGAGCGAAGAGATCGCAAAGATGGCCGACGGCGTGGCCGCATCCGACGCGAGCGACGTGCGGATCGAGATCGACGCGCTCACCAGCGCCGAGCCCGCGGTGCTCGATCCGAAGATCCGCGATCGCATCTACGACATCGGGCTTCACGGGTACGTGGCGAGCAACGCCGCCGGATCGCTCGGATGGGTGCTCCCCAGCGAAGTGCTGCTCGATCGCGACGTCGACCTCGGGAACGAACAGAAAGAGACCCTCCAGCTCAAAGGCGAGAAGCTCATCGACATGGTCGCCGCGCGCGCGCACACGGACGCGCCGTCGGTCCTGAAGATGAGCGTGGCGCGGTTCATGGTCGATGCGCACCTCCAGCCGGCGGTCGCGGGCCAAGTGCCGATCGCACTCTTTCGCATGATGCCGCCGCGGCCCACGACCCTCACGGCCGACGCGCTGCTGGCCGCCGTGCGCGCCGGCGCCGACTACATCGCGCGCACGGTCGATGCCCGCGGCATGTTCACGTACCAGTACAACCCCGTGCTCGACGCGAAGGAGCGCGGCTACGGGTTGATTCGCCACGCCGGCGCGATCTACGCGCTCATGGAGGCGTACGACGAGCTGCGCGTCATCGAATGGCAGAGCAAGGCCGCGCTCGCGATCGCCTACCTGAAGGCGCAGTTCAAGACGTCACCGGACGGGAGCTATCTCAGCGAGTCCGCTGACGAAGAGCAGCAGAAGGTCGGCGGCGCAGGGCTCTCTCTGGTCGCGCTCGCGAAGTACGCGCAGTCCACGGGCGACATGAGCGAGCTCGCGACGATGCGCGAGCTCGCGCGGTTCATCGTTCATCAACAATACGGCGACGGGCACTTCCGCGAGAACGCCGACGTGATGCGCGAAGACGAGAGCGCGAGAGGGAAGAAGCTCAAGAGAGAGATCTACTATTTCACGGGCGAAGCGACGCTCGGGCTCGTGCGTCTCCATGCGATCGATCCCGACGATCGGTGGCTCGCCGCCGCGCGCAAGTCGGCCGACTACATCATTCACGTGCGCGACGCACACGACGATCTGAAGCACCAGATCCACGATCACTGGCTCTCGTACGCGCTCCACGACCTCTACGTGCTCACGAAAGAGCCGACGTACGCCAAGCACGCGAACAAGATCGCCGACGCGATCTACCTCGGGGAAATCACCGCCGAGACCGCGGCGCAGCCCGACTACGTGGGCGCCTTCTACCATCAGGGAGAGGTCACGCCGACGTCGACGCGGCTCGAAGCGCTGGCCTCGACGTTCCAGCTCACGCGCTTCATGGGGGGCGACGAGACGAAGATTCGCGCGTCGTCGATGCGGCTCGCGTGCTTCATGCGCGGGGAGCAGCTCGACGCGGACAGTGTGTACTTCGCGCGGGATCCGGCGAAGGCGATCGGCGGCGTGCGCGAGAGCTTGCTCAACAGCGACGTGCGGATCGATTACCCGCAGCACGCGATGAGCGCGTGGCTTCGCCTGGCGCGACTGCTCCGCGACCCCGAGTGGGGGAAGCCCGGGAAGTGAGAGACGGCGTGCGCGTTTCGGCTTCGAAGGTGGCGTGGGCGCTGGCGTTGGCGTTCGCGCTGACGGCGTGCGCGCGTCACGGCGATCCGTCGCGCGCGATCGATGCCGGTCACGCCACTGCACCTCTCCCCCCTCCGCTGCGCGATCTCGAAGCGGAGCGGCTCGCAGAAGCGGCGGCGCATCACCGCGCGATGGTGGAGGCGGCCCACGCGGCGATCGACGCCGGGCCGTGGGAAGGGGCGCGCCTCGGCGCGACGAACTTCGTGACCTCGGTGCTGAGCGCGCCGTTGTGGCCCGAGGACGCCGACGGGGGAGAGGAGAGCATCCGCCTCGGGTACCTGCGTCACGGCGCGCGCGTGCCGGTGATCCCCGATCCGATCGTGAACGACAGCTGCCCCGACGGATGGCTCGAGCTCGTGATGGGGGGCTTCGTGTGCGGGAAGAACGCGACGCTCGATCCCAAGAACCCCCGCGTTCGCCTGGCGCCGCACGGACCCGATCTGTCGAAGTCGCTCCCCTACGACTACGGCGTGAACATTCGCAACGGGACGCCGCTCTACCGCCGCGTGCTGTCGATCGACGATCGCAAGAAGTACGAGCCGTGGCTCGAGGCTCCGAAGCCGTCGCCGGTCGACGCGGGCGCGGGCGACGACGACGACGACGCGCTCGACGCAGGAGCCGCGAGCGCGCCGCACGTGGAAGCGCCGCGCGCCGAGGTCCCCGATGCGGCCGCGGTGCCGTGGTACCTGCGCGACGGCGGAAGCAAAGAGGTCACGCTGGAAGACCTTCACGGGCACGGCGTGCTCGTGCGGCGGATGGTGCGCGGGTTCGTGCTCGCGCTGGATCGCGATTTCAAGGCGGCGCACGCGCACTGGTGGCGAACGACCGCGGGGTTCGCGGTGCCATTCGAGCGCGTGGTGTTGCATCACCCGCCGCCGGAGTTTCACGGCGCGTGGCTCGGCGCGCAGGTCGAGGTGGGCGACGCGGGAGCTCCGGAAGACGCCGGAGGAGATGCCGCGGACGCCAGCGACGCGAGCGCGCCGGCGGCGAGCGAATCGTCGGCGATCGGATTCGTGAAGACGTCGACCGCGCACGCGTTGGTGATCGATCCCGAGAAGAAGAAGGTCGCGTGGGGCCCGGCGATCGAGAAGCGAAGCGTGGTGGAGCTGACCGGCGAGACGTACGTCGCGAACGGCGCCACCTACCGCAGGACGGCGCGCAGCGACGGCGCGTGGGTCTCCATGAACGACGTCCAGCTGGCGACGCCGGGCGCACCGCCGGGCGATCTCGAGCCGCACGAGAAATGGATCGACATCGATCTCACGCACCAGATCCTCGTGGCCTTCGAAGGCACGCGCCCGGTGTTCGCCACGCTCGTCGCCTCGGGGAAGCGCGACCCGAACGACAAGACCAAGGACCACCCCACGCCCACCGGCTCCTTCCGCATCCAGGCCAAGCACGTGAGCGCCACGATGGACGGGAACATCGCCGCCGACGCGCCGTACTCGATCGAAGACGTGCCGTGGGTCATGTACTTCGAAGGGAGCTACGCGCTGCACGGCGCCTTCTGGCACTCGAACTTTGGCCACACGATGAGCCACGGTTGCGTGAACCTCTCGCCGGCCGACGCGCGCGAGCTCTTCGGATGGACCGAGCCGCGCCTGCCCGAGGGGTGGCACGGCGTCTTCACGCGCGACCCGAAAGAGGGGACGCGCGTCGTGCTGCACGAGTAGCGCGTGTGGTCGGACGCCTGGCCTAACGGCGCACCACCGTGAGCTGAGCGATACCCACATCGACGCACCTCTCGCAACGCGCGCGAGAGCGCGTTGGGGCGATCGCGCCCCGTTTGAACGGAGAATTCGCGCGGAGCCGTGCGTTCGCGTCGTTGGCCGACCCCTTGCTCTAGCGGCCGACCGACACGATGAGCCTACGCACCATCACTCGGGGACTCGCGATCGTCGCGCTCGCATTCGGCGCGGCGTGCGCCACCAAGTCGGCGACGTCGCTCACCGACGGGCGCGCCGCCATCCCCGCGCCGCCCGACACGACACCGAAGTCGACGCCCCCCGGAGCGCACGACGCGGGAATTCACCTGCCGCCCGAAGGGGCTGCGCAGCCGTTGCCGCAGGTCACGTCGCTCACGCCGTCGCGCGCGCTCGTCGATGGGATCGCGCCGACCGTATCCATCCAGGGGACGAACTTCGTGCCGCGCACGGCCATCCAGGTAGACGGCGTCTACATCAAGTCGTCGTTCGTGTCCGACAAGGAGATGCGCGCGACGCTCGACGCCGCCGTGCTCGGCGAACCGGGCAAGCATCCGATCGTTGCCGTCACGCCGGCGCCGGGCGGCGGGACGAGCGCGCCGGCGACGTTCGTGGTCGAGAACCCGCTGGCGACGGTGACGACGCTCGCGCCGAACGCGGTGCTCGCCAGCGCGGGCGACACGACGCTGACGATCACCGGAAGCAACTTCGTGAAGACCTCGACGGCGTCGATCAACGGCTTCGCGCTGGCGACGACGTTCAAGAGCGCGACGCAGCTCACGGCGCTGATCCCGAGCGCGAAGCTCGTCGTCGCCGGAGCCGCGCCGATCGTCATCACCAATCCCGCGCCTGGTGGCGGCGCGTCGAAGTCGCTCTCGTTCACGGTCGCCAATCCGACGGTCACGGTCACGGCCGTCGCCCCCACGAGCGCGATCGTCGACGCTCCCGCCGCCGCGATCACCGTGACAGGCACCGGCTTCGTCGCCGCGTCCGCCGTCTCGTTCAACGGCGCGCCGATCCCCACGGCGTTCACCAGCGCCACGTCGCTCACGGCGACCATCCCGGCCGCGTCGCTCGCGACCGTCGGTAACTTCCCGGTGATCGTGACGAACCCCGCGCCCGGCGGCGGCGTGAGCTTGCCGTTCACGTTCGTCGTGGGGAACCCCACGCCGGCCATCACGTCGATCACGCCGACGAGCGGCACGGTCGGCGACCCTCCGACCACGCTGAAGATCGACGGCACCGGCTTCGTCGCCGCATCGCAAGTGGCGTTCGACGGCACGGCCAGCGCGACGACGTTCGTGAGCGCCACCGAGGTCGACGCCACGCTCACGGCCGCGCAGCTCGCGACGGCGGGGGCGATCTCGATCACCGTCACCAACCCCGCGCCCGGCGGCGGCCCGTCGAACGCCACGACCTTCACGATCGACAACCCCACGCCCACGCTCACCAGCATCGCGCCCGCTTCGGTCACGGCGGGCGCGGGCGACACGCCGCTCGTCGCGTACGGCACCGGCTTCGTCGCCGGCTCCACGGTTCAAGCGGACGGCGTGGCGCTGGCCACGACCTACGTGAGCGCGAGCGAGCTCCAGGCGACGGTCCCTGCGTCCTCGCTCACCACCGCGACCACGATCGCCATCACGGTCGCGAACCCCGACCCCGGCGCATCGACGTCAGGCACGCAGACGCTCACCGTCACCGATGCCGCCACCGGCGACGACGACGGCGGCGCTTCGTGCGACACGACCGGCGTCGACGTCGTGCTCGACTCCACCGGATCGCCCACCAGTGCGGCGCTCTCGTACGCGCTCGGCCCCACGCCGCGCTACGCGTACAACCCCGACGACTCCACCGCGTTCACCTGCCCCGTCGTGTACCTCAGCGTGAGCTCGACGACCTACGCCGCGATCGTCGTGCAGAACACGAGCGGCGTCGCCGCGTACCTGGAAGCGAACGCCGACTGCGCGGCGACCGACGACGCCTTCCTCGCCGCGTACGCGAACACCGCCGACGTCCCGACGGCGAGCGCCGATCGCCAGGCGTGCACCGGCTACGTCGCCAACGGTGTCTCCGGTGGCGGCGGCCTCACGAGCGCGAACGCGAACGGCTCCGACTACTGCCCGGGTCTCACGTCGGCGAACGGCGGCGCGGTCACGCTTCAACCTTGCGAGAAGGTCGTGCTCATCGTGCAGCCATACGACCTGACCCAGTTCACGGCGCCGGCGACGATCGACGTTCAGCTCACGCCGCCGTAACCCCGAGGCCACGACGTCACCAAGTCCACACGCGGCGTGCGCGCGCGCATGCCTCGAAAACGCCGGGCGGCGCGTGTCGTGGGTCATGTCGTCGCGGTGGAATCGTCCATCTCTTCACGCGGATCGGGCGCGGCGTTCAGCGTCACGGCGTCTCACTGCGCGGCGCGTCGTTGGGGCAGGTCGTCACTGCGTACGATTTTGTCCCCCCGGAGATCGCGCACTTTTCGCCATGTGCTAGCTGGTTCGGCGCTTGCTGAGCACTCTTGGCTCGCCGCTTCTTCGTTCTCGCGCTGCACCCTCCCTTCCATCGCCCCACCGTCACCCGCTTTCGTTCGAGGCAGAAATCATGTCCGTTCGCCGCATCCTCACGCTCGCTGCATTCTGCGCGCTTCCGCTCCCCGTCATGACGGGGTGCCGTCAGGCCGCGGCAGCTTCGGAAGGGCCGCAGCCGCCGGCCGGTGAGGCGTGGTTCACGGCGGCGCAGGTGAACGCGGCGCAGATCGAGGTCGCGCCGGCGGGCGAGCATCCGGTCGACGAAGTCGTGACGACGAGCGGGCGCGTGACCTTCGACGATCAGAAGGTGGCGCACATCTATTCGCCGGTCACCGGGCGCGTGACGGCCATGACCGCTGCGCTCGGCCAGCGCGTGACGCACGGGCAGGCGCTGGCGTCGATCACGTCGCCGGACATCGGGCAGTGGTCGTCGGAGCTCGGGAAGGCCAAGGCCGACTTCACGGCGGCGGAGCACGACTTCACGCGCAAGACCGAGCTGCTCGCGGTGAAGGCCGTCGCGCAGGCCGACTACGAGATTTCGGAAGACGCCTACCGCCAGGCGAAGGCGGAGATGCAGCGCGCGCAGCTGAAGACGCAGCTCCTTCGTGGCGGCACCAGCGACGCCATCAACCAGAGCTTCACGCTCACGACGCCGATCGACGGCGAGGTCATCTCGCGCTCGCTCACGCCGGGCGTCGAAGTGTCGGGGCAGTACGCGAACGGGCAGGCCGTCGAGCTGTTCACGATCGGCGAGCTCGACTCGGTGTGGGTCCTGGCTGACATCTACGAGTCGGACCTGTCGCGCGTGAAGGTCGGCGCGAAGGTCTCGGTCAGCCCGCTCGCCTACCCGAGCAAGACGTTCGAGGGGAAGGTCGACTGGGTCTCGGGCGTGCTCGATCCGGCGACGCGCACGGCGAAGGTCCGCTGCACGTTCGACAACAAGGAGCGCTTCCTGAAGCCGGAGATGTACACGAGCGTCCGCATCGTCGCGACGGAAGCGAAGCAGGCGTTCGCCGTCCCGCGGTCGGCGGTCGTGCGGCTCGGCGAGCAGACGATCGTGTTCGCGCAGGCCGGGCAAGCGCCGGACGGGCGCGTGCGCTTCGAGCGGTTGCCGGTCACGGTCGATGAAGCCATCGAAGGGGCCTTCGTCCCGGTCGAGCGCGGAATCTCGGCGGGCGCGCAGATCGTGACGCGCGGCGCGCAGGCGATTTCGTCGGCGATGTAGCCCGCGCACCCCGCGCAACGTCCCTGCCAGCGGCGCGCTTTGGACCTACAGTACGGTCCATGAGGCTCCTGCGTGTCTCCGTGGCCAGCGTGAACACGACCGTCGGCGCGGTCCGTTCGAACGTCGATCGCGCGGTCCGCATCGCGCGCGCGGCCGCGGCCGACGGCGCGTCGATCGTGGCGCTCCCCGAGCAGACCGTGGGGGGCTATCCGCAGGAAGACCTCGTGCAGTGGCGTCGCTTCGTCGACGCGCAGCTCACGGAGCTCCAGCGCTTCGCGCGCGAGACGGCGGACATCGACGCGGCGCTGGTGATCGGCGTGACGATCGCGCGCGGCCCGCACCTCTACAACTGCGCGGCCGTGGTGCACGCCGGACGCATCGTGGGGCTCGTGCCCAAAGAGAAGCTGCCGCTCTACAACATCTTCTACGAGTCGCGCACGCTCGCGCGTGGCGTCCCCGGCCTCCGCGACGACGTGAAGATCGACGAGGCGATCGTTCCGTTCGGCGATCTGATCTTCGACTTCGACTTCGGTCGCGTCGCCGTCGAGGTGTGCGAAGACATCTGGTCGCCCGACGGCCCCATGCGCCGGCGTTGCTACGCGGGCGCCGAGATCGTCGTGAACATCTCGGCCTCGCCGTTTCGTCTGGGAATCGTCGATACGCGCCGCGAGATGATCGCCACGCGCACGGCCGACAACGAGTGCACGCTCGTCTACACGAACCTCGTCGGCGCGAACGACGGGCTCGTCTTCGACGGCGGCGGCTACGTCGCGCAGAACGGGCGCGTGTTGCTCGATGCGCCACGCTTCCAGCAAGGGTTCGCGAGCACGACGGTCGATCTCGATCGCACGCGCCGCCTTCGCGTCGAGAACTCGACGTGGCGCCAGGACCAGGAAGCGTTCGCGGCGACGACGCCGCACGTCACGCGCATCGCCGTCCGCGAAGCGACCCCCGCGCGCGACGCGCTCGTGTTCCCCGCGCCGCCGCACGGCAGCTTCTTTCTCCCGTCCCCCGCCGCGGTCCCGTCGGCGCGCGCGCGCTTCTGCGAAGACCTGCTCGACGTGCTGGCGCTCGGCATCGGCGACTACTTCGAGAAGACCGGCGCGTTCAAATCGATCGGCGTAGCGCTCTCCGGTGGCCGCGACAGCTTGCTGTGCCTCATCGTCGCGCGTCGTTACGTCGATCGCCGCTACGCGGAGCTCGAGGAGGCCGCGCGCCGCGCAAAGGCCAAGGAGATGCTCCACTCCTTCTTCCTGCCGACCCGCTTCTCCTCGCCGGAGACCACCGCCGCCGCCGAGAGAGCAGCGCGCGACTTCGGCGCGACGTTCACCGTCCTCTCCATCGACGCCGCCTTCGAGAGCGAAGCGGCCGAAGTGGCGAAGATGCTCGAGCCCGGCGAGAAGCTCACGCCTCTCACGATGATGAACGTGCAGTCGCGCGTCCGCGCCGCGCGCATGTGGGGATGGGCCAACGCCACCGGCGGGCTGTTCCTCCAGACGAGCAACATGAGCGAGAAGGCGGTCGGCTACACGACGATCGGCGGCGACATGGAGGGGGCGCTCTCGGTCATCGCCAACGTGCCGAAGACCGTCGTGAACTACCTCCTCGATTACCTGCTGGAGACCCTCCCCGACGATCGCAAGGAAGCGATCCGCCTCACGCTGAAGAAGCCGGCGAGCGCCGAGCTGGCCGACGGGATGGAAGACGAGAAAGAGCTCATGCCGTTCCCCGTGCTCGACGCCTGCTTCGCGCTCTACGCCGGCGAGAAGATGAGCGAGCACGAAGTGGAAGCGGCGCTTCGCGCGATGTTTCCGAAGGAAGACCCGAAGACGCTGGGCGCGTGGGCGCGCAAGTTCGGGAGGCTGTTCACGGCGTCGATCTACAAATGGGTTCAGATGCCGATCTCGATTCACGTCGGCAACCTCGACCTCGAACGCGAGCGCGCGCTGCAGCTTCCGGTCGTGCAGCGACGCGAATGGGAGAGCTGACGCAGCGCGTGTGATCGCGAGCCGAGACCTACCTCGTCCTACTCGGGTCCCAGCGGGAGCGATCACGTGTGCGTTACACCTTGTTTCCAGCGTTGAGCTGCGACTAGGGTGCGCGCGTGATTCTCGAACACGCCGACCAAGCGACCCGCGATCGAATCGCGGCGCGGCGGGCCCAGCGCGATACCGGCGCGGGGACCGTGCGTTCGGCGATGCCGCAGCGTCCGAAGGTTCGAAGCGCCGACACGCTGATCTTGGGGCTGTTCGTGAGCGCGGCGTCGGCAGCGACGGTGCTGGCCATCGCGCGGCGCGAGTGGTCGGGCACGGGGCCTTACCCGTCGGTGACGTCGACGACGACGACCGTCACGGCGGCGGCGGTCGATGCGAAGACGACGATCGAGGCGCCCGAGTCGCGCGTCGAGGCGTGGAAGCGCGTGCGCGTTCCGGCCGGGACGTTCGTGATGGGCGCGCCGGCGTCGGTCTCCGGCACCGACGAAGACGAGCACGCGCGCACGAAGGTGATGCTCGACTCGTTCGACATCGACGCGGTCGAGACGACGGTGCGCGCGTGGAGCGCGTGCGAAGCGCACGGCGGATGCCCGTCGATCTTCGCGGCCTCGCAGCAGACGTCACCCGAGTGCAACGCTTCGCACGTCGACCGCCTCGAGCACCCCGTGAACTGCGTGACGTGGGACGAGGCTGCCGCCTTCTGCCGCTGGGACGACGCGCGCCTTCCGACGGAAGCCGAGTGGGAGTACGCGGCGGCCGGCGGGAGCGAAGGGCACGTGAGCGCCTTCCCGTGGGGTCCTTTGCCGAGCACCACGCTCGCCAACGGCGAGGGCGAGGACGACGGCTTCCTCTTCACGGCGCCTGTCGGCACCTTTCCGCGCGGCGCGAGCGGCTTCGGCGCGCTCGACATGGCGGGGAACGTCGAAGAGTGGACGGCCGACTCGTCGTCGCAGGTGCTGATGGAAGGCGTCTCGATCGCCGACTCGCGTCGCATCGTGCGAGGCGGCAGCTACGCGAACGTCGCTCGCAATCTCCGCACGTCGCGTCGCGAGAAGCTCGATCCCGCCTCGCGCGCGCCGACGCTCGGCTTCCGCTGCGTGCGCACGCCCGGCTGAGCACGCGCTTCACGCGCGCGCGCTGGCCTCGCCGCCCTTGGTGAACGTTGCCAGGAGCGCCAGCGGCGCCCAGAGCGGGAACAACACCGGGACGCATCGGGCGACCATCGCCACGGCGCGAATGCCGGTCGCGCGCGAGCCGTCGCGTCGCACGATCACGATCACGTGACCCTTCTTCAGCGCGTCCGGCTCCCACCTGCGCACGTCGAACCGCCCGAGCCAGTCGAGCGACGCCACCAGTCCCGCCAGCACGACCCCTTTGCCGCGCGAGGGATCGAAGAACAGCTTCCGCGCGCCGACGTCGGGGGTCGCGAAGAGCCCGTACATCGCCAGCGTGAGCCAGGTGAACGTCTCCACCGGCGACGTGATCTCGATGACCAGGTGAAACCAGGTTCCCCACCACAGCGCGAAGATGCGCGTGCGCTTTGTCCACAGCGCGAACACGAGGAGCAGCTCGGTGGCGATGGCCATCTTCGAGAGCGCGCTGGTCGACGCGGGGCGCAAGAAGACGTCCACGATCGCCCTGGGGACTCCGCGATCGATCGCCATGTGCGCTCCGTGAACCAGCCGCTCGCCGATGACCACGCCGCTGCGCCAGTCTTCGTCGAGCAGCTTCGCGCCGCCGGACGCGAGGTACACGATCGAGAGCTGAACCTGCGCCAGCCGTTGCGCCCACAAGTACCCGGTGCGCGACGCCAGCGTGCTGGGCGGCCCCGGGAGAATCCACGAGCGATGGCACGGCGCGAACGCGAGAAGGAACGCGTAGCAGTCGAGCGCGTAGCGGTTGTGGTGATAGCCGATGCGATCGCACAGCAGCGTGTACGTGCCGAGGAGCGCGCTCGTGAGGAGCGCGCTGCGCGGGAAGCTCCCGACGGTGACGAGCACCGCCGCGATGAGGCGCACGGCGACGATGAGCGTGTAGATGCCGCGCGGCGCCACGAGCGACTCGGGAATGAGCGGCATGTGGAACGCGTCGCCGAAGTAGCCGAGCGTCTCCAGCTCGCGCGCGGCGCCGAGCGCGTGCCAGAAGAGGATCGCCCCCAGGCACGTGCGCACGAGCCCCAGGAGGTACGTGTCTCCCGTCTCATCGAGCCAGCGGCGGACGAACGCGATCATTCAGCGCGGCGCGCTCGCGAATCGATAGGTCACGGGGTCGCCGCCGTTCTTGCGCACGACGAGGTCGAGCCGCATGCGCCGCGTCTCGGCGTCGCCGTCGAGGTGCGCGGCGACGTCGTCGAGCGCGGCGTGCCAGCGTTCGACCTGCGCCGCGGCGCTGTACGAGGCGTGCATCACGCGGTCGAACGTCGCCAGGTTTCCTTCGATGACGCGATCGCGCCAGCGCACGTGATGTGGCGTTCCGTCTTTGTCTTTGGCGATCCACTCGCCGTCCTTCACCGGCACGTCCTTGCCGTCGACCTCGCGCGTGAGGTGCGCGCGAATGGTCGACGCCTCGGCGAACATGCGAAACCCGAAGACCGCGTCGGCGCGGTTCGACGCCGTCAGGATCAGCGTCGCCTGAAGCGCGATCCACGCGACCGCGAACACCACGGCCAGCGGCCGCCAACGCAATGGGGCGAGCGGGGCTCGGGAAGTTCGTGGCTGTGGTGCCGAGCTCGCGCGCATGGCCAAGGAGACGGGGGTGGAGGATACCGGGACGGAGGCTCGCGCGGTTGCTCGGCCTTTTCAAACAAAACTCGCGATCGTGGCGCCGGCATGCCACGATCTCATTTCTCGTGCGGATTCCCCGGTTTTTCAAGCAGTTCGTGGGTCTCTCGGCGCTCCCGCTCCTGGTCTCGGCCGGGTCGGCGTGTGGCGATACGACCCCGGTGAGAGCGCGCGCTGCCTCGGCTGACGAGGTGGTGGCGCCGCGCGTGGCGCGTGCGCGCGTGCAGACGACGTCGGGTACGGCGCCGGCGAGTCCGGGCGAGGCCTTGCCGCACCCGGTGCTGGCGGCGCTCGCCGGCGGGGACGGCGTTCGCGTCGCGGGGGTCGACGCGGCGATGGAGAACGGCGGCGCGCTGAAGCACTTCTACGAGGCGCTGGCGCGCGTCGACGCCGGTCAGTCGCACGACGACGTGACCATCCTCCACTTCGGCGACTCGCACACCGCGGCCGACTACGAGACGGGCCCTCTCCGCCGCGCGCTCCAAGCGCGCTTTGGTGAAGGGGGGCGCGGGTTCGTCGCCGTCGGCGAGCCGTGGAAGCACTACGTACAAGAAGGGGTGCGGAGCGGCAGCTCGCACGATTGGTCGCCCGAGCGCTCGCATCCGACGAAGGGGTCGAAGGGGCGGCTCGTGGGCGACGGGATGTACGGCCTCGGCGGCGTCGCGATTCACACCAGCAGCGCAGGGGCGCGCGCGTGGACGGAGCTCACGGCGAAGTCGTCGCGGGTCGAGGTCGCGTACCTGCAGCAGCCGCGCGGCGGATCGTTCGACGTCTTCATCGACGGCGCGCGCGCGGGGCACGTGTCGTCGCGCGGCGCGAACGGATCGGCGTGGCGCGCGTTCGCGGCGAACGACGGCCCGCACCGCGTCGAGGTCGATGCCGTCGGCGACGGCGATGTTCGCGTCTTCGGCGCGCTGCTCGATCGCGATCAGGTGGGGCTCACGTACGACGCGCTCGGCATCAACGGCGCGCGCGTCACCAACGCGCTGGCGTGGGACGAGGCGCACATGGCCGAGCAGATCCGCCATCGCGCGCCCGACCTGGTCGTCCTGGCGTACGGCACCAACGAGAGCGGCGACACCGACGTCCCCATCGAGACGTACGAACGCCAGCTCGTCGATCTCCTCGGTCGCGTCGCGCGCGCGGCGCCCAGCGCGTCGTGCATGCTCCTCGGGCCGCCCGATCGCGCCGTCCGCACGCGCGAAGGGTGGGGGACGGTGTCGCGACTGCTCGACATCATCGCCACGCAGCGCCGCGTCGCGCAGGCAGCGGGGTGCGCGTTCTTCGATCAGCTCGAGGCGATGGGCGGGCCGGGGACGATCTCGCAGTGGGCCGACGAGCCGCAGCCGCGCGCGCAACGCGATCGCGTGCACCTCACGCGCGAGGGGTACACGCAGCTGGGGAGCGCCGTCGCGGCCGATCTGATCCACAGCTACGGCGCGTGGCGAATCGAGACGGGCCTCGCGCCGCCGGCCGCGACGACCGCCGATCTCTCCCCGCCTCCGTCGCGATGACGTTGCCGAAACGTCGCGGCGGCGTGCAGACGCCGAACGCGGACCTGCTCGACTACCGGCAGATCGGGAACGTCCTCTTGACGGTGAGCAAGGCGCTGCCGGCGGGCGTGCCCAACGACATCAACGCGCACTGACGCACGTCACGGCGGCGGGACTTGCGCCGCGGGCAACGGCGGCGCGTCGCGGTGCGTGGACACGTACGCCTGATACCCCGCGAAGATCGCGCCTGAAAAAAGATTGCCCAGGATCTCCGCGCCCGCCGGCGTCGGGTGCGAGAGATCGTTGTTCCCGAGCTGCGGGCGCGTGTGGCGCCACTTGGCCATCGTGCCGCGGCCGCCCATCGCGTCGTACGTGCTCCAGAAGGCGACGCCGTGCGCCTTCGCCGCCGCGCGCTGCCCGTCGATGATGCGCTCGATGACGGGGCTCGTCTTCAGCTCGCCGTCGCTCCCCTTGATGGCGCGATCGAGCGGCGACGCGACGAGGATGGGCACGCCCGGCGCGGCCTTCTGCACCTCGTCGATCAGCGTCCCGAACACCGGCGCGTATGCCTCCGCGCGGATCGTCGTGTCCTCGCTCTCGTTGGTCCCGAACTGGAGCACGATGAGCGACGGGTCACGGAGCTTCATCTCGTCGGCCCAATCGTTCGCGTCTTCCGCCGACCAGAACGAGGCGCGCGCGGCGTGAGCGCCGAGCGCGTCGTAGACCACGCCGGGGCGATCGCGCTCGAGCGCCACGCCGAAGAGGCGCACGTCGCCGTCGCCGAGCGACCGGACCGACAGCGACCCGCGCCCGTCCGCCATGTGAATCGACTTCACCCGCTGGACCTTCGCGTCGCCGCGCGTCGAGAGCTTCTCCGGATCGTGCCCCGTCGCGCTCAGCATCACGCTGCCGCCGTGCGGTTGCTCCAGGTAGTAGAGATCGAACCGCGACACGTTGCGCCCGTAGTCGCCGTCCGCGCGGGTAGAGAAGAACGCCGTCGCCGCGCTGGTCGTGTGGAAGCTGACGCCGCCGAGCCCGAAGACGTGATCGTCGGGCCACGGGCCGGTGAGCTTGTTCGCGCTCCAACCGTCAGAGGCGCTGTGGGCGATGTCGTTCTGGAAGTACCACTCCCACGGGTTCGCCAGCAGGATGAACCCGTGCCCCGCGTCGCCGAAGCGTTCCTGCATCCGGCGGCGCATCGTGCCGCTGATCAGGTCGCCGGCGATGACCGAGTCGCCGTAGTGGAGGATGCGCGTCACGGAGAACGGCTCCTTGCGAAGCGTCTTGGCGAGGCTCGCGTAGAACGGGTCCATCGCGTGAGCGGCGCCTGAATCGCCGGTCACGGGATCGACGATGGCGATCGTGCCGTTGGTCTTGGCGAGCGCGTCGGGGTCGAGCGCTTCGCTGGCGTGCGTGGCCGGGAGCGCGTTGGTGATCACGGCGTCGTTCTCGGTCGCGCCGAGCTTCTGATCGCCCACGGCGAACGCGGCTTGCGGCGCCGGAGCGCGCGGATCGCCCACGCTCTCCGGCTCTTCGTCTACTTCCCACGGCGCGTGCGCCACGCGCAGGGCGCGCAGCTTCGGCGTGGTGTACGGCACGGCGAGGATCACCAGCATCGTCACCAACGCCATCGTCGTCTTGTTCGCCAGCGGGTGCGCCGTCACGGTCACCAAACGTTCCTCCCCGCACTTAAGCCCGCCGCGCGCGCCAGCGCCAAGAACGCGCGCGCTTTTTTTCCCGGACGCGCGCGCGCGTTCTACACGTGAGGGGATCCCTCCATGCTGTTCAACAGCAGCCTCTACGGCGCGTTCCTTCTCGCGACGTTCATCGTCTTCTGGTCGCTGCGCACTAGGCGCCTCGCGCGATCGATCTTCCTCGTCCTCGCCAGCTACGGCTTCTACGTCTTCGGGACGTGGGACGCGGCGCGCGAGCAGGCCGTTCCGCTCGGCCCGATCGGCTGGAGCATCCTCTGCTTCGGGATCATCTTCGTCGGCAGCACGCTCGACTACTTCCTCGGCCGCATGCTCGGGCGGGTCCAGGACCCCTCGAAGCGCAAAGCGCTCTTGCTCGTCTCGATCGTCTACTACCTGGGCGTCCTCTCGCTCTTCAAGTACTTCAACTTCGCGATCGACTCGATCCACGATCTTTTCGCCCTCTTCGGCGTCGACGTGGCGGTCACGCACCTGCGCCTCGTGCTGCCGTTCGGCATCTCGTTCTTCACGTTCGAGACGATGAGCTACACGATCGACGTCTACCGGCGCGACATCGAGCCGTGCGATCGCTACGTCGACTACCTCCTCTTCGTCTGCTTCTTCCCGCACCTCGTCGCCGGGCCGATCGTCCGCCCGCGCCAGATGCTCCCGCAGCTCGCGAAGGAACCGGTGGCCGACGTGGACATGCAGGCGCGGGGCATGTGGCTGATCGCGCTGGGCCTCGCGAAGAAGATCGGAATCGGCGACTACCTCGCCATCAACCTCGTCTCGCGCGTCTTCGACAGCCCCGAGCGGTACTCGTCGCTGGAGTGCCTGGTCGCCGTCTACGCCTACGCGATCCAGATCTACTGCGACTTCTCCGGCTACACCGACATCGCCATCGGGAGCGCGGCGCTCTTCGGCTACGAGCTCCCGAAGAACTTCGACGCGCCGTACACCGCGCAGGACCTCCAGGACTTCTGGCGTCGCTGGCACATCTCGCTCTCGTCGTGGCTGCGCGATTACCTCTACGTGCCGCTCGGCGGATCGCGCGGGAGCGCGTGGAAGACGTACCGCAACCTGATGATCACGATGCTGCTCGGAGGCCTGTGGCACGGCGCTTCGTGGAACTTCGTCGTGTGGGGATTCCTTCACGGCGTGGCGCTGGCCGCGACGCGAATGTGGCAACGCGCGCGCGGGCGCAGCGACCGTGCGCGCGACCCGCGCTTCGCCTGGCTGCGTGTGGCGCTGACGTTCCAGTACGTGTGCTTCGCGTGGGTTTTCTTCCGCGCGCCGAGCTTCGGTCACGCGACGCTGCTTCTTTCGCGCGTCGCGCGCGGGACGCTCACGTACGTGAACCTGCCGGCGCAGGTGGTGCTCGTGCTCGCGATCGGAATGCTCACGCACTTCGTTCCGCAGCGCTGGTACGAGGCGCTGCGGGAGCGCTTCGTCCGCACGCCGGCCATCGCCCAGGGGGTCGTGCTCGCGCTCGCGGCGTACGCGATTCATCGCGTGGCGGCAGCAAAAGCAGAGCCGTTCGTCTACGGGCAGTTCTGATCGCGGAACTCGTCGCGAGGGCGCGCGGTCTCGTGGTAGTCGAAGCGCGAAGCCATGGATCCGAAGCCTGACCACGACACACGGAGCGCGCTCCTCCCGCGCATCTTCGGCAGCCTCGATCTCGTCGCCGCATTCGTCGTGGGGCTCGCCGTTTTCGCGGGGCTCCCGTCGCGATGGTGGCTGGTCGATGTGCCTGGAGCGATCGTGACTGCGCTCTTCGCGGGCGCAGGCGTCGGCCTCTGGATGCGCGCGCCGTGGGGCGAGCGGGTCGCGCGGGCGGCGTCGATGGTGGCGCTCGTGATCGGCCTCGTGCTGGTCGCGACGCTGGCGTTCACCGCGAGCTACTTGAGCGGCATCTACGGCCCCGTCGGGCGTGGCGGCGCGGTCATCCTCGTGCTCGTCGCGGCGCTGGCGCTGGCGTACCTCGTCGCGCTCCCGGCGTGGCAGCTTCTGTGGCTCGGTCCCGCGCGCCACGGGTTCACGCGCGCCGCGCCACCGGCTCGCGCTGCCGGCGGAAGCGAAGAGCGCGCGTGACCTTTCGATCGCTCGCGCGGCTCCTCGGCGCGTACTTCGCGATCCTCGTCGTGGCGTGCGTCGTCGTGCGCTGGTGGGTCTCGCTCCGCGTCGTCGACGGAGAAGTGATCACCAGCGCATGGAAGAAGGGGCAGATCACGACGCGCCTCGTGAACCGAAAGATGGCCGACGCCTCGTTCGCCGGCATCGAGGTCGTCGACGAGAAGGTCGTCGCCGAAGGTCCGCTCGTCACGTCGCCCGAGGCGGTCTTCGCGATGTCGATCGTCTCCAGCCGCGACGGCGTGAAGGCGACGCTCGGCGACAAGACCGCGTACGTCACTCCCGACGAGCTCCTCGCGCGCCAAGCGTACGACCACGGCTTCACCATCCCGAGCCTCTCGCTCTCGCTCGGCGTCGACGTCGCGCTCATCGAGGCGCTCCT
Organism: Myxococcales bacterium; assembly: GCA_003151595.1. The sequence goes on from PLXW01000022.1 coordinate 212,708, forward strand.
CGCCGAAAGTCTCGAGACCACGGTCCCGAACCTTCGCGCGCACGCGAAGTTCCGGCGGATTCGCACGGCGCGCGCGCGCACGACGCCGCAACCGTTCGGCGCGACCACACCCGATTCGATCACGCCCGACATGCTCCGCAGCGCGGCCATCGATGCGGCGCGTTTCCTCGCGCGCGGCGTGGCCGCCGACGGGCGCTTCCGTTACCTGGTCGACGCGCCGACGAACCGATCGCTCCCCGGCTACGACTGGCCGCGCCACGCCGGCGCCACGTTCTTCCTCGCGCAGGCCGCCGACGTCTCGCACGATCCCGCCCTGCGCGGCGCAGCGCTTCGCGCGGCCAGCTACCTGCGCGATCACGCGACGGTCGATTGCGGCGCGTACAGGTGCATCGGCCAGGACAACGTGGTCGACGTGGGCTCGTCGGCGCTCGGGCTCATCGCCATGAACGAGGTCGCGCGCACGGGGCTCGACCCGACGTACCGCGCGCGGGTCGAAGAGCTCGCGAGCTTCCTGCGATCGCAGGAGCGCGCCGACGGCGAGTTCATGCATCAGTACGATCGCCGCGCGAAGAAGCCGATCGACGTGCAGTTCCTCTACTACTCGGGCGAAGCGACGCTCGCCCTCGCGCGCGCCTTCGCGCTCACCGGCGACGCGGCCGACAAGGACGGCGCATCACGCGGTCTCGCGCACCTCGTCGGCCCGGCGTGGAGCTTCTTTGGCGACCGGTACTACTTCGGCGAAGAGCACTGGACCTGCCAGGCGATGAGCGAGCTGTGGAGCACCGCGCCCGACGCGAAGGCGCTCTCGTTCTGCGAGCGATGGCAGGCGTACGGACGCAACATGATGTTCGGCCCCGACGACACGCCGTACGACGCCGACGGCGCGTACGGAGCGGGCCCCGTCATCACCCCTCGGCTCACGCCCGTCGCGAGTCGGTGTGAAGCGGGCGTCGCCACGCTCGACGCCATGGCTCGCGCGAACAGCGATTCAAGAGAGCAGGCCGCGCTGGCGTCGCAGCTTCGGCGGTCTCTCGCGCTCCTCTTGCGGCAGCAGTTCCGTCCCGGGATGACGCACTTGTTCGCCGATCCCGCCGCCGTCGCCGGCGCGTTTCCCGGGAGCGCGGTCGATTGGCAGCTCCGCATCGACTACGCCCAGCACGCCGGTAGTGCGATGTTCCGCGCAGCCGAATCGAGCGCATTTGCGCATCATTGAGCGCAAGATCGACGCAGTTTGCGCACGGGCCCGGTGCCCAGCGGGCACCAACAACAAGAACGAGCCTCTGACTCCGCTGTCAGAGGCGGTGGGACCCAGTCAAGAAACGTGTCGAAAAAGTTGGTGCAGGGTTAATCACGCGCTACGATCAATTTGTGATGCGAGCGATCTAGGGCGAAGCAACACCCGCACACGCATCACTTCCCGGAGGGCGATGGACGACGGTGGCGAACGGGGCGCACGAAACGCAAACAGCGGCCGAAACAAGCTGCGCGCACACGGCAACGCTGCCGGCCCACCGAAGTTCATCAATCGTCACTCCCTCGCATCGTCGCCGAATCGCCAGCCCGATCGGCCCGCCTGGATCCCGCTGACGCGCGTTCGCCCTCTCGGCGGAGCGCTTTCGCTCGCGGCTCTTGGCGCCGGATTCATCACAGGCGGCCGCCCTTTCGCGCCGCGCGTCGCGATCGATCTGGCGAGCCTCCCGGGCACCGTGCGGCTCCAGCTCGGGTTCGGCGTCGAAGCCCGGCTCGAGCGGGCGGCGCAGATCGCTCTTTCCATACCGACTCAGAAGCGTCACAACCGAGCAGTTACGATTGAAGGAGCGGACGCCTTTGGCGCCGTCGGCGTTGGGGGCGGGTTCCCCGGCGTCGCATTTGCATTGTTGTTTGGCAGCTGCACTCCAAGCAGCCGAAGAGGTGACTGGATGAGAACTCCTGCGATCAAGAGCCTGGACAGCGTTTCTCTCGACGAGGCTCTTGCGTACCTCGACGCATCTGACGGCGATGAGCTCGGCGCGGCGTTCTCTCTCGCCACGGACCGGAACGAGCTCGGCGGGTCGGCGGAGGCGCCTGACGACGCGGAAGTTCATCACGCCTTGTTCCTCTTGCGGCGCGCGCGCGGGCTCGAGGCTCCGAGCTTCGATCTGATGCGCGTTCAGTTGAAGCGCCGCGTCGCGGCCTAGCGACGACAAAAAGAAAACGGCGCGCCCCCCGTGCAACGCACGGAGGGACGCGCCGTCGTCCCGAACGCTCTCAGTTGAGAGTGTTCTTCGCCGCCGCTGCCGTCACCACGGGCGGCGACGCCGCTGACGACTGCGTCGAAGTGGGCGGCGACTGCGCCTCCGCCTTCTTCTTCGCGGCCTTGTTCGCACGACGTGTGGCGACCCCGCGCTCGGTGATCACCTTCGTCGTGTCCATGAACCGGGCGGTCGCGCGATACTTCCGCGCGATCTCCTGGTTCCGCGAGACCGCGTAGTCGAACGGAGGCTGCAACCCATTCATCTGGGTCATCGCCTCGTTCTCCCACGCGATCCGTTGCTCCCCGCAGTAGGCCATCCAGCGTTTGGCGGCCGCCCATTGATCGCGCCACTTCGACGCGTTCGTGAGGGTGTACGCCATCGCCATCGGGTCCGGCGCCGTCGCGCCAAAGTCGGCGACATACGTCGTCGAGCTCTGGAGCTCCTTTGCCGAGGCCGTGGCATTCGTGATCTGGTCCTGCTTCGGACGCAGACCGCGAAAGCCGCGAACCTTCCTGGTGGGGGTGGGCCGCCACTCCGTCGGCGGCGAAGGCGACGTCTCCGCGCCCGGCAACGCGCCGGGCGGTGAGATGGGCGCCGTCGTGACGACGGGGGGCAGGGGGGTGGCCGTGCCTACGAGGCTCGTGCCGGGGTTCTGAATGGTGACTTCGTTGCGGCTCTTCTTCTTGGGCGACATGTTCGACTCTCTTGTTCGTGCCGGCGGATTTGCCGGTCCACGAACAATGAGGGACACGAGTCTCACCCGTGGAGACTGCGGTCCCGGCCCACGCGTCGATTTCTCACCGCGCCGCGGTCGACGGAGCAGTTGCTCCGTGGACGCAGTTTCTTTCTCCGGGGCCGGAGCAATTGCTGTGGCGTCGCAGTTTCTTTCTCCGGCGCCGGAGCAATTGCTGGGTCGCACCCAGCTTCTTTCTGGGTGGTGCCGCTAATGGCTGGGTCGTACCCAGCTTCTTTCTGGGCGATGCCGGCTATGGCTGGGTCGTACCCAGCTTCTTTCTGGATGGTGCCGGCAATTGCCGGGTCGCGGGTCTACCGACCCGCGGCGTCGCGCGTGAGCCCGGCGTCGACCGCGGACGCCGCCAACCGCCGCGCGTCGCCTTCCTGCGACTGCTGCTTCTCGCGGAACGCGAGCACGCCGGCGATGCCGACCATCATCGTCACGCCGAGAACGAGCCCGGCGAGCATCGCTGTTTTCGGCGACATGCTCGGCGGCGGTACAGGGATCGACTCGAACGGCGTCTGCGACCGTTTGAGCATGTACTGAACCTTCGCGTCGTCGTGCGGTGACTGCATCCGAACGCGACCCACGCCGCACACGTTCGCCAGCGACTCACTCAGCTCCGTCGCGCTCTGAAAGCGCTTCGACGGATCGCGCGAGCACGCGCGCGCGAACCAACCGTCGAACCCGGCCGGGATGCGCTCCTGGATCTGCGACGGGATCGGCAGCGCCGCCGCGCACACCTTGATCACGATGTCGCCGAGCACGTCGCCTTCGAACGGAATGCGCGCCGTCATCGCCGCGAACGCGCACGCGCCGAGCGACCACAGATCGGTGAGCGGTCCCGGCGCGCCGCCGAGCGTGAGCTGCTCGGGCGCCATGAAGTTCGGCGTCCCGATCACCGCGCCGGTCTGCGTGGGACCTCCCATCGCCGGCGGCGTGGCGAGGCCGGCGACGCGCGGCGCTTCGAACAGCTTGGCGATCCCGAAGTCGACGAGCTTCACCGTGTACGGGAGATCGCTCCCCTTCGGGTTCTCCACGTTCGTCGCCAGGAAGATGTTGTCGGGCTTCAGGTCGCGATGAACGACGCCCGCTTCGTGCGCTTTCGACAGCGCCTGCGCGGCCTGTCCGATGATCTGCGCGACCTCCGACGCCGGAAGCGCGCCGCGCGCGATGAGCGCGTCCGACAGCGACTCGCCCTGCAGGTACTCCATGACGATGTACGGCAGCCCGTCGTCGGTCACGCCGTAGTCGAAGACCTTGACGGCGTGCACCGTCGAGAGCTTCGCCGCCGCGCGCGCTTCGATCTCGAAGCGTTGCCGCGCGTCTTCCATGCTTGCGTACTGCGGGCGAATGAACTTGATGGCCACCGGCGTTCCGAGCGCCGTGTGCACGCCGGACCAGACGGTCCCCATGCCCCCCGAGCCGATCATCTCGAGGACGCGGTACTTGTCGCCGACGATCGAGCCTTCGAGGGAGGGAGAGCTGCTCCGGGGAGAGATCATCGTGGCCGGTCGAACCGCACAGCCCAGAATACCACGGGCGCGCTCGTCGAGGAGGACGCGCTCATCGAGGATTCGCCAGATCGAGGGCGCGCGCCGTGTCGGTGTCGGGCGGCTCGATGCCGAGCAGTGTGGAGAGTGAACGCGCGAATGCGCGGAAGGAAATGGGGTCGTCGATGACCCGCCCGGCGACCGCCCTGCCGGGCGCGCGGACGAGTAGCGGCACGGTGCGATCGAAGAGGTAAGGGGAGCCGTGGCTCGTTCCTTTGCCGACGACGACGTCGGGATCGAAGAACGAGCCGCGTTTGGTCACGACGTAGAGGTCGCCAGACTTTCCTGGGACGAAGGAGCGGCAGACGAGCGCGTCGGTGCTCTCGTCGGACTCCGGCGGGCACGACGCGGGGAGCGCGCGGGTGTCGATCACGCGATCGACCTCGGGGTGAAGATGGAGCACGTCGATGAGCACGCCTCGGAGCTTCGTGGCGTCGGGCTCGGGGAGACTCGCGGACGACGGCGTGAGGTACACGTAGGGATCGATCACGCCCGTGACCGCGGTACCGAGCTCGCGCGCGAGATCCGTCGGCATCAATCGGCCCACGTGCTCACACGATCGCTGCCATCGGTCAGGCTTCGCGCCCGGTGCGCACCACGGACGCGCGCGCGGGACGCTGTTGGCGACCTCGGGCATCGTCGTGACGCCGTGGTCGCCGCTCAGGATTGCGGACCATCCGTTCGCGCCGAAGCGAGCGTCGAGCGCGGCGAAGAAGCTCGCGAGGCTGGCGTCGAGACGCCGGAGCTCGTCCCACGCTTCCCACGAGTCGGGACCGAAGGCGTGACCCACGTAGTCGTTCGCCGAGAGCGACACCGCGATCAACGTCGGGCGATCGCCGGCGTGCTCCGCGTCGATCGCCGCCAGCGCCAAGGCGAGCACCGCTTCGTCCGCGAACGGTGAGCCGCGAAACGCGAGCGCGGGCATCGGCGCGTGCGCCACGTCGTGCGGGAACGTGATCGGCATTCCGCCCGACTCGCCTTCGCCCGCTTGAGCGTCAGGCGTCGCGGCGTGCGACTTCACCCACGCCGCATCGAGCAGATCCCACGGCGCGTCGAGGTGCTCCGGCGGGCTCGCACGAAGACCTGCGGGGTCGACGCTGCTCGCCCACGCCGGAAGGCGCGCGGAGAAGACGTCGGAGGTGACGAAGCGATCGAGCCCCTTGTCGAACCAGACAGACGCCGTCGGGTGACGTCCGCCGGCGAAGATGGCGCCGCGGTCCTTGATCGAGACGCTGGCGATGAGCGCGTCGGGGTACACCTCGCGAAAGCGATCGGCGATCGTGGGCGCGAACGTCGGGCGCATCGACGACCCCGCTTTTGCGTTCACTCCTTCGCGCGTGACGAGATGCGAACCAGGGTCGACGAGGATCGAGACCTTCTCTCGCTTCTCGCCGTTGCCGTCGAACACATCGTTCCCCCACACGCCCGACTTCCACGGAGGCAACCCGGTGTAGAGCGCCGCGTGCCCCGGCGCCGTGTCGGTCACCGCGTGCGCGTACCGCATCTCGCGCGCGTACGTCCCCTCGCGACGCAAACGCGCGAACCCTCCGTCCGGCGGAAGCAGCGGCCATCGCTCGTCTGCGATCCACGCCGCCTCCTGATCGACCACGATCGACACGACGACGTTCGCGCGATGCGGCGCGCTCGGCGCGGTCGCGCTCGGTGGCGTCGGCAGCGGCTTCGCCGTCGGAGCACATGCGGTGAGCAGCGCGACCGTGAGGAAGCTCGGACCGATGCGTCCGCATCTTGCTTCGCGAACGGGTAGAGATCGAAACGAGGTGGGCATGGCTGGGCGGATCGAAGACTACGCGATCATCGGCGACGGTCAGACCGCCGCGCTCGTCGGGCGCGACGGATCGATCGACTGGCTCTGCTTCTGGCGCTTCGACTCCGCGCCGTGCTTCGCCTCGCTCCTCGGCACGCCGGAGAACGGACGCTGGCTCATCGCGCCGAAGGGGGAGGTGAAGGCCACGCGCCGCCGGTACCGCGAAGGGACGCTCGTGCTCGAGACCGAGATCGAGACGGAAGACGGCGTCGTCGTGCTCATCGACGCCATGCCCATGCGCGACGGGCGAAGGCCGCACCTGGTGCGCGTGGTCGAAGGGAAGCGCGGGCGCGTCCCCATGACGATGGAGCTCGTCATCCGCTTTGACTACGGGTCGATCGTCCCGTGGGTGAGGAACATCGACGGCGCGCTGCGGGCCATCGGTGGACAGGAAGCGGTGCGCCTCGTCACGCCCGTCGAGGTGCGCGGCAAGGACCTGACGAGCGTCGCCGAGTTCACCGTCGGCGAGGGCGATCGCGTTCCGTTCGTTCTCTCGTGGCACCTCTCGTACGAAGAGCCGCCGCCGCCCATCGACGCGCTCGAGGCGATCGCGAAGACCACCGCGTGGTGGGAGGCGTGGTCGAAGCGCTCGACGGTGAGCTGCCCGTGGCAGGAGCCGGTTCAGCGTTCGCTCATCACGCTGAAGGCGCTCTCGAACGAGCGGACCGGCGGCATCGTCGCTGCGGCGACGACGTCGTTGCCGGAGCAGATCGGCGGCGTTCGCAACTGGGACTATCGCTACACCTNNTGCGCGACGCGACGTTCACGCTGCTCGCGCTCCTTCAGAGCGGTTACCAGGACGAAGCGAAGGCGTGGCGCGAGTGGCTGCTGCGTGCGATCGCCGGCAAGCCGAGCGAGCTTCAGATCATGTACGGCGTCGGCGGCGAGCGCCGGCTCACCGAGCTGGAGCTGCCGTGGCTCGCCGGGTACGAGGGCTCGAAGCCGGTGCGCATGGGGAACGCCGCGTGGAACCAGACGCAGCTCGACGTGTACGGCGAGCTCCTCGACTGCATGTTTCACTGCCAGAAAAACGGGTTGCCGGCGGCGGACGACGCTTGGGCCGTTCAACGAAAGCTCCTCGAGTTCCTCGAAGGCGCCTGGCACAAGCCGGACGAAGGGATCTGGGAAGTGCGCGGCGGGGCTGCGCACTTCACGCACTCGAAGATGATGGCGTGGGTCGCGATGGATCGCGCGATCAAGACGGTCGAGAGCTTCGGCGGCGACGGGCCGGTCGACACCTGGCGCGCGCTTCGGCAGACGATCTTCGACGAGGTGTGCACCAAGGGGTTCGACGCGAAGCGCGGCGCGTTCACACAGGTCTACGGCGGCAAGGCGCTCGATGCGTCGCTGCTCATGATGCCGCTCGTGGGTTTTCTTCCGGCGACCGATCCGCGCGTCGCGTCCACCATCGAAGCGATCCAACGCGAGCTCGTCGTCGACGGCTTCGTGCAGCGCTACACGAGGAGCGACGTCGACGGCGTCGCCGGCCACGATGCCGCGTTCATCCCGTGCACCTTCTGGCTCGCCGATTGTCAGGCGCTGCTCGGGAAACGTGATGAGGCGAAGCGCGACGAGGCGCGCGCGACGTTCGAGCGCTTGCTCACGATCCGCAACGACGTCGGGCTCCTGGCGGAAGAGTACGACCCGCGGAAGAAACGGATGCTGGGGAACTTCCCGCAGGCGCTCTCGCACGTGGCCCTGATCAACACGGCGCTGGGCGTGGAAGAGGGGGAGGCCAAGCGCGCGAAGACGACGTGAGCGGCGAAGAACGCGATAAGACACTCGCGATGAAGATCGAGCGCGTCGCGTGCGTCCTCGCCGTCGCAGGGTCCATCGGGTGCCGCTCGTCGGGCGATGCCCCTTCGCTGGCGGCGCTCGACGCCTCCGCGAGCGTAGACGCCGGCATGCCCGTCGCGCCGGGGTGGTCGCAGCTCGGTGACGCTGCCGCGGCCGCACCGTCGTCGCGGCTGCTCGGTCACAACGCGATCTGGTCGCGCGGCGGTCTCGGGCTGTGGAACGACACGACGCACGCCGCCGATCCCACCGTCGCTTCACTCGTCGCCGCGCTTCACCCCGGCGTGCTCCGCTTCCCGGGCGGCACGCGCGCGATGCGCTACCACTTCGCAGAGGCCATCGGTCCGCTCGCGTCGCGCGTTCCACAGTGCGATTCGTTCTCCGGCACGACCGACGCGACCGGCTACGGCGTCGACGAATTCATGACGATCGCCGAATCGCTCGGCGCGAAGGTCACGCTCGTGACTCCGTGGGTCGACGGCTCGCCGCAGGAAGCCGCAGCGTTCGTCGCGTACGTGAACGCGGCGACGTCATCGACCTTCGCCCTCGGCGTCGACCCGAGCGGCACCGACTGGGGGACGGCCGGCTCGTGGGCCCAGAAGCGCGCGGCGAACGGGCACGCGGCGCCGTACGGAGTCGCGTTCGTGGAGATCGGCAACGAGCCGTACTCGTCGCTCGCCACCGGGCCGAAGACGTCGTGCGGACGCGCGTCGCAGTTCAAGCAAGACGAGCGATGGGTGAACGGAGTCGCCATTCCCACGACCGCCAAGGACTACGCGACGCAGCTCGCGCTCACGGCGACGCTCGTTCGCGGCGTCGATCCCGCGATCCGGATCGGCGCGCCGGTCCCCGCGACCTACGACGGGACGAGCGACGCCGCGAAGGCGCTCGGCGATTTCGATCTCGCCACCAACGACGGCGATGCGTGGACGCCGCGCCTCCTCGCCGACGCGGCGAGCGCGTTCGATTTCTTCGTGCTTCACCCGTACGACTTCACGACCTCCGACGCGCGCCTCGAGCTCGCCGAAGACCTGCGGAAGGCGATCCGCGATCTGCGCGCCGTCGCGCCCTCGAAAGGGATCGGCGTCACCGAGTTCGGCTTCCTGCTCGACGGCGACACGGTGCTCGACGCGATCGTGAGCGCGGACGTCGTGCGCGTCGCGCTGGAGGAGGACGTCGAGCTCGTCACGCGACACGTGCTCATCGAGGACGATCTCGGCGAGCCGTTCGCGAGCAACGCGCTCATCGGCGGCGCGTCGCATCGCCTGAGCCCCGCTTACGCCGTCGAGGAGAAGCTCGCGGCGATCGTCGCGGGGGCGAAGCTCGTTCCGGTCGCGCAACCGCGAGCGGACGTCGTCGTTCTCGCGCTCGCCGAGAGCGATGGCTCGATCGGGATCGTCGCGCTCGACCGACGCGACAACCCCACCGACGAAACGGATCTCGCGGTCGAGCTTCCGAGCGGCGCGTGGCACGGCACGGTTGACACGTTTGCCCCGTCCTCCTCCATTCTCGACACAGTCAGCGACTCCGCGAGCGCGACCGTTGCAGCGAGCGGGGCCCTTTCGCTGCACGTTTCGTCAAACGGCATCGTGATTGCACATCTCCAGGACTGAAATCCAAATGGAGGGTTCGCTCATGCGCCACTTCGCAAGTCTCGGGGCAGCGATCATCGGTTCGGCACTCGTTCTCGCGTGCGGGGTCGACAGGATCGACGTGCAGCACGCGCACGCGAGCGGCGCGGGTACCGTCAAGACGTACGACGTCGGCTTCGACACCGCGTGGCAGGCGGCGCACGCCGCGCTTCGCTGGAGCGGCGCGGGGACTCCGCAGGACCACCTCGATCAACACTACGTCGTGACCAACGACCCGTCGTCTTCCGCGGCGAGCTACGGCCAGCAGGTCGGCATCTGGCTCGAGCCGCTCGCGGCGACGCAGACGCGCGTGAACGTCGTCGTCCTCGAGTCTACGACCACCGCCGACACCGGCGGTCCGGACGAGCGCGTCGTACAGCAGGACATCGAGAAGGCCGTGAGCATGCTGGTCTCGGGTCAACCGCTCCCCGACAAGCGGCCCTAGTCGCGTCGCCGCGTCGCCGCGTCGCCGCGTAGTCGCTCACGTAGTCCCGCGCTTTCACTTCAGCGCGAGGATGCCTCGACGCACGAGCCCGTCGAGGAGCGCGAGCGCTTCTTCGGACGGCATGCCGCAGATGTCGATGAGGTTCTCGATCGTGGTCACGCCGTCGAGCAGCGAGATCAGGAAGTACTCGCGGTGGTCGAGCTCCGAGGCGTGCACCTCTTCGGACGGGATCGCGAGGTGCGGAACCGTGGCGAGGAGCTCCTTCGTCACGGCGAGCTGCCGCGCCGTCGGCGAGCCGTCGAGCTCGTCGTCCACCATCACCGCAATCTGATCTGCGCTCGGGCGACGACCAGGCATGAGTCCCCTGCGAGAGCCTAGCGCAGTGAGGATCGTGAGGCCTTCTTCTGCGCGGCGATTGCCCCTTCGAGCGGGCCGGGCGGGCGCCGAATCGAAGGGGTCTCTCCGCTGATTTTCGCTTCGGTGACTTCCGGTGGAGCAAAGGGGGATCGAACCCCTGACCTCTGCATTGCGAACGCAGCGCTCTCCCAGCTGAGCTATTGCCCCGGACGTGAGGGCGCGGACTCTACGTGTAGAGAAGCCAAAGTCAAGCCGGTATGAATGCGCGAAAGGCGCGCGTCAGCGATAGCCGGCGACGAGCGCCTGGGAGAGCAATCCCCAGCCGTCGATCGCGACGAAAAGGAGGAGCTTGAACGGCAAGCTCACCTGCGTCGGGCTGAGCATCTGCATGCCGAGCGCGAGCAAGATGTTGCCGACGACGAGGTCGACGATCAGGAAGGGCAGGTAAATGAGAAAGCCGACGGCGAACGCTTCGCCCAGCTCGGTGACGACGAACGACGGGACGAGCACGGGGAGGTCTGCGTCGGTGACGGCGTCGCGATCGGCGCCGGCGCGGGCGTCGCGGGCGATCGTGAGGAAGCGCGCTTTCTCGCGGGCGCTGGCGTTCTTGGAGAGGAACTCGCGGAGCGGCTCGCGGACGGCGTCGATCCCTTCGCGGATGAGGGTGACCGTGTCGCGCTCTTTGCCGTCGAGAAGCGGCGCCGCGCGCGCGGCGATGCGTGAGCCGACCGGCGCCATGGCGAGGAGCGTGAGCGCGGCGGCGAGCGCCATGACGACCGTGTTCGACGGGACGCTCTGCGCGCCGATGGCGCTGCGGACGATCTGGAGCACCGTGGAGATTTTCACGAACGCGGTGACGCTCATGAAGACGAACGGCAACAGCGAGACGATCGCCAGCGCGACGACGAGCGCCAGCGGGCGCGTGAGGACGTCGTCGGTCACGGCGATTTTCCTGGTGTGGACCGAGCCTCGCTGCGCGAGGACTCGCCGTCCTTCGCGAGCGCGCGCGCGATCGCTCCGGCGAACCCCGACGGCTCGTTCGCCACGACCGGAACCTGCGCGCTCGGGACCTCGCCGAGCTTCGTGAGCCCCGCTTCGCTGGCGCCGACGATGATGACGTACTCGCCGACCCGCACGAGGTAGATCGCCCTCCGTCCGTCGAGCGGCAGCTGCCCTGCGAGCGTGATGGGGCCGCTGGCTCGCCCGACGCCGAGCTTCCGCGCGCCGTACAGCACCGCAAACGCCGCTCCGCACACCACGACCAGCGTGAGCAGCGTCTCGAGCAAATACCCGGCGTACGACCCCATTTACGTTCCCACCTACGTCTTTGGCCCCCCGCGTGAACCGCGCGAACTCCTAACACGAGCGCCACCGTTCGTGGCGCGCCCGATTGACGCGGCGCGCGAGGCGCCCTAAACGATTCAGGTCGCGTGGCTCTCGTCGTACAAAAATTCGGCGGTACGTCGGTCGGCTCGATCGACCGGATCCGGAACGTCGCTCGTCGCTGCCTCGCCGCGCAGCGCGAAGGGAACGACGTCGTCGTCATCGTGAGCGCGATGAGCGGCGAGACGAACCGCTTGCTCGGGCTCGCGCATCAAGTGTGCGAAGTGCCGGACGCCCGCGAGATGGACGCCATCGCCGCCACGGGTGAGCAGATCTGCGCCGCGCTCACCGCGATGGCGATTCAGACCGAAGGGGGCAAAGCGCGGTCGCTCGTCGGCCACCAGGTGCGCATCCTCACCGACGGCGCGTTCACCAAGGCGCGCATCAAGACGATCGACGGGTCGAAGATCTTCGAGACGTTGAAGCAGGGGGAGATCGCCGTCGTCGCCGGGTTCCAGGGGGTCGACGAGTACGGCAACATCACGACGCTCGGGCGCGGCGGATCGGACACGTCGGCCGTCGCCATCGCTGCGGCCATCGGCGCCAGCGCGTGCGAGATCTTCACGGACGTCGACGGCGTCTACACCACGGACCCGAACGTCTGCCCGTCGGCCAAGAAGATCGCGCGCATCTCGTTCGAAGAGATGCTCGAGCTCGCGTCGCTGGGCGCGAAGGTTCTGCAGATTCGAAGCGTGGAGATCGCCATGAAGTACGGAGTTCCCATTCACGTGCGCACTTCTTTTTCAGATGCTCCGGGCACGTGGGTCACGGGTGAAGACAAGACGCTCGAAGAGGTCGTGGTCGCCGGCGTGGCGTACGACAAGAACGAAGCGCGCGTTCACATCGTGGCGGTCGACGACAAGCCGGGCGTGGTCGCGCAGCTCTTCAGCGCCATCGCCGAGAAGAACCTCAGCGTCGACATGATCATCCAGAACGTCACGCGCGGCGACGAAGCGCGCACCGACGTCACGTTCACCGTGTCGAAGACCGATCTTCAGCGCGTGAAGTCGTTCATCGAGGAGACGGCGAAGGCGCTCGGCGCGCGCGAGGTTCGTTACGACGAGGACATCGTGAAGATCTCGATCGTCGGGCTGGGCATGCGCTCGCACGCCGGCGTCGCGGCGAAGATGTTCCGGTTGCTCGCCGACGAGCAGATCAACATTCAGGCGATCTCGACGAGCGAGATCAAGATCAGCTGCCTCGTCGCGGCGAAGTACACCGAGCTCGCGGTGCGCGCGTTGCACGACGGGTTCGGCCTCGGCGATCGCCCGGCCGCCGCGAAGTAGCTACCAGCCGCGTTCACCAACCCCAGATGTATTCGACGCGAAGCCCGAGCGTCGTGAACTCGGGGTACGTGCTCATCTTCGAGACGAACATGTGCTGTCGGTACGCGAAGCCGACGGCCCACGATCGCGTGATCTCGTAGTCGAGCCCCACGGCGAGCTGCGCGTCGGGCGTCCAGAACGGATGCGCGACCCGCGCGCCGGCGAAGTACGCCGGGCCGAGGAGGACGCCCGCGTACGGCACCCAGCGAACGACGTCGAACACGTACGTGACCCCCGCGCCGCCGGTGGCGACGATGCCGGGCTGGGGAGGGGGAGCCTTCGACGGGCCTTGCGCGGTGAGCCCGGCGCCGCCGACCTCGGCGACGAAGTTGAACGCGTCGGAGATGCCGTACGTGTAGTGGAGGCCGAGGTCGATGCCGGCGCGCGTCTTGGCGCTGTCGGTCTGGGAGAGCGCGCCGCCGGCCTCGAGGCCGAAGTGCTGCTGGCGCTCGTAGGCCGAGGCCGAGCGCGCGGTGAAGAGCGCGCACACGCCAGCGAGCGAAATCGCAATCGGACCTGCGCGCATCGACTTCGCGAATAGCACATCGGCGACGCGGCTGGCGCCTTGGACGAGATCCTCGAGTCGTGCTTCGAGGTGCACCTCGCCGCGGCCGCGCGGACTTTCCTTTCGCGGCGCGCGGCGGCGCGGCTCGCTGTGGCATGGGACACGCGCGAACGTGGCCATGACGCTAGGGACCTCCGCGTTTCGGCGGAAATCGCGCTGCGCGCGGGTGGCTTGCGAGCCGCTCTCGGCGCCGGCCCGTGAGCGTTCTTGCACCAGCGTATCGGCCGCGGGGTCCCACCGAGACGGTGCTCTACGCGGTCGTCCACCGCCATCTCGAGACCTTCCTCGCATACGCGCGCGAGACCTACGCCGCACCATTGCCTCACTACGTCGAAGAAGAGCTCCGCAGCTACTTGCGCTGCGGCGTCTTCGCGCACGGCTTCGTCCGCGCGCACTGCGAAGCGTGCGGTCACGATCTGCTCGTCGCATTCTCTTGCTTGGGTCGTGGTGTCTGCCCGAGCTGCGCGGGACGACGCATGTCGAAGGTGTGCACCAAGTCGACGGGCGACGCGGCGGACGAAGTGCCGACGCAGCGCGAATCGCGAGGCCCGACGAGCGCGTCCCGCCGTGACCGTCGAAGCGACGCTACGCCGTCGCGCACCGTGTCTTCGACTCTCGTCGCGAGCTCACGCTCCGACGACGAAGCGACTCGGCCCGCTCCTCCCCCCGCGAGCCTCGCAGCTCACGCAGGAGACCGCGTCGCGCTGCTGACACCGAACGTCCTCGGCGTGAAGCATTGGAGTCGGCTGCTCGGGGGCCTTCTCTATGCGGCATCCCCGCGGCTCGATTGGCCGACGCTCCTTCGCCGCAGCTTCGGCACCGACGTGCTCGCGTGCCCGAGCTGCGCGGGTCGCCTCCGTGTACTCGGCGAAGTCACCGAGCCCGCGACGGTCCGCCTCGTGCTGGAGAGCCTCGGCATGCCCGCGGAAGCGCCGCGAGCCGCGCGCGCCCGCGACCCGACCGAATTGCTCGGCGACACGACGGACGAGTGACGAAGCCCCGGCGCGGCGCGAGCGGCTCGAGCGGCGAGGCCTGCCTTCGACCTGCTCAAATCGGCCCGCGTTCCAGCGAGAGCGTACCGCGCGAACGACGATCGCATAACGTCGTTTCCGTCTACCCGGCTTCGCGTGGCGCGCCCCCTTGCACTACCTTCCCGCTGACGCCCCGCACGGCCCCAGCGGACCGGTGCAGCTACTGCTCACCCCAAACGTCGTCGGCCAGCACTGGAGTCGATTGCTCGGAGCGCTCCTCTACGCGCCGGAATGCTCGATGACGACCGCGCGCCCGAGCGTATTGGTGAAGAACATGCGGCGCGTGCTTCTCCTCCTCGCTCTCCTCCTCGCCTTTCTCTGCGAAGGCGCTTGCCGCCCGCGATCCGAGTCGACGCCCGTTCACGTCGCGGCGCCGGTCGTCGCCCCCGTCGCGCTGCCGAGCGCGCCCTCGTCGTCGCTTGATGCGGGACACGCGACCGCGCACGGAGGATGCGTTCGAGTCGGACGTCTCGCCGATTGGCGGTACAGCCCGAGCGTCAGCGCGCTCGACGGCGGTCGGGTGCTCGTCGCCGGCGGAAGGCACCACGACGGCGTGGACTTCCTCCGGTCGGCCGAGATCTGGGACCCGACGTCGGCCACGTTCCGATCGGCGGCGTCGCTTCACGATGAACGCGCGATGCACGCCGCGGTCACGCTCCGCGACGGCCGCGTGCTCGTCGCAGGGGGATTGGCGACGCGCGTCGAGCTCTACGACCCGAAGCGGAGCTCGTGGGCGATCGTGGGCGCGCTGCGAACGCCCGTCGTGACCCCATTCGCAGGGCTCCTCTCGGACGGCAGGGTGCTCCTCGCGGGCGGGGACCTTCAATGGAAGGGCGCCTTCTCGAGTGAGACGAATCTGTTCGATCCGTCGCAATCCAAGCTCGTGCGAGGCCCGGACCTCGCGCCGGACGAAGGGGGCAGCGAGCCCGGAGTCGCGATCACGCTCGATGGGAAACTCTTGCTCGTTCCGGGCGCGTCCACCGGCGAAGCGAAGGATCTCGCGGGGTGGCTCTTCGATCCGAGCGTCGGCGCGTATTCGAAGTGGACCGGAAAGGACGCTCGCCTCGCCGCCATCCGCGCTCTCGACACCGCGCCGCAAGGTCCTTGGACGCTGATCAGCGCCGGCGACGGCACGGCGCTTCACCCGGCCATCGCCGTCTCCGACGACTCGGTACGGCGCTACGACGCAGCGGCGGGAGAATGGATCGCGACGGCGCGATTCCTCGACAAGCACGAGGCGGGCGGCGCCGTAGCGATCGACGAGCACACGGTCTTCGTCGTTGGAGGGTTGGAAGAGGTCGAGGCCACCGCCGAGCGCTGCACCTTCTGACCAAATCGGACCGCGTTCCAGCCCGGTCGCTCACGGCGCGTCCTCTGCGTGGAGAGTGCCGTCTTCCACGAGGAGAGAGCTCTCTTCGACGAGAAGAGTGCGGTCTCTCGCCACCAGAAGACTGGTCTCTTCCACGCGGAGAGTGCGCTCTTCCACGCGGAGACACGACTCTTCGCGCGAAAGACCGGACTCTCCTCTAGCAACACGTTCTCGCCGCCGACGATTTACGGCGATTCGATCGCGCAGAGGCCCCCCGCCTTGCGTCCGATCTCGAGGTCGAGCGTGACGAGGGGAAGCCCGCGCGAGACGGCGACCCACACGTATGCGGCGTCCGCCGCGCGGAGGCGTGTCTTGGCAGCGACCGCGGAGATCGCTCGCGCCGCGCGCGGTCCGATCGTGATGAGCTTGCGCGCGGCGAGATCGCGCTCGAGATAACGTCGGGCGCTCGCCGGTGAGGCTTGCCCTCGGACGAGCGCCGAGGTGACTTCGAAGTCGAAGATCGCGGGTACGACGACGTCATCGGCGCCCGTGAGCAGCGCAGCGAGACGATTGCGCGCCGCCGCGTGCGACGGTTCCGAAGGCCGAACGGCCGCGACGGCGACCGAGGCGTCGAGCACGTAGGTCGTCACCGTCGCCCTTCGAGCAAGTCGGCGACGGCCGAGAAGCTCTCGTCGCCCGCCATCTCGCGCGCGAGCTCGTCGAGACGAGATTCAGCCTCTTCGCGTGTCATGGAGGGTCGCCGACGTCTGCCGCGAGCCACGCCGATCGGAACCACAGCCGCCGCGGGCTTGCCGTGTCGCAGGATGATGATCTTCTTCCCGCGATGCTCGGCCTGGTCGACCACCTCCGACAGGTGCGCCTTCACGTCCGCGAACGATCGCTTTTCCACGTGACCAATATGACCCATGCGCGCATTCCGCGCCAGAGCCACCCCGCCATCGCGAGCGCCCGCACGCTTGAAGCGCGCCGCGCGGGCCCGTAGCTTCCGTCGCATGAGCATGAGCCGACCGACGCTGATCTACTTCGACGCCCCCGTGAGCCGCGGCGAGGAGTGCCGCCTGGCGCTCCACATCGCGGGGGTCGACTTCGAGGACGTCCGCATCAAAGGGGACGACTGGCCCGGGCTCAAACCGAGCACGCCGTTCGGGAGCATGCCGGTGCTCGAGATGCCCGGGCACGCGCCGCTCGCGCAGTCGAATGCGATCCTCGTCCTCATCGGACGCCAGTACGGGCTGCATCCGAAGGACGACTTTCAGGCCGCGCGCCACGAAGCGATGATGTCCCACGTCGAGGACCTCCGCGCGGCGGTCTCGCCGACGTTGCGAATGAAGGACGCCGAAGAGAAGAAGAGCGCGCGCGAGACGCTCGCCGCATCGTACCTGCCGACGTGGGCCGAGCAGACCGAGAAGCAGATCGGGCACGGCGCGTTCTTCGCGGGAGGGAAGCTCAACGTCGTCGACCTGAAGCTGTACGTCGTCGTCCGCTGGTTCTTGGGGGGGAAGCTCGATCACATCCCGACGACGATCTTCGCGAAGTACCCGAAGCTCCTCGGCGTGCACGACGCCGTCCGCGACGACGCGCGCGTGAAGGCCTGGTACGCGAAGCACTAGCAGGGCACCCGGTTCTGACGCGCACTCCGCGCGAGGCGAAGGTCACCCGAGCGGGAACGGCACGACGACTCCCTTGGCGTCGCCGACGAAGCTCGTCGTTCCCCGAATGCACGTGCTCACGTCGATCCCGTCGCACCCGGGGACCGTGAAGTCGATCGCCCGCACGATGTACGAGTGACCCGTCGTCGGCTTGAACACCCACGGACTCCCGGTCGACGGGCAGCCGTTCACGGCGGTCCACTGCGTGTCGAGCGTCCCCTCGTCGACCCACCCACTCCCCGCGGTCACGTCGTCGACCCACATCTCGAGCGGGCGCTGCTGGCTGATGCAGTTGGTGACGTCGAGCTCCTTCACGCCCGGCGGGGGCTTCGTTCCGCTACCGCTCGGGGGGGGCAGCGTCTTCTGATACCAATTCAGGCCGACGCCCCAGGTCTGATCCCCCTTGACCAGGTAGTCACCCGCCGACTTATTCCACAGCGCGAACGTCGAGTTGTCCAGGTTCTGCCCCGGCGTTCCGTTGCCGACCACGTACCACTCGTAGACGGGCGTGTCCGACAGGACGAGATCGACGCCGAAGCTCTGCGTGCCATGCGCGAGCCACCCCGCGCCCCACACGCGAATCGCGATCGCTTCCCCCTTCATCAGCGGCCACGTCGAGCCGTCGCCTTGTCGTTCGCCCTTCGCGTTGTTTCCGGTGGACGGACCGAGGCCGAGGCTCACGCCCCACGTGCGGCTCTGCGTCTGGAGAAAATCGTTGCCGACGCTCAGCGGCGCGGCGAGGTCGTTCGTGAACGCCAGCCCTGACCACTCGATGGTCGCCGCCGGCGCACTCTGCGGGAAGGCGCTCGGGTCGGGGCGAACGGTGCACTGCTCCTTGGTGGCCGTGCTCATGCCGGTGCTCGAGGAGACGGCGACGATCAGGTAGCACTGCGCGCTCACGCCGTGATCGCTGTCCGGCCACGTGAACGTCGCGCCTGCCTTGTTCGGCTCGACGTGGAGCTGCTGCCAGTTCCAGCTCGCGTCGCGGCGATAGACGACGAACTGGTCGGCGGTCGCGTCGGGTGACACCCACTTCACGAGCACCGACATCGCCGACGGCGTGAACGAATACGTCGGCGGCGCCGACGGCGGCGAGGGGAGCCCCTTGGTCGGCGGCGTGACGGGCGGAGGCCTCACGTTGAGCGCGTCGCTCTCCGACGCGGCGTCCTCCGTCGACGCCACGCATCCGGCGGCGAGGAGGCCGGTGCTCACGGGAACGGGGACGAGGGCGAGAGCGAGCAGCGATCGATGGACGACGGGGTGCATGGTGGTTCTCCGGAGGCGCGCGGGGTGCGCGCTGGTCCCGGCCACTTCGCAAGAGACGCGCCATGCTGAGTGCAGCGCGTTTCGCGGGATTTGCGGGGAAGCCGCCGATGGAAAGGTGGGGTGTGGCGTTGCATGCGACGCGCACGGAGTGAACCCGGCCTACCCCAACGCGCTCTTCAACAGCGCCACCAACTCCCCCCACGCCTCCCCGCGTTCGTCGGATCCCCGCGCGTGGGGGAAGGCGGTCGTCCCCGCGAAGAGCGTGACTACACGGTCGACAGTGCTCGCTCCGTTCGAGGTGAGCCTGTCGATGGTCTGGCACGACACGACGCCAGTACGGGTACGAGTCGCGCTCTGAGCGCACCAAGATGAGGACCTCAAATCGGCCCGCGTTCCAGCGAGAGCGTACCGCGCGAACGACGATCGCATAACGTCGTTTCCGTCTACCCGGCTTCGCGTGGCGCGCCCCCTTGCACTACCTTCCCGCCCGACGAGCGTACAAGGAACGGCCTTCGCCGAGGAGGATCGCGAGCGCGAGGCGAGCCCTCGGCGAGCGGCGAAGATCACGGCGGGCGATTGACACCTGTCACTGCGAATTCCATTGCCCGCGCGCGCGCTCGCCACAATAAATGCCGCATGCGAAGCCTCTCCCCGCGTGCCCCGCTCATCCTGATTTCGCTCGTGGCCGCCGGCGTGCTCGCGTGCGGAAGCTCGCAGGCTCCCGCGCCACAGAGTCCTGCTCCGGCCCCCGCGCCGAGCGTCGCGCCGTCCGTGCCGGTCGCGCAAGCGAAGCCCGCGCCCGCCGCCCCCGCGACCGACGCGAGCCTCATCCCGCGCGAGATCCTCTTCGGCAACCCGGAGCGGGCCGCGCCGCAGATCAGCCCCGACGGAAAGTGGATCGCCTACCTCGCGCCGGTGGACGGCGTGCTCAACGTCGTCGTCGCGCCGCTGTCCGATCCGAGCAAGGCGACCCCCGCCACCCACGACACGTCGCGCCCGATCGACCAGTACATGTGGACGCGCGAGCCGAACGTCCTCATCTACTCGCAGGACACGAAGGGGGACGAGAACTTCCACGTCTACGCCGTGTCCGTGCCGGGCGGCGCCCCGAAGGACCTCACCCCCTACGCGAACACGCGCGCCGAGCCCCGCGACACATCGCCGAAGCATCCCGACGAGGTCGTGCTCGCGATGAACGATCGCGACCCGAAGTACCACGACTTCTACCGCGTGAGCCTGAAGACGGGCGCGCGCACGCTTCTCGCGAGGAACGACGGCTACCGCGGCTTCGTCCTCGACGACGACTTCAAGGTCCGCCTGGCGGTGAAGTCGAACCCCGACGGCGGCAAGACATACTTCGCTCCGGGCGCGAAGAAGGAATTCGACGCGCCGTACATGACGGTGGCGTTCGAGGACATGCACTCGGTCGGAATGTCCGGCTTCGACGACAAGGGGAAGACGATCTACATGGTCGACGGGCGCGGGCGCGATACCGCAGCGCTCGTCGCGATGGACGCCGCGACCAAGAAGGTCACGGTGCTCGCCGAGGACGCGAAGAGCGACGTGTCGATCGGCCTCGCGGACCCGAAGACGCACAGGCCGCTCCTCGGGACGACCACGTACGACCGCAAGCGGTTCGTCGTCCTCGACAAGAGCTGGCAGGCGGACCTCGATTACCTGAAGACCGTCGTCCCCGGCGCCGACTTCAGCCTCGACACGTGCAGCGACGACATGAAGCGCTGCATCGCGGCGTTCACCGTGTCCGACGGTCCGACGCGCTACTACGCGTACGATCGCGCGAAGCACAAAGCCGACTTCCTCTTCTCCGACAAGCCGAAGCTCGAGGGGCTCCCGCTGGCGAAGATGCTCCCCGTCACGATCCCCTCGCGCGACGGCCTCTCGCTCGTCTCGTACCTCACGCTCCCCGCCGGCTCCGACGCCGACGGCGACGGCAAGCCGGACCACGCGCTCCCGATGGTGCTCTTTGTCCACGGCGGGCCGTGGGCGCGCGACGAATGGGGATACGACGCCGATCACCAGTGGCTCGCCAACCGCGGCTACGCGGTGCTGAGCGTGAACTACCGGGGCTCGACCGGCTTCGGAAAGAAGTTCGTGAACGCGGCGAACCTCGAGTGGGCGGGGAAGATGCACGACGATCTGATCGACGCCGTCGCGTGGGCGACCAAGTCGGGCATCGCCGACGAGAAGAAGGTCGCGATCTACGGCGGCAGCTATGGCGGCTACGCCACGCTCGTGGGGCTCACGTTCACGCCGGCCACATTCGCGTGTGGCGTGGAGGTCTGCGGCCCGTCGAACCTCGAGACCCTCTTGCAGACCATCCCTCCGTATTGGGCGTCCGAGAAAGAGATGTGGGCGAGGCGCGTCGGCGACTCGCGCACCTACGATGGCAAGAAGCTGCTCGAAGCGCGGTCGCCGCTCACGCGCGCCGGCGCGATCACGAAGCCGCTCCTCATCGGCCAGGGGGCGAACGATCCGCGCGTGAAGCAGGCGGAGAGCGATCAGATCGTGAAGAGCATGCAGGCCAAGGGGATCCCCATCTCGTACATCTTGTTCTCCGACGAGGGGCACGGGTTCGAGCGACCGGAGAACGGCAAGGCGTTCCGGGCGGTGCAAGAGACCTTCCTCGCGCAGTGCCTCGGCGGCAAATACCAACCCGTCGGCGACGACTTCAAAGGCTCGACGATCGCGGTCCCGGCGGGAGCCGAGCAGGTGTACGGGCTCGAAGACGCGCTAAAGCAGCCCCGCTAGAGGATCGGCTGATCGCGGTGCTGCGGAAGCAGTCGCGCGGGTAGGGGCTTACGACGAGCGTTTCAGCTCGACGGCGATGACGCGAAGCTCTCTGGTCCCGATGTTGTGCACTCAGTGTGGCGTGAGAGGCGGTCCCCACAGCGCGCTGCCGTCCGTGGGTTTCGCCGCCAGGGTCCGCGAATCGAGGAGAACCTTCCCCTCCGCGTCATAGCGAACGAAGTCGCTCCAGCTGAGCACGTAGAGCGCCGCGGGCCACTCGTGCGCGTGCACGGCGGTCCGTTCGCCCGCTCCGACGTGCGTGTCGAGAACCCTGACGTGCTCGTTCTCCAGGAGCACGGCGTGATGCTCCGGGTCGGCGCTCATCGCGTCGAGTGAGTGACTCCCTCCCGCTCGTTCGTCCGTCTTGCTCATCATGCTTCGTCGCATTCTAGAACAGCGCCGTCGGGCGCAGACGCCGATCCGCGTGCAC
Organism: Myxococcales bacterium; assembly: GCA_003151595.1. The sequence continues at coordinate 235,070 of PLXW01000022.1, forward strand.
CTCGAGAGTCCCGGCGCTCAGCTACGACGACCGGGTGACATGCGGGGTCTCGTTCGCACGGGGGACCAAATCGGCCCACGTTCCAGCGAGAGCGTACCGCGCGAGCAAAGATCGCATACCGTCGTTTCCGTCTAGCCGGCTTCGCGTGGCGCGCCCTTGCACTACCTTCCCGCTGATTCGCGGACGAGCGGCGAGGCGCGGAGCGGAGTAGAACGCGATCACTTCCGAGGAGCATCGCTGTGACTTCGCCCGCTTCCGCCCCGCCGCCCTACGATCCCTATTTGCCACCGCTCAACGCCGATGGTGAGCGGCACGGTCGGCGTTCGAGCGCGCCAGCGATCGTCACGCTGCTCTACGGGGCCGCGATCATGGCCAACCTTTCGGCGCGCGCCGTGGTGGCCTACAGCGCGGACCCCGGCGTCCGGGTGATCACAGGGGCGGCGATTACGGCGAGCGGGACGGTGAGTACAGCACTCGCGCTGGTTTGGATCTACGTCGCATGGAACGGGATTCCCGAGACACATCGAGGAACCATCTCTCCTCGACGAGCCGTGCTCTCGTTCTTCATTCCCGTCTACAACGCGTTCTGGGTCTTCGCCGTCAACGCGGCTCTCTGCGACACGATGAATGGCATTCTGGAACGGACTGGCTCGTCGCGCCGCGCGCCGCGCCTCCTCGGAGGAATCGCTGGCGCGGCGTGGCTCGGATCGCTCGTGATTGCGAGCGCGTTCGTCAGCGCTGGCAGGACCGCGGGCTGGGCCTTCTACCTGCTCACGCTGCTCGCACCGGCCGTCACGGGTGGGCTTTGGTTCACGTACATGCTGCGGTGCGATCTCGCGCGCAGCGTCGTCGCCTCGTTGAGGGATCGGCCGAATGCGCTCGGGACCCCGCGACTATCGCAAATTCAACGCGAGTCCGGTCCGGGAGTGGGCACGGCGATCGCGCTCTGGGGCCTTGTCGTGTTCGGGCTTGCGTGCTGGCAGTTTCTGACGCCGGTTCCACGCTGAGTCAGTTCAGCGCACTGCGCGCGGCCTTCGGCCGTGCTCGTGGGTTCCAGCGCGACCCGTGCGCGCGAGCGGGTCGCGTATGCCGAGCACGGGTCCAGCGGACCTCGGGACGACCCGAGAGAGAGGCCCGAACGGGCCGAGCGGTACTGCGCACGAGATGATCCTGTTCTCAGGTTCGCTAGGTCTGGACCGGCGAACACGATCGTCTGGACCTTGGACCAGTAGGTCTGGACCTCGGTACCGCTAGGTCTTGTGCGGAGTACCGGTGCTAGCGGTTCCAGGTTCGCTAGGTCTGGTACGGCGAACAAGATGCAGCGGACCCGCGAACAAGATGGAGCGAACCTGGGTTAGCTAGGTCTGGTGCGCGGGTCCGGTGGTAGCGAACCTGGGGACGGTAGGTCTTGTAGGAAGGTCTAGACCGGGGGTGCGGAGGACGGGACGGGAGGTGCGGGAGTGCGGAGGGGGGCGTGGGCGAGACACGACGGGAGATGCGCCGAACGAGAACCTAGGGACGCGGGACGTCAGCGACGGCTCAAATCGGCCCGCGTGGCCGACAAAATTGAGTAGGCAGAGCTGCTCGTTCGGTCAACGGGCGCGCGTTCCAGCGAGAGCGTACCGCGCGAACGAAGATCGCATGACGTCGTTTCCGTCTACCCGGCTTCGCGTGGCGCGCGCCCTTGCACGACCTTCCCGCTCCACTCAGGGGTTTCCGACGGTGCCGAGAAACGCACGCGCCGTGGGGTGAAGGCGCCACCCGTCGGTGCCGATGCCCGAGCCCTACTTCTTTCTGGCCAGCGCGCGCCGCGCGTCGCGCGCGACGTTCGCGAAACCCATCCGTTGAGCGCGGCTGAGCGTGTCGCCAACGATCTGTTTGGCGCGTGCGGCGCCGCCCGAAGACGCCGCGAGCAGAGCCGCGCGGGCGATCGCGAGCTCCATCTGCGCCTCCACCCGGGTCGGCTCGATGCCCCCCGCTCGATCGAGCGCGACCGCGGCGTCCTCGAGCTTCTTCTGCGCGACGAGTGCCGAGGCCAGCGCGGCGAGCGCCGCCGCTTCGTCGTTCTTCCGCCCGCCGGCATGCGCGCTATCGGCCGCTCCTCGCGCGAGCACTTCCGCGTCCGACGCGCGTCCGTCCGCGAGCGCGGTCGTCGCGAGGAACGTGTCGGCCAGATCGACGACGCCCACGAGCTTCGCGCCGCCGGCCGTCACGCGCGCCCCCTCGGCAACATGCTTCGCGGCGGCGGAGTCTCCCTAACCCATCGCCATCTGCGCCCGCACGAGCGCCGCGCGTGCGATCAGCTCTTCGTCGCCGAGCTTCTTCGCCCCTTCCTCGCCGTCGGCCAGCTCGCTCGTCGCGCTCTTCACGTCGTCCGTCATGACGGCGAGGGCGGCGAGGTTGATCGTCGTTTCGGTCACGCCGTTCGCCTGATCGACTTCGCGAAGAGTCTCCCGCGCTTGGGTGAAGCTCTCCTTGGCGTGCGCGAGATCGCCTTCGTCTTCGAAGAGGTATCCCTGCCACTCGAGCGCCCACCCGATCCCCTCGCGATCGTGAATCGCCTCCCAGAGCCCGCGCGCTTCGTCACCGAGGGCGCGCGCTTTCACGTCGTCGCCGAGAAGCCAATGGATGCCGGTCAGATCGAGGACCAGGCTCGCAGTGTCGTACCGCACGCCCAGCTCGCGAAAAATGGCGAGGGTCTGCTCGCCGATCGGCTTGGCGCTCGCCGGGTCGCCCGCTTCGACGCGGAGCCACATGAGCGTGCGGAGACAGCTCGCTTCGAACTTTCGGTCGTGCAGCTTCACGTACAGGTCGAGCGCCTTCTCCGTCTCGACGCGCGCCTCGTCGGGGCGATGCAAGGCTTGGAGCGCCCCGCCGGCATAATGGTGCCCGTCGGCGAGCACGCTGAGCTGGCCAGTTCGTTCCGCTTTCGCGATCGCGCGGCGAGCCGCCGCCAGCTTTCGCGTCGGGTCGGAGATCTTTCCCGCGGCGAGCGCTTCGTTGATGTCGATGCGCGCGTCGTCGCCGTCGGGCGGCGGAAGCGCGTGCAGATGGTCGACCTCGACGAGAGCGTCTTTGGACTTCCCCGCCTTGAACAGCGCGCGCACGTAGCGGAGGCCATAGTCGACGTTGTCGGGGTAGAATTCGACGAGGGCGCGCGCGATCGCCGTCGCGCGATCCCAGTCCCTCGCGTTCTCGCGGTAGCGCTGCTCGATGCCGAGCTGCTGCTCGCGCGACAGGGACCGCGACAGCTCGAACGCCTTGCGCGCCTCCTCGAGCGCGCGCGCGTCGTCGCCCAAGCGAAGCGCGGCGACACCGAGACCGTCGTGCGCGAGCGCGAACGAGGGATCGAGCTGCACGGCTTGCTCGAAGCGGTTCATGGCGGCGGCGTAGTCGGAGGTCGCGAGCTTCTCGCTCCCTTCCGCGTAGCCTCTCATCGCCCCGGCGTTGTCGGTGGCCGTCGCGCGCGCGGCGACGATCTCCGCGTCGGTGGGATCGCGTACGCCGAGCCTCTTACGAACGGCGCTGGCCAGCGGCGTCGCCAGGTCGAACAACTTCCCGGTCGTTCCACGCGACGCCGCCCTCGCCGCCGTCTTCCCCGTGCGCGCGTCGTCGAGGGCGAGCTCGACGCGCGCTGAGCCGTCCGCGCCCGCGACGTAGGAGCCTACGACGACGTAGTCGACGGCGAGGTTGTCGCGCAGTCGCGTCAACGACGCAGGCGTCGCGATCGCGTCGTCGCCGATGCCGAGATCGCGCTTCGCTTCAGCGACGCGGTTCGCGGGGACGACGCGCAACGCTTCGTCGGCGTCGAGCTCCGCGGTGAGCATTCCCGACAGCGCCGTCGCCAGCCACCGAGTGTCGTCGGTCGCGCTCCGGTCGCTCATGGTGATGGCCAACGTCGGCCGGCGCCGGGCATCGACGATCGCGGCGTCGCTCGACGCTCGCGCATGACTCCACGCCGCTGCGGCGACGACCCCGGCGATCGCCATCCCTGCGCCCACGCCGATTCGCACGCGCATCATCGTCGCGCGCCGCGTGTCGAGCGCGTCGAGCACCTGGCGCACCGACGCGAAGCGCTTCGCGGGCTCGGGCGCGAGGCACTTCATGATGACGGCGTCCCAACCGCGATCGATCGACCGCACGCGCGCGCGCGGCGATGGCGGAGGTTTTGTCAGACGACTCGAGATCAAGTCCGTCAGGGCGCCCTCGAAGGGGAGCGCTCCCGTCACCATCTCGAAGAGCACGACGCCGAGCGCGTACACGTCGGTCGCGCGCGTGATCTCCCCCCCCTTCATCTGCTCCGGCGCCATGTACGCGGGCGTTCCAACGAAGCGCCCTGCGTCGAGCGCGCGCTGTTCGTCTTTTTCGACGGCGACCGCGATGCCGAAATCCATGACGACCGCGCGCGTCTTCGCGCCCCCCGTGCCCGGCACGAGCATCACGTTGCGTGTCTTGAAGTCGCGGTGAATGACCCCCGCTTCGTGCGCGGCTTCGAGCGCCTCACCGAACTGGCGCACGATCGGCAGCGCCTCGCGCGTGCTCAGCCGCCCCTTGTGCGCGATGTGCGCGGCCAGCGTGTCGCCGCTCAGGAGATCCATCGTGAGGAACGCGCTCGTGCCGCCCAGGCCCGCGTCGAAGCCCAGGTCGTGCAGGCGACATACGTTGGCGTGCGTCACCTTTCGCGCGAGCAAGACCTCCTGCTTCAACCGCTCGATCATCTCCTCGTGCACGACCAGCTCGGGTGCGATGGCCTTCAGCGCGACCCGCATGCGAAGCACGAGGTCCTCGGCCTCGTACACTTCGCCCATCCCGCCCCGCGCGAGGAAGCGCACGATGCGGTAGCGACCCGCGAGGACCGCATCGGGGTCGAGCGCCGGCCGCCAGTCGAACGGCAGCGTCCCCGATCGAGCGCGATCGCCGCTGCCGTCGCCGGAGGCGATCTCGGTCGTTCGATGCGCGAGCGAGTTGGTTCCGCGCTCGTCCTCCGCCATCCCGCTCAGCATCTCACGCGAGCGGCGCGCACAGCATCTCTCGAGAGTGACTCGACGCCGTGCCGACGACGGCGAGCGACCTTCAGCGCAGGAGCCCCATCGAAGCCATCACGCGCGGCATGAACGGAGCGTCTCCCCCCGTCTCGCTCCAGCTCGTGCCGTCGAAGGTCCACGTCGTGGTGGCGTTGTCGAAGACCTCGATCCCGACGAGGCTCCCCTGAAGAGGCGCGGCGGCGGCCGGATACGCGGGAGGAGGCGCCCCCGTGACGCTTGTCGCAGTCCACTCCGTGCCGTCGAAGGCCCACGTGTCCCCGAGGCTCGTCGCGTCGTCGGTGAACCCGGACATGCCGCCGAAGACATAGAACGTCGTGTCGAGCGTCGCCGAGGTCGCGCCGTATCGCGCCGGCGGAGCGACGAGCGCGCCCTCGGACGACCAGGTCGCGCCGTCGAAGGTCCAGGTGTCGCCGAGCGCGGCGCCGCTGGGCCCGGCGCCGCCGAAGAGGAGGACCTCGTCGCCGACCGCGCCCATGGTCGCGAGCCAACGCGCGGGCGGACCCGCTCCGGGCACGGCGGACCATTCCGTGCCGTCGAAGACCCAGGTGTCGGCAAGGGCCAGGACGAATTGGGCCTGCCCGCCGAACAGGACGACGCGGTCGCCGAGCGGGGCCACGCTCGCGCCGAATCGCGCGGGCGGAGCCGTAGGTGACTGGACCTGAGACCAGCTCGCGCCGTCGAAGAGCCACGTATCGTTCATCGGAAGGCCGTCGGTGCCCAGGCCGCCGAAGAGGAGCACTCGCGCCCGATCGCCGACGCCAACCGACGCCATGCTCGCCATGGTCCTGGCGGGCGGCGACACGCTCGTGACCACGGGAGACCAACTCGCGCCGTCGAACATCCACGTGTCGCTCAGGATCGGAGCTCCCGAGGCCGTCTGGCCGTTGATGCCATCCCCGCCGAAGAGGACCACCCGCGGCCCGCGTGGGAGCGCGGCGTCGTCGGTGCCCACGGGGGACGCGCCGTCGGGAGCGCCCGCGTCATCCGAGCGGAGCGGGCCCGGCGTGCCGATGGTGCCGGAGTCGAGATCCGGAGCCGGATCGGCGTCGAGGGCGGAGCGCGTACCGCACGAGGCGACGAGCAGAAGCGCGCCGATCGTCGACGCAGAACGAAGTCGTGCCGGGTGAGACATGCCGAGGCAGCAATGCGAGAGAGATGCCACGCTCGCCGTGCGCGAAACATGAGGCCGCGCGCATCCCACCTCGGTGTTCACCTGTGCCAACTGCGGCGCGGGCGCCAGACGGCTCGCCCCCCGAGGCGCTCGAGCCCTCAGCGCGCCGGCTCGGCGAGCGCTCGGTCGACGAGCCGCTTGAAGCTCTTGTACGGCATCGCTCCGTCCAGGAAATACCCGTTGATGAAGAACGCCGGAGCGCCTTGCAGCCCCGCCGCGTCGGCCGCGTGCACGTCGGCGTCGACCGCGTCCTTGTGCGTGTGCCCGTCGAGCGACGCCGCCCACTTCTTCATGTCGAGCCCCAGCGTCTTGGCGTAGCCGTCGAGCGCGTCGCGCTGGAGCGCGCCGTCGACCCCCTGGTTCGCGAAGAGCAGCGTGTGCATCTTCCAGAACCCCGCTTGCCCCTTCTGCGCCAGCGCTTCGAGCGAGGCCTCGGCGGCGAGCTGCGCGTCCGGATGAATCTGCGTGAGCGGGAGGTTGCGCCACACGATCTTCACGCGCCCCGGGTACGCCGCGACGAGCTTGTCGAGCGACTCTTCGGCGCGCTTGCAGTACGGGCACTGGAAGTCGGCAAACTCCTGCACGACGATCTTCGCCTTCGCCGCGCCGCGCTCCGGCGCGTTGGCTCCCGGCGGGGCGACGTCTTTCTTTTCGGGGCCCGACATCGCCACGCCGTCGGCGATCAGCGTGTCGTAGATCGCGCTCGCCGCGACCCCCTTGGCCGCCAGCGCCTTGGTCTTCGTGAGCTCGTCGTCGATGATCGTGGCGAACGCTTCGAGCGGCTGCGACCCCACGATCCGCCGCCCGTCGATGAAGAAGTGCGGCGTGCCGGTGGCGTGGAAGCCGTCGGCCACCGCGTCGTCATCGTCGATCGACTTGGCGTACTTCTTCGTCGCGATCGCCGCCTTCACCTTCGCCACGTCGAGCTTCAGGTCGCGCGCGATCGACTCCAGGTCCGCCGGCTCGAGGCCCTTCGCCGCGAACAGCGCGTCGTGCGCCGTCCAGAATCCGGCGTCGCCTTTCTCGGCGCGCGCCTCGAGCGCCAGCTCCGCGGCCGGCTCGGCGTGCGGGTGGAACGGGAGCGGCTCGTCTTTCCAGACGACGCGCACCGAGTCGCCGTACTTCGCGCGCACCTTGGTGAGCGTCTCGTCGGCGCGCCGGCAGTACGGGCACTGGTAGTCGCCGAACTCGACGATCGTGATCGGCGCATCCTTCGCGCCGCGCACCGGGCTCGTGCCGACCGGGACCCTGTAGACGTTCGTGTCTTCCTTGCGCGCGGTCTCTTCTTCGTTCGCTTGCGGCTTGAAGTTCACGGCGGCGGCGGCGGCGTACACGGCGCTTCGCGCGGTGCCGGCGGAGACGAGCAGGTTCGCTTGCGTCATCGCGGCGACGACGACCTGCTCGAACGCTTCGTACGGCTGCGCGCCGGTGATCCACGCGCCGTTCACCAGGAACGCGGGGGTCCCGTCGACGCCGAGCTTCTGCGCGGTCTCGAGATCGCGCTGCACCTTCGCCGCCCATGCGCCGCTCTGCGCGCCGCGGGCGAACGCGCTCGGGCTCACGCCCGCGTCGGCCGCCCACTTCGCGTACGAGTCGGCGCCGAGCGCGCGCTGATTGGCGAACGCGCTCGCCAGGAACTTCCAGAACGCCTCGTTCCCCCCGATCGCCCGGACCCCTTCGGCCGCTTCCGCCGCCGGGCGCGCGTTCTCATGGAACGGCAGCGGCGCGTGCTTCCACACGACGCGCAGCTTCTCGGGTCCGTACGTGCTCTCGAGCTTCTCGAGCGTGGAGGCCGTGCGCGCGCAGAACGGACACTGGATGTCCTCGAAGGCGACGATCGTCACCAGCGCATCGCGGCTCCCCCACGTCGCGTCATCGGGCGCGATGGGGACCACGGCTTTCTCTTCGCTGGGAGCGCCTGTCGCGGCGACCGCCGGCGATCCCGAAACTTTCGCATCTGCGTTCGTCGCGCTCTGCGGGGCCACCGGCGCCTTCGCCGAGCCTCCGCACGCGAGGAGCGATGCCATCACACCAACCAAGCCAAGCGTCGAACTGCGATTCATCGAAATCGATTTCTCTTCGGACGTTGTTCAGAGCACCTGTCCCGCGCGGCCCCTCACCCCCGGCCCCTCTCCCGCAAAGGGAGAGGGGTGTCTGATCTCGCCCCTCTCCCCTTGCGGGAGAGGGGTTGGGGTGAGGGCACGCGAGCGGAGTGGTCTCAGTTACCGCAGCGTCAGTTACTTCCCCGAGTCCGCGATCGCCTTGTCGATCGCCTTCTTGAAGGCGTCGTACGGCTGCGCGCCGTTGATGAAGTAGCCGGGCGTTCCCTGCTTGCCGTCACCGATGATGAACGCCGGCGTCCCCTGGATGCCGATGTCGTTCCCCAGCTTCGCGTCGGCATCGACTTCGGCCTTGTGCGAAGCGCTGTCGAGCGCGGCCTTGAACTTGTCCATGTCGAGACCGAGCTGCTGCGCGTAGCTCTCGAGCGCCGGGCGCTTCAGGCCGTCTTGCGACGTCTGGCTCGGCTGGTTTGCGTAGAGCAGGTCGTGCATCTTCCAGAAGGCGTCGGAGCCCTTCTGCTTGTAGGCCTCCATCGAAGCCTGGGCCGCCATCGGCGCGTCCGGGTGCATCGGGAGGGGGAGGTTGCGCCAGACGAAGTGGACCTTGTCGCCGTAGTCCTTCATCACCTGGTTCGTGCTGTCTTCGACGCGCTTGCAGAAGGGGCACTGGAAGTCGCTGAACTCGACGATCGTGACCTTCGTGCTCTTGTTGCCGCGCCACGGTGCGCCCGTGATCGACGGCATCGGCTTCATCTCGGCGGCGCCCGGCCCTTTGCCGTTCATCGTGAGCTGCGCGTAGACGTCCTTCGGTGCGGTGCCCTTCGCGACGAGCGCGTTGGCCTTGGCGATCTCTTCGTCGATGATCGACTTGAACTTGTCGTACGGCTGCGCGCCGACGAGGTTGCGGCCGTTGATGAAGAACGCCGGCGTGCCGGTGACCTTGAAGTCGTCACCGCTCGCCGTGTCGGCGTCGATCGACTTCTTGTACTTGTGCGTGGCGATCGCGTCGGCGACCTTCTTCGGGTCGACGCCGATCTTGGTGGCGATGGCCGCGAGGTCAGCGTCTTCGAGCTTGGGCTGTGAGTCGTAGAGCGCGTCGTGCGCGGCCCAGAACCCCTTGTCGCCCTTCTCGGCGCGCGCTTCGTTCGCCAGCTCCGCGGCCGGTTCGGCGCGGTTGTGGAACGGGAGCGGCTTGTTCTTCCAGACGAGGCGAACCTTGTCGCCGTAGTCGTCGTGGATCTTCTTCATCGAGTCTTCCACGCGCTTGCAGAACGGGCACTGAAAGTCGCTGTACTCGACGATCGTGACGAGCGGCTTGTCGGTCGCCCACGTCGCCGGGTTGCCGTCGATCGGCACCTTGAAGACGGTCGAGGTGTCGTCCTTCGGTCCGTCGTCAGCCGCAGCAGCGGCGGGCGGCGCGGCCTTCTTGTTGTCCTGCGACATCGCCACGTACACCTTGTCTTTGGGCGTACCGCTGGCGATCTTCGCCTGAGCCTTCGCGAGCTCGGCGTCGATCACGGTCTTGAACTTGTCGAACGGCTGCGCGCCCGAGAGGCTGACGCCGTTGATGAAGAACGCCGGCGTTCCGTTCGCGCCGACCGACTTGCCTTCGGCGTTGTCCTTGTCGACCTTGTCGGCGAACTTGTGCGCGTCGAGGTCGGCCTTGAACTTGGCCATGTCCTTCACGCCCGCCTCTTGCGCCCACTTCGTGTAGCTGTCCGGCCCGAGCGCCGACTGGTTCTTGAAGGCCGTGTCGTGGAACTTCCAGAACGCATCGTTGCCCGCCGACGCGAACACGCCCTGCGCCGCTTCGGCCGCCGGGTGCGCGTTGGGGTGGAACGGGAGCGGCTCGTTCTTCCAGATGATGCGGACCTTGTCGGGCCCGTACGTCTCTTTGACCTGCGTGACCGTCGGCTCGACGCGCGAGCAGAACGGGCACTGGAAGTCGCTGAAGACGACGATCGTGACCGGGGCGTCGCGCTTCCCCCACATGGGGTCTTTGCTGTCGATGGCGACCGGCGAGTCCGCGTCGCTCCATGCGCCGCCGGAGTCGGCCGCGATGTCGCCGCGCTTGGTGACGCCGTTGTGCGCGTCGTAGCCCCACATGAGGCCCGCGCCGGCGACGAAGCAGAGGACGAAGCCGATGACCGCGACGCCGGTGTTCATTCCACCGGAGTCGTCTTGCCCGTGCGACGGATGCTCGTCCGACGCGCGCGCTTTCTGTTCTTGAGACATGGTGAGTACCTTTCCTGATCAATCGAAGAGAGAACTGCGAAGACTGCGCGCCCTCACCCCCGCCCTCTCCCGCAAGGGGAGAGGGGCGGAGAGCGAGATCGCGGGTATGGCTCCCCTCTCCCTTTACGGGAGAGGGGTTGGGGGTGAGGGGCGCGCGGTGAGGGGACGCGCCGTGCGTGCCCGCCTCTACGCGACGGTGACCGATTCGCGACTAGACGCGCGGTGGTCGATCGAGTCGCGCGTGATCGCCGTCGCGCGCGCCGAGGCACGCATCGCGATTCACGTGCGAAGAGACGAACGGCGCTTCGGGCACGGGAGGCATCGCGCTCGGGATCGCGGAGTCACCGGCGGCGATCGGCGCTGCGGGCACCGGCGCGCGACCGTCGTGCAGCGCACGAGCCGTGAGCGCCGACTCGCTGCACTCGTTCTCGTCGGGCGCGCCGATGTCGAGCGACGTGAGCGGTTCTTGAAGCTGCGGGGCCGGCGCGATGGCCGTCGCTCCGCGCGGATCGCACAACGGGGCCGATGCATACGCCGGCGCGGCGACCAGCCACGCGACGAGCGCCGTCGCGATCGCGACGAACAGACGGACCCATCGAGAAAACATCCGCGGGGAGTCTGGATCGGCCGGGGACCCTCGGGCAAGCGATTCGTCGTTTACGGGGGGAACGACCCCACCGGGAAGCTCCCGTTCGTGATCCACTTTTTCACGGCGGTCACGTCCGCGATGTCGGGCGTGCTGGTCCCGATCGGCGGCATTTGCAGGTTCGGAACGTTGCGGCTGGCCGCCATGAACGGCACCAAGCTCGTCCCAATTCCGCCATCGAACCCATCGTTCGGCGTGATGCGATGCCACCCTTCGCCCGAGTATGGCGACAGCTGAGGCGTGATGTTCACGGCGGTCAGGTATGTATTCGTGTGCGCCACGTCGCCGAGCGTCGCCCCCGCGTCGGTCGTCCCGATCTCGAGCCGCATCAGCAGCCCCGACGACGCCGCGGTCGCTCCGGGCGAGGCGCTATGGCACGACGTTCCGCAGTTCGCGTGCAGCCATCCGAGCGCGGGCGCCGCGAAGCCGGTGCCGTCGTCGGGCATCGTGATCGCGCCGACGGGCGCTTGCGTGAGGAGACCTCCGCTCACGAGCGTCGCCAGCGTCACGCCGCTCGCCGACGGCTGCGCGAGGCTCACCGCCTCGACGCCGAGCAAGCGATCGATGCGCCCCGAGTGACACGTGTCGCACTCGTCGATCGGCGGGATGGCGTACGACGACCCGCCGACGTTCGTCGCGCCCGTCGCCGTGTACACCGCCGACCCGTCCGCGCCCCACGCATACGCGCCGCGAACCCAGTCGTCGTCGCCCCGCTTCCAGTAGAAGCGGGTCTCCACGCGATGCCCGCTGATCTGGAACTCTTGCCACGCCTTCGTTCCGACCGGGAAGCGCCACTCGTTCATGTCGCTCGAGTCGATCTTCGTCCCCGTGGGCAAGAAGAGGAAGCGCGCGACCGACGCGCCGTCGCTCCACAGGTGGAGGCCGGGGTCGAAGGGTTGCACGCCGGCGGCGACGGTCTTCTTCGCGAAGTCGGCGTAGAGGCCGGTGCACTGGAGATCATTGGGCGCCGAGAAGCTGGCGTCTTCGGCGGCGCAGTTGGGGCCCGCGGGGGCGTCGAGCGTGCCGTCGCCGAGCGTGATCGATCCGTCCAGGTTGAGGATGATCGTGGGCGCGTCGGTCGTGGAGTTGGGGCCGCCGTCGAAGCCGGGGGCGACGCCGCTATCGCCGGGGAGGTCGTCGATCAAGTTCGAGCAACCGCCGAACGCCCCCGCGATCCCCGCGAGCACGAACGGCACCGCGAAGACGAACGAGCGTGCGAGCACCGCGCGGTGCGTGGAGGGCATCGCGCTTCACTATAGCCGACGCGCGCGAACGGCGGTGAAGCGGCGCCCGGCGAGCCCGCCCAGCGTCGCGCCCAGGATCGCGCCCGAGACGACGTCGCCCGGGAAGTGCGCGCCGAGCACCACGCGCGAGACGCCGACGCACGCCGCGAAGACGACGCATGCGATGGCGGCGGCGAGCGCGAAGCGCGGGCGCGGCGTGCGATCGAGGAGCGCGCGCGCGGTGAAGACCGCGAAGGCGAAGCTCCCCGCAGAGTGTCCGCTGGGGAACGACGGATCGGTCGGCGTGCGGAGGATGCAGTGCGCGAGATCGGCGCACGCCAGGTACGGACGCTCGCGCGCGATCGCGATCTTCGTCATGAAGACGACGAGCGCCGTCCCCACGAGCACCGCCAGGAGCCACACGCCGAAGCGCCGCGCGGGCGGCGTGAACAGGAGCGGAACGATCGCCAGCATGCACCACCCGCCGCCGATGGCGCTGAAGACCAAGGCCAGCGTCCGTATCGCGCCCGGGTCGCCGTTCGCGAAGATCGCGCGGAAGAGGCTCTCGTCGATTCGGTGCAGCACGTCGTCCTCGCCTCTATCCGACGCGGCGCGCGTCGCCGCAAGCGTCGCGCGCCGTCCGCGCTACGCTCCCGTCCAAGATGAGTCGCGAGAAACCATGAGCAGCGCGAAACCCCCGAGCCCCCTCCTCGCCATGCGCGACGCCCTCACCGCGTGCGACGTGCAGATCGTCCAGCTCCTCGGCGAACGGATGCGACTGATTCGCCGCGTCGCCGAGCTGAAGGCGCAAGCGCGACTCCCGTCGTTCGATCGCGAGCGTGAAGGCGCGCTCATGAGCGATCTGCTCGACAAGGCGACCGAGGCCGACGTCCCCGGCGACGTCGTTCGCGACGTGTACGCGACGCTCTTCGCGGCGTCGCGCGCGGCGCAGCGGCGCGTGCTTCAAGCGGGCGATCCCCACTACTCGATCGGCATCCTCGGCGGCACTTCGGGGATGGGCGCGTTCCTCGCGCGCTTGCTCGATGGCGCGGGCTACCCGGTGGAGACGACGGGGCTCGATCGCGGGGCGCCGAACGCCGAGGTCGCCGCGCGGCACGATCTCGTCATCGTCGCCGTGCCGATCGCGGCGACGCGCACGGTGATCGAGCAGGTGGCGCCGCTCGTGAAGCGCGGCGCGTGCATCGCCGACGTGACGAGCGTGAAGCGCGCGCCGCTGGAAGCGATGCTCGCCGGCGCGCCCGCCGACGTCGACGTCGTGGGGACGCATCCGATGTTCGGCCCCAGCGGGCAAGACATGGATCGGCAGAAGGTCGTGCTCGTGCGCGGCCGCGGCGAGCTCGGCTTCGATCGCGTGAAGCGCCTCTTCGAGTCGTTCGGCGCCGAGGTCATCGAAGCGACCGCCGAAGAGCACGACGCGCAGATGGCGCTCATCCAGGTGCTCGTGCACGAGAAGACGATGGTGCTCGGCTCGGTGCTCGAGCGCCTGAAGGCGAAGCTCGCCCGCTCGCGCGACTTCGCGAGCCCCATCTACCGCGCCGAGCTCTCGATGATCGGGCGCATGTTCTCGCAAGGGGCCGAGCTCTACGCCGACATCCTCACCTCGAACCCCGACGGCGCCGCCGCCTCGCGCGTCTTCGAAGAGGAAGCGTCGCGGTTCGCGCGCGCGGTCGGCGCCGGAGACCGCGAGGCCATCGTCACGCGCTTCCGCGAGGTGGCCGCGTACATGACCGACTTCGCGCAGTGGGCGAAGAAAGAGAGCGACGCGATCCTCTCCGACGTCGTGAAGCACGGCTGACGCCGCACCCGCGGCTGGATCGCGAACGATCCGAACTGGATCGCGCGTGGACCGCTTTCCGTTGAAAAATTCCGTCAATCACGGGGATTTCGTGTGGCGCGAGGTGTGCTCCTTCGCCTGATGGGCGGAGGACACGACGATGGCGACTTGGACTAAGCGTGGCGTGCAGACGTACGGAGGCGTGGCGATCGTTCTCGCCGCGGCGTGCGCGGCGGCGTGCGGAGGCGGAAGCAACGCCCCCGGCGGCTCGCACCCGAACCCCGGCAGCGCGAACGACGGCGGCGCGATCCCTTCGCTCGAAGGGGACGGCGGCGTCCCGCAGCTCGGCGTCCCATCGATCACCTCCATCGCCATCTCGCCCGCGACCGCCGCCGTCGAATCGGTCGATGGCGCGCCCGTCACGCAAGGCTTCACCATCGTGGCCCAGTACGACGACGGAACGAGCGGACCGCTCACCGACGGCGTGACGTGGACCGCGGGCGTTCCTCAGGCGGGATCGATCGCATCGACCGGCATGTACACGGCGAGCGGATCGATCGGCAGCGTCGTCCCCGTCACCGCGACCTACAAGACGATCACGGCGACCGCGTCGCTCACCGTGAAGCTCCACCTGCATCAGGGCGCGACGACCGTCGGCGGCACGGTCGCCAGCGCGCTCGCCGGCGCGACCACGCCCGACACGAGCGCCACGTGGGCCTACCCGTACAACGGTACCGTCTTCCCGCGCGGCCTCATCGCCCCCGTGCTCCAGTGGAACGGCGGGACGGCGAGCGACGACGTCTTCGTCCACGTGACGAGCCCCACCTTCGAGCTCGAGTCGTACGCCGCCGCCGCAGGGCCGAACGCGCAGTTCACGTTCGACGCCGCCACGTGGCAGAAGCTCACCGACTCGACCGCCGGACAGGCGACGCTCTCGGTCGCGCGCTGGAACGGAACGGCGGCCACGATCCTCGCCAGCCACACGTGGACGATCGCGGCCGCGTCGATGCGCGGCACGATCTACTACTGGGCGCAGAACATCGGCCGCGTCGTGCGCATCAAGCCCGGCGCAGCGACGCCCGACGACTTCGCCAACGCTCCTCCGCTCAACGACACGAGCACGTACCCGTCGAGCTCGTGCTTGATGACGTGCCACACGGTCTCGGCGAACGGCGCCGTGCTCGTGAGCGGCGGCGGGAGCTTCGGAGGGTCGTACTCGCTCGCCACCGGGCAACCGATTCACTCGCTCGGCGGCGTGTGGGGCGGCGGACCGACGGGCGCGGAGAGCGATCCCTCCGTCGTGCAGTGGTCGAACTCCGCGCTCACGCCCGACGGCGCGTATGTCGTCGAGAACCAGATGGCGTCGCAGCTCAGTCAGGCGGTGAGCGGGCCGGCCTACGGCGGCATGTTCAAGACCGCCGACGGCACCGCGGTCGCCACGTCGGGACTCCCGAGCGACCCCGTCTTCATGCCCGCCTTCTCACCCGACGCGAGCAAGATGGTCTACGTCGCCGGCGTGGCCTCGGTGCCCGCCGACTGGATCAGCAGCGCGGCGCCGGGCGCGCTTCGCGTGATGGACTTCAACGAGTCCGGCTCCCCGATGCTCACCAACGCGCGCGATCTCGTCCAGCCCGGCGCGGCGCCGTACACCGACATCACGTGGCCCACCGTCTCACCCGACGGTCACTGGGCGCTCTACGCGCGCTTGAACAGCACGATCATCGACTCGCGCGGATCGTGCGGCGGTAGCGGCTGCGACTACGCCACGCTCGGCGACATGTACCTGGCCGACACGACGAAGCCGAACAGCGAGATCCGTTTGGCCGCGCTCGACGGCGACTCGTATCCGTTCGCCGCCGGCGCGCGCGACCTCCACTACAACTACGAGCCGACGTTCGCGCCCGTCGCGGCCGGCGGTTACTACTGGGTCGTGTTCACGAGCCGCCGCACGTACGGCAACACGCTCACCGGCACGCCCGCGGTGACCAAGCAGCTGTGGGTCGCGGCGATCGATCAGAACCCGAAGCCCGGCGTCGATCCCAGCCACCCGGCGTTCATGCTCCCCGGCCAGGACGCGACGACGCTCAACCTCCGCGGCTTCTGGGCGCTCGATCCCTGCAAGGGCGACGGGCAAGGGTGCGCCTCGGGGACCGAGTGCTGCGGCGGCTACTGCGACGCCACCGGCGGCGACTCCGGCGGCCCCGTGTGCGGCGCGATGGCTCCTGCGTGCGGGAACGACGGCGACAAGTGCAACGTCGCGGCCGACTGCTGCGGCGCGGCTTCGGGCACCACGTGCATCAATCACGTGTGCTCGGAAGCGGCCCCGAAATGATCGGACGCTGAGACCCGCGCGCGCGGTTCGCGCTTCAGTGCGGGCGGAGGCTCTTGAAGATGAGCCCGAAGCCGGCGGCCATCGTCGCCACCATGATGAGCACGACGGTGAGGCTCGTTCGCTGGAACGCGATGTCCATGTTGAGGAGCACGCCGGCGAAGATGAAGAGGAGCGCGCCCGCGGTGAGAACCCAACCGAGGATCGATTTGCCGTTCGCGAACAGCATGGCCACGCCGAAGATGAGCGGAACGAGGAGCACGCCGAAGGGGTGGCTCATGCCGCCGAAGCTCCAGAAGCCAGTGGTCACGGTCACGCGATCGAAGATCAGGTAGACGCCGAGCGACGCGAGGATCGCTCCGACGATGAACTCGCCGAGGCCGCCCGAGGTCCCGCCTGCGCCGCGCCGCTCCTTCTCCATGACGATCGAGCCTACGCGATCTACGCGCGCGCTCGATCGACGTCGCGCCTCGTCGTCACGGTCCGCCGGAGAATACGACGTACGCCGCGGGGATGGCCGCGCCGATCAGCACGAACACCGCACCGCGCCCGAGCATCCCGCGCTTGCCGGCGATCATGAACATGCCGCTCGTCGCCAGGAAGAGGAGCGCCACGGCGTACGTATCGGCCACGTAGCGCCACGCGCGCTTGCCGCGATTGAGGTGAAGCCAGTTGGCGAGACGGAGGAAGAAGCGCGGCTTCTGCCCCTCGTCGTCGACGTGGCCGGTCTCGGGGTTCACGTGGAGCGTGCGGTGCTCGTACGTGACGTCGAGCTCCGTGGGCGAGGCGCGGTACACGTCGCGCGCGTCTTCCTTGATGCCGAGCTTCGAGGCCGCGAGCTTGGCGATGGCGTCGTCGGTCTTGTCCGTGACAGGGCCGAGCTCGTGCTGCGCGGTGTAGTTGGCGAAGCTCGGGTCCCAGTCGCCGATGTGATTCACCGCCAGCCCCGAGGCGGCGTAGATGAACGTCAGTCCGACCGCCGTGTACCCGAAGTCGCGATGCAGCGCGCGGAGCCACGCGCGCCATTGAATGCGAGGCATGGCTCTACGAATACCTCTCCTCTTTCCAAGGATCGGCGTGGTTGTTGTAGCCGCGCACTTCCCAGTAGCCGGGATCGTCGACCGTCGCGAAGCGAATGCCGGTCAGCCACTTGGCGCTCTTCCAGAAGTAGAGATCCGGAATCAGCGCGCGCGCTGGCGCTCCGTTCTGGCGCTGCAGCGGCTGCCCTTCGTGGCGATGCGCGACGAGCGACGTCGGCGCGAGCGCCTCGCGGAGGAGCACGTTCGATGTGTAGCCGCCGTACGCCTCGAAGATGACGTGACGCGCGGAGGGCTTCAGCTTCGCGCGCGCCGCGAGATCGGCGATCTTCACGCCGGTGAAGTGCGCGTCGAGCATCGTCCACTTCGTCACGCAGTGGACGTCGCACGTCTGCTCGACCTGCGGCATGGCCAGGAGCTCGGCGAAGCCGATCTCGAAGGGCTGCTCGACCTCGCCGTAGACCTTCAGCTTGAAGTGACCGGGACTCGGGTCGCCGTCCTGGCCCCCCATCGGTCGCAGGTGCTTCAAGAGGTACTGGCTCGGTGGGAGGCGCGAGCGTCCGTCGGCGCGCTTGTCGTTCCGGGCGCGCTCTTCCTCTTGCTCACTGGCGCAGACGTACGTGGAGCCGCCCAGGGCCAGGACCAGCGTTCCGGCGGTCACCCCGCGCAAGAAGACGCGGCGGTGCATCGAAGGTTCGATCGGTCGCGACATCATCCATCACTACGCGCCACCGGCGTCCTCGGTTACGGTCCCCCCATCGATGGCGGCGCGCAAGGCGAGTCGGGACGTTTCGGCGCGTGTGCGCGATCCGGGGTTTACCCCCAGCGTTCGCGACCTTCCTGCGCTCGTGGTGCTTCTTGGCGATCCCGACGAAACGCAGGCGCTCGCCGCCGAGCGCGCGCTCGTGCGCCTTGGAGCCACATTGGTGCCACTGGCGCGCGAAGCGGCGATGGGGGCGGATGACGCCGGGCGCGCGCGCCTGGTGCGCGCCGTGGGGACGATCGCCGCGAAGGACGAAGACGACGTCGCAGTGGCATGGCTCGTCGACGAGCTGAAGGTGGGCGAGGGGAAAGCGGCGCGCTACGCGGCCAACGCGCTCGGCAAGATGCGCGGGCACGCGCGCGAAGCGGAGACGGCGCTCGTGGCGGCGTGGGAGGCGGCGACGTCGATCGAGCTGCGTCGCGCGATCGCCGATGCGCTCGGCAAGGTGGGGACGAGCGACGCGGCCAAGGCGCTCGCGTCGCATGCGTCCGACGACCCGGAGCTCGCGCGTCGCATGGGGCGCGCGAAGCTGCGCGTCGATCGAAGCGCGGTCCGCGCCGAAGCGAGCTCCATCGACGGCGACGCCGTGGCGCGCGGTCCGTGCGCGGTCGTGTTTCGTTGCCGCGCCGGGCTCGAGTCGACGCTCGTGGGCGAGCTGGGCGAGGAGTGGTCGCCGCGCGCCGACGAAGAAGGGCGCGTGCGCGCGGTCCTTCGCGGACCGCTGTCGCGCGCGAGCGTGCCGCGCGTCGCGATGTCGTTCGCCTTGCCGCTCGCCGAGCGCCAGGGGACGGACGCCGCCGCCATCGCCGCGTCGATCGCCAGCGACGAGTCGTTCCGCATCTTGCGCGCCTTCACGCGCGGGCCGATCCGCTTCCGCCTCGCGTTCGAAGACGGCGGTCACCACCGCGCGCTCGTCTGGAAAGTCGCCGCCGCCGTCGCCGCGCTCCGCCCCGAGATCGTCAACGATCCGACCGACAGCCCGTGGACCGCGCTCGTCCGCGAACGTGACGGGCGCGTCGCCGTCGAGCTCGAGCCGCGCGCGCTCGACGACACGCGCTTCGACTACCGCGTGGCCGACGTGCCCGCCGCGTCGCACCCCACGATCGCCGCCGCCCTCGCGCTCGTCGGCGGCGCGCGCGCTGACGACGTGGTGTGGGATCC
Source organism: Myxococcales bacterium (assembly GCA_003151595.1). The sequence goes on from PLXW01000022.1 coordinate 254,535, forward strand.
GTTCGTCGGCTCGGCCCTCGAGCTCATCGAGCGCGCGCGCCTCGGTCCGTACGCCTCGCTTCACGGCTCCGACGTCGATGAGCACGCGCTCGAATCGGCCCGCGCCAACCTCGCGCGCGCCGGCGTGAACGACGTGAGCCTCTCGCTGGCCGACGCGACGATCTTCGCCCCGCGCGGCGTGACGCTCGCCATCACCAACCCGCCCATGGGCCGTCGCGTCGCGCGCGGCGAGCTCGCGCCGCTGGTCGATCGCTTCCTTCACAACGTCGCCAGCGCGCTCGTCCCCGGCGGCCGCCTGGTGTGGCTCTCGCCGATGCCCGAGCGATCGCGCGCGCGCTTGAAAGACGCGGGGCTCACGATCGACGTGGCGCGACAGGTCGACATGGGCGGCTTCCGCGCCGAGCTCCAACGCGCCACGAAACGCTGATCCCGCGCCCTAGTCCCCAGGATTTGTCGCCCGTCGCTCTCGCGTGCGACCATCGGACCCATGGCCGTCTGCAGCGCGTGCGGCGAAACGTTGATCGGCTCGGGGAAGTTCTGCGCGTACTGCGGCGCTGCCGTGACGGCAGCTCCCAACGCGCCCGGTCGCCCGACGATCCCGAGCGCGCCCCCCGCCGTCTCCACCCTTCAACCGAGCTCGCCCCCTCCGCGCGGCAGCGGCTATGGTCCTCCGCCGACGCAGCCGCCCGTTCCGTCGTCGGGCTACGGCGCGCTCCCCGCGTCCCGACAGACGCCGACGCTCCAGCCGCACACGAACCAGTCGCCTCCGTACGCCGCGTCGTTCCCCGCGCCGTTCGCGGTCGGCGCGCACGTGCTCGTGCAGTGGGCCGACGGCAATCGCTACCCGGGGATCGTTCAGCAGATCGCTCCTGGCCAGTGCCTCATCGTGTTCCCCGACGGGCAGCAGCGCTGGGTCGACAACCAGTTTCTGTCCGCCGCACGCTGACTGTGCACTGATCCCGAAATGGACTTCGACGCGCTCAAGCACTTCATGGAGACGGGCATCCCGTTCAACCGCGTGCTCGGCATCAGGCTGGTCACGCTCGAGAAGGGGCACGCGCGCCTCGAGATTCCGTTTCGCGACGAGCTCGTGGGCGATCCGTTCCGCCCCGCGCTTCACGGCGGCGTCTTGAGCGCGCTGGCCGACACGGCGGGAGGCGCCGCGGTGTGGAGCAACGTCCTCGACCTTCGCCCGCGCGTATCGACGATCGATCTCCGCATCGACTACCTGCGCCCCGCGCGCCTCGAGGCCATCGTGGCCGACGCGCGGGTCGTTCGCATGGGCAACCGCGTCGGCGTCGTGGACGTGCGCCTCTTCCACCCCGCGAACGAGGACGAGGCGTTCGCCACGGTGAAGGCGGTCTACAACGTGAGCCCCGCGAAGAAGGCGTAGACGACGGCTACGCCCGCGCGCGCGCCTTCGGCTTGGTCTTCGCGGCCGGCTTGGTCTTCGCGGCCGGCTTGGCCTTCGCCCCGCCGTTCTTCTTCGCCTTCGCGGCCGCGGTCCCGTTCTTCTTCACGAGCTTCGCCATCGCCGGCGGCGGCGTCGACGCGCTCTTCGACGGCTGCTTCGCCAGGAAGTCGATGAGATCGATCTTCGTCACGATCCCGAGCACGTTGTCGTGGTCGGTCACGATCGCCACGCGCGCGTCGGCCAGCGCCGCTTGCACGAGCTCGATCTTCGTATCGGGCGACACCGTCGCGTAGTCCCCTTCGGCCAGGTCGCCGATCGGCGAGTCGAGCCGCTTCATCCCCGTCACGAGGTGACGGAGCAGATCGACCTCGGCCACGATCCCGCGCAGCTTCCCCTTCTCCACGACGGGAATCTGGCTGATCGACAGCTTCTTCATCATGTCGATGACGTCGCGCACCTTCGAGTGCGTCGTCGCCGTCACCATCTGCGAGTGCCCTCGCGCGAGGAGCAGGTCGCGCACGGTGCCGAGCCCCGGCTGATCTTCGAGGAAGCCGTTCTCGCGCATCCAGTCGTCGTTGAAGATCTTCGACACGTACTTGTTCCCGCCGTCGCACAGGAAGACGAGGATCTTGAACCCCGGACGATCGTGCGCCTTCGCGTACTTGATCGCGCCGGCCACCGCCGCGCCCCCCGACCCGCCGACGAAGAGCCCCTCGGTGCGCGTCAGCTCGCGCGTCATGAGGAAGCACTCCTTGTCGTCGACGCGGATGATCTCGTCGAGAATCTGGAGGTTCATCGTCGTCGGGAAGAAGTCCTCGCCGATACCCTCGACCTTGTAGGAGAAGGGCTTGGTGATGCGCCCCGATTTGACGAAGTCGTAATAGAGCGAGCCGATCGGATCGACGCCGACGAGCTGAATTGACGGCTTCTTCTCCTTGAAGAACTTCCCGCACCCGCTGATCGTTCCGCCCGTCCCCATGCCGGCCACGAACGCATCGAAGTCGCCGTTCGTCTGCTTCCAGATCTCCGGCGCGCTCGACAGGTAGTGCGCCTCGGGGTTCGCGGGGTTGTGGTACTGGTTCGCGTAGAACGAGTTCGGCGTCTCGTCGGCGATGCGGCGCGAGACCTTGTAGTACGAGCGCGGGTCCTCGGCATCGACGGCCGTGGGGCAGACGACGACCTTGGCGCCGAACGCGCGCAGGTTCGAGATCTTCTCCTGGCTCATCTTGTCGGGCATCACGAAGATGCACTTGTAGCCGCGCACCGCAGCGAGCAGCGCGAGCGACGCGCCGGTGTTGCCGCTCGTCGCTTCGACGATCGTGCCGCCGGGCTTGAGCCCGTTCTCTTCGGCGCGCCGGAGGAGGTTCCACGCGAGGCGGTCTTTGTGACTCCCTCCCGGGTTCAGGTACTCACACTTGACGTAGATCTCGGATTGCAACCCGTGCGTCACCTTGTTCAGGCGAACGATGGGGGTGTTTCCGATGGCCTGCGTGATGTTCTCGAGCGCGCCTTGCATCATCGTGGGGTCGTGCGTACCACGGCCGGCACGCTCACGCCCAGGCGACGCGGAAACCGACCGACGTTGGGGTGCACAGCTCGCGGATCTCTTGCGCGTACGCCTTCGTGCAGACGAGCTCGCATAGCCCCATCACGACGCCGCGGAGGCCGTTGCGGCAATACGGGATCGCGGCTCCGGCGAAGCCCACCATCTCGACCCGCGCGTCCTTCGGGCCGATCTTGAAGATGCCGACGCCGCCCCCCTTCCACTCGCGATCCCAGTTCGCCGGGAGCTGCTTCAGGACGCTGAACGGCGTCACGCCCGCCTCACGCGCGGCGCGGAAGCCCATCGAGAAGATCGTCTTCTGAAGGCGGTTCATGATCGCCTTGCCGCCGGCGATCTGCTCCGGGAGCGAGAGCCCCAGCTGATCGCACGCGCGGTAGTGCTCGACGATGACCTCCGCCGGGAGCCACACGCCCGCGATCGAGTGGAGGATCGGCTCGTGGAACTGCTTCGGGAGCTTCTCGAGGTACGGCTCCATCAAGCGTCGCTCGCGCATGATGTCGAGCGAGGCCGAGAGCCACGTGCTCTTGAAGTGCGTTCCCATCGGCACCTGGTCGCGCGGCACACGGAACGGGACGATGACCTCCTCGGCGAACGACACGGGGCGTAGAGGATATCATTCGAGCGCGGCGATCGCGGCCAGATGCCTGCCGCTCTGCGCGCCGTCACGACGGTAGGAGAAGAAGCGCGCGGCGTCGCAGCGCGTGCAGCCCGGGACGTCTTCGATGTCCCGCGCTCCGGCGGCAACGAGCTGCGCGCGAACGGCAAGACGTAGGTCGAGGTGCGCCTTCTCGCCGTCGCGGCGGGCCACGACGCGCGGGTCTCCGCACGCGGTCGCGATCTGCAAGGCGACGTCGACGCCCACTTCGAAGCAGCACGGGCCGATGCACGGACCGATCGCGGCGACGGCGTCGTCCGCGCCCAGCTCCTTCAACGCCGCGGCGACGACCCCCGAGACCACGCCCTTCCATCCGGCGTGAATGGCCGCGACGCCGCGCGTGCGCGAGCCCACCAGGATGGGGACGCAGTCGGCGACCCGCACGCCGATGGCGCGCGCCTCGGTCTCGTTCTTCACGCGAAGCAGCAGCGCGTCCGCTTCTTCACGCGCCGCCGCGTCTCGCAACGTTCCCGCATCGACGATGCGCGCGCCGTGCACCTGCGTCACTTGTCGAAGTGTGCTCGGCGCGAACCCTACACCGGCGGCGAACCGCTTCACGTTCTCCGCCACACGTGCCGCGTCGTCCCCCGCGCCGAAGTTCGCGGTGGCGTACGCCCCCTCGCTCACACCGCCGGCGCGGGTCGAGAATCCGTGCGCGAACCGCGCGCGCCTGAGGTTTTCGGCGACGAGGATCGCGGGCTCCTGGGAAGCGAACGTCACGCGAACCGTGATACTACCGTGGCGATGCCCCCGACGGATCCGTTCATCGGTCGAGACATCCTCGACGGGCAGTTTCAGATCATCCAGAAGATCGGTTCTGGAGGCATGGGCGCGGTCTACAAGGCCTCCCAGCCGTCGATGAATCGGATGGTCGGGATCAAGATCCTCCATCCGAAGCTGGCCAACCGCAAAGACCTCGTCTCGCGCTTCCGTCGCGAGGCGCGCGCGATGAGCCACCTCACGCACCCGAACACCGTGAAGGTCTTTCTCTACGGCGAGCTCGACGACGGCTCGCTCTACATCGTCATGGAGTACCTGGACGGGAAGAACCTGAACCAGACCGTCCGCGCCGACGGCCCGTTCCCCATCGAGCGCGCGCTCCCGGTCTTGATCCAGGCGTGCGGCGCGCTCGACGAAGCGCACACGCAGGGGATCATCCACCGCGACCTCAAGCCCGAGAACATCTTCCTCTGCCAGCAGGGGGGAATGAAGGACTACCCGAAGGTCCTCGACTTCGGTTTGGCGAAGGTGACCGAGCGCGAGATGCGTCCGGGGAGCGTCATCCTCACGCAGGAGGGGATGGTCTTCGGCACGCCGGAGTTCATGAGCCCCGAGCAGGCGCAGGGGAAGGTGCTCACGCCGGCGAGCGACATCTATTCGCTCGCCGTGATCCTGTACGAGGTGCTCACGGGGAAGCTCCCGTTCGAGGCCAAGACGGCGATGGAGTACATCCAGGCGCACGTGAACACGCCGCCGATCCCGATCGATCAGCGCGCCGGCAAGCAGTTTCCGCCGCTCTTGTGGCAGGCGATCTCGCGCGCGCTCTCGAAGGAGCCGGAGCAGCGGTTCAAGACCGCGGCCGACTTCGCGACGGCGATGCAGGCGGTGCTCAACGGCGCGACCGAGATGCCGGCGACGCTCGCGCCTCCTCCGCCTCCTCCGCCTCCTCCGCCGATGCCACCGGAGGCGCTCACGCCGGTCATCGGGCAGGGGAAAGTGAAGCGCGCGCCGACCCCCGGGGCCTCGGGACCGGGCCAGCGAACGGACACGAAGCCCGACCGCCCTAAGAAGGCGATGGACAAGGCGCGCGCAGAGCCGTCGAGGGGGGCGCCCCTCGGGTTGCTCGTGGGCGTGGCGGCGGCGTGCTTGATCCTGGGCGTGCTCATCACCGTCGTGGCGATGAAGGTCTTCGTTCACTAAATCGCCGAGCGCGATTTCGCACGAAGCGCACGCCGGCGTTTAGTTCGTTCTGGTGGGGACTGCGTCCCCCTCGGAAGCTTCGCTTCCGAGCCTCCCTTGCCTCGCCTTCGGCGAATCGTGCTGGCGCACGACGGCGATTAGCTCCCGGCGGGAGCTGGGGAGTCCCCGCGGGAACTAATTAGGTCCCCGCGGGAGCTGGGGGTTCCCCGCGGGAGCTGGGGGCTGGAAATCGGAGCCGCGCTCTACTGGTTCCCCCCCGACGTCGTTCCCGCCCCCGTCACGACGGGCTTCCCGGGAACGGGCGCGCGCGGTCCCTGGCTCCACGTGCTGTTCGACCAGCATCCTTGCTCGCCGTAAACGAACGCATGCGCGTCGTCGGGGCCGATCGACTGCGCGAGCTGCTGCTCGAGCGCCTTGGACTCGCCGCTCATCGCGTACGTGATCTGGCCGACAACTCCCAGCGACGCGATGTCCTTCGGCATCGGGCGCTCGCCCGCGCGGATCTCGGCGACCTGGCGCAGCTCTTCGGCCGTGTCTTCGTGCTTGTTGGCAGTCTCGAAGACGAGCTGCTGACACGTCCCCTGGCCGAGCATGTCGGCGATCGCGGCGTTGCCGTCGAGCGCCTTCACGCAGAACGGCCGCAACACGCCCCACATCTTCTGACTCGACTGCGTGAGCGCCGCGTTGATCGGTTGGAGGTCCCCTTCCGGCAGCCCCACGGCCGCGAGGTTCTTCGGCGTAGCCAGCGCATGCTCCTCGCTGAGCGCGCACGGGATTCGCGCGCGCACTTCGCCGTTCGCGGCGAGCTGCTTCCAGTCGTCCTGGGTCAGATCGTTCGGGTTCTTCGGCGGACCCGATTGCGCGTCGTTGTCGGCGAGCGCCAGCTTCTTCTGCGCCTCGGCGAGCTGGCGTTCGGTCGTCCCTTTCTGGGCTTCGATGGCGTCGAGCTTGCGCTTGTAGTCGCGCACCTGGTCGGCGAGGTTCTCGTTGGCGACGACGAGCGGGTCGTCCGTCGTGGCCGCGCTCCCCGACTCGCCCGACGCGCCCGACGCGCGATGCACGCCGCTCCCGTCGCTGCGCGCGCTCTCGCCCGCCGTGAGCGTCACGCTCTCCTTCGCGTGCGACACGGCGACCTTGCCTTCGTACACGCTCACGATCGCCGCCACGGTGATGGCCGCGCCGACGGTCGCTGCTTTGATGTCTCGTCCGTTCACGTGATCCTCGTTTCGTTCGCTTCCATTCATGCGCACCCGGAAACAGGTCCCCAGCACGGCGACGTCGCCCGCGGGCGTGTGCACGCGAAACGCCCCGCCAGGCTCCACGCGGTAGAAGACGTCGCCGGCCGTTTGCTCGACGTCGTCCCCCTTCCAAGAGACGTGGCTCCCCGGCTCGAGCACCGCGATCGCGCGCGCGCCGAGCGCGAGCTGCGTGCGGTCGGCGACGATCGCCTCGCCGTGATCCTTCGCCCCCGCGCCGTGCCACGCGATCGCCAGGGCGACGCTCGCCGCGAGCGCCGCTCCTCCGGCGAGCCCGGCGACGAAACGCGCGCGACGCGGCGGCGCCTTCACGACCGCGCCGTGGGCCTCGCCCTCGACGCGCGCCATCACGCGATCGGCGAAGTCACCGCTCGGTTCGTCCGCGCTCCACTCGTCGCGTTCGTCGCGTTTCATTGATCCTCCCATGCGTCGCCCAGCGACGCGCGCATCCGTTCGCGCGCGCGGAACAACCGAGTCTTGGCCGTGGCCTCCGGGATCCCCATCGCGGCCGCGACCTCGGCGATCGAGAACCCGTGGTACTCGGCGAGGACGAGCGCGGCGCGCTGGTCGTCAGGCAGGAGCGCCGCGGCGCTTTCGATCGCGCGACCGAGCTCGCTCTGCGCGAGCGCGGTCTCGGGCGTGCCCGCATGCGCGACGTGCGCCCCCTCGTCGAGCGGGCGAATGGGGATGACGCGGCGCTTGCGGGCGTCGAGCGCGGCGCGCGTGGCGATCGTGAGGAGCCAGGTGGAAGGCTTGGCCACGGCATCGACGTCGAACGAAGGCATCGCCCGGAACGCGCGAAGGAAGACCTCCTGCGCCAGGTCCTCGACGTGCGGCCCGCGCCCGAGCATCCGCGAGAGGCACGCGAACACGGCCCGCTCGTAGCGAACGACGAACGCGCGAAACGCGATCGGATCCTGCGCGCGACACCTCGCAAGCACGGCTCTGTCGAGCTCCGGCGCGCGCGAGGCGGCAGCGGGTCGGGGCGCGCTTGGGGCAGGCATCGCGATCGCCATCATTCAATGGGTGACACGAGCCGGGCGGGAAAAGGTTCCCGCGACGCGAGATCACGCCAGGAATGGGCACGCCACGAACGAGGCGTTCGCTACACGGCGACGCTGAGGTCGTCCACCATCGGCAGCCCGGCCCTGGCCCACGCCCGGGTCCCGCCGTTCACGCTGTAGATCGTGGTCATTCCCAGCGAAGCGGCGACGCGCGCCGCCGTCTGGCTGCGAACGCCGGCCGCGCAGACGAAGAGCACGCCGTCGCGCGGGATCGTGACGCTCGGGTTGGCCCGGAGCTGCTCGAGCGGAACGAGGCGCGCCGTCGGCACGTGCCCGCCGGACCATTCGCCGGGATCGCGAACATCGACGACGTCGACCTCGCCGCGGGAGATGAGCTCGTGGGCCTGCTCGACGCTGATTGAATGAATCACACGTCCAATATAGTAGACGCCGGACGGTATTCAAGGCCCCCGAGGTCGGAAGTGGGCGCGGTTCCGCGACCACGAAGGGGCTTCGTGGGCCGTGGAATCAGCGGGATTATCCGATCCTTCGTAAAAACGACGGGTCCGTCGTTATGACGAATTGCGTCAACTCGCGCGCGAGGCGCGCCCTGCCTGGAGCCTCCGCAGCGCCGTCACCAGCGCGTCGATGTCCTCGCGCGTGTTGTACGGCGCGAGCGACGCGCGCACGGTGCTCTCCAGGCCGAAGCGCCGGAGGATCGGCTGCGCGCAGTGGTGGCCCGACCGCACCGCGATCCCCTCTTCGTCGAGCATCCCGCTCACGTCTTCGGTGCGGACGCCGTCGAGGACGAACGACAGCACGCCGGCCTTGTCCGCCGCCGTACCGATCATGTGGAGGCCCGGCACGGTCGCCAGCCCTTCGGTCGCGTACTCGAGCAGCTCGTGCTCGTAGCGGCTCACGTTCTCGAGGCCGATCGCGCTCACGTAGTCGATCGCCGCGCCCAGGCCCACCGCGTCGGCGATGCTCCCGGTCCCGGCTTCGAAGCGCCACGGCGGCGATTGGTACGTCGTCTTCTCGAACGTGACGTCGGCGATCATGTTGCCGCCGCCCTGCCAGGGTGGCATCTCCTCGAGGACTTCCTGAGTGCCGTAGAGCACGCCGATCCCGGTCGGCCCCAGGATCTTGTGGCCGGAGAAGACGAAGAAGTCGGCTCCGAGCTCTCGCATGTCGACCGGGATGTGGGGCACGGACTGCGCCCCGTCGATGAGCACCCGCGCACCAGCACGGTGGGCGAGCTCGACGATCTNNTGACGTCGGCGATCATGTTGCCGCCTCCTTGCCACGGCGGCATCGCTTCCAGCACGTCGGCCTTGCCGTACAGCACGCCGATGCCCGTGGGGCCGAACACCTTGTGGCCCGAGAAGACGTAGAAGTCGCAGTCGAGCTGCTGCACGTCGACCGGCATGTGGGAGACGGCCTGAGCGCCGTCGATGAGCACGCGCGCGCCGTGGCGATGCGCCATCTCGGTCATCGCGCGCGCCGGGACGATCGTGCCGAGCGCGTTCGAGACGTGCGTGAACGACACGAGCTTGGTGCGCGGGCCGAGGAGGCGCTCGTACTCTTCGAGGATCACCTGCCCGCGATCGTCGACCGGCGCGACGCGCAGGCGCGCACCCTTCTCCGCCGCGAGCTGTTGCCAGGGGACGATGTTCGCGTGGTGCTCGAGCCACGTGATGACGATCTCGTCGCCCGCGCCGACGTTGCGACGCCCCCAGCTCTGCGCCACGAGGTTGATGGCCTCCGTCGCGCCGCGGACGAAGACGATCTGCTTCGCCGAAGGCGCCCCGAGGAAACGGCGCGTCTTGTCGCGCGCGCTCTCGTAGGCGTCGCTCGCGCGCGCGGCCAGCGTGTGCGCCGCGCGATGCACGTTGGAGTTCTCGTGCTCATAGAAGTACGAGAGGCGATCGATCACGACCTGCGGCTTCTGCGTCGTCGCTGCGTTGTCGAGCCACACCAGCGGCCGGCCGTGCACGCGCTCGCGCAAGATCGGGAAGTCGCGCTTCACCGCGTTCGGATCGAAGACCCCGGGGCTCTTCGCCAGATCGGGCACGACCTCGGGACTGAAGTCGTACGTCGCGCTCGTCGGAACCACCGGCGCCACGGGCTGCGTCGCGATCGGTGCGACCGCGGCGGGCGCCGAGGAGCTCGGCAACGACGGGCTCGTCGACAGCGCATCCATCGACGTCGGCCACGCGGACGTCGGAAGCGACGGCGCCATCGCCGTCCCGGCCGGCACGCCTGACGGCATCCCCGGCGGCCCCGCGATGTCCATGAAGTACGGCGTCGCCGTAGACTGCGAAGGCGTGCTCGCCAGCGCGACGGCCGACGGAAGCCCGAGCTGCTCGGCGAGGAGCGTGGGGAGCGCGCGGAAGTCGCTCTCCTTCGGCGGCGGAGTCGCGGCGAGCGGCGGCCGGTGCATCGGCCCCGGGATCGGCGGCGCAGTGAGGGCTGGAGAGGCTCCGCCCGCGCCGACGTTCATCGCGTTCGGTCCCATGCGCGGAGGCGCGATCGCGCTCGGCGTTTCGATCGGCGCGGGCGCAGCGCCGGTGTTCAGCGCGGTGGTGTTCATCGCCGAGGGGGGCGCGCCGGAGAACATCTGGTTCGCCAGCTTCTCGATCTCGCGACCGAGCGCGCTCGCGAGATCCGTCGACGACACGCCGGCGAAGTCGCCGGCCCCGCCGTCACTTGCGGTCATGGTAACGGCCGATGTCGACGTTCTCGAGGACGCCGAGGGCGTCGTCGGTGAGAACCGCCGCGGAGCAGTAGAGCGAGACGAGGTACGAGGCCGCGCCGCGATCGTTGATGCCCATCAGACGAACCGAGAGGCTGGGGCTCGCTTCGCCGGGGATGCCGGGCTGGAAGAGGCCGACGACGCCGCGCTTCTTCTCGCCGGTGCGCATCAACAAGATGTTCGTCTTGTCCTTCTCGACCTTGAGCTTGTCGGACGGGATGAGCGGAATCCCGCGCCACGTGAGGAACGGCGAGCCGAAGAGCGTGATCGTGGGGGGCGGCACTCCGCGCGACGTGCACTCGCGCCCGAACGCGGCGATCGCGCGGGGGTGTGCGAGGAAGAAGGCGGGCTCCTTCCACACCTTCGCGATCAGCTCGTCCATGTCGTCCGGCGTCGGCGTTCCGCCACGCGACGCGACCTTCATCGACGGCGCGACGCTCGCAAGCAAGCCGTAGTTCGGGTTGTTGATCAGCTCGCCCTCTTGCCGCTCCTTGACCATCTCGATGAGCACGGTGAGCTGCTCGCGAACCTGATCCATCGGGCTGCGATAGAGGTCCGAGATGCGCGTCTGAACCTGGAGCGTCGTCGTGACGGTGCTCAGCGTGTACTCGCGCGGCTGCGCGTCGTAGTCGATGAACGCGCTCGGAAGCTTGTCGCCGTCGCTGGGGCTGCACTCGATGCCGATCCCCTTCTCGCCCCCTTCTTTCACCTTGTTCACGCGGTACGTGCCCGCTTCCACCGGCGTCCACGGCAGGAGGCTCACGAGCCAGCGCGGCGTCACGCCGATCCATTGCGGCGGCGTCTTGGTGGTGTTCGCTAGCTGGCGAGCGGCTTCGGCGCCAAGGGTCTGCGGCACGGTCTCGGTCATGGGGAGAGCTCCAGGCGTGGTGGGTTCGAGGCGGATCGAGGCGAATCGAACGAAAGGCGCGCGGACTCTACTGCTCCGTCGAACGCCGTCGCAATGGCGCTCGTCGCCCGCCTCCGCTAGACCCGAATGCGCCGTGTCATTTCCTCCTCCGTCGCGGCCGCCGCCGTCAGCGAATACGAGCGCGCGCCCGAGCGTTCCCTCGGGGAACATGCGCCTCTCCGCGCGCGAGATCCTCGAGGCGCCGCCGCCAAACGATCGCAAGCCGCCGTCGTCCGGACGTGACGCGCTCTGGAAATGGGCGAAACGGATCGGTGTCGCCGCCGGCGTGCTCGCGGCTGGAGGCATCACGGGAGCGGTCCTCCTCATCCGTCATTTCGAAGCCGACCTCCCGAGCGTCACCGAGCTCAAAGGGAACTACCACCCGCCGCAGGTGACCCGCGTGCTGGCGCGCGACGGGACGCTCCTCGCGGAGCTCTTCACCGAGCGCCGCACGGTCGTTCCGATCGCGAGCCTCCCCGCGCACGTGAAGCTCGCCGTGCTCGCCGCCGAAGACGCCGGCTTCTACGAGCACGAAGGGCTCAACTACTTCGGCATCCTCCGCGCGATGGCGGTGAACCTCCGCGCCGGACACACGCGTCAGGGGGGCTCCACCATCACGCAGCAGGTGGTGAAGAACGTCCTGCTCAACGATGCGCAGCGCACCTTCGGCCGGAAGATCCGCGAAGCGCTCCTCTCGCGAAGGCTGGAGACCGAGCTCTCGAAGGACGAGATCCTCGAGCTGTACATCAACCAGATCTTCTTCGGGCACGGGCGGTGGGGGATCGAAGAAGCGGCGCGCGACGACTTCGGCAAGTCGGCCAAGGACCTGACGATCGCCGAGGCCGCGCTCCTCGCCGGGCGAATCGCCAAGCCCGAGTCGTGCGCTCCGCGACGCGACATGAAGTGCGCGCTGACGCGGCGCGGGTACGTGCTCGATCAGATGCACGACAAGGCGTTCCTCCCCGACGCCGCGTGGACAGCCGCGAAGGACGAGCCGGTGAGGCTTGCCACCGAGGTCGAAGCGAAGAACGAGCTCGCGCCCGAGGCGATCGAGATCGCGCGCAAGGTGCTGCGCGAAGCGGTGCACGACGACGCCGCGCGCGGAGGGTTCACGATCACGACGACGATCGATCCGCGCCTCCAGGAGGCCGCGCGCAAGGCGATCCGCGACGGGCTCGGCGCGTACGACAAGCGGCACGGGCTCCTGGGTCCGTTCAAGGTGCCGGTCACGCCGAGCACGGCGAAGAAAGGGAAGCCTCCGCCGCCCAACCCGAAGGACGCGCCGTTCGAAGGGACGCCGGCCTTCGAGTCGCACAAGATCTACAACGGTGTCGTGAGCGCGAGCGACGACGCGGCGGGGACGTTCGACGTGCGCGTGGGAACGGCGACCGGTTTCGTGCGGATCGCGGACTGCGATCGCTACGACGTCGCCGTCACGAGCGTGGCTCCGCCCGCGCCTGCGCCGCCCAGCGTCTTCGCTCCGGTCGGCGCGCACGTTCGCGTGAGCTTGCTCGCGCCGGTGGTGCCCGACGCGAACGGTGCGTCGATCAAGGTGCCGCTCCGTCTCGAGTCGGGGCCGGAAGGTGCGCTCGTCGCGCTCGATGTGCGGACGCGGCAAGTGCTCGCGCTCGTCGGGAACTACGAAGCGGCCAGCGGGGGGCTCGATCGCGCGACCCAATCGCATCGGCAGCCGGGCTCCACGTTCAAGCCGATCGTCTACTCGTACGCGATCCACTCGCGTCGCTACACGCCGGCCACGCTGGTCGACGTCACGCCGAAGACGTTCGCCGGCAACTACCACCCGGCGAACTACGAAGGGTGGGCGAGCACTGATCCCTTGCGCCTGCGCGAAGCGCTGGCCAACAGCGTGAACGTCGTCGCCGTGCGGGTGCTCGACGACGTGGGGCCGGCGAGCGTCGTGGAGTGGGCGCAGTCGCTGGGCATTCGATCGACCATGAAGCCCGATCTGTCGCTGGCGCTGGGGAGCTACGAGGTCGAGCCGATCGAGCTGGCGGGCGCGTACGCGACCTTCGCGTCGGGCGGCGAATACGACGAGCCGCGCCTCGTCACACGTATCGTTGGACCCGATGGGAAAGACGTCCCCTTGCCGCCGCTGCCGCCGCCGCGCCGCGTGCTCGACGAAGCCGAGAGCTACGTGGTGACGAGTCTCCTCGAGAGCGTCGTCGATCACGGCACCGGCCAGCGCGCCAAGCAGCTCGGCAGGCCCGTCGCCGGAAAGACGGGCACGAGCAACCTCTCGAAGGACACGTGGTTCGCCGGGTACACGACCGAGGTCGCGGCGGTGGTGTGGGTCGGCTACGACGACGGCAAGCCGCTCGGCGCGGGGGCGTCGGAGCAAGGCGCTGTGACGGCGCTGCCGGCGTGGGTGTCGTTCATGAAGGTGGCGAGCGATCACAAACCGCCGAGCGTGTTCCCGCGACCGCCGGGCGTGGTGAGCGTCGAGATCGACGCGAAGAGCGGGAAGCTGCCGTACGTGGGGGACACCGAGACGATGAACGAGGTGTTCCTCGCCGGGACGGAGCCCGTGGAGGTGGCGAACCCGTACCTCGATGACGCCGGCGTCGACGAGGACGCGGACCCGTGACGCTCGCGCGCGTGACAGCGCTCGTCGCCGTGGCGTGCGCGCTCGTCGCCGGAGACGCGCGCGCGAGCGGCGCCTTGGAGTCGGTGGCGTCGCAGGCGGCGAAGGGGATCGGCAAAGCGCCGGCGTCGGCGATCGTGGTGAGCGCGCCGTTGACGAGCGACGTTCAAGCGCCGCGCGCCGAAGAGCTGAGCGCGAGGATCGCGCAGCTCGTGGCCGGCACGCTGGGTGGAGCCACGCGCGCGCATCCGCAGACGTCGGCGTTGGCGCAAGCGCGTGCGATCGCGGCGAAGGGGAGTGACCTCATCTTCGTACAGCCGGCGATCGAGAAGGGGACGCTGCGCGTGACGACCGACGTCTACGCCGTCGTCGCCAACGGCTGGGATCGCGTGCGCGATCCGACGCCGCCGCCGCACGCCCACGCCTTCGCGCAAGCGCCGATCGACGCCGAGGTCCGCGCCTTCCTGGCCTCGATCCCGCTCGAGCACGCCAGCGTTCACCGCGCGACGCACGACGAAGGAGAGGTGCTCGCCGTGACGTGCGGAGACCTCGACGGCGACGGCGGGATGGAGCTCGCGCTCGTGTCGCGCGCGCGCGTGGCGGTGGGGAAGATCGTGAACGGGAAGTTCGTGGCGCGGAAGAGCGCGGCGTGGGCCACGTTGGCCGCGCGCGCTCCGGTGCCGATGCGCCAGGCGATCGGCGGCGCGGCGATCGTGAGCGACGGCGAGAGGGCGAAGCTGCTGGTGGGGACGACGGATCGCGGAGGGGTTGCGCTCGATGCGTCGCTGTCGCTCGTGGGCTCGCTCCGCGGCGTTCCGATCGCGGCGAGCGAAGACGCCTGCGCGCTGCCAAACGCGACGATGAGCGCGTTCGAAGGGGACGCGGTGGCGTGCGCGAGCGACTCGCCGAAGGGGGCCAAGCGATTCGCCTCGCCGGCCGCGCGGTGCGACGCGATGGCGGCGTTCGACGTCGTGCGCCCCGACGGGAGCGTGCGCGCGGCGGCGATCGCGCGCGAGCCGGGCGGAAAGCTCGACGTCCGTTTCGGAGAAGCGACGCGCGCGATCGACGGCGTGGGGGCGCAGGTCGCGCTCGCGGATCTCGATCAGGACGGGTCGCCCGAGATCGTCACCAGCGTGGCGGAAGGGGACGACGCCATCACCGTGTGGTCGTGGGACGGCGCGAGCGATCCCAGAGAGCGACTCCGCTTGCCGGCGCCGGGCGGCGTTCGCGCATTCTGCACCTGCCCGCCGGAAGACGGCGGTCAACCGGCGCTCGTCGCGGTCGTCGAAGGCGAGGTGTGGATTGTTCGCTGATCGTCTCGGCCGACGCGAGGCGATTCTCGCGGCGCTGGCGCTGGCGCTCGTTCCCAAGCGGAGCTTCGCCCTCGGTCGAACGGCCGACGGCGGGTCGATCGCGTTTCATCTCCCGTGGCCGATCGCCACGATCGACCCGCATCGCATCGAAGACGCCACCGCCGCGATCCTCGGCGACTCGCTCTTCGAGCCGCTCTACGCCATCGGCGAAGCCGGCGCGATCGTCCCCGCGCTCGCCGAAGCGGACCCCGAGCCGACCAGCTCTGGACTTCGCGTCGCGATACGCACCGGCGTTCGCACGGCGCGCGATCGCGCCATCGACGCGCGCGACGCCCTCTTCTCGATCGCCCGCGCGCGATCGCTCGGCGCGCGCGGCTGGCTCGCCGAGATCCCCGCGCCGCACCTCGACGGACGCGACGCGCTCGTCTTCGCCACGCACGACGCGGCGAAGCTCGTGCGCGCGCTGGCTTCTCCGCTCGTCGCCGTCGTCCCTGCCAACTTCGCCCCTGACAGGCCCGACGGCACCGGCCCCTTTCGCGCCGACAAGCACGGCGACGCGCTCATCCTGTCGCGCAACCCGCGCGCCGCGGAGGGGCCCTCGTTCCTCGACGAAGTGATCGTGCGGGCGTCGACCGACGTGGCCGCGTCGCTCCGCGCGTTCGAGTCGGGCGAGGACGCGATCGGCTGGCTCGGCTCCGGGCTCCACGAGCCGCGTCCGGGCGCGCGCCCCTTCGATTTCGGCGCGGTGGCGTGGCCGATCCTGCGTACCGGTCGCGAAGCGGCGGCGTGGGACTCGCCCGGGATCGCGCAGCGGGTCGCCGACGGGATCGCGTACTCGCGTCTGGCGTATCTGGTCCTCGGTGCGCCGTGGCCCGTTCAAACGGAAGAAGCGTGGGGTGGCGCTCCGTGCGATCTGCTCGTGCGCGACGACGCGCCGTGGCTCGTCGAGCTGGCGCGCGCGGTGGCGGCGACGATCACGCGCCCCTCGCACGACGTGACCGTGCGCTTGATCCCCAGCGCCGAGGTCGCCGCCCGACGGACGAGCCGCGCCTACTCGCTGATGCTCGACATCGCGCGTCCGATTGCCCCGACGCCGTTCGGCACGTTCATCGGCCTCGCCACCGCCGACGACGGGCAGACCGCGGCCGACATCGCCAGGCACGCGCCGCGCCTCGTCGACACCAACCCGCGCACGCTCACGCGCACGATGCGCATCGGCGTCCTCGGCGAGGTGCGCGTTCAAGGGGCGCGCGCGGCCGACGTGACGATCGGCGCGACCCCGTCGGGCGCGCTCGACTTCGGCGACGCCTCGCGCGCGCGGAGAGCTCCGTGAAGCTCGCGCCGCGCCTGGTGATCGCGTTCGGTGTCCTGGCCGCGCTGTCGACCGCGGGGCTCGGCCTCGTGGTGCGCGAAGATCGCCGCCGCGACGAGACCGAGCGCTTCGACGAAGAGGTGCGCTCGGCCTGTGCGCGCGTGGCCGGCGAAGTTCAACGCCAGGCCGAATCGGATCGAAAGCTCGTGGCGGGCGCGTGCCAGTCGGGCGAGCTCGTCGATCGCGCGATCGTGGCCATCGATCGCGGCGAGCTCGACGATCGCCGCCTGGCGCTCTCCGCGCTCGTCCCGAAAGAGCGCGAAGCGTTCGACCTCGACGAGCTGATGCTCGTCACCGACTCGGGCGACGTGCTCGGCGCCGATCCGCGCGCGCTCCTCGGAATGCCGCGCGCGAAGATCGAAGCGGCGCTGCGCGGCGATCTGGCGAAGTGGTCGCTCCGCAAAGAAGGGGACCCGGCGATCGTCGCGCGATGCAGCGGTCACGCGCGCGCGGGCTCGGGAGTGGGGCTCGTCGGCGCGAGGCGCGTGTCGCCGTTGCTCGATCGCCTGGGGAACACGGCCGGCGTCACCGCGTCGTTCGCGGATCACGCGACCGAAACGCGCTCGGCGGCGCTTGCGAGCTGCGCGATCGTCGACCCGTCCGGCGCGACGATGGCGATCGCCGTCACCAAGTCGAAGGCCGCGCTCGACGAGAACCTGGCGCACGTCGATCGCACCGTCCTCCTCGCGGCGATCGCGTCAACCGGCGCGGCGCTCCTCCTCGCCGTCCTCCTCGCGCGGAGCCTCGGTCGCCCGCTCGAAGAGCTGGCGCGTGAAGCGCGCAAGGTCGCCGCCGATCAAGCGCGCCCGCTCGCCGTGCGCGGCTCCGGCGAGCTGGCCGACCTGGCCCAGGCCTTCGATCGCATGCTCGAGGATCTCGCCGTCACGCGCCGAAGGCTCGCCGCGGTCAGTCGCGTCGCCGCGTGGCGCGAGGTCGCGCGTCGCGTGGCGCACGAAGTGAAGAACCCGCTGGCCCCCATCCGCGCCGCCGTCGAGACGCTCCGCCGCCTCCGCGCCCGCAACGATCCGGCCTTCGACGACTACTTCGACGAAGCCACGCGCACCGTCCTCGACGAGGTCCACCGCATCGCCGACATCGTCACCGAGTTCACCCGCTTCGCCCGCCTCCCGGCGCCGCGCCCGCAAGACGTCGATCTCGACGAGGTGGTTCGTCACGTCGTTCAGCTCCATCGCGCCTCCGCCGGCGACGGCGTCCGCATTCTCCAGAGCGGCCCGCGCGTGCTCCCCGTCGTCCGCGCCGATCGCGATCAGATCGTCCAGGTGCTCACCAACCTCGTCCAGAACGCGCTCGACGCCGTGAAGGATCGCGGCGGCGAGATCACCGTCGTCGCCGTCGCGCTCGGAATCGATCGCGTCGCGGTCACCGTCTCGGACGACGGCCCCGGCGTCCTCCCCGAGATCGCCGCGCGCCTCTTCGAGCCGTACGCCACCACCAAGGCCCACGGCACCGGCCTCGGTCTCGCCATCGCGCAGCGCATCGCGCTCGAGCACGACGGCGAGCTCGCGTACCTGGGGTCTGGCGCCGGTGGAAGCGAAGGCGGCGCGCGCTTCCGTCTCGTTCTTCCGACGGCAGGTCCACCTCCCGTCACCGACCTCACGCCGACGCCGAGCGATTGAGGCATCGCGCGCACACTGCTAGAGCTTCGCGTCGATGAGCAGTGATGTCGCGGAAGCGTCCGACGTCGAACGAGTCCCTCCGTTCGGTCGCCTGACCTCGACGCACAAGCTCTTCGTCTACCTCTGCGCCGTCTTCGTCGCGTGCCTCCTGCTCGGCGACGTCATCGGCGGGAAGACGATCGCCACCGCGCTCGGCCCCATCTCCGTCGGCATCCTCCCGTTCCCGGTCACGTTCCTGCTGACCGACATCGTGAACGACTTCTACGGCGCGAAAGGGGCGCGCTTCCTCACGCTGCTCGGCTTCTGGATGGCGGTGCTGGCCTACTGCATTCTGCAGCTCTCCACGTGGCTCTCACCCGATGTTTCCACGTATTTCACGCAGACCGAGTTCGCCAAGATCTTCGGCGGTAGCGCGCAGCTCTTCATCGCCTCGATCATCGCCTACCTGATCGGCCAGTTCCTCGATATCCACGTCTTCCAGTTCTGGAAGGCGCTCACCAAGTCGCGCCACCTCTGGCTGCGCGCCACGGGCTCCACCATCCTCAGCCAGATCGCCGACACGGTGACCATCAACGTCATCTTCTGGAGCTGGAGCGCCTCGAAGGATCCCGCGTCTTTTCTCGGTCGAATGGCGCCGAACGAGCGCTGGACGTGGATCGGCCAGAAGATCGTGCGCGAGTACGGGATCAAGTTCGCCGTGGCCGTCGCGCTCACGCCGGTGATCTACGCGCTCCACGAGTGGATCGTGCGCGGGCTCCGTATCACGCCCGAGCCGCACCAGAAGCGGGGCGCGCGCGATCTACCGCCCGATCTTCGCGAATAGAGAGCTCGGCCACGCGGCGATCTACGTTGATTGACCATTGGCATTGTCGTGCCTTACGCTTCGCTCGTTCCTTGAAATGAGCGAGGCGAGAAATGGTCAAAGCGAAGCCGCAGAACCGGCGCGGAAGCCCTGAGGCGATCGAGAAGCGGCGCGCGGCGCGTCTCTTCAACGACGTGCTCGGCGGGCGCTCCGCCTCGGCCCAGAAGCTCGACGGGCGAACGGAGAAGCGCCGGCAGCGCCTCCTGAAGGAGCTCGAAGACGGCAAGGCGCGCGGGCAGCACGAGCTGAAGCCGCTCGACGTCCTCCAGCGCGTTCAGGAGCTGATGGACCTCGGCGAGTCGCTCAGCTCGATTCGCAAGGTCGCGCGCGTCAGGAAGACGAGCTTGCCCCCCGACTCGATCCTGCAGGTCGTCCAGCGCCTCCACGAGGCGTACGGCTTCCGCCCCGAGGCGTACCGCTTCGTCGGCATCGGCGACGACATCCTCCGCGGCGCGGGGGTCCTCGACGAAGGGCGCCGCGGGAAAACCACGACGCCGGTGACGAGCACGAGCCCGAAGAAGAAGTCGCGGGCTTGACCGCGGGCGCGCGGTTGTCCTACGGGACGTAGCTTCCGTGAAGCTGCATCGATCGCTCACCGCTCTCCTCCTGGCCGCCGCAGGCCTCCTCACGACCCGCGCGCCGTACGCCGACGACGACACCGCGAGGCGCGCGGCCATCGTGGCGCACGTGGGCTCCAGCACGATCACGGTCGGTGAGGTCGAAGACAAGCTCGCGCCCGTCCCGCGCTTTCAGCTCCGAACGTTCGGCAGCACGCCCGTCGAGGTCGCGCACAAGTTCCTCGATCAGGTGATCGTCCGCGACGCGCTGCTCGCGCTCGGCGCCGAAGACAAGCACATCGATCAGAACCCGGCGACGCACCACGCGATCCAGCGGACGCTCTCCGGCGCCACGCTCCGCAAGGTGCGCGAGGGGGTCGGGATCGCCAACGCCATCCCGATGGACGACGTGCAGAAGTACTACGACGCGAACCGCTCCCGCTACGACACGCCCGATCGCGTCAGCGTGTGGCGCATCCTCTGCAGCACGCGCGACGAAGCGCAGACCGTGCTCGACTCCGTGAAGAAGGACTCCTCGTTCCAGAACTTCGCGCAGCTCGCGCGCGCGCACAGCATCGACAAGGCGACGTACATGCGCGGCGGCAACCTGGGCTTCTCCGGCGACGACGGCGTCTCGAACGAGCCGGGCGTGCGGATCGACCCCGCGGTCGTCGTCGCCGCGCGAACGGTGAAGGATGGCGAGATCGTCCCCACGGTGGTGCAAGAGGGGACGAGCTTCGCCGTCGTGCAGCGCCACGGGACGATGGCCGGGCAGCACCGCACAGTCGAACAGGTCGCGCAGCAGATCCGCGAGATCCTCTGGCACCAGCGGGCCGAGGCGGCGGAGAAGGCGCTCAGCGACAAGCTGCGCGCCGACAAGGTGAGCGACGTGAACGACATCCTGCTCGGCACGTTCGACATCACCGTCAACGACGGCACGATCAAGCCGCGCAAACGCCCGGGCCAGGCGCCGCCGAAGTAGTCGGGCTACGTCTCTTTGCTCTCTTCGGCCGCGTGGCCCGCTTCGCGCGCGGCCAGCGCCGCGATCGCCGCGGCGCGCTCGGCGAGTCGCTTCGATCGCCCTTCGCCGCGCCCCAGCACCTCGTCGTTCACCACGACCTCGATCTCGAACACCTGCGCGTGCTGCGGTCCGCGCGACGCCACCACGCGGTAGCGCGGCGCGGGCCCGCCGGCCGCTTGCACCTGCTCTTGCAGCGCGCTCTTCGGATCGCGCATTCCGAGTCGCTCCGCCTCGGCCATCGGCTCGGCCACCACCATCCGCACCACCGCGCGCGCGCCGTCGAGCCCGTGCGACGCGAAGACGGCCGCGACGAGCGCTTCGACCGCGTCGGCGATCACGTTCGTCTGATCGCGCTCGGTCCCCGACTGCGCCCCGCGCCCGAGCGACAGGCAGGCGCCGATGCGCGACTCTCTCCCCCAGCGCGCGAGCGCTTCGGCGTTCACGAGGCCGCTTCGCATGCGCGTGAGGACCCCTTCGTCGGCGTCGGGGTGCGCCGTCGCGAGCAGCTCGCTCACGCAAAGCCCGAGGACCGCGTCGCCCAGGAACTCGAGCCGCTGGTTGTCGGCCGCCCCTTCGACTTCGTTCGCGTAGCTGGGATGGGTCAGCGCCTCGACGAGACCTCCGATGTGGCCCGGCCCTACGATCTCGGCGAGCCGGTCGCGCAACCGCGCGCGCTCTTCATCGATCGTCTCTTCCGTCGAGCTCATCCCTCTTCTGCCTGTCTCTCACGTCTCGCGCGGATCATCCATGCGCGAATGAATCGGTGATCGTCGCCAGCTCGAGATCGAGCTTCGTAATCCCCCCCGCATCGTGCGTGCTCCACGAGACGCGCGCCTTGCCCCACCCGAGCTCCACGTCCGGATGGTGATCCTTCTTCTCGGCCGCCATCCCCACGCGCACGACGAACGCGAGCGCCGAGGAGAAATCGGGGAACTTGAAGGCGCGCGCGAGTGCCTTGCCCCCTTCGGCCTTCCACTCCGAGTGGCCGGCGACCCAGGCATCCACTTCGTGGGCTTCCAGCTTCGTTGGACGTGTCATGCCGTCGAGCGTAACCCGGCGCACGTCGCGCCTCCATCACCGTACAAGCGCCACCGGTCCGAACGGGAATGGGCTCCGCCGGGAACCCCGAGCACGCTCGCGCTGTCCCAAACGGTATGCCCCTTTCGATCGCGTATGCTGCGCCCGTGTCGCTCGTCGCCTGCCCGTTTTGCCGCGAAATGTTCGAAGAAGGAGAGCGCCAGACGTGTCCCCACTGCGACGTCCGCCTCACGGATTTCGCGAAGCTTCCGCCGTCAGCCGACGCCGTCTTCGACGACGACGGCATCCCGGTCGAGCCGCACCACGAGCCGCTCCCGCACTCCGATCTGCGCCGCGGAAAGGGGACCATCCTCGCGCTCGGCGTCGTCGGGCTCGCGCTCTTTTTCCTGCCGTGGGTGTGGATGACGATGCCGCAGACGCAGACCTTCACCGGGTTCGATCTCGCGCGAAGGCTCGGGTGGTCGTGGGGCGCGGCCGTGGCCTGGGTGGTGCTCGTGCCGACGGTGTTGAGTCGGCGCTCGATCGCGCAGCTCCGCGGAGCGCGCGTGGCGGCGACGTTTCTCTCCGCCGTTCCCGCAGTGACCGTGGCGCTGCTCCTCGCGCGCCCGCCGCACAGCACGTTGGTACCCGTGCGATTCGACTGGGGATGGCCGATGTATGCGACGTTCGCCGTCTCGCTGGCGTCGGCGATCGTGTCGCTTCGCCTCGGGGGTCGTGCCGATGATCTCGCCGTGACGCACGGCACCTCGGCCGGGCAAACGCTTCACTGAATCGCCGAGTGCGCTCATCGCCGAATCGCGCTCGGCGATTTAGCCGCATGTAGGTGCGTGGCGAGGCGTCGTTCGCGGTGCCATGCTCCAACCGGAGGGCGCTGATGCCGCAACCGCTCCGCACGCCACCGCGCGAGTTCCGCACGCGCGAGGACGCGATCGACGACTCCGTCGACGTCCCCGCGACGGTCATCTGCGCCATCTGCGGCGACGCGGCGTGCGCCGGGTGCGAGCGCGAACAATCGCGCTCGGGGATCGTGGCCATGGTGGCGTGGGAGCGCCCGGGTGCTCCGGTGCTCGCGCGGCTGTGGGCGACGGCGCGCGCGGCGACGATGTCCGGCGAAGCGTTCTTCGAGCTCCTTCCGGACGGTCCGATCGCTCCTGCGCTCCGCTTCGCGATCGTGGTGGAGACGATCGCCGCGTGCGGGTTCGTGCTGCTGGCGTTGCCGTTCGTCTTCGTCGTCGCGCCATCGTGGTTGAAGCACGTGGTGCTCGACGGAGGCGCGCGTGACATCGCGCTCCGCGTCGGCGTCGTCGGCATCCCGTCGCTGGCGTTGCTCCTCGTCGCGGCGCACGCGGCGCACGGTCTCGCGCTCGAGCACGGCGCGCGCAAGGTGGGCGGACGAAGCGCGCGATCGCGTGCGCTCCGCTTCGGTCTCTACGCCAGCGGCTGGGACCTGGTGCTCGGCCCCGTCGGCGCCGTCGTCTTGCCGTTCAAGGAGGGCCTCGGCGCGACGCTCAAGTTGCTCGTCCTCGGCGTGGGCCTCCCGGGCCGATGCACGCGCGCATTTCTTCGCGGGTGCTACGGCCTCGAAGGGGAGCGCGCGGATCGCGCGAACGGATCGGCCACGCTCGCCGCGGTCGTCGCGACGTTCGTGGGGGCGATCGCGATCCTGGTCGGCGCCGTCGCGCTCGTGCTCATGACGATCTAGTCAGGGCGAAGGCTCGCTCACGCGAAAGAGATGATCGTGCGGCGCATCGCCGTGGCACCCCGCGCAGCTCTCGATCGCGCCGTCACCGGCGACCTCACCGCTCGCGCCGACCGCGACGTAGCGCCAGTCACCGCGCGCCGCATCGAACCCCGCGGGGCGCTTCTCCATCATGAACACCGGACCTGCGCCGGCGTCTCCGCGCTCGAAGTGCTCTTCGACGAACCGCGTCCCCACCGGCACCGCGCCGCGCTCAACGCGCAGCGTTTGCAGCGCGCTCGAGGCGCCGTACACGTCCGCTTCCCATCGCCCGCCGGCGTGCCCCTTCGACACGAACCGCGTCGCGTTCGCGCGCGTCATCGACGTACGGAAGTCGCTCGGGATCGGATTCGCGATCGCGGTGCCCGTCGCTGCGCCGCCATCGACGATCGGCGCCGTGGTCGCCGGTCCTCCGCCGTTGCTCGTCCCGATCGCGGCGAGGTTCGACTTCGCCGTGCATCCTCCGCACAGCGCGACGAAGATCACCGCCGCAGCCTGGTGTAGACCGCGCCTCGGCTTCGCAGCGGACGCGCCGTCCACACACCGCATCGTCAGAAGAACACTCCGCCCTCGAGCGACATCGTCCACTGCCGCGTCGCGCTCAGATCGGCGTCGATCGAGTTGGGCGACGTGAGGTCGAAGAGGATCTGCGCGCCGAGGTAGAGGAGCTCGTAGCGGTACGTCGCGCCGAGGAACGCGCGGTTGCGCTGGATGCGCACGGGGTTGAACGTGATGTTGTTGTTGAAGTCGCCGTCGTTGGCGACCGTCTGGCCGTTGGCGGTGGGGACGGAGTTGGTGCAGTTGGGCGCGCCGCTCGCCTTCTGCCCGTTGTACCCGCACTGCTGAACGGCATCGACGCCCGGCGTCGCGTCGAGCACCGACGAGTTCCCGAAGATGAAGAGCTGCTGGTACCCGAGGTACGGCGTGACGACCGCTTCGTCGGCCAGCGTGATCGGCTTCGACGCCACGACGTCGACCCCCACGGTCGTGAGGTAAATCTTCGACGACCCGGTCATCGTGCGGACGCCGGTGCCGATCGCGATGTCCGGGAAGTAGCCCATCGGCCCGGTGCGGAACCCTTCGAGCAGCGCCCAGTGGAGGTCCGCGCCGATCGTCCAGAGCGACGTGTTCGACACGTACCCGAGCGCGCCGTCGAGCTCGAACCCGAACGGCAACCCTTTGCGCGCCTTCAGCGTGTAGACGCCGATGAGCGAGTCGGGGCTGTTGTTCGCGGTGCTGTAGTTGCCGTTGGCGTCGACCGAGCCCTGCGTGCCGGCGTGCCAGTACTGCGTGAGCGAGCCGTCCGAGCCCTTGCTCGTGGCGTCCGCGTTGATGTGCGTGTAGCTGGCCTCGAGCGAGAGGACGAAGCCGCCGAAGCCGGTGGTCCGCGCGCTGCGCATCGTGCTGGGGGCCAGGGCGAAGCCGAGCTCCGAGACGAGGTTCTTGAAGGCGACGTTGTCGGGCGAGCACGCGAGCTGGTCGGGGAGCGCGTTGGCTTTGGCGGCGAGCCCCGGGTTCGCGGCGACGCCCTGGCAGAAGCCCGGCGCCTGCACTTTGCCGCCGACCTTCGGCTGAAGGACGAGCCGCTCGGGCGTCGGGTCCATTCCGCCGGCGAAGGCGCTCGTCGAGACGAGCAGCGAGGCCAGGAGGGAACCCACGAAACCGCACGCAACGGTCAGGCGGAGCGGCGCGCGCGCGAAAGACCCCATCGGCATCGGCGAGGCTACGGTCCGCACGAGATCGGCGTCAAGGACACATGTCTTCCGGTACGTTGCCGTCGGTGCCGCGCACATCGAACGCCACGCCGCGCCTCCGCGCCTCGCCGCTCGCGACGCCGATGCACGTGGTCCTGGTCGAGCCCGAGATCCCGCCGAACACCGGCAACATCGCCCGCCTGTGCGCCGCCACCTCGTCGGTGCTCCACCTCGTCGGGAAGCTCGGGTTTCGCATCGACGAGCAGAGCGTGCGGCGCGCCGGGGTCGACTACTGGCACCTGGTCGACATCCGGCAGCACGTGGACTTCGCGCACTTCCTCCACGCCTTCGAGGCCGCGTCGCCGACCGGCAGCCTTCATCTTTTCACCGCGCTCGCCGAGCGGAGCTACGTCTCCGCGAAGTTCGCGGCCGGCGACGCGCTCGTCTTCGGCAAGGAGAGCGTCGGCCTCCCCGAGGAGATCCTCGCGGCCCATCCCGATCGCCAGGTCGGTATCCCCACGCTCGGCGCGGTGCGCTCCCTGAACCTCGCGAACGCCGCCGGCATCGCGCTCTTCGAAGCGCTGCGATCGCTCGGAGCGCTCGAACCGACGTTCATGGGGTGAGGCGCTCGCCGCCGTTCACTCGAACGCGCTGATCCCCGTGATCTCCTGCCCGAGGATCAACGTGTGCACGTCGTGCGTCCCCTCGTACGTGATGACCGTCTCGAGATTGCAAAGGTGACGCATGATTGGGTACTCGAGCGTGATCCCGTTGCCGCCGAGGATGTCGCGCGCCACCCGCGCGATGTCGAGCGCGGCGCGGACGTTGTTCCGCTTGATCATCGAGACGTGGCTCGGCTTCAGCTTGTGCTCGACCTTCAAGCGCGAGACCTCGAGCGCCATCATCTGCATCGTCGTGATCTGCGAGAGCATCTCGGCGAGCTTCGCCTGCACCAGCTGGTGCGACGCGATCGGCTTGCCTGCAAACTGCACGCGATGCTTGGCGTAGTCCACGGCGCAATCGAAGCACGCCGACGCCGCGCCGATGACCCCCCAGGCGATCCCGAAGCGCGCGCTCGTGAGGCACGACAACGGCCCCTTCATGCCGCGCACGTTCGGCAGCATCGCGTCTTTGGGGATGCGCACGTCTTCGAGGATCAGCTCGCTGGTGACGCTGGCGCGGAGGCTCATCTTCTTGTGGATGACGCGCGCTTCGAACCCTTTCGTGTCCGTGGGCACGAGGAAGCCGCGCACTTCGCCGTCGACGCCGCCGACCTTCGCCCAGACGAGCGCGACCTGCGCGAGGTTGCCGTTCGTGATCCAGCGCTTGGTGCCGTTGAGGACGAACGAGTCGCCGTCGTCGCGCGCGACGGTGCGCATGCCTGACGGGTTCGATCCGTAATCGGGCTCGGTGAGACCGAAGCAGCCGATGATCTCGCCGCGTGCCATCTTCGGCAGGTACATCTCTTTCTGCGCGTCCGATCCGAAGGCGTGAATCGGATACATGACGAGCGACCCCTGCACGCTCGCGAAGCTGCGGATGCCCGAGTCGCCGCGTTCGAGCTCCTGCATCGCCAGCCCGTAGCCGACCTCGCTGAGCCCCGCGCAGCCGTACCCTTGCAGGTTGCAGCCGAGGAGACCGAGCTTGGCGATCTCGGGGACGAGCTCGGTGGGGAAGGTCCCCTTCTCGAAGTGGTCGCCGATGACCGGGAGGACGCGCGCGTCGACGAAGGCGCGAACGGTGTCGCGGACGGCGCGCTCTTCGGGGGTGAAGTGCCGGGCGAGATCGAAGAAGTCGGGCATGCTTCGCGCGGCGTAGCACGGATCGCGCCGAGCGCGCGAAGGTCAGCGCTGGACGCGGAGCGTCGGCGTGGCCGAGGAGAAATCGGCCCGGATGGTGACGCGTTCGCCCGCGCGGAGGGCGACGCGCTCGCCGCTGGATTCGCCCGTGGGGTCGAAGGTGAAGCGGACGTCGTGGGTGCCGGGGTCGAGGGGGAGATCGCGGAGGGGGCAGGGGCCGCGGGGGGTGCCGTCGATGGAGACGCGGGTGCCGGGATCGGCGATGAGGGAGAGGCGGGCGTTCGCGTTCGCGTTCGCGTTCGCGTCGGCGTTCGCGTTCGCGTTCGCGTTCGCGTTCGGGGTCGCGGTCGCGGTCGCGGTCGGCCTCGGGTTCGCGTTCGCGTTCGGGGTCGGGGTCGGAGTCGCGTTCGCGTTCGGGGTCGGAGTCGGAGTCGCGGTCGCGGTCGGGGTCGCGGTCCCCGTCGGGACAATCGCGACGGGGTCGATCGTCGGCGTCGGGATCGCGGGCTCCGCGTGCCTCGATCGAATCACGATGAGGCCGATCCCCAGGCTCACTCCCAACGCGACCACCGTCGCCACGCGCCGCCCCCGCTCCGGCTTCGTCCGCACCGCGCGCGCCGTGGGCTGTGTCGCGATCGTCTCGATCACGACGTCGGGCACCGCGGCTGCCGGCGCCACCTCGACGATCGGCGCCGCCTCCACCGCGGGTGGCGGAACGCTTCGCGGAAGTCGCCGCGTGTTGATCGCCACGATCGGCGTCAGCGGCGTCGGCATCGCCTTCGGAACGATCTTCTTCTTCGGCGCCGCGTCGACCTCGCTCCACGCCGACACTTCACCCCGCGCCGCGAACGTCTTCGTCCCCAGATCGCCCAGGCTCGGCGCGCGCGGTCGCATCGAAGCGTCCGTCGACTCGGCGATCTTCTCGTTCAATCGCGCGCGCGTCGCTCGCACGCGATCGCCCAGCGTGCGCGCCACGTCGCCCGCATCGACGCCGGCGAGGAATTTCCGCAGTGGCTTCCCTAGCTCGTCGGCGTGCTGCGGGCGCGCCGCGGGATCGAGCGCCATCGCGCGCGCGATCACGTCGTCGAGCGGTGCGAGTCGCGGATCGGCTTCGCTCGGCTTCGGGTGCGTCCCCTTCATCGCCTCTTCGCACGCCGCGGGCGTCGCGCGACGGAACGGCGCCTTGCCGCGCCACGCTTCCATCAACGTCACCGCCACCGCGAACACGTCCGTCGCCGGCCCGAGCTTGCGCCCTTCGATCTGCTCGGGCGGCATGTGCCCCGGCGAACCGAACACTTCGTGCCCCGCGACCGACGACGGCGCGGCGATGCCGAAGTCGATCACCTTCACCTGGCCCTCGTCGTCGATCATCACGTTGCGCGGCGTGACGTCGCGATGAACGACGTCCATCCGGCGATGCGCGTAGTCGAGCGCGCGGCAGACCTCGACGCCGACGTACGCGCCTTCTTCCGGCGTGAGCGGCGGACCGTCCTTCAAGAGCTGCGCGACCGTGAGGCCGCTCACCAGCTCCATCGCCAGGAAGTACGTCCCTTGCTCGACGCCCAGCTCGTACACCGGGACGATGTTCGGGTGGCTCAGCGAGACCGTCGTCTTCGCTTCTTCGACGAACCGCCGTACCCACTCGGCGTCGAAGGCGAGCTCGTCGCGGATCTGTTTGACCACGAGCTTCTTCTCGAAGCCCCCCGCGCCGCGCAACGTCGCCAGCACCACGCGCGCCATTCCGCCGCGCGCGAGCTCGCGTTCCAGAACGTATTTGCCGAAAACCTGCGGATACATCGGCGCGCCGCCCGTTCATGCTAGCAGCCGTGTCGCCCGTCTGGGGGACGAGCCGACGAGGCGCGTCACACGTAGAGAAGACAGCATGGTGTGCAATCGCTCATCGGCCTCTCCCCGCCCGCTGTTCGTCCCCGACGACGGGCCGAACAACCCCGTCTTCGTGCGTGTCGATCCCGAGGACACGGTCCACGCGACGCTGCTCTTCGCGGCCCCGCTCGTGGAGGCGGAGCTCGATGCGGCGGAGGAGGCCATGCTGGAGTGGTTCGCCTCGGCCGCGTGGGGCGGAGCGCTGCCGGAGCTCACGCACGAGACGCTCACGCCGTCGTGTCTTCACGTGGCCGTGACGAACGTGGTCGCGGCGCAGGAGGCGTTGACGGCGCTGCTGGCGTCGATGGCGGAGGCGCGCGTGCCGCTACGTCGCGCGATCTTCGCGCGGGTTCGCGGCGACGGAGATCGCGACGCGCTCGTTCGCGATCTCGATCCCGCCGCGCGCGCTCAGGTTCGGTACGGCGACCCGGGCGACTGGTGGCGCGCGTGCTTCGACGCCGAGCGCGCCCCGCCGATCAGCGAAGACCGCGCCGAGCTCGCCGGCGACGACAACGCCATCCTCGAGGTCGCGCGCACGACGTTCGTCGAGCGGCGCGCAATGCCGCTCCACGTCCCCGCGTTTCGCATCTGCTACGGCCTGGCCGACGCCGAGTTCGAGGACGAGTCGCCCGAAGGGACGGCCCGCTCACGCGACGTCGCGCGCGTGCTTCACGCTGCGCTCGATGCGCGCTTTCGCGCCGGCGACGAGTCGGTCGCGCGACCGGTCCCGTACAATCGCTCGCGCCACGACGACGCCGCGCTCGATCGCATTCGCGTCGGCGATCGCGCCGGCTACTCGTGCGCCTTTCACTCCGATCACCTGCGCGAGTTCCTCCACGACCACCTCTTTCGCTACCGCGAGCACGAGCTGATGCTCGCCGCTCGCGACGCCGCGCGCGCGCTCGATCTCGCGCCCGTCGCTTGCTGGCGACGCTTCGCCGGGCGTTACGTCCTTCAACTCTGGGAGCGGAGCGCGTCGCTCGTACACGCCGCGGCGTGAGCGCGCGGTCAGAGTCCGGACTGATCGATGCGCGGTCGCGGCGCCACCGGCGCGGTCGGGGTGGGGCGCGGGCGCGACGGGGTCGTCTTCTTCGGAGGTTCGGCGGGTGGCGCCGGGCGCGCGGGCGCGGCGGATGCGCTCGCGATGGCCGACGGCGTCGCCGAGGGTGACGCGGAAGCGATCGCCGGGACCGACGCCGCCTTCGCCATCGGCACGATCGCCGGAGCGCTCACGCTCGGAGGGGGATCGGCGAGCGATCCCACGTCGGGCTTCGCCGGATGGCGCAGCGTCATCACGATCACGGTCCCCGCCGCGAGCGCGAGCACGACCGCGCCTCCGGCGATGAGCCACGTCGGCTTCCCCGTGGCTGCCGGCATCTCGCGCGAGCCCGACACCGCGGCGGCCGTCGGTCCGCGCACCGGAAGCACGTTCCCCGCGGCCACCTCCGTCTCGGCGAACGAATCGGGCGACGAGCGCGAGATCGCGCGCGACGCTCCCGACGACGACGACGCGCGCGACACGAGCGTCCCCGCGACCGAGTGCGCGACGGGCGAGTTCTGCGGATCGAGCGACAGCGGCTCGGTCGTCGACGCGTGCATGCGCGGCGGCGGCTTCGAGTCGAGGTTCAGCTTGCCGAGGACGTCGGTGACGGCCGTGCGCGAGCTGAGCACGCCGCCTCCAAGCTTGGTGAGCTCCACTTCGAGCGCGTCGGCGAGCTCCTCGGCCGACCCGAAGCGACTCTTGGGATCGATGGCGAACGCGCGCTCGACGATCCGCGCGAGCTCGGGCGACGCCGTCGGCAAGAGATCGCGTAGACGCGGGCGCGGCCCCTGGATGATCTCGACGACCAGCAGGTTGTACGACGTCGCCGCGAACGGCGGCCGCCCGGTGAGGCACTCCCACAGCAGGATGCCGAGCGCGTGCACGTCGCTCCGCGCATCGAACACGGTGCCCGCGCCCATCTGCTCGGGGCTCATGTAGATCGGCGAACCGAGGATCGCCGACGTGTGCGTGAGCGCGACCTCCGGAGACGCCGCGTCGATCACCTTGCTGATCCCGAAGTCGAGCACCTTGGGCTCGATGGCTCCGGTGCCCGGACTGTGGAGGAACACGTTCGCCGGCTTCAGATCGCGATGCACGATCCCCTTGGCGTGCGCGAGCTGCAGCCCGCGCGAGATCTGCACGACGATGTCGAGCGCCAGCCGCGGCGCGAGCGCCCCAGCCTGCCTCAACACCACGTCGAGCGCGGCGCCGTCGAGCCGCTCCATCACGAGGTACGGCGCGCCGCCCAGCTCCGCGGCCTCACCGGCGTCGTAGATCTCGAGGATGCTCGGGTGACGAAGCGCGCCGCACACCTTCGCTTCGCGGAGGAACCGCGCCAGCGCGTTCGACGTCGCGGCGACCTGCGGAAGGAGCACCTTGATCGCGAACTCGCGATCGGTCACCTCGTTCTTGGCGAGCCAGACCGAGCCCATCGCGCCTTCGCCGAGCTTCTTGATCACTCGGTATTTTCCGGCGAGGAGGCCGCCCGCGGTCAACATCGGATGCTCGCAGGATACGCCGCGAGTGAGGTATCGTCGAGACGTGCCCCGACCTGCGAAGAGCGCGATGCGTTGGTCTCACGTGCTTCTCGTCACGGGAGCGCTCGGTTCGCTCGCAGCCACGGGGCGCGAGGCGCACGCGCAGACGCCGTCCGAGATCGCCACGGCGCGGCAGTGGTTCGCCGACGGCCTCGCGCGCGAAGAGAAGACCGAATACGCCGCGGCGCTCGATCTCTTTCGTCGTGCGGCGCAGGTGAAGAAGACGCCGCAGATCGTCTACCACGTCGGTCTCTGTGAGAGCCGCACCGGGCAGCTCGTCGAAGCGCTCGTCGACCTCGATAGCGCCGCGACGCTGGCGCGCGGTGCCCACATGGACAACGTCGTCTCCGCGGCGCAGGCCGAGCTGGCCGACGTGAACGTGCGCATCCCGAGCCTCGAGGTGCACGTGCAAGGCGACGGGACTCCGGCGCGCTTCGTGGTCGACGGCAGTGCCATCGCCCTCTCGATGCTCCGCTCGCGCATGCCGCTCAATCCCGGCGAGCACACGGTCACGATCGAGTTCGCGTCGGGCGCCAGCGCCACGAAGAAGACGACGCTCGCGGAACGCGACGCCAAGTCGCTCGAGCTCACCGCGCCTGCGGGAGGCGCCGTCGCCGTCACGCCGGTTCCCGTCGCGCCCGCTGCGACGCCGATGACGCCTTCGCAACCTCCGCCCGACGACGTGTCGACCTCGCACTCCTCGGCGCTCCCATGGGTGCTCGTCGGCGTCGGTGGCGCGGCGACGATCGGCGGCGCGTTGCTCGTCCTCGCGGCGCACGGAAAAGAGAGCACGCTGCACGAGGGGTGTCCGTCGCGCACGAACTGCGATCCGGTGCTGCAAGACACCTACGACTCGGCCAAGTCGCTCGACACCGCGGGGCTCATCGTCGGCGCGATCGGGATCGCCGCGGCGGGCGTCGGCGTGTCGATGCTCGTCTTCCGTCCGTCGGCCTCGACGTCGACCGCGCTCGCCATCACGCCGCGCGGGTTCGATCTGACGACGCGGTTCTGAGCGGGCGCGCTACGGCAAGAAGCTCGAGAGGTCGGCCGACTCGATCACGTTCGCCGGGCCGATGGTCTCCGTCCAGAAGATCGTCGGCCGCACGCTGCCGCAGCCGCTCCCGGCAAGCGACTGCCTCGCGTTGGCGTCCGCGGGGATGTGCCCGGCTTGCGTCCATCCGGCCGACGTCCACCGGGCGATGTTCAGCGTGCCGTCGAACCCAAGCGTCACGAGCAGCATGCCGTGCGACGAGTCCACGCCGCTGAGGAGCACGACGCCCGTGTTCGAGAGGCTCGTGGAGGCGGCGGGCGGGCTCGTCGTCGTCTGCCAGCTGCTCCCGTCGTAGACCGCTTCTTGAAACGCGCTCACGGTGCCCGGCGCGGTCAAGATCGCGTGGCGCACGACGTGGACCTCGCTCGCGCCGAGTCGACACGCGCTCCAATCGTTCGACGACGACGTCTTGCCCGATCCGTTGAAGAGCTCGTCCGCCACCGGCATGTCGACGCCGCCGCCCTCGCCCGGCTCTCCGCCGTCGAACGCCGACGAGAGCGCCCAGCCGATCGAGTCGAAGAGGGTGTAGCCGGCGTTGTCCTCGTCCGGGTAAAGGAGCATCACGAGCCCGGCGTCGGGGAGGCTCACGAGATCGTGCGAGTAGGCGTAGCTCGGGATCGAGACGTAGTAGCCGTCGTACCCGAAGGTGCCGGCGTCCCAGCTCGTGCCGAGGTCGGTGCCCGGCGCGAGGTAGACGTTCGTGTCGCAGGTGGTCGATTCGGTGGACCCGTGATTGGTCCATGCGGTCACGTCGTAGACGCGACCTCCGGGCGTGAGGATCGTCGCCGGCGCGTCGGCGGGGCACGTGCCGCCGTTCGTGCTCTCGGGGAGCACGAGGGGGGCTGACGCCGTGAGCGCGCCGCTCGTGATCGTCGTGCGGACGTGGAGCGTCTCGAAGCCGCTGGTCTGCGAGTGCGCGTTCAACACGAAGTGCACGACGTCTTTGCCGCCGAGGCTCGCGTACGCGACGCTGAAGTTGTTCCCGTCGTCGAGCGTGTAGTCGGCGCCCAGCGCGATCGCCGCGCCCGGAGTCCAGGTCACGAAGTCGGGCGACGAGACCGACTTGATCTCGCCGGCCGTGTCGTCGACGTAGAAGTACCAGTAGCGCTGGTCGTTCTCCGCGAAGACCTCGTGGAGCTGATACCCGTAGCCGGTGGAGCCCACCTTCGAGCCCGCGTCGGCGATCGCCACCGCGGCGCTCGAACCGTCGATCGGGCTCTGTGAATCGGAGTCCTGGGCGGCGTCGACCGACGCCTCCGACGGGTTCGCCGAGTCGATCGCCGAATCGACCGTCCCATCGACCGAGGCATCCATGCCGCTCGTCGCGTCGGGCAGGCCGCCGTCGCCGGAACCCGCCTCGCCGAACGTGTATCCGGGGATGCACCCCACGAACGCGCATGCCGCCAGGCCGACGACGACGAGCAGCGCGAAGAGAAACGGCCGAACGCGGGACCTCGGCATCGAAGGCGTTCGAGGGTACAACGATCCAGTGAAGCTCGCACGGGGCGTGACGGCGCTCCTCGCCACGGCGATGGCCACGGTGATGGGCGCATGCACCAAGAGCCCGCGCGTGGAGACGCGCGCGGTGACCTTGCACGCCGTCGCCAGCTGCGCGCCCGGAGCCGGCGCCTACGGGCTCTACTCACCGTTCGGCGATTTCCAGCCGACGTCGTCGCCGCCGTCGCTGCCGCTGGCGAACGTCGGCGCGGAGCTGGCGGGGATGCCGGACGATACGCGCGAGGTGGTCGTCGACGTGATCGACGGCGAGTCGCAGTGGCGTGCGCACTCGCTCGTGCCGGCGTCGGGTGACGTGGACCTCTTGCTGCTGGCATATCAATCGCCGTGCGCGCTCACCGATTCGATCGACGCGCGGACGGGCGCGGCGCTGGGCGCGGTCGATGCGACGCACGTGCTCGTCGCCGGCGGGAGCGCGAACGGCGCGGTGCCGGCGACGGCGATCGTGGACCTCGCGCGCGGGACGGTGCGCTCGCTCGTCGCCGGTTTGCTCGTGCCGCGCGCGAAGGCGTCGGTGACGGCGTGGTCGGGGGGCGCCGTCGTCGCCGGCGGCGTGCGGCCAGACACGAACGAGACGCTGGCCAGCGCCGAGGTGTTCGCGTCGGGCGCGGGGGACTTCGACGGGCAGGTGATCACGCTCAGCGAGCCGCGCACGCGACACGGAGCCGTGGTGCTGGCGAACGGCCAGACGTTGCTCGTCGGGGGGGTCGGTTCGTCGACGAGCGCCGCGGTCCTGGGATCGATGGAGATCGTCGACGCGTCGGCCCATCGCGCGCAGACCACGAAGCTCGCGTCGCTGGCCGTGCCGCGCGCGGATCCGCACGTGATGCGCCTCGCATCGGGCGAGATCCTCGTCGCCGGCGGCTTCGATGCCGACGGCAATCCCGTTTCCACGCTCGAGTGGTTCAAGAGCGACGCCAGCGCGGCTTCGCACACGACGCAGGAGCTCGTCGCGTCGTCGCACGAAGCGTTCGTTCCGCTCGGCGCGGGGGGCGCGCTCGCCGTCATCGCGCCCGACTCGCAGCCCACCGGTTTCCAGAACGTGTGGGTCATCTCCGCGGCGGGCGGGCTCGAAGCGGCGACGCCGATCGACGGCGCGCTCTCGGACGTGCGCCTCTTCGACGGAACCGATCAAGCGCCGGTGCTGTGGACGGGCGATCGATGGCTCGTGTGGGATCCGTGGGCGGGCGCGTTCGCCGCGCTCGCGCCGGCCTTCGCTGCGGCGGGGCCCACGAACGAGCCGAGCGCGTCGCCCGAGCCGGGGCTCGGCGTGTGGACCACAGGCTCGACCGTGCACGCGCTTCGCTTCGGAGCGCGCGGCCCGTACGTCGCGACGACGGCGCCGTTCCTGGCGAGCGACACGTCGTTCACCGCGCCCGATCGCCTCGCGAGCGTCGGTCCGCAGAGCGCCATCACGTTCGACGCCACCGCCGGCCTATCGCTCCAATCGGGCGCCAGCGTCTTCGTCACCGACGCGACGTTCGCCTCCTTCGCGCTCGACGCCGAGACCCCCGGCGCATCGCCCCCCGCCGTCGTCCTTCGCGACTCCGAAGGCAACGAGACCGTCCTCGATTCGAGCACGTGCCCCAGCACGCCGAGCAGCACGCTCCACGTCGAGCGCGACGGCGACACGGTTCGCGCGTCGAGCGGCAAGGGCGCGCTCGTCACGTGCACGATCGCGCCGGCGTCGGGCGCGCGCGTCTCCATCGGCGTCCGAGGCGAAGGCGAGGCCGCGTCGGTCGTGCGCTCGGTCGTGATCACGCGGAAGTGAGCGCGCGAAATTCCGCCTCTAGTCCAAGACGAAGGCCCGACCACGCGAGTGCTTCGCGTGGCCGGGCCCCTTTCCTAGTTGCTCGTCGTGACCGCCGGCAGAGCGCCGTTGGTCACGGGAGCAACCTCCGCGGCGGGTTTCGTCGCCGAAGTCTCGGGCGCAACCGCGCCTTTGATCTTCAGCTTCTCCTTCTTCCCCACCGTTCCACGCGCGACGCGAGTCGCCGCGCGCTTCTCCACCGCCGTCGCCACCGTTTCAGCCGTGGTCTTCTTCTTCTTCGGTGTGAAGCCGAAGTCGGCCACGATCTGACTCTTGGCGCCGTAGGTGTTCACGAGATGACTCTTGAGGCCGAGCAGGATGCTCTCGACCTCGGTCGTCTTCTCTTCCTCGGCGGCTGCTGCCGTCAGCCACTTCGCCCTGGCGGCGCTGGTGACCGATGCCGCGTCGATTCGGCTCTGGAGGATCTGCTGGATCGCCTTCGCCTCGTACTCGACACCGCCGAACTGAAACATCGTGGCGCCCGTGAAGTGCGCCGCGATCCCCGCGATCACTTGCGTGTCGCGAGCCTGACTGGATGCCTTACTCTTTCTCATGACTAGTTTCTCCTTTCTGCCGCGCGTGGCGGGGAGGGGCGGAGACCATCTCCGAGTGCCGCTTCCCCGCTCGTTTCGGCGAGGGGGACCATCTCAAGAAAGGCTCGAACGGTATCGACCGACGGTCGTACCGATCTCGAGGCCTCGAGCCGAAAATCGGTACGGTCAACGGTACGATCGCGCGTCGCCTTCGACGGGGAGCGCGGGGCTCACGCGGGGGAACGCGCGTCCTACGCGAGGGGGGATGCGTCCGCCGCGGGGGAACGCGTGTCCTGTGCGAGGGAAGGGTCGTCCGCGGCGCGGACACGCGTGTCCTGCGCGAGGGAAGGGTCGTCCGCGGCGCGGACACGCGTGTCCTGTGCGAGGGAGGGTCCGTCCGCGGCGCGGACACGCGTTTCCTGTGAAAGGCGGGATGCGTCCGCAGTGAGGAGGCCCGGTTCTCCGCCGAGACCTAGCCCGGTAGACGCGAGATCAGAGCGCGCCCAGCGACGTCGCGCCGGCGGCGTCGAGCTTGCGCGAGAGGTCGCGCGCGATCGTTCGCGCGAGGAGCGGGCCTCCGTAGATGAAGCCCGTGTACAGCTGCACGAGGTCGGCCCCGGCGCGCACGAGCGCGACCACGTCGTCGGCGCTCTCCACGCCGCCCACGCCGATCACCGTCACCTTCGACCCGAGCCGTGCTCGCACGCGCGTCACCACCTCGAGCGCGCGCGCACGCAACGGCGGTCCACTCAGTCCGCCTGCGCCGATCGCCTCCACGCGCGCCGCGCTCGTGCGGAGGCCGGTGCGCGCGATCGTCGTGTTCGTGGCGATGACGCCGTCGAGCTTCGCTTCGTCGACCACCGCGAGCAGCGCTTCGATGTCCGCGTCCGAAAGGTCCGGCGCGATCTTCACGAGGAGCGGCACGCGCGGTTCGAGATTGGCGTTCGACAGCTCCGTGAGCAGCGAGCGCGCGATATCGGCGCCTTGCATCGCGCGCAGGTCCTTCGTGTTCGGCGACGACACGTTCACCACCACGAAGTCCGCCACGCGCTTCGCTTCACGAAAGCTCGAAGCGTAGTCGGCGATCGCGTGCTCGATGGGCTCCACCGGCACCGCGCGCGACTTTCCGATCGACACGCCCACCGGCACGCCGCACGTCGCGCGCAGCCGGCGCCTCGCGATCCGCGCGCACACCACCGCGGCCCCCTCGTTGGGGAACCCCAGGCGATTGACGAGCGCGCGATCGTCTTCGAGTCGAAAGAGGTTCGGCAGCGGGTTCTGTTCCTGGGCTTGCGCCGTGACCGTCCCCAGCTCGACGTGCCCGAAGCCGAGCGCGGCGAGCGCCCGCGCGCGCATCGCGTTCTTGTCGAAGCCCCCCGCGACGCCGACGGGCGAGGGGAACGTGAGCCCCATGGCGCGCACTTCGAGCCGCGGATCGCGCGTCGCGCAGAACGCGCGCGTCATCGCCCGGAGCGCCGCCACGTGCTCGATCGGCGCGAGCGCGGCCATCGCCGCGGCGTGCGCGGTGTGTGGCGACAGCGAAAAGAGGGCGGAGCGAGCGAGCGCGTACACGCGAGGTCCTCGACTACCACGCCCTTGCCGCGATAGAGACCGTCCCATGTCGCGAACGTCCCGTCCCCGCTCGCTCCTCGCCGTGTCGGCTGCCGCGTCGATCGCCGTTGGCCTCTTCGCCTGCGGCGACGGCACGTTCCCCAACGCGCTCCCGATCTACGACGCCGACCTCGGCGAGATCGACGCCGACTCGCTCAACCCCGCCGACTCGGCCCCTCCGGCCGACGCGAGCGATGCCGGCCCCGCGCTCGACGCGAGCGACGGCGGCCCCCACGACGGCGGCGACAGCGGCCCACACGACGGCGGCGATAGCGGTCCGCACGACGGCGGCGACTCCGGCCCGCACGACGGCGGCGACGCGGCGACCGATCACTGAAGCTCACGCGCACCCCGCTTTTCTTCGGCGGATCGGCGCGCCGCGTCACGCAGGTGACCCCTTGTCCTTTCTTCCCTAGGAGCTAGAAAGGGCTCCCTCCGCGCAGTCGCAGGAGAGCCAGGAAAGACCACCATGATCATCGGCGTCCCCAAAGAGATCAAAACCCGCGAATACCGCGTCGGCATGACCCCGGCAGGCGTGAAGAGCCTCACCTCGCGCGGGCACAAAGTGCTCGTCGAGAAGAGCGCGGGCGAAGGGAGCGGCCTCAAGGACGCGGACTACGCCGCCGCAGGCGCGACGATCGTGAACAGCGCCGCCGAGGCGTGGGGCGCCGAGCTCGTGGTGAAGGTGAAGGAGCCGCTCCCGACGGAGTACGGCTTCTTCCGCGAAGGCCTCGTCCTCTACACGTACCTGCACCTCGCGCCCGAGCCCGAGCTCACCAAGGCGCTCGCCGAGAAGCGCGTGTGCGCGGTGGCGTACGAGACGATCGAGCTCGAAGACGGCTCGCTCCCGCTCCTTCGCCCGATGAGCGAAGTCGCCGGGCGCATGGCCGTGCAGGTCGGCGCGTCGTGTCTCCAGAAGGAGCACGGCGGCAAGGGCGTTCTCCTCGGCGGCGTCCCGGGCACGCGGCGCGGTCGCGTCGTCATTCTCGGCGGCGGCGTCGTCGGTCGCAACGCGGCCACGATCGCGATCGGCATGGGCGCGCAGGTCACCGTGCTCGACGTCCGCGCCGACACGATGGCGTACCTCGAAGACGTCTTCGGCGGCGCCGTCGAGACGCTCTACTCGAACGAGTACAACATCGCCGAGTGCGTGAAGCGCGCCGACCTCGTCGTCGGCGGAGTCCTGGTCGCCGGCGCGCGCGCGCCGAAGCTCGTGACCGAAGCGCTCATTCGCCAGATGGAGCCGGGGAGCGTCGTGGTCGACGTCGCGGTCGATCAGGGCGGATGCATCGAGACGTGCCGTCCGACGACGCACGACAACCCCACGTTCGAAGTGCACGGCGTCGTCCACTACTGCGTCGCCAACATGCCGGGCGCGGTCAGCCACACGAGCACGTGGGCGCTCACCAACACGACGATGCAGTACGCCATCAAGATGGCGGAGATGGGCTTCGTCGATGCGGTGAAGGCCGACAAGGCACTCGCCAAGGGCGTCAACGTCTACAAGGGGCGCGTCTGCTACGAGGCTGTCGCGCAAGCGCACAAGCTCGAGTACGTGCCGCTCACGAAGCTCCTCTGAGCACGTCGAGCGAAGCCGAGGGGGATCTCTACTCGCTCGTCGAGGGCGTCGAGCTGTTGTCGCTCGACGCCGGCAACACGATCATCTTTCTCGATCACGCGCGGCTCGCGGTGCTCCTCCTCGCGGCGGGGTACCGGACGACCGCGGCCGATCTCGTGCGCTGCGAAGGCGAAGCGAAGCGGGCGCTCGAGGACGGCGGCGGCGTGCGCCTGGCGTGGGAGCTGGCCCATCTTCCGGGCGCGGTGAGCTGGGGAAAGATGATCGGCACGATGTGCGCGCTCGCCGGCGTGCCCGAGTCGAAGATCCCGGATCTCCTGGTCACGTTCTGGCACGAGCACGTGGGGCTCAACCTGTGGTGGCTCGTGCCCGACGGATTCGGCGAGGCGATCGAAGCGGTGCGCGCGTGCGGCATCAAGGTCGTCGTGGTGAGCAACTCGGAGGGGATGCTCGACGTCCTCTTCGCTCACCTCGGGATCGCCAAGCACTTCGACCTCGTCGTCGACAGCGGCAGAGTCGGCATCGAGAAGCCTGACGCACGCATCTGGAAGATTGCGACCGAGGCGTACCCGACCGCGCCCGACTCGATTCTCCACCTCGGCGACACGCACGCGACCGACGTGATCGGCGCGCAAGCGCTCGGGTTTCGGACGGGGCTCATCGATCCGTACGACCACTACGCAGGGCGGCATGCGGCGTCGTTGCGGGTGCCGGGCGTCGTCGAGGTCGCGTGGGCGATCGTCCGAAGTTCGTCCCGGCGACGTTAGATCGCGGTCGCTGCCTTGACCGAGGCGGTAGCGGCGCCTATCCCACACCAATGCGCGGTATCTACTTTGGTGTCGTTGGCCTCGGGTTTTCGGCCGTGCTGTCACTTGGTGCGTGCGCTCAAGCGAAGCCGCTGACCGATTCGACCAAGCTCACGTCGGGGACGATCGATCACTGCCGCGGCGCTTCGTTCGACGCCGACCACGCCGACGATCGTTGCCTCCACCACGGCATCGGCCAGCTCACCCCGCCGCCCGACGCGCTCAAGGTGTCGCTCGTCTCGCCCGGAACGGCGCGCAGCGGGTACGACGCCGGGCTCGTGCTCGAGATGCGCAACGTGTCGACCTCGCCGCTCGAGCTCGACGTCGACGACTCGTGCGGAACGTTCGAAGCGACGGCGTCGAACGACAAGAGCAACTCGTTCGAGACCGACTGCTTCGACATGTGCGGCCGCGGCCCTGAGCCGCACGTGCTCCGCGTGACGCTCGAGCCGAACGGCGTCGTCACCAAGCACGTGAAGTTCTACGCCGTCGAGACGCGCGTCGTGATGGACGAGCATCAGGAGTGCGTCCAGAAGACGACCGGTGGTCTCCCGCCCGGCGACTACGCGCTCCGCATCACGCTCCCGTGGACCGACGCGCTCGCCGAGCACCCCGAGGTCGCCCGGCCGCGCGTGTTCGAAGCGTCGCTGCAAGTGACGCCGTAGCGTTCGCGCGCGTCGGGGTCGTAGTAGGCTGCGCGCCCCATGGAACGAACGCTGATTGCGATCTTGCCGGGTGACGGCATCGGCCCCGAGGTCATCGCGCAAGCGACGCGCGTGCTCGAGTACTACCGCGACAAGCGCGGGATGAACCTCGACCTCTGGCACCTCGATCTGGGCGCCGACCGCTACCTCAAAGACAAGACGACGTACCCCAAGGACGTCGCCGACAGGATCGCGCACGAAGCGAAAGCCGTGGTGCTCGGCGCGCTCGGAGACCCGCGCGTACCCGGCCTCGAGCACGCGCGCGACATCTTGTTCGGCATGCGCTTCGGGCTCGATCTGTACGCGAACGTTCGCCCGGTGAAGGCGCTCGACGATCGCCTCGTGCCGCTGAAGGGGCGCGGCGCCAGAGACGTGAACATGGTGATCTTCCGCGAGAACACCGAAGGCATCTACGTCGGCATGGGCGGGCAGTTCAAACGCGGCACGCCCGACGAGATCGCGATCAACGAAGACCTCAACACGCGGAAGGGCGTGGAGCGCCTCATCGTCGCCGGCTTCGAGTACGCGAAGGCGCACGGCAAGAAGGTCGTCCACATGGCCGACAAGTCGAACGCCATGAAGCACGCGCACGAGCTCTGGCACCGCTGCTTCTTCGAAGTGGCGAAGCGCTACCCGGGCATCGAGCCGCGCCACGTCTACGTCGACGCGATGTGCCTCTACATGATCCAGGACCCGGCGCAGTTCGAGGTCGTCGTCACGTGCAACCTGTTCGGCGACATCGTGACCGACCTGGGCGCGGCGCTTCAGGGCGGGCTCGGGATGGCATCGAGCGCGAACGTGCACGCGAGCGATCCGAAGCGCGTGGCGATGTTCGAGCCGGTGCACGGGAGCGCGCCGCCGCTGGCCGGGAAGGATCTCGCGAACCCGCTGGCGAGCGTGCTCACCGTGGGGATGATGCTCGCGCACCTGGGGCACGCTGACGAAGAGCGCCGGCTCGAGTCGATCGTGGCGCGCGCCATCGCGGAGAAGAAGTGCACGCGTGACGTCGGCGGCGAGCTGGGGACCAAGGCGGTCGGCGACTGGGTCGTCAACGAGCTGGCCCACGCCTTCTGACGCGGCACCGCATCGCGCCACCCACCTCCTCGCACCTGATTTCGTCCGCGCGACCAAGCATTTCGCGCGTTCGCGTGTCTTCGACCATGCGCGCGGGAACTTTTCGGGAAGACCCACGTCATACTGGCCTGGAGAGGGGCGTCCGCATGCGTGTTCTGAATGGGCTCGTGCTGATGGCGGCAGGCGCGCTGTGGATGGCGAGCGGCTCGGAGCACGAGCACGCAGTGCTCTCGCCGATCGGCGGCGCGGCCGATCCGTCGGCGATCGTGTCGCTCGAGTCGCAAGTGGCGGCGTCGCCCACCGACGAGTCGAAGCTTCGCTCGCTGGCGCAGTCGTACATGGATGCGCACGCGCCGGGGCTGGCGCTGGCGGTGATCGAGCGCGCGCCGGCGACGGTGCGCGGCGGGACGAGGGTCGAGCATCTGTATGCGCGCGCGCTGATCGAAGAGGGACGCGCCCAAGACGCGCTGGCCGTGGAGCGGAAGGTGCTCCGCACGTGCACGATGGCCGACGGCGTCTGCGATGCGTGGCTGATCGCGTCGGCGCGAAGGCGCGCGGACATCCTGGAGGAGCTGGTGGGGCTCGGCATCGAAGACGCACGCGCGCAGCCCGAGGCGAGCGCGGTCGCCTACCACAACGCGACGCGCGAAGCGCGGCTCGCGGTCCGCTGACGCGCGCACATGTTCGCTCGCGTCGCCGCGGCATCGACGCTCGTCCTCTCTGCGTCGACGCTCGTCGGATGCGCGCACGGCGCTGCGGTCCCCGTTCGTCCTGCGGCCCACGCGCGCGTCGAGCGGCACGCGCCTGTGCTCTTCTCGCCGCCGTTCGCGCTGGCCACGCCTGAAGACGCCGTCGTTCGCGTGATCGGTCCCGACCTCACGTGCTCCGGCACGCTCGTGGAAGACGACCTCGTGCTCACGGCGCACCACTGCCTCGTGAAGCGCGCCCCGAGCGGCGCCATGACGCGCGAGACGCTCGATCCGGGCGATCTCCAGATCGAGCTGGGCGGGGACTACCTCGCGTGGGGGACCGTTCGCGTGCGCGCCATCGTCACCCCTCCGTGCGGCGCGACCGGCGGCGCGGGAGACGTCGCGGTGCTGGTGCTCGAACGAAAGCTCGTCGGCATGTCGACCATGACCCCGCGCCTCGACGCGCCGCCGCGCATGGGCGAGCCGCTCGATCCGATCGGCTTCGGCCGCTGCGCGCTCTCCGACGACGGCGTCCACCGCCACGCGCGCCCCGGCGGGCCCATCGTCGGCACGGCGAGCGAGACGTTCGTCCTTCGCGCATCGATCTGCCCGGGCGACAGCGGAGGCCCCGTCGTCGCGCGCGGCACGCACGAGATCGTCGGCGTCGTCAGTCAGAGCGCGATGGATGGCGACCCGCTCACGGTGGGCCCGACCATCGGCGCGCGCCTCGACGTGTACCGAGCCGTCTTCTCCACGGCGCGTCTCGTGGCCGACGGCGTCGACCCGAGCGAGATCCCGCCGCTCAGCTGTGCGCCGTAGCGCGCCCTTTCACGCGCACTCTCACGGAATCTTGAGCGTCTCGGGCGCTGCCTTCGCGTCGCCCAGCAAGTGCGCGAGCGAGAAGCCGACGAACGCCTGCGACGGGATCGGGATCTGCCCGGCCGCGACCCAGAACTGCGAGCGACTGGCGTCGAACACGGCCGCGTAGAGCGCGCCGTCGGTGGCCAGGCTCTGCCCGTCGTCGAACACCGGCGCGCTCGTCACCATCGTCTGCGGGTTCACGCGATCGCGCAGCACCTTGCCGATGAACGACGTCGGATCGACCGTGCCGTACACCGACGCGCGCCCCGCCTTCGGCATGAGATCGCCGAGGCGCTGGTAGCGAAGCGTCGTGTGCTCGGGGACGGGCTGCGTGTCTTTGCCGGCCATCGTCGCGCCGACGTAGTGGTTCGTCGCGTAGAGCACGTCCCCTTCGGGCGTTCGCACGCCGACGCCGCTGGGCGCGATCTCGTACACCTCGCCGGTCTTCGCGTTCGCGTCGGAGATGCCCATGATCAAGTGCGCGAGCTGCGGCGTCCCTTGCACCATCGTGCGCGCTTCGTCGAGCGAGTGCGCGTGCGCCAGGATCTCTCCCGCGAGCTGCACGCCGCTGCGACCGTTCGCCGGGGGCATCTCCGAGCTCGCGTAGATGCGGTTCGTCGACACCGTGAGCCCGGCGGCGTTCATCCCCTGGTACGGCGAGATGTTCCCGGGGAAGCCGATCGTGACGTGCGCGACTCCGCCCGTCGGTTGGCGCACGAAGATCGTGGGGTGCGCGACGATGTAGTCGACCTCGTTCCAGTCC
The DNA here is from genome assembly GCA_003151595.1 of Myxococcales bacterium. The sequence goes on from PLXW01000022.1 coordinate 299,097, forward strand.
ATCAGCCGCGCGTGGAGCAGTCGCCCGTCAGCCGTCGCGCCGCCGCTGGCGATCACCTGCGAGCATCCGGGCTGAAGGTTCGCGGCCTTCGGCACAGACGACTCGAGGTACTCGGCCAGCACGTCGCCGAAGTTGAGGACCAGGCAGTCGGCCATCGTGAAGCCGATGTCGGTCGTCTCGCTCACCAGCCCCTGGCACTCCTGAACGAAGTCCGGATACGAGTCGGCCTGCGCGATCGGCACGAGCCCCTGGTCGGCCGCGAGCTCCGACATCAGATGGAGAAGCGGATCGCTCGCCAGCGCGTCGACCCCTTCGATCAAGATGTCGTGCATCAGCTTGCCGTGCTGCTGCCCCATCTCGTACGGCGTCCCTTTGAGCCACACGACCTGGTACCCCTCGTACGTCACCGTGAACGGCGAGCCGTCGGCGTTCCACGGCGCGGCCGGAGGGGCGACGGCGGGAGCCGCGGGCGGCGCGCTCTTGTCGCTGCTGCACGCCGAGGGCGACGCGGCGAGGGCCAAGGCGAGCGGCGCGAGGAGGGCGAGGCGGTGACGACGGGCGAGGGTGGGGCTGCGCACGGGCGACAGGATGACGCCCGAACTGGGCTCTCACAAGCGACGAATGCGCCTTAATCGCCGGCCGTTGGCCAGGTCGGCGCCGCGAAGCCGCGCCCCGGTTTCCCGAAGAGATAGCCCTGAATCAGATCGCACCCCGCCGCCGCCAGGGCCTGGTGCTCGCCCGGCGTCTCCACCCCTTCCGCGACCACCAGCGCTCCGAGCTCGTCGCATAGCCGTTTCATCGAGCGGACGATGCTCTGCTTGCGCGGCGATTCGTCCATCCCGCGCACCAGCGACATGTCGATCTTCGCGACCTCCGGCTCGAGCTGCGAGAAGCTCGTGAGCCCCGCGTAGCCGGCGCCGAGATCGTCGATCGCGATCTGAAACCCCATCGCGCGGAGCTTCTTGATGCGGTCGGTCACCTGGCCGATGCCGTCGAGCGAGGCGCGCTCGGTGATCTCGAGGACCGTGCGCGAGGCGATGGCGGCGAGCGGCGAGCTCGCGGCGTAGAGCTCTTCGTCGTTCAGATCGAGCGGGTGGAGGTTCACGAAAATCTTCACCTCCGCCGGCGCCTCGCTCACGTCCGACGCCACGCGCCGTCGAATCGCCCGCCCGAGCTCGCCCACGCGCCCCAGTCGCTCCGCGGCGTCGAGGAGCTCACCGGGGCTCGGTAACGTCGGCTCGCCGCTTCGCAAGAGCGCTTCGTAGCCGAACGGGCACTTCTCTTTGAGCGACACGATCGGCTGATACGCCATCCACAGGAGCTTCAGTGCCATGGCGAAGCGCGCTTCCAGCCCCGCGCGATCGCCGAGCCGTCGGTGTTCGACGCCGATGACGTCGAACGCCTCGCGCTTGATGAGCGCCATGGCGTGCAGCCGCGCGGCGTGACGAACCGTGTCGTCCAGGAGGTGCGGGGCGACGGGCTTCAGCAGATAGCGAAACGCTCCGTACTCGACGGCGCGCATCGCCGAGTCGAGCCCCGGCGTTCCGGTCATCAGGATCACGGGGACGTCGAGATCGAGCTCGCGAACGGCGCGAAGGAACTCGAGCCCGCCCATCCTGGGCATCGAGACGTCGCTGACGATCGCGTCGAACGAGCCTGCGCGCAGGAGGCTCACCGCTTCCGCACCGTCGGAGGCCGGCGTCACGGCCCAGCCGAAGCGGGTCAGGGCCTTCTCGTACGCGCGCAGCACGGCCGGGTCGTCGTCCACCATGAGGACTCGATTCGAAGCGTCCGTCATCTCCGCATAGTGACCCCGCGCCGCCTCGTCAGGAAGGGGTCGGTTTGACCCTGCCGTCGCGACCCCGCGATACGTTGCGGCCGCGGCTGCCGTTCGGGGCACGGGTGCTCTACTCTGAGCAAAACGGAGAAGTGGAACCATGTGCGGAATCGTTGGTTACGTCGGAGCTGCGCAGTGCGCGCCGTTGCTCGTCGAGGGGCTGCGGCGCCTCGAGTACCGCGGGTACGACTCGGCCGGGCTCGCCGTGCACAACGGGCGGAGCGTCGAGATCATCCGCACCGTGGGCAAGCTCTCGAACCTCGACGCCGCGCTGAAGAAGCAGACGCTGGTGGGGACGACGGGCATCGGCCACACGCGCTGGGCCACGCACGGCCGGCCGAGCGAGGCGAACGCGCACCCGCACGTCGCCGGGAACATCGCGCTCGTCCACAACGGCATCATCGAGAACCATGGTGAGCTGCGGCGCGAGCTGGAGTCGCGCGGCGTCAGGTTCTCGAGCGACACGGACACCGAGATCGTCGCGCACCTCGTGAACGAGGCCATGAAGGCGGGCGCCAAGCGCCTGGCCGAAGCGGTGCGGGTCGCGCTCGGGCGCGTGCGCGGCGCCTACGCGATCGCGGTGGTGTGCGGAGACGCGCCCGACGAGATCGTGGTCGCGCGCGATCAGTCGCCGCTGGTGCTCGGCGTAGGCGAAGGGGAGATGCTCGCGGCCAGCGACATCCCCGCGCTCCTGGCGCACACGCGCGACGTCGTCTTCCTCCACGACGGCGACGTTGCCACGCTCACCAAGCACGGCGCCGAGATCACGACCCTCGACGGCACGTCGGTGCAGCGCCCGCGAAAGCACATCGACTGGTCGGCCACCCAGGCGGAGAAGGGTGGCTACAAGCACTTCATGCTGAAGGAGATCCACGAGCAGCCGCGCGCCATCGAGGACACGCTGCGCGGTCGGATCGATCTCGGCGAGGGCGACGTCATCGGCGAGGAGATCGGGCTCACGCCGGAGATCGCGAAGTCGATCACGCGCGTGTACTTCGTGGCCTGCGGCACGAGCTCGCACGCGGCGATGGCCGGGCGTTACTGGGTCGAGCAGCTCGCGAAGATTCCGGCGCAGGTCGAGATCGGGAGCGAGGTTCGGTACCGCGAGCCCGTGTTCACGAAGCACGATCTGATCGTCGCCGTCAGCCAGAGCGGCGAGACGGCCGACACGCTCGCTGCCGTGAAGGCGGCCAAGGCGAGCGGCGCGCGCGTCCTCGCGATCGCCAACGTCCTCGACAGCGCCATCGCGCGCATCGCCGACGGCGCGCTCTACACGCACGCCGGTCCGGAGATCGGCGTCGCGTCGACCAAGTGCTTCACCGCGCAGCTTGCGGCGATGCTCCTGCTCTCCGTGTATCTCGGTCGCCGTCGCGACACGCTCTCGAAGGCGAACGCCAAGCGCGTCCTAGAGGCGCTCGTGCAGACGCCGCAGCAAATGCGCACGGTCCTGGAGACGGCCGAGCAGGCCAAGGCGATCGCCAAGCGTCACTTGAAGGCGCGCGACATGCTCTTCCTCGGGCGCGGCACCAGCTACCCGATCGCGCTCGAAGGGGCGCTCAAGCTGAAAGAGATCTCGTACATCCACGCCGAGGGCTACGCGGCCGGCGAGATGAAGCACGGGCCCATCGCGCTGATCGACGAAGAGATGCCGGTCGTCGTCATCTGCCCGAAAGACGTGCACTACGAGAAGACGATCTCGAACCTCCAGGAGGTCAAAGCGCGCGAAGGGCAGATCATCGCAGTGTGCACCGCGGGCGATACGCACGTGACCGCGATGGTCGACGAGCGCGTCTCGATGGGGCGGATCGCGGTCCGGGGCCCGGGGAGCGTCCCCGAGCGCGACGTGATGGAAGTGCCCGCGGCCGAGGGGGAGGTCTTGCCGCTCCTGACGGTGATCCCCCTGCAGCTCCTCGCCTATTACATGGCCGATCTGAAAGGGACTGACGTGGATCAGCCACGCAATCTCGCCAAGACCGTCACGGTCGAATAGCCGTTTCGCCTTGCGCATCGCGTCGCGCGGGGTCTAACTCCGGGCCAATGCGGGGTAGCGGCGTCATTCTTGGCGACTGGACCCACCGGCGCGGCGACGTCGGGGGGGGCCGCGCCGTGTCTGCGGACATCGCGCGGGCCCGGCCGAAGGTGGCGTGGACGTTTCATCCGCCGCACCGCGGGCACGTCGATCAGGTGCGAATCGCGGGAGAGCGGGTCTACGTGGCCACGATGGCGCCGGGCGATCCACAGGCTCCGGCGTGGGAGCACGCGACGCTCTACGCGCTCGAAGCGGCGACCGGACGGGTCGTGGCCACGCGCGCGCTGCCCGATCCGGTGCCGGTGGCGGCGATGATCGTCGAAGGGGCGATCGTTCACGTCCTGGCGACGCGGCCGGGTGAGCCGATCTTCTGGTACGCGCTCGATGTGTACGATCTCCGCCCGCACCATCGGCGCGCGCTCACGCTGAACGCGGGCGCGCGCGCGCGTGGCGCAGACGTCCTCGAAGCGTGGGCCTCGGCCGACGGCGGCATCTGGATGGAGCTCGACGGCGTCGCGGGGGGGCGGCGGACGTTCGCCTTCGCGAAGGGCGATCACCTGACGATCGCCCCGCGCGCCAAAGAGGCGAGCGACGCCGATCCCGATTCGCACCTGACGCCGCGCGACGCCTGCTGCGTGGGTCACACGCTCTACGCGCCGAGCGCGGGGGATCGCGACGAAGCGGGGAACGGAACGCCGTCGTCGATCTGGCAGCTCGATCCGGGGGGCGAGCCGGCGAACGCGCCGTGGGCCTCGACGGCGGTGACGGGGCCGCGATCGCACGCGCACGCGATCGCCAGCGGTGGGTCCATCAACGCCATCGCCGTGGCCGACGATCCGACGGAGGCCGGCGCGGCATCGACCACCTGGCGCGGCTCGCAGAAGCCGCGGCGCGCGCTCGTGCAAGCGATGACCGTCGACCGCGCGACGGGCGTGGTGCGCGTGGAGTCGAGCGTCGAGCGGCTGCCGACGAGCGCGGCGTGCGACGGGGCGCGGCTCGCGCGTCGGCCGAACGGCGAGCTCATTTTTCAGTGCACCGACGCCGACGGACGCCCTGCATCGGATCTCTGGCGCATCGGCGCATCGGGGGAGATCACGACGTTCCCGCTCCCGCGCGAGACGCTCCTGCTCGACGCGGCGCTGGGCGACTCGGTGCTCGCGCACGCCGACACGCGCGGCGGTCGCGTGCTCGTGAGCGCGCTCGACATCGACAAGGAGCGCCTGCTCGGACGCCGCGCACAAACGCTGTGGTCGATCGAGACCCCGGACCTCGGCGGGTCGACCACGGTCTATGCCGGCGCGGGTCACGTGCTGGCGCGCGGCGTGAACGCGCTCGCCGCGATTCGGGTCTGAACGTAGCTCTCCGGCCTTGCACCTCACGCGCGCGCGGTGCACACGCCGCTCGTGCAGCGCCTGCGCGAGCCGCGTGTCGTGCGTCGTTTCCAGGGCGAATCGGCGCCGGCCCAGCGCGTGCACTCCAGGCCGCGCATCATGGGCTCCAACGTTTTCCTCGCCGCGAAGTCGGTCACCTTCGCGGAGCCGCTGGTCGACGAGTGTCCCCCCACGATGCGGATCGTCCCCATCCCGTCGGACGACGCCGACGATCTCGAGCGCGCGCTCGTCGAGGAGCTCCGCGCGCGGCACGTCGCGTCGATGAACACACGCCGCGAGCTCGCCGAGCGCGTACGACGTCGCGCGCGTGAGACGCCGGACGAGTAGCGCGAACGACTACTTGTCGAGGCACTTCGCGAGCGCGTCGTACGCCGACGCGTTCGTGCCCGGGAGGATGCGATCGACCGGCTCGACCGGGCCCGCCGCCGTGAGCACGGTGATGAGGTTCGCCGCCGTGCCGTGCGCCGTGATCGGGCAGACCCAGCTCTTCTCGTTCACCGTCACCGCTCCCGTCTTGGCGCTGACCGTCGAGTAGCTCCCCTGGAGCACCCAGCGGCACTCGTCGATCTTCGTGCTCTTCGTGTCGACGCTGCACGTGAAGAGGAACGCCGTGAGGTTCGAGTAGTCCCCTTCGCAGAACGTGTCGCCGCAGACGTTGGCGAAGCTGTTCGAGAGGCCCGAGGCCATGTCGTCCCACGCCCCTTCGTCGATGTTGTCGGCGTCGGCCGGGTTCTCGTACGTGGTGGCGCCGATCGTGGGAGTGGGGGCCGGCGTCGCGAGCGACGTCGCGGCGGGAGCGGCGGCGAAGATCGGCTTCTGGAGGCAGTCGCCGACGACGTCGTAGAGCGTCTCGGTCATGCCCGGGAGGTTCGCCCCCTGGAGCGAGCCCGATGCGCCGAGCGCGGTCGCGAGCTGCCTGGCCGTCGCCTTCGGAGCGAACGTGCACAGGTAGTGCGGCGCGCTCTCGGTGACCGTCCCCTTCGTGCCGTCGACGAACGCCTCGCTCGCCGCGAAGACCCACGTGCACGTCTTCACCTGCCCGCGAAGGCTCGACACGCCGCAGTTCAACTCGAGCGGCTCGAAGTTCGAGTAGTCGCTGCCGCAGAACGTGTCGCCGCAGATGTTCTCGAACTGGAGCTTCACGTTGGCCACGGCCGCGAACCACGCCGACTGATCGGCGCTCGTCGTCCAGAAGTCGCCGATGTCGACGTACTGAGTCGCCGTGTCGGCGCTCAGGTCTTCGCTCTGCGACGTACCGCTCGAGGCCCCGTCGGGCGAAGCGCTACACGCGACCGCAAAGACAGCCAACGAACCGACCACGACGACCGACGAACGACGCATCAGAAGCCTCCGCGACAGTCCCGCCCAAGCGGGGACGGGGGACGGCTTCTAGCGCAATTCGTCCCACCGGCAATGGCGGGGCGCGCCAATCCTCACGTCTCGGCGAGCTAGAGCATCTTTCGCAGGCGGTCGAACGCGGCCTGGAGCCCCTTCAACGAGACCTCCTGCAGCCGCGCGCTCTCTTCGATCTTCGCGCTCGACCCGAGCAGCAGCTCGCTCCCGCGCGTCTGCGCGCGGTGGCTCACGTTGAGCTGATTCACCATGTTCGAGATGTTCTCGATCGACCCGGTGATCTGACGCCCGCCGCGCGCCTGCTCCTGCGACGAGCGCTCCACGTGCTGCGTGATGAGGCGCATCTTCTCGGCGCTCTTCATGATGAGCTCCGACCCGCGCGCCTGCTGCGCCGTGGCGGCGGCGATCTGCTGGACCGTCTCGGCGATGCGCCCGATGGCGTCGGTGACCTGCTTCGAGCCCTTGGCCTGCTCGACCGTGGCGCGCGCGATGGCGCGAACCATGTTCGTGCTCTTCTGCGACGACTCGAGGATCTTCTTCAGCGCGCGCTCGGCTTCGTTCGAGACCTCGACGCCGCGATCGACGTTGTGCGCGCCGCGCTCGACGGCGGCGATGGCGTTCTTCGACTCGGCCTGGACCGTCTTGATGAGGTCCGTGATCTCGCGCGTGCTGGCGCCCGCGCGCTCGGCGAGGTCCTTGATCTCGTCGGCGACGACGGCGAAGCCCTTGCCCTGCTCGCCGGCTTGCGCGGCGATGATGGCGGCGTTGAGCGCGAGCAGGTTCGTCTGCTCGGCGACGTCGTCGATGACGTTCACGATCTGCCCGATGGCCTCGATGCGGCTACCGAGGTTCGAGATGACGGCCACGGCCTCCTGCGAGCTCTCCTTGATGCGGTAGATCTCGCTGATCGTCTTGAGGATGGCTTCGGCGCCCTTCTCGGCGTCGAGCGCCACTTCCTCCGACAGACGCGCCGTTTCGTTGGCGTTCGACTGCACCTGGTCGATGGAGACGTCCATCTCGTTCATCGACGAGCTGGTCTCTTCGGCCGTGAGCGACAAGGCGTCGACGTTCTTCGCGACCTCCTTGATCGAGTACGCCATCTCTTCGATCGAGCTGACCGTTTCGCGGACGCTCCCGGCCAGCTCGCCGACGTTCTCGGCGACCTCGTCGTTCGTCGCGGTCATCTCGAGGATCGAGCTGCTCGACTCTTCGGCGCTCGAGGTGAGCGTCTCGACGTGCTGGGCGATCTCGCGGATCGCCGTCGTCATCTCCTTGATGAGCTTCGTCGTGTCGTCGGTGGCCGACAGCTGCATCGACACGCCTTCGTTCAGGCGCTTGGCGACTTCTTCCAGCGTGGCTTCGGTGCTGTGGAGGTCGGCCGCCTTGGTGGCGATCTCCATCTCGTGCTTGCGCGCGCGATCGGCCATCTGCGCCAGCTCGTCGTAGACGCGCGCCAGCTCGGGGCTCGCGTTGGCCGGAGCGCTCGGGCGTTCACCCGCCGCCGCGCGCCGCGCCGCATCGCTCAGCCCGTCCAGGCCGATCACCGGGCCGGCGCTGCCGTTCATGATGAGCGCGCCCGCCGCCACCAGCGCGACCAGGATGATGGCGGGGCCGGCGAACGCCTGTAGGCCGGCGTTCACGACCATCATGCCGATCACGCCGAGCGCGATGACGAGCGCGATACTGCCGACTTGCTTCGACGAAAGAGTCATTCCGAAAGGCAATCAGCGTAAGCGCGCGGCACTCGACAACGCAAGGCTTCCTGCCATTCGCGATCGAATCGTCTCGATCGCCATGTCGCTGGCGTCGATTCCGACGAATCGTCTTCCCATGCGCGCCGCCACCGCCAGCGTGGTGCCGCTGCCGGCGTACGGATCGAGGACGAGGTCGCCCGGCGAGGTGAGCGCGCGGAGGATTCGCTCCAGGAGCGCCTCCGGCTTCTGCGACGGGTAGCCCGTTCGTTCGCGCGCGACCGGCGCGATGACGCCGATCTCCCAGACGTCGCCCATCGGCGCGCCGTTGGTGGCTTCGGTGGTGGACGACGAACGCGCGCGCCGCACTTCCCCCTTGTCGCTCGTGGCGAACACGGCGCGCTGTTTCTTCGTCCCCCACGTGGCCAGCGTCGAGGCCGCGAGCGGCTCGTACTGCGGGTTCCATCGCGGGTCGCACGTCACGTCTTTGCGGTAGCGGAGGAGGACGTCATGCACGCGCTGGAAGTTCGGCGTCTTGCTCGGCCAGCGGCGGTAGCGCCACACGATCTCGCTGGCGAAGGCCTCTTCACCGAAGATCTCGTCGCACAGGACCTTCACGTAGTGGCTCGTCTTCGGGTCGACGTGCAGGACCATCGAGCCGTGCGGCGCCAGGAGCGTGCGAATCTGCGCGATGCGCGGCGCGAGCGCTTCCAGGTACGCCGCGCGATCGGTCCAGCGATCGTCGAACGCCGCGGTCTTCACCCGCGTCCCGCGCTCCACGTGCGTGAACGCGCGCTGCGTGAAGAAGGGCGGATCTAGGTACGCCAGCGTCACTTGCTCGGCGTGCGTCTTGGCGAGCGCGCGGAGCGCCACGAGGTTGTCGCCCTGGATCAGCTCGCCCATTCCGTCCGCCAGCGGCGTCGTCCGGAGCGAGCTCGCCTTGGCGAGCGGGATGGGAACGGCGGTGAGGCGTTCCTTGCCCGACCAATGGAGCGTCACTGTGCGTGCGTTACCCACACACGAAGGGTATCGAGGTCGATCGTTCGTCGGCCAAGAAGCCCGATCGGATTGCTGCGCTTACGGAAGCGCGAGCTTCAACGGCGGTCGCGCGACGGCGTGCTCCACGCGATCGAGGTACTCGTCGCGCGTGATCTCGATGCACCCGAGCGACTCGAGGTGCGGGTTCATGACCTGCACGTCGAACAGCTCGAAGCCGCAGGCGCGCAGCGCGTCGACGAGCGCGGCGAACGCGATCTTCGACGCGTCGGTGCGCCGATGAAACATCGACTCCCCCGCGAAGAGGCCGCCGATGGCGACGCCGTAGATGCCGCCGACGAGCTCCCGCTCTCCGTTCGTCTCGTCATCGGTTTCACCGGTCTTCGTCTCCCAGATCTCGACGCTGTGGGTCCACCCGAGACCGTGCAGTCGCGCGAACCCCTCGACGTACGGCGGCACGATCCACCGCGCGTCGGGCCGCTCGTCGGCGCACGCCTTCACTACTTCGCGAAAGGCGGCGTCGATCGTTCGCACGAACGGCGTGATCCGGATCGCGCGTCGCAAGCTGCGCGACCAGTGCGGAGGCGCGTCGATCGGGAAGATGGCGCGCGGGTCCATCGAGCACCACGGGACGTTCTTTCGCGAGTCGGGCCAGGGGAAGATCCCGTGGCGATACGCTTCGAGCAGCGTGCCCGCGCGAAAGTCGGCGCCCATCGCCATCACCTGCTCGTCGCCCGCCTCGCGCGGATCGGGAAAGCGCACCTCCGTCGGCGGTGGCTCGATGGGAGGGAACGGCGCGGACATGCGAAGCGTCGACGAGTCTACCGCGTGCCCTCACCCCCGGCCCCTCTCCCGCAAGGGGAGAGGGGAGGAGAGATCACGCGTTGGCTCCTCCCCCTCTCCCCTTGCGGGAGAGGGGGCTGGGGGGTGAGGGTGCGCGGGGAGCGAAACCTCAGCGCGGCTTCGCGTCCGCGATCTCGGCCGTCGCGTTCCCCATCACCGAGATCTTCGTCCCGGACTGGAGGCTCGTGTTCCCGTAGGCGTTGTTCGCGAAGTACGTGTTCGTGAACGTGACCGGTCCGTTGATGTCGCCGCTCTCTTCGGCGATCCCCCACGACAGCTCGTTCTCGATGTTCATCGAGTCGACCGTGCGCGTGCCGGTGTCGAGCGAGCCGTACATCATGAAGCCGAACGAGTTCCCGTTCGACGTCACGTGGCTCACGGTGATGTTCGTCGCGCGCTCGATGTGGAACGAGCAGTGGACCCCTTTGATCTCCGTGTACTGCACCGAGATCGTCCCCGCGCCCTGGTACGAGACGATCATGTCGCCGGTCTGGCCGCTGATGCCGTGCAGCTCCGAGTCGGAGACGTTCACGATCGCCGAGTCGCTCTCGGCGGTCAGCCCATCGTTCCCATTGGCGTCGTAGTCGAGGTACGAGGCGTCGAGCTCGCCCTGCACGTGCGACGTGCCGAGCGAACCCTTCACCATCGCGTGCGACGTCGTCAGCTTGCCGCCGGTGGCGACGACGAACGGCGCCTTCGACGCGGTGATGGCGCCGGTCGCGTAGCTGGCGGAGGCCGCGCCCGTCTCGACGTTGATCGCGCCGTCGGCGTTCGTGATGTCGACGCCCGACAGAGCGAGCGTTCCCCCTTTCGCCACCAGGAGGCCGGCCCATCGCGTCGTCGCGCTCGACGACGTGAGCGTCGCTTGCCCCCCGCCCGCCGACTTGAGCGTCCCGTCGATGGTGATCGAGATCCCGTCGATGGCCTGGATCGTCGCGCCCGCGGCGATGGTGACGGTCACGCCGGCGGCGATGACGGTGGGCGTGTCGAGGACCTTGCCGTTCTCCCACGTCTCATCACTCGAGATGACCGGCGCGTCGCCCGACGTACCCGGCTGCTTGCCGCCGATGGCCGTGGGCTCGCCGGTGCTCGACGAGCAGGCGAGCACGGAGGAAGCGGCGAAGACGACGAACCCGAGCGTAAGCGTGCGGTGCATGGTGAGGCTGATAGCAAGGGCCGGTCCCACTCCGCGCCGCGCGAATACGTCGGGATTGGTGAGCGCTGAGCGCGTTCGAGAGGGTCGATCGATCCAGGGGGGCGAGCCCACGTCCCCCATTTAGGGACATTCCGCTCGAGCCCCGCGCGTGCGAGAACGGGAGAGTCATGGACCCGATGTCGATCACGATTGTGAGTTCAATAATTCACATATCGCGGAAGAGCGGCTCGCTGCCGACGCTGGACCCGTTGCCGACGGCGCGGGCGCTTCGTCTCGTGTGCACCGAGTGGGAGCTCTCCGCGCGCGGGTTCGTGACGCCCGACCTGAAGGAGTCGCCGGCGTGGGCCGGGTACGAGATGAAGATCCTCCAGCTCGGTCGCGCGCTCGACTTCGTGATGCGAAAGACCGGCGCGTGGCACGGCAAGGGCGAGGTGCTCGACGCCGCGGCCGACGTCGTCGCCGAGACGCGCTACGGGCGCGGGCGCAAGTCGTGGATCGCGACGCTCGGCGACCACGGCGAAGGGGCGTACGGCAAGGAGCTCGCGGCGCAGCTCAGCGACGACGAGATGGGCGGCTATGCGATCAAGGCGCTGCATGCCGGCGGCAACGGCGAGTACGTCGCCGAGGTGCGCGCGGCGGCCGAGCGCGGGCGCACGTGGGTGAAGAACGCCGCGCGTCTCTACGTCGATGCGTTCGGGAGCACGCCGGCGCCGTCGCCGTAACGCGTGAGCGCGCGTGATCGGGCGCGCTCAGGCGCGAGTGCTACGCTCGCGCGCGTGTCGAACGAGGCCGAGCTGGAAGCGCGAATCGTGGATCTCGAGCTGCGCTTCATGCGCACCGAGAAGCTGCTCGAAGAGCTGAACGACGTCGTGGTCGATCAGCGGCGCGAGATCGATCGCCTGGTCGCCGAGGTGAAGACGCTGCGCGAGCAGGTCATCGCCGGGAGCGGCGAAGAGGCGAAGAACGAGCGGCCGCCGCACTACTGAGCCGCGCGCGTCAGAACGAGCCGCCGACTCCGACGCTCGCGCCTCGATGCACGACCCCCACGGTGGGTGACCAGCGGAACAAGGGCTCGCTCGAGGCGTCGCGCCGCGCGGGGACGTCTTCGCGCGCGAGCCACGCAGCGTCGAGCGCGACGGCGGCCGCGTAGCCGATGAGGCCCCCCAGCGCCGCGCCGCCGAGGCCGCGGAAACAGAGCCACGCTCCGGGCGAGCAGGGAGAGCTCGTGGCGTTGTCGATGGCGTAGCCGACGATGCCGGTCACGATGGGCGCCGTGAGGCGGATTCCGAAATCGCCGAACGCGGTCCCCACGTGCCCCTTCACCCCGTGCACGATCGGCGGCCCGAACAAGTAGATGCCGAGACCGACTGTGCTCACGGCGTTCGAGTCGGTGCGGGCGGAGACGGCGAGCGTGGCGAGTCCGGCGCCGTCGACGATCAAGGTCTCCCAGCCGTACCAGCGCCTCTTCGGCGGAAGCGGCCAGACGAGCGGAGGCGGCGGTGCGGAGGGCGGAGGCGGAAGCTCGGACGCGGGCGTCGGTGCGGGCGAGGGCGCGGGAGGAGAAGGGGGATCGGCCTGGGCGCGAGCGTCGCGCGCGATCACGACGGAAGCAGCAACGAGAAGGCTCGCGACGGCGAGCGTACGGCGAAGGTTCATGAAGACTCCCGGTGCAAGCGCGCAATCCCGAAGGATACGCGCGCTTGCACGGAAGTGAGCGCCACTCTCCTAGTTCACCGTCGAGGACACCGGCGTCTGCGTCGCAACCGCCGTCGACTGCGTCGCAGTCTTCGCCGGCTCCGCCGCCTTCGCCTTCTTCGACTCCACGTTCGCCTTGCGCGTCTTGGCGGCGCGCTTGGCGATCCCACTCAGGGCCTGCATGAACTGCGTCATCCCCGGGTACCTCTCGGTCACCGAGGCATCACGCGCCACCGCGTAATCGAACACGGGCTGCAGGAGATCCGCGGCCGCGAGCGCCGCCTCCCACCAACTCGCGTTCTGCTCCGCGGCGTACGCCGTGTAGCGCTTCGAGGCCACCCATTGGCCCCTCCACGCCGCCGCGCCCGCCATCAGATGCGCGAGCTGGGTTTGCGACGGGGCGTTGGAGCCGAAGTCTTCGACGTATGTCGTCGAATTCGCCAGCTCCTTCCCCGCCGTCACGGCGTTTGCGGCTTGACCCTCTTTCGGTCGAGCCCCCTTGCCGCGACCGATCTTCGCGGGCTTCCAGTCAGTCGGTGGCTTGGGGATCATCCCCTTCGCCGGAGGAGCCGCGCCCGGATCGGGGGACGCGGGGGACGCGGAATTGCTGTTCACGGACTGCGAAACGGTCTTCTTGGAAACGTTCTTCTGGGTCGTCACGGTGTCTCTCTTTGTTCGTGGGGGAGTGATTTCCCCCGTGAGAAAAGAGTAAGGGACGGCAGTCTCACCCGTGGAGACGGGGGTCCCGGGCGAGGCGACGATTCTCTCTCGCGCGACGACGCAGAACGTTCTGCGCGCACACAGAACGTTCTGTGACGACGCAGAACGACCGGCGAGAACGCAGAAGCGACCTGCGTCGACGCAGAACGCGCCTGCGTGCGCTCGAAACGTTCTGCGCGGACGGAGAACGATGCGCGTCGGCGCAGAAGCGAGCTGCGTCGGCGCAGAAGCGACGCGCTTCGGCGCAGAACCTTCTGCTACGACGCGCGCCATGCCCAAGCACGCCGCGAAGAAGCCGCCGAAGCCCACCCGCGCACCCGCGAAGAAGCAGACCAAGCGTCCGTCCGTTCGCGCACCGAATCGCCTCGCGCAGCTTCGCCGTCACGAAGCGTTGAAGACGCTCCTGCGAACCGGGTGGAAGAGCCTCGACGAGATCGTCGCGCGAAGCCACGCCTCGCGCGCCAGCGTGTTCCGTGATCTCGCCGTCATCGGCGAAGAGGAGCCGCTCGAGCGCGAGACGGTGGACGAGCGCATCTGCTACCGCCTACCGGCGCGCGAAGAGATGCTGCGCGTGACCACGGCGCAGATGGTTTCGCTCGCCTTCGCGCTCAACGCGATGTCGTTCCTTGCGGGCACCGGGATCAAGGAAGACCTCGACGACATCGTGGAGCAGATCGCGCACGTCCTGAAGAAGAGCGACTACGCGCACTGGAAGAACCTCGATCGCAAGCTCTTCGACGTGAACGAGATGGCGTACGACTACGGAGATAAGCTCGACGTGGTGAACGACGTCGTGACCGCGCTCCTTCGCGAGGAGCGCATCACGTGCACGATGAAGGACGGGCGCGCGCTCGTGATCGATCCGTACACGCTCGTTCTCTACAAGAAGGGGCTCTACGTCCTCGGCCACAGCCACACGCACGGCGAGGTGCGCACGATCGGCCTCGACAAGATCGACGACGCGACCCGCGTCGCCGGCGACCGCTTCGACTACCCCAAGGACTTCCATCCAGAGAAGCACCTGCGCGGCCCGTTCGGCATCATCCGCGGCCCGCGCCAGCACGTGAAGCTCCGCTTCGACTCGAAGGTGGCGTACTTCGCCACGCGCCGCCGCGTGCATGAGACGAAGCGTCACCGCGAGGTCGATGGGGGCATCGAGCTGGAGATGGAGCCCGAGGGGATCGAAGAGATGCTCGGGTGGGTGCTGAGCTTCGGGGGGACCGCGGAGGTGGTGGAGCCGAAGGCGCTGAGGGAGAAGGTGAAGGGGGAGTTGAAGAGGGCGCTGGGGAGGTATGCGGAGTGAGGGGTCAGCGGGCGAGCAGCCCATCGAGCTTGGCGCCGAGGTCTTGTCCACGGTGAAACCCGCGCGCGACGATCTTCGCGAGCAGATCGCGCACGGCATCCAGATCCAACGACCGATTCATCGCGATGAGGCTCCTGGCGTCCAGCGAGTCCTGGGGTCGCCGCTCCGTCATCGAGAGCACCTTGAGCGCGAGCAACTCCTCGGCGCGCGCCACCGGTATCAGGCCGGCGCCGTCGAAGGGGATCTCGGTGGCTCTCTCGACGACCTCGCTCTCGATGCCCGAGCTTGCCGCCAGGAGTTTGACCACGACGCCGCTCGGTGCGCGCAACCGAACCGTAGCGAGTCGGCTCTTGGCGTCTTGCTCGATGACCGCGAGCGGTGCGTAGCCCGCCGACGCGAGGTCGCGCACGAGCTTCTCGACCTCTTCGTCGCTCGCCACTCGAATCGCCAGGTCCACGTCCCTCGTGAAGCGCACCTCGCCGCGAATCGAAACGGCGAGCCCTCCGATCAACGCGAAGCGATGATGTCGGCGACGAAGCTCCGCGGCGACGTGCGCGAGCGCGGCCTCGACGCCGCCTTCATTCATCGCGCTCGAGCCATCGTTGAAGACGCTCCTCGATCTCTTCGGGCGACGCCTGCGGATCGCGGACACGCAAGGCGATCCGCTTCAGTCGAATACCGGTGCGCATCGCATCGATCGCCTGACGCGCCTTCTCCTCGGGCGGCGTCGCCTGCGCGCGCTCGATGTCATCTTTGCGAAGCGCGTCCATTCCCCGAGTTTAGCTCGTTTTCCGGCTCCGACCCGCACTCCCCTACGCAAACACCATCTTCACGAAACAGTGCGCCCGCGCCAACGCCAGCGTCTCCGGCGACCTCGCGTCGCTCTCCGACACGAACGACCCCACGGCTCCAATCCGGTCCCCCAGCGTGAACGCCCGGAGCGCGATCGCGTACCGCTCTCCCGCGAAGCACGGCTTGCGAAACGCCGCCTCGACGAAGCGCGAGAGCACCGGCGGCTTCAGCCTCCCCAGCTCCGAGAACCTCCGCAGCGCGGCGTCTTCGAAGAGGCGCGGGTACACGAGCGAGTTCACGTGCTGGTTGCTGTCGGTGTGCGCCAGGCCGAACGCGATCGGCGTCGGGTCCACGCGCATCGCGTCTTCGAGCGGCACCGCGCCCTCGGGCAACGTGGCCACCGACTCGGCCGCGACCCACGCGCGACGCTCGCCGTGCATCGCCACGCCGTCGATCTCGAGGCGCGTCACCTTGCGCTGATCGGGCGGCGCGAAGAGGCGCGTCAGCACGTGCTCGCCGAAAAATCGTCCCGCGCGAACCCGCTCTCCCGCGCGCGCCGGCGGCGGGCCGTAGTTGCGGTCGATGGGGAGCGTGGCTTCGGTCCACATGTCGATCACGATCCGCTCGACGTCGCCCGCGTCGTTCGCCACGTGACGGAGCGCGTACGTCCCGGTCGCCTCCAGCGGATGGAACGTGGAGAACGGCCCCCCTTCGCCTTCGATGACGACGCGCGTGAGGATCGGGACGATCCTCTGTTCGCGCAGCGCCTTCATCACCGGCGACGGCGTGAACAGCTGCCGCCACACCACTTCACCGATGGCCGGCGCGATCCCTTCCAGCGCCAGGCTTCCGTCCTGCGCGATGTCCTCATACCGGATCGGAACCGTCCCGCTCGCGCGGCGATCCTCGGGAACGCTCGGCGGCTCGGGGAACGTGGGCATCGCGGTCATTCCTTCTCGTGATCGTTCTTCTTCGTTTCGCTCGTCTCGCTCGTCTCGCCCGCGTCGCCCTTCGACTTCGCGTCGCGTGAGAGCACGTAGAGAAGCGTCCCCCCTCCGACCAGGGGGATCAAGAACGCCGCGGAGAAGAACAAGATCTCGATGGTGCTCATGTCACCGCGCCCTCGTCGTCGTGCGGCTGTACGTCGTGGAAGTGGCCGTAGTCGATGACGCGCTCGCCTTCGCTCCCGCGCGTGACGACGTCGACGAACCGCGCGTCGATCACCGCGTCGTTCGCCGTGTACGAGTAGCGCGCGTGAATCTGCTGCCCGGCGGTCTCGTCGAGCCCCGTGAGGCTCAAGACGAGCTGCGTGTCGGTCGAGCGCATGTACTCGACGGCGTCGATCCCGAAGAACGGGCTCTCTTCGTCGATCTTGTGCATCGCCGTCCACGTGAGCACGAACGTCGGGTTGCGATCGCGCACCAGCTTCAGGTCCACCGGGCGGCGGAACTGGTGTCCCTCGCGCGTGTTGACCTCGACGAGCAGGATGGCGTGGAGATGCGCCTCGACGATCAGGTTGCCGCGCCAGTTCGCCATGCGGAACATCACGTGCGGCACGCCGTTCATCTTCGAGATGACGAACTTCTCGCTGAACAGGACGCGCGCGCGCGGGCGCGAGAACTTCGCGAACGTGATGCCCGTCATCAGCGCGACGGACAGGAGGCCGACGAACGCTTCGAACGTCACCACGCAGTGACCGAAGAACGTCTGCGGCGACATCGTGCCGTAGCCGATCGTGGCCAGCGTCTGCACGCTGAAGAAGAACGCGTCTTCGAACGACCCCGCGCGCGCCCCGAACACCGAGCCCGGCTCGGCCAGGAACGCGAGCGCGAAGAGCGCGTTGATCACCAGGAACGCCACGGCCACGAGCGCGAAGAACTCCCACCACGCGCAAGCGAGGAGCCGATGGTAGAGATCGTCGAACCAGCGCGCGTCTTGCCCGCGGACGACGATGCGAAACGGCTCCCCCGAGTGCGTCGGGAGCCGGATCTTCTTGGGCTTGGCGTCGCGCTCGCCGGTCACTTCGGCGTGGTCGCGGAGCCGCCGCCGGCTCCGGGCATCTGCGGCTGCGGCGGCGGCATGACGCCGGGCTGAATGCTGAGCAGCTCGACGTCGAACACGAGCGTGCCGTGCGGCGCACCCGGACGCGACGGCTTACCCGGCGCGTCGTACGCGAGCGCGCCCGGGATCCAGAAGCGATCCTTCTCGCCGACCTTCATCAGCTGAAGCCCTTCGGTCCAGCCCGGGATGACCCGGTTGAGCGGGAACGTCGCCGGCTGCCCGCGCGTGACCGAGCTGTCGAACATCTTCCCGTCGGTGGTCCAGCCCGAGTAGTTCACGCTCACCACGCTCGTCGCCGTCGGCTTCGCGCCGCTCGCGTCCTTCGCCGGCGTGAGCACGCGGTACTGGAGGCCCGACGCCGTCTTCTTCGCGTTCGCAGGCGCGGCCGCGACGTCGCTCGGAACCGGCGGCGGCGGAGGGGCGACGGCGATGCTGAGCAGCTCCACGTCGAACGTCAGATCGCCCGCGGGCGCGCCGTGCATCTTCGGCGAGTCGCCGTACGCGAGGTTCGACGGAACCCACATGCGTCGCTTCTCTCCCTGCACCATCAGCTGAAGCCCCTCGGTCCAGCCCGGGATCAGCTGATCGACCTCGAACACCGCCGGCTGCCCGCGCGGGATCGAGCTGTCGAACGTCTTGCCGTCCTTCGTCCAGCCCGTGTAGTTGACCGTCACCTTGTCCTTGAGACCCGGGTGATCTTTCCCCGTGCCTGGCGTCTCCACCTTCGACACGAGACCCGACGCCGTCTTCTGCGCGTCGGCCGGAGCCGTGGCGACGTCTTCCGGCGCGGGCACTTGCGGAACGGGCGGCGGCTGATTGCCCATCGCCGCGGCGAGCGCGCTCGAAGGCGAGGCGCTGGCCGAAGCCGACGCCGACCCCGCCGGTGAGGTCCCATCGGCCTTCTTCGCGCAAGCGGCGAGCGGAGCGATGGAAGCGAGTGCGAGGGCGGCCAGAGCGATACGGGTGTTCATCAGCATTTTCGCGCGGCACTCTGCTCCATCTCGCGATCGTTCGCACGCAAGTTCGCCTTGCGGTAGAACGCCTCAAATCGCATGAGCGTCATCGCATGAGCACCGCACGCGTCCTCTCGGGCATTCAACCTTCGGGCGAGCTTCACATCGGGAACTATCTCGGTGCGGTGCGCACGTGGAGAACGCAGGTCGAAGAGCAGAAGGAAGAGCTCCTCTTCTGCGTCGTCGACGCCCACGCCATCACGGTCGACCACGACCCGGCCGAGCTGAAGTCGCGCATCGGTGGCCTCGCGATCGATCTCATCGCCTGCGGTCTCGATCCCGAGAAGTGCACGCTCTTCGTGCAGAGCGACGTGCGCGAGCACACCGAGCTCGCGTGGTACCTCTCGGCGGTCACGCCGAAGGGCGACCTCGAGCGCATGACGCAGTTCAAGGAGAAGAGCGAAGGGAAGGAGCACGTCTCGACCGCGCTCTTCACGTACCCGGTGCTCATGAGCGCCGACATCCTCATCTACAAGGCGACGATCGTCCCCGTGGGCGACGACCAGCTCCAGCACCTCGAGCTGGCGCGCGAGACGGTGCGCCGCTTCAATCACCGCTTCGGCCCCGTCTTCGTCGAGCCCAAGCCGCGCCTGTCGAAGACGCCGCGGATCATGGGGCTCGACGGCGCGTCGAAGATGAGCAAATCGAAGGGGAACACGATCGCGCTCTTCGAGACGAAGGACGTCTTCTGGAACAAACTGAAGGGCGCGTTCACCGATCCGCAGCGACTCAAGAAGAGCGACCCCGGTCGCCCCGAGGTCTGCAACATCTACACGATGCACCAGGCGATCTCGCCCGAGGAGACCGTGCAGGAAGTGCGTGCAAACTGCACGCAGGCCAAGTGGGGCTGCTTCGACTGCAAGAAGGTGCTCTTCGAGAACTTCGATCGCGAGCTGGTGCCGCTGCGCGCGAAGCGCGAGTCGCTGGACGCAAAGAAGGTCACCGAGGCGCTGGGCGACGGCGCGTCCAAGGCGCGCACGATCGCCAAAGAGACGATGCGCCAGGTGCGCGACGCCATGGGACTGGGGAGCGGCGCTCGGGAATGAAGCGCGCGGTCGCGCTGGCGTGCCTGTCGCTGCTCGCGGCGAGCTGCTCTCGCCCCGCGCCCGACGCGACGCCCGATGGAGCGGTGCGCGCGTGGCTCGATCGGATGGAGGAATCGAACGACGACCCGCGCGCCGTCCGCGAGGCGTACGCGCTGCTCGGGCCGGCGGCGAAGGCGAACCTCGAAGAGCGTGCGGCGCGCGCCAGCCGGCTCGAAGGGCACCGCGTGGAGCCGTGGGAGATGCTGGCCGAAGGGCGCTTCGGTCTGAAGTTTCGCCCGAAAGGGATGGTCGCGAAGATCTCGGGCGCCACGGCCACGGTCGCGGTGACGGGCGACGAGCCGCTCACCGAGCACGCCATGGTTCACTGCGCGCGCGTGAGCGAAGCGCCGCTGGCGTGGCGTGTGGAGCCCGATCTTCCGCCCGTCCCCGCGCTCCCGCAGCGCGATCCCGATCCGGCTCCGCCGAAAGACGACTCGCGCTGAGCGCGCTGCCGTTGCCCCGCCCGCAAGGGCGACTTACCTTTCCCCGCGACCATGGCTGACAGCTTCTACGACGTGCTCGGGGTCGCGAAGACCGCGAACGCCGACGAGATCAAGAAGGCGTATCGCAAGCTCGCGAAGGTGCTTCATCCCGACAAGAACCCGGGGAACAAGAAGACCGAAGACCGCTTCAAGAAGGTGAACCAGGCGTTCGACACGCTGGGCGATCCCAAGAAGCGCGCGCTCTACGACGAGTTCGGCGAAGAGGGGCTCCGCGAGGGGTTCGATGCCGAGAAGGTCCGCGCGTACAAGCAGTGGAGCACGCAGCAGCAAGCGGGCGGCGGGCGCGGCGGCGGCGATCCGTTCGGGCAAGGCGTGCGTCTCGAAGACCTGTTCGGCGGCAACGCGCGCGGCGGCGGCGGCGACGCCAGCGACATGTTCGGCGACCTCTTCGGTCGCGCGTCGCGTCGACGCGGTCCGAGCAAGGGGGCCGATCTCGAGAGCGAAGTGACGATCGATTTCGCCAGCGCCCTCCGCGGCACGCAGATCGAGCTGCGCTCACGCGACAAGGCCGTCCCGCCCGTCGTCGCGCGCATCCCGCCGGGCGCGGGCGAGGGGAGTCGCCTGCGGATTCCCGGCCAGGGGGGTCTGTCGCCGAACGGCGGGCCGCAAGGCGACCTGATGCTCGTCGTGCACGTCGAGCCGCACCCGTTCTTCCGCCGCGAAGACGACGACCTTCACCTCACGCTGCCGATCACGATCGCCGAGGCGTACAAAGGGGCGAAGGTGAAGGTGCCGACGATTGACGGCTCGGTCGCGTTGAAGGTGCCGCCGAAGTCGCAGAGCGGGAGCGTCGTGCGCCTGCGCGGCAAAGGGGTCGCGCGAAAAGGGCACAGCCCCGGCGATCTCTACGTGCACTTCGAAGTGCAGATCCCGACGAGCGACGACGAGAAGCTCGTCACGCTCGTCGACGAGATCGAGAAGCTCCAGACCGAAGACCCGCGCGCGAAGATCGCGCTGTAAGTCAGCGCCCGCGCTTCTTCCCTTTGCCCTTGCCGGGCTTGCCGCCGTGGCTCGCCTTGCCGCCGCCGCCACCGCCGTGGCCCCCCTTCGGCTTGCCGCCGGTGCGCTGCTCGATCTTCCGCGCCCCCTGGCGAACGCGCTTCTCATTCCCCTTCGAGGACTGCGTCGGCCCCTTGCGCCCATCACCGTCGCGGAACCCGCGCGGCTTGCGTGCGCCGCCTTCGTCGTCCTTGCCGCCGACGCGCCGCCCGTAGACCGTGCGTCGCAAGATCTGCACGTCGATGATCTCGAGCACGACGCGATCGCCCAGCCCCAGTGACTCGCCCGATCGCGGCGCGAGGACGCGCATCTTCTCGTCGTCGACCTCCCACCGGTCGCCGCCGAGATCTTCGAGTCGCACGAGCACATCGACGAACGGGGAATCGAGCTGCGCGAACAGACCCGTGCCGACGATGGCCGTGATCGTCCCTTCGTAGCGCTCGCCGATCCGGTCGCGCATCAGGATCGCGCGATAGAGGTCCGTGACCTCGCGCTCGATCTCCATCGCCTTCCGCTCCGCCACCGACGCCGCCAGCGCCGCTTCGCCCAGCTTCTCCGCGGCCTCTTCCGTCTTGTGCCGCTTCTCGCCGAGCACCTCCGAGTGCACCCCGCGATGCACCACGAGATCCGGGTAGCGGCGAATCGGCGACGTGAAGTGCAGGTACGACTTCGACGCGAGCCCGAAGTGACCGATGTTCACCGTGTCGTACGTGGCCTGCTTCATCGATCGAAGCAGCAGCATGTTGAGCACGTTCGCCTGCGGGTGCCCGGCGAACGACTTCAGCAGCGCCTGGAGCTTCTTCGGATCGCGCGCGTCCTCGATGTCGAACGGCACGCCGAGCTGCTCGCACATGAGCGAGAGGTTCAAGAGCTTCTTCTCATCGGGCGCGGCGTGCACGCGGAAGATCGTCGGGACGCCGACCGACGTGAGCCAGGTAGCGACCGTCTCGTTCGCGAGGAGCATCAGCTCTTCGATGAGCGAGTACGCCTTCTTCATCCCCGGGTCCTGCGTCCGTTTCTGGACGTCGGTGGGCTGCCCCTTGTCGTCGAGGATGATCTTCGCTTCGGGCAAATCGAAGTCGAGCGCGCCGCGCTTCATGCGTCGCGCGCGGAGCAGCTTCGAGCACTCGTTCGCCACGCGGAGCCCTTCGATGAGCTCCTGCGCTTTCGGATCGACCGGCGGCACCTCGCTGAACCCGAGCGCGCGCGCCACGCCTCCGTACGTGAGCTTGGCGCGGCTCTTCATGAACCCGCGAACGACGCGCGAGCTCGTCGTCACGCCGCCGGCGTCCATGTCGACCACGACGCACAGGCACAAGCGAAGGACGTCGGGGAGCAGCGAGCAGAGGTTCGACGACAGCGGCCGCGGGAGCATCGGGATCGCGCGATCCGGCAGATAGATGCTGCACCCGCGCTTCATCGACTCGGCGTCGAGCACGGTCCCCGGTCGCACGTACGAGCTCACGTCGGCGATCGCGATCCACGCGCGGTAGCCGCCGTTGTCCGTTCGCTCGACCCACACCGCGTCGTCGTGATCGCGCGCGTCTTCGGGATCGATCGTCGGCAGCGGCAGGTGCGTGAGGTCTTCGCGCCCCTTGAGCATCTCCTCGGGGACCTCTTTTCCGTAGGCCTCGGCCTCGGCGAACGCCTGCGCGTCGTGCACCTCGTCGATGCCGCCCATCCCCAGGATCTTCGCGACCTCGACGCTCAGCTCGCCGGGCGTTCCGAGAACCGCGTCGAGCTTGCCGACCGGGCACTCGTCGGGGAGCTCGGGGTAGCGCGTGATCGAGACGATGACCGCGTCGCCGTCCTTGCCGCTGTTGCCGGCCGGGCCGCTCACGTCGAGATCGTCGGGGAGCGGGATGGGGCCGCGCACGCGCGCGTCGTCGGGCTCGAGCCACGCGCTCTTGCCGCGCCGTCGCAAGACGCCCGCCACGCGCTTCAAGCCACGCGAGACGACGCGAACGATCTCCCCTTCGACGCCACGCCCGCCGCGCGAGCGCACCTGCACGACGACCTTGTCGCCGTGCATCGCGCCTTTCATCGCTTCCTTCTGCACGTACACGTCGTCGCCGCTCGCGCCGAGGCTCGACACGAACCCGAACCCGCGCGCGTTCACGCTCAGCGTCCCTTCGCGCTCGTCGCCCGACGCGCGTCGCGGACGATCCCCCGCCGGGCCGCCGCTCTCGGTCCACGCCGGCATCTCTTTCGGCTCGGGCCGCGCCTGCCCGGTGTCGCGCGAAGGCGCTCCGCCTCGCTGCGGGCGACCGTCGCGCTCTTGCGGGCGACCCTCGCGCGCTTGCGGGCGAGCGTCGCGTTGTTGCGGGCGCGCGTCGCGGTGCTGCTGCGGCCGGGCATCGCGTTGCGGCGGACCGTTGCGCGGCGGGAGCCCCTTTCGCGGCGGGATCCCCTTGTTCGGCTTACTCCGATCGGTCCCCAGCTTGTACTTGTCGCCCGGGCGCGGTGACAGCTCGCCGCCGTTCACCATGTCGTCGAGCATGTTCACGAGCGCGTGGTAGCTCGTCTGCGGCACGCCGAGTTTCTCCGCGATCTCGCGCGGATGAAGCGGGCGATCGTCGCTCGCGAAGAACCCGAGGACGTCGTTTTTCGGCGGAAGTCGGCGCTGCGTGGACATCAGCCCCGCTTGTACCGTCGCCGGGACGCCGCGTCATGCGTTCTTCGTGTGACGGTGGTCCCGGTACATCGTCTGCGCGTGCTCCCCGGCGCGCGTGGCCCGCAGCTCTTCCATCATCGCGCGGAGCGGCCCTTCGACGTGCGCGATCGAGTGCCCGGTCGCCGGGTGCCCTTCGGGAGCCAGGATCGGCGCCGTGAGCGAGGCGAAGGCGAGGTCGGCGGCCGTGAACGAATCGCCCACGAGGAACCGCTTCCCTTCGAGCCGCGCGCTCAGCTCGCCAAAACAGCGCCGCATCGTCTCGGCCGCCTTCACCGCCGACGCTTGGTGAATGTCGTACATCCGTCGAATCCGGATGCCCACGATCGGCAGCACGAAGGGCATGAAGAACGCTTGGACCGCGGTCAGCCCGGGCCGCACGGTCTTCACCAGCGCGCGCGGCTGCGGCAGCGCGTGGTGGTACACGAACAGACGCGACGCGAGCCCCAGCTCACCGTTGCACGTCGCTTCGATCGCCTCGACCTCGCGCCGCGCGCTTGGGTCGCGCGGGTAGAGTTTCCGATCGTCGGCCGCGTGCGCGTCGCAGTACGCGACGATCTCGTCCGATTGCGTGAGCGTCTTGTCGCCCGTCACCAGCACCGGCACGCTCCGCCCGCCCGCCTTCCGCGCCGGCCGCATGTGAAGCCCCGGGAGATGCCCGTCCTCGACGTACGGCACCCGCGCGTGATCGAGCGCCCACCGCGCCTTCTCGCAGTAGTGACTGAACGTGATCGTGATGAGGCGCGCTGGCGTCATGCTTTGTTGGCTCCTCCGGAATGCTTGACCGGCCGTGCGGGTTGGTCCACCCGTAGGGAATGGACGCTCAGAAGGGAAGCCTGGCGAAGACGGCGGTGCTCCTCGTGCCGGCGATGGCGGGGTTGGTCGTCAGTGCGGTCCTCTTCGTCGACTACACCCGCCCCGCGCCGGTCTTTTGCGCGGAGGGGAGCGCCTGTGGACTCCTCAAGCAGACGACGTTCGCGTCGTTCATGGGCGTCCCCACGCCGGCGTATGGTCTCATGGCGTTCTTCGCCATCGGGTTGCTCGCGCTCCTTCGTGGTCGCACCGCGCGGACTCTTCTCCTCGCGATCGCCACGATGGGTGCGCTCATCGCGTCGTGGCTCCTGTCGGTGCAGTTTCGATTCGGCGCGTGGTGCTTGTACTGCTCCATCGCCGACACCTCGTCGCTCCTCCTGCTCTGCGGCGCCACGTGGCGTGCGATGTCGGGCTGGGACCCGCCCGAAGCGCGTGTGCTTCGTGGCGCGCTCGCCGCAACCCTGATCCCCGCCGTCGCCATACCGATGGCGCTCGGGTTCACGAAGAAGCTCGTCATCCCCGACGTGATCACCGCCGAGCTGTCCGCGACTCCGAAAGGAGAGATCACCATCGTCGACTTCGTCGACTTCGAGTGCCCGTTCTGTCGCGAGACCAACGCCTCGCTCGAGCCGATCCTCGCCGCGCACCGCGATCGCATTCGCCTCGTTCGCAAGCAGGTCCCGCTTCACATGCACGCCCACGCGCACGACGCCGCGCTCGCGTCGTGCTGCGCCGAGGCGCTGGGCAAAGGCGACGCGATGGCCGACGCGCTCTTCAGCACCGACGTCGAAGAGCTCACGCCCGAAGGGTGCGCCAAGCTCGCGGCGTCGCTCGGCCTCGACGAAGACGCCTTCCGGCGCTGCACGCAGGACCCCGCGACCGAGGCGCGCATCCAGGCCGACACCGCGACGTTCCGCGCGGCCGGCGGGCACGGGCTCCCGACGTTGTGGATCGATCAGGCGAAGCTCGAAGGGGCGCAGCCTGCCGAGAACTTCGAGCGCGCGATCACGCGCGCCATCGCTTCGCGAAGCTGATCACCGCCACGCTCGTACGCGTTGCATGCAACGCGCGCGAGTCGCCGATCTCCGGCTCATCTCGCGTGCGCTCGCGAAGAAACACGAACGAAACAACGAATCACCGGGAATCACGAGCTGTGACGACGTGGCACGTCCTCTGCTGAAGGCGAGCCTCATGCGAACCTCCAACGCTTCGAGCCTCTCCCGTCAGACTCTTCTTCCTCTCCTCCACGCGCTCGGCGCGCTCGCGATCTTCGGATCGCTCGCCGCGTGCACCGCCGAGACCGCTCCGGGCGAAGGAGCCGAGCACGCCGGCGAAGCGCTGGCCTCGGGCGGCGGCGGCGGGGGGGCCGGCGAGAGCTGGGCGTGCACCGGCCCCGCCAATACGTGCATCTGCACCGGCGACGACGACTGCAACGACATGTTCAGCTCGGGCGTCTGCGGCGACAAGGCGATCTGTCAGATCAACTCGCAGGACATTCCGAAGTGCGTCTGCACGATGGGCGACATCCTCGTCACCAAGCCGACGCACCCCATCGTGAGCCCCATCAACCCGCCGACGAAGAGAGCGAACTGAGCCTCGCGCTCGAGCGCCGATGTGTGACTAACGGTCCCAATGTAGATTGGGCTCCATTCCGGCGTCTTCTTCGGCCATTCTCCTTCCACCGCCCAGGCGAGCTCGCTGTTGAAACGCGCTCGACCTGTGCTCGAATGCGCGCGCATGCTCGCCCGTCGAAGTAAGACGGCGCGGGAAACCTCGCGGCGCTTACGAAGGAGCTTTTCGATGAAGACGACGTTCGGTTTGGTGGGACTTCTGGCGATCGGCCTGGCGACGAGCGGCTGCGGCAAAGAGTACGTCCGCGGCTCGCAGGACCCGTCGATCGACAACGCGGCGATGAGCACGGGGATCGACAAGGACGACATCCAGCGGATGCTCTCCGAGAACCTCAACAACCTCCGCAACGCCCCCGTGATGGACAAGTGGCGCGCCGATCGCGGCCAGGACACGGTCGCCGTCTTCCCGTTCCAGAACGACACCACCGAGCACATCGAGCCCGCACTCTCGGCGATCTTGAGCGAGGCCGAGACGTGGCTGGTCGACGCCGGGACGACGACGGTGATCTCGCGCGAGCGTCAGAACCAGATGATCGCCGAGGTCGAAGGGCACACGAACCCGGTCTTCAATCCGGCGCACGTCGCGCAGTACGGCAAGCAGCTCGGCGCCAAGTACTTCATCACCGGCAAGGTCGCGGCGAGCGACGAGCGGACCGACGACGCGCGGCGCGTGCAGTACTTCTTCTTCATGCAGGTCATCGAGGTCGAGACGAGCGCGATCCGGTGGCAGCACAAGGCGTACGTCACGAAGATGGTGCGATGACGCTGATGAAGGCCATGGAGGCGACGAACGCGGGGCGCGGTCTCGCGTCGGTGCTCACGGCGGGTTTCGTCTCGGTGCTCGTCGGCTGCAGCGGGCACTCGGAGCGCACGCTCCCTGTGCGAACGGCGCTCGACGAAGGGGCGCCACGCGCGGCGATCCACGCGTTGAACAAGGAGCTCGAGGTCGATCACGACGGCGACATGCCGACGAAGATCGAAGGCGACAACGCGCTCCTGGTGCTCGACCGCGCCAGCATCCAGCAGTCGCTGGCGCAGTGGAAGCTCGCGCAGAACGACTTTCAGGCGGCCGACAAGGCGATCGACATGCTCGACCTCGCGCACAACGCGGGCGACTCGATCGGCACGTACATGTTCAGCGACTCGTCGGGGAAGTACGTCGCTCCGCCGTACGAGAAGCTGCTCATCAACACGCTGAACATGATCGACTACCTCGAAGAGGGAGACCTCTCGGGCGCGAAGATCGAAGCGCGGCGCCTGGCCGTGATGCAGAAGTACTACGCCGACCAGCTCAACGCGCGCGACAACCCGATCCTCGGGCTGGGCGGGTTCCTCGCCGGCCTCGCGTTCGAGAAGGCGGGCGACATCGACGAAGCGCTCCGCTGGTACGACGAGGCTCTCGCGTTCACCGGGTACGACGTGCTCGCGCCGACGATCGCGCGCTTGCTTCCGCAAGGGACGTACTCGTCGCCGCGGTTGAAGCAAGCGGCGGCGCGCGGGCAAGCGGAGCCGCCGCTGGCGGACGACGAGGGGGAAGTGATCTTCGTCATCGGCTACGGGCGCGTGCCGCACAAGATTCCGAAGCGGATCCCGATCGGCCTCGCGCTCACGATGGTGTCGGGATCGATCTCGCCCGGGAACTACGCGATGGCGAACAAGCTCGCGGCGCAAGGGCTCGTCACCTGGGTGAACTACCCGACGCTGGCGCCGGGGCAGGGGTCGTATGCGATCCCGCAGTGCGTGATCGACGGGCAGTACGTGCGGCTCGAAGAAGCGGTGAACGTGAGCCAGCAGGTGCGCGAGGAGTGGAAGAACATCGAGGGGAAGGTGATCCTCTCGGCCATCACGCGCTTGATCACGCGGCTCGCGGTGGGCGGCGGGATTCAAGCGGCGACGAAGGGGAGCCTCTTCGGGACGCTCCTGTCGTTGGGGACGCAAGCGACGATGACCGCGCTCGACACACCCGACACGCGGAGCTGGGAGACGTTGCCGGCGCGGATCGCAATCGCGCGCGTGCGCGTGAAGGCGGGGACGCATCCGACGCACCTCGACGCGCGAGGAGTGACGCGTGATCAGCCGCTCGCCGTCGCCAAGGGCGGATGGTCGCTGGTGTCGTTGATGGCGCTGCGATGACCGAGGAAGCCCCCACTCCGGTCCTCCCCCTAGTGAGGGGGAGGGGGTACGTGCGATCGGTCTTGGCGATCGCGGGGACGCTGACGCTCGCGGCGTGTCTTCAACATGGAGTGCCTGCGGCGGCGACGCCGGGGCCCGAGGCGGATTGCGCGGAGGCGTGTCGCGCGCATGCGCCGGGGTGCAGCGACGCGGCGTGTGCGCGCGGATGCCGCGTGGCCATGGACCGCCTGGTGGAGAGAGAGCAGCGGGCGGTCATCGCGTGCCTGGCGCGGGCGTCGAAGAGGACGTGCGACGACATGACGTTCGCCGAGTGCGCGGCGCGCTCGGGGCCGTACGTGAACGGCGGACCCATGCCCCCAAAGCCTCCGTCCAGCGACGACGAATGATGCTCACGATCACAGACGACCGCGGCCGCGCGCTGAGCTTCTCGCGCGCGCCTCTGCGCGTCGTCTCGCTCGTGCCCAGCGACACGCTGAACGTGGCCGCGCTGGGGTGCGCCGGCGCGCTCGTGGGGCGAACCGATTACTGCGAGCTCCCGGTCGACGTCGTCGCCAAGATTCCGGCGATCGGCGGGACGAAGAACCCGCGCGTCGACGACGTGTGCGCGCTCGAGCCCGATCTCGTGCTGGCGAACCAGGAGGAGAATACGCGTAGCGATCTCGAAGCGATCGCGCAGCGCGGTTTTCGCGTCTACGTCGCGTTCCCGAAGCGGGTCGCCGACGGCATCGCGCACCTGGCGAAGCTCGCGCGCATCTTCCGCGTGAACACAGACCCGGCTGCTCGTGCGCTCATGAAGCAAGCATACGAGGCGCATCGCGAAGCGGAGGCCGCGCGCGCGACGATCGTGCCCGTTCGAACGTTCTGTCCGATCTGGATGGACCCGTTGATGACGATCCACGGCGCCACGTTCATCAGCGACATGCTCGACCTCGTGGGCGCGCAGAACGTCTTCGCCGATCGCGAGCGCCGCTACCCGCTCGCCGCCGATCTCGGCAAGGCCAAGCCGCTCTCGCCCGAGCGCGTAGGCGATCGCGACGTGCGCTACCCGCGCGTCACGATGGACGAGGTGAACGCGCGCGCGCCCGAGCTGGTGCTCCTGCCCGACGAGCCCCACCCCTTCAGCGACGCCGACGCGGCCGTCTTCCGCGCGCAGCCGACGCCGGCCGCCGCGCGCGATGCCGTGGTGCGAATGAACGGGAAGGACCTGTGCTGGTACGGCGCACGAAGCGCGGAGGGGATCCCGCGGCTGCGCGAGCTCGTCGCGCGGTACCTTGCGAGCGCCAAGACGTGACGTGAGGATCGCGCGCCGATGACGCCGCACGCGACGAGCGGAGACGAGGCGAGGGTCGCACCGCTGCGCGCCCTGGGCATCGGCGACGCGGCGCTGCTGGTCATCGGCAGCATGATCGGCGGCGGGATCTTCCTCGTCGGCGCCGAGGTTGCGTCGTG
Source organism: Myxococcales bacterium (assembly GCA_003151595.1). The sequence goes on from PLXW01000022.1 coordinate 329,261, forward strand.
CGTGCAGTCGCCCGCGGGGTATCTCGGCGTCTGGCTGGCGGGCGGGCTCCTCGCGCTCGCGGGGGCGCTGTGCAACGGCGAGCTCGGCGGAATGTTTCCGCGCGGAGGGGGCGAATACGTCTTCTTGAAGGAAGCGTACGGCGCGCCGTTCGGGTTTCTCTCGGGATGGACGAGCTTCTGGATCGGCTTCCCTGGCTCGATCGCCGCGCTCGCCGCCGGCTTCGGACGCGCGGGGGGCGAGCTGCTCGGAGTGTCGTCGCGCCCGGCGCAGACGAGCATGGGGCTCGTGGCCATCGTGTTGCTCACGGCGCTGAACGCGTTCGGTCTCCACGCGGGGAAATGGGCGCAGTACGTCCTGTCCGGCGCGAAGCTCGTCGCGCTGGCGTGTCTCCTTCTCGCCGGCGCCTTCCTCGCGCACGGCGGGCACGATCACTTCACGCCGTTCTTCGCCCCCGAGAAGCCTGGCTCGCTGGCGAACGCCTTCATCCCGATCTTCTTCGCGTACACGGGATGGAACGCCGCGACGTACGTGGCCGGCGAGATCCGCGACGCGCAACGCAACCTCGGCCGCGCCCTCGCGCTGGGGACGATCACCTGCGCCGCCATCTACCTCGCGCTCTCCGCGGTCTATCTCCGCGCGATGCCGATCACGGAGATGCGCGCGCACCCCGACATCGCTCACGCCGCGGTCGAGCGGCTCTTCCCGCCGGGCGCCGCCGCGTTCCTCACCGCGCTCGTCGCCGTGTCGGTGCTCAGCTCGTTGCAGGCCATGATCGTGACCGGGCCGCGCATCTACCAGGCGATGGCCGAGGATCGCCTCTTCTTCGCGCCGCTCGCTCGCCTTCACGCCGGCTCGCGCGCGCCGGTGATCGGCCTCGCGCTTCAAGGGCTCATCGCGTGCGTGGAGCTGGTGAGCGGCGGGTTCGAGCAGATCCTCGCGTTCGCCACCTTCGGGATGATCCTCTTCGCCACGTTGACCGTCAGCGCCGTCGTCGTCCTCCGCGCGCGACGCCCCGATCAGCCCCGCCCGTTTCGAACGCCGGCGTATCCGCTCGTGCCGATCGTCTTCGTGGCGTCGAACCTCTGGGTCATGTGGAGCGTCGTCGTCGGCGGGAGCCGCGAGGCCGTCATCGGCCTGTTCATCATCGCCACCGGCGTGCCGGCGTACTTCGTCTTCAGCGCGCGTCGCGACCCGCGTCGAGATCCGTCTTCTTCGTGAGCCACTCTTCGGCCACGAAGATCGTGTTCACGAACGTCCCTCCGCGCGCGACGTACTTCTTCGTGCGAAGGAACTCGGCGATGGCCCCGATCACCTGATTGGTCCCCATCTCGAGCGTCTCGGCGCAGATGACCGGCGGGCGGAAGCGCGCGAAGTCGAGCGTGCGCAAGATCGGGAGATCGAACCCCTCGGTGTCGATCGAGAAGAGCGCCGGCGGCGCCGAAGGAAAGTTCGCGGCCAGGACTTCGTTGATGCCTACGAGCGGCATCTTCATCTTCCCCTTCAGCGGCATTCCCAGGCGCACGAGCGTGTCGGCTTGCTCCTTCGAGAACGTGTTCTCTTGGCCGTCTTCGCCGAAGTCGAAGTAGTCGGCTGACGTCTCGCCGGTGACGCCGATCCCTTTGGCGATCACCGTGTCGCGCGGGCGCACCCGCCGTAGCTTCTCGGCGTACACGGGGTTCGGCTCGATGAGGACGCCGTGCGACCCGTGCAGATAGAAGAGGAACGTGTTGTTGCCGCGTATCGGATCGTGCGCGCCGATGTCGACGTAGGTCGTGTCGGTGATGTCGAGCTCGATGAAGATCTGCTTCACGATCAGGTCTTCGCCCTGCTGCGCGAACGACCCCTTGAGAAGCGAGTCCGCCGGCGGGAGCGCGGGGGTCGTGGACGCCGACGCGGAGGCGAGCGGCGCTGCGGACGCCACTGCCGTCTGCGGCGGCGGCGCGTCCGGGATCATCGACATGCGCCCGGCGAAGAACGCGACGCCTCCGCCCGCGCACACGCCGGCGAGGCATCCGACGAGGAACGTTTGCCGCGCATGGCGTTCGCCCATGAACGCCACGTTAGCAGGGCGTCGACGCCCGCTCTCAGTTCACGATCTTCTGCACCGCGAGCAGCTGCGTCGCTTGCCCCTGCACGTTCGCCACGTAGAAGGTCTTCTGCGACGGCGGCTCGCTCGTCGTGAACGACGCGGTGTTCGTCTGCACGACGTAGACGCTCGTCATCCCGCGCGCGATCGACAGCCCCGCGAGCGGCACGTCGGCCGGGCTCCCGGCGGTCACGACCTTGTGCCCCGTGACCGCGAGCAGCGCCGCGTTCGTCTCGAAGGCCGGCATCTCGGCCGTCCCTTGCGCCGCGTCGAGCACGATCACGAGCCCGCCCCCTTGCGCGAACTTCGACAGCGCCGGCGCCCACTGCGATCCCAGCGTGCCCAGCTTCCCCGCCGGCGCGCTCGGTTGATCCCAGACGATCACCGCGTCCTCGTTCGCGATCGTGAGCCCCTTGTCGATGAACGAGTCGTCGCTCGTGGCGTCGATCGTGAGCGCGTAGTGCTGCAACGTCGCGTACGCCGTCAGGAGCGCCTTCGCGTTCGCCACCGCCGGCGCGCTCACGTAGTGCTCGAACGAGAGCAGCCGCACCGTCGGCGGGTTGTAGAAGACGGCGTTCGTCAGCAGCTTCGCTTCTTGATCGGTCGACTTGGTGGCGGCGAAGTCGTGGCCGATCACGAGGACGTTGCCGGCGACGTTCCCCTGACACGTCGCCAGGAAGCAGTACTGCGACTCGCACGTGGTGCCGCACACGCCGCAGTTGCTCGGATCGTGCGCCAGGTTGACGCAGTGGCCGGCGCACTCGACGAGCGGCGGCGGGCAAGTGGGGGCGCACTCGTACGCGCCGTTCTCGAGCAAGCACACCGGGTTCGGATCGGAGCAGGTGACGCCGCACGCGCCACAGTTCGCGGGGAGGTTGTACGGAGGGACGCAGGCGTCGGTGGCGGATGCGTCGCGCGCGGAGCCGTCGAAGCTCGCGTCGCTCGTCGACGCTTCGGACGAGGAGCCGTCGTCGCCGGTCGATCCTTCGCTGCCGTCGCTGGTGAAAGACGAGTCGCCGGAGTCGTCGGTCGCGGAGTCTCTCCGGTGGCATCCCGGATCGACCGCGTCGCAGTTCTCAGCGTCGAGGAGCGACTCCGCGTCGACGTCGGCCGTCGCATCGTCCCCCCCATCGCTTCCCTCGTTCTCGGCGTCGGTCGTCGCGTCGAGCGAGAGGCTCACGCACTGCCCGCTCACGCACGCGATGGCCGGCGCGCAGACGTGACCACACGCGCCGCAGTTGCTCTTGTCCTTCTGGAGATCGACGCACGCGAGATCGCACTGGGTGTACGCGCTGGCGCACTCGCCTCCGACGACGCCGTCAGCCGATCCACACCCCACGGCCGTCGTGGCCACGATCGCGAACACCATCGCCACGGCCGCGGCCATGCGAAGGCGTCTCTGCCTCAGGGGGCGAGGAGGCGTACGGGGAGCGGTGCGAGAAGAGCGGCGCGTCATGGACCTCCGTTCGCCTTCGGGCTCGGGGCTTCCGGCTGGGCGGGCGTGGTGCCGGCCCGCGCGTGCGTGATGGTGAACTCGACGCGACGGTTCTCCCGATGCGCCGCCTCGTCGTGGCCCGCTTCGCGCGGATGATCCTCACCGTAAGCGTGCGTGGTGAGCTTGTTGCCGTCGACTCCGAAGTGGACGAGCAGCGCCTTCACCGACGCCGCACGTTCCCGGCTCAAGTAGAGGTTGTACTCACTCGTCCCCACTTCGTCGGCGTTGCCCTGGATGTCGACCTGGTCGATGTCGGGCGTCGTCCTGAAGTAGTCGGCCACCTTCTTCACGAGCGGCCACGACACGTGACGGACGCGCGGGCTCCCGGTGTCGAAGTGGATGACGTCGCCGAGGAGGATCTGATCGCCCTCGACGCGCACGAGATCCGACGGAGGGGGGCAGCCGTTGGTCCTCGGGTCTTCGGTGTGGACGCCCGGGATGTCCGGGCAGGCGTCGACGCTGTCGAGCACGCCGTCCTTGTCGCGATCGGGCGGGAGCGGGCAGCCGTTCGTCTTGGGATCGTTCGTGCGAACGCCGGGGATGTTGGGGCAGGCGTCTTCGGCGTCGTGGATGCCGTCGTTGTCGCGATCGGGCGCGGCCGGCGGGCAGCCGTTCGTCTTCGGATCGTCGGTGCGAATGCCGGGCGACTCGACGCAAGCGTCCTCCTTGTCGGGGATGCCGTCGGCGTCGCGGTCCTGGAGCGGCGCCGGGGGCGGGCAGCCGTTGGTCTTCGGGTCGCTCGTGCGAACGCCCTTCACGTCGGGGCAGGCGTCTTCGTCGTCGTAGATGCGGTCGTCGTCGCGATCGAAGCGCTCGCGCGACACGCCGTGCGCGGCGAGATCGAGGTGAACGCCGACCCACATCATGTGCGCGTCTTCGGGGCGCAACGAGTCCGACGGCTGGAACACTTGCTGGTACCCGACGAACGGTCCCAGCTCCCAGTCGGGCGACGTGATCTTCAGGAGGTCGTAGCCGACGCGCGCTTCGAAGATCCCGCGCACGAGCGAGCCTGCCGATCCCACGCCGCCCGACGCTTCGATCCACAATCCTGCGCCCTCTCCCTCCGGCGTCAGCTCCGCCAGCGGATGAAGTCGAACGCCGAGGCGACCATCGACGCCGAACCCTTGCCCGTGCGGCGCGAGCGAAGGATCGACCGGCGCGTTGCTCTGCGCGAGATCGTACGCGTCGAGCGCGGCCTCGGCGCCGACGAGCTTCCCGAAGCGAAGCTCGTACGCGAACCCCGCTTGACCGCCCCACCCGAATTCGTGCGCCTGCGGTTCACCGACGGCGTGACCGAACGCCCCTTCCGCATGGAAGTGCGACGACACTTGCGCGACGGCGCGCCGCGGAACGGCCATGGCGAGCGTCGCTAGAAGGAAGAAGGTCGCGAAGCGCACGCGCACCAGCTCAGAATATGCGAGACCGCTTCTCGGAGAGCGAGTCGTTTCGCCACGCTCACGTGCGCGGGTCGGTCGAGAGCAGCGCGAAGACGGCGTGATCGAGCCACCGTCCGTGGACGCGCTCGGCTTGCCTCGCCATCCCTTCGAAATGAAATCCGAGGCGGCGAATCACGCCGAGCGACGCATGGTTGTCGGTCGCCGCGGCGACGCGGACGCGATGCGCGTTCAACGTGTGGAGCGCCCAGTCGACCGTCGCGCGCGCGGCCTCCGTCATGAAGCCCTTGCCGCACGCGTCGCTTCGCAGCCAGTACCCGAGCTCCACGCTCTGATGAAGATGCGCGAACGCTTCCAGCCCGACGACGCCGACGAGGCGCCGCCCGATGCGATCGCGGATCCCGAAGCGACACGCGCGCGCGTTGTCCCAGTCGGAGGCGCTGGCTTCGGCGTAGCGGAAGCTCGCTTCGGCGTCGGTGTTGAAGGGGACCCACGGGAGCCACGGCTCGAGGTGAGCTCGCGAGGCTTCGACGGCGGCCCAGAGATCGCGCGCGTCGGAGGTGTCGACGGGGGTGAGGATCAAGCGGCTCGTCTCGAGCGCGCGAATGCGAAGCTCCTGGCGGGGAGGGACGGCGAGCATAGCGTCCCGCGAAGGCTACCGCCTGTGGCGACGCTTGTGCAGAGGCGCTACGCGCTCTTTCGTGCCGTGCTGGCGACGTATGCCTCCACGACCTCTTTCGACGGGCGCTCGATCGCTTCGAGCGGGCTCGTGACGAGATCGCGGCCGTCGGTCGCGAAGAACAGCGCTTCGCCGACGCGAGGCTCGCCCGGGTTCGGCACGATGGCGCCGTTCAAATAGAACTTGAGCCCGCCGTGCACGCGGCGCCGCAGCGCGAGGTGACCGTGGAGAAAGTCGCCGGTTCGGCGGTCGCGCACGGCGACGCAGAACCCGTCGCGGAAGTGGTATTCGGTATTGCGCGTGACGTAGACGCGGTGCCGGCGACGCTCCGCTCCCTTGAAATCCGCTTCTGCGCTCTCCATGGCCGAATCCTCCACGTGGACGTCGAGGATGGAGTGGGCGGCCGGGGAGGGCCAAATTCGTGGCTCGATTGACGCGACGCCGATTGCCAACGGCGCCGCGCTCGTGTCCATTGCGGGTCCCATGGCGCAGGCGAAAAAGACGACGAAGAAGACCGCGAAGAAGAACGCCGCGCCGAAGAGCGCCGCCAAGGCTCCGAAGGCGAAGGCCGCGGCGAAGGCTCCGAAGGCGAAGATCGTCGTCAAGACGCTGCCGAAGCGAGTCCCCTTCGCCGAGCTCCGCGCCCGCAAAGAGCTCGTGCTCCGCGCGCTCGACGACGTGCGCGAGATCCTGGCCGACGCCGATCCCATCGGCGACCCCACGGGGTTCGCGGTGCTGGAGAAGAAGGCGCTCGCGATCTTCGACGACATCAACTCGCTCGTCCCGCCCACCAAGCCCCTCACGCCCGCCCAGCGCGCGCGCATGAAGCGCGAGATGGAGGACAAGCCTGACGACGAGACGCTGCGCGCGATGCTCATGGAGATGGAGAAGATGCTCGACGACCCGCAGATCCCCGCCGAGATGAAGGCGGTCATCTCGCGCGAGCAGATTCACGACGCGCTGGCGGGGCTCGACGAGGTCGCCCTGCTGGCGCCCGTCGTGAGCAAGATTCAGCTGCTGGTCGATGGGCTCCACGCGCCGAAGCCGCGCGATCCGAAGGCGATCCTGCTGCGCCAGGAGACCGAGCGCGAAGCGGCGAAGCGGCGCTCGTAGCGATCGCGCGCTACGTCGGCGGGCGCATGAGCGACGGATCGATGGCGACGTCGCGTTGAAGGGCGCCGAAGTCGATTCGCGTCTTGTCGCGCGGCCCTTCGACGAGCTCGGCGAAGCGAGGGACGGCGCCGTCCTGGCCCAGGCCGAAGCGGAGGAGCTTCAGCGGCATCGCGGGATCGCGCGGGAGCGCGTCGAACGCGAGCTCGCCGTTCGTGTCGGAGACCAGGCGCATGTCGTAGCGGGCGCGGAGCTTTGCGAGGTCGCCGCCGAGCAGCGTGCGGAGATCGTCGAGCGACGCCGTGAGCTTCGATTGCGTCGCGCCGACGTGCCCCTGCCCGGTCTTCGATCGGTACGCGAGCCCTTCGGGCGTGATCCAGTAGACGACGTCGTCCGGTGGCGAGAGCTCCCAGCGGAGCCTGTCGGGGCGAACGAGCGTGACCGTGCCGGTCGAGCGAACGCTCGTGGCGAGGAGGCCGATCGTGCGCTCTTGCGTGAACGGGCCGGTGAGCGTGCGGAGCGACGCGCGCGCCTTCGCTACGCGGGCGATGGCGTCGTCGAGCGAGGCGGTGGGGGCATCGGCGGATGCGCGGCGCGTGAGCGCGAGCGATGCCAGTGACGCGATCGCGAACGCGCGGCGCGTGATGCGAGACGTCGTCATCGCGCGTCTCCGCCGACGCGCGGTCCGCCGGCGTTCGCGCGTCCGGTGGCGTAGCGGCCGTCGTGGAGGATCGCGTCTTCGGCGATGACGAGCGGCGCCGGATCGCGCGAGGGATCGTGATCGCGCGCGAAGATCGCGTTCAAGTCGAACCGCACGAACGCTCCCGACAGGTGCGGCCCGGCGCTCACCCACAACACGCGCGCCGTCGTGTCGGCCACGATCCCGTGCGTCGCGATCAGCGCGTCGATCGTGCGCCGGTCTCCGAGCGCGCAGGCTACCCCTCCCGCGCACTCGTGATCGCGGAGCATCGCGACCACGCGATTCACGTCGGCCTCGTGCGGCCCCACATGGGCGAGCATCTCGTCGACCCGAGCGCGTCGCGCGAGCGTCGTCGTGTGCGCGATCACCGTTTGATTGCGCGGGTCGCTCGCCAGCGGCCCCTCGAAATGATTCGTCAGCGCCACGCGATCGGGATCGCTCGTGGCGCGCACGAAAGCGTCCACCCCCGGCGCGCGCTCGACGATCGCGGACCTCCCGCGCGCGTCGGCCACCATCACCAGGTGCGAGACCATCACCGGTTGCGCCTTCAAGATCGCGATCGCCTCGTCGACGTCGTGCGCCCGCTCCATCACGTCGCGCAGCGCGAACACCACAGGCTCCCCTTCCGTGCGCGGCTCTCTCGCGCGCGCACCATTAACGACGACGGCGACCCCTTCGGCATTCATTCCGGTCATCACGCCTACGAGCCCGGGCCACGCCACGCTCGCGAACGGAATCACGCCGTCCTCGCCGCGCACGAAGAAGACCGCCTTGTCGCGATCGAACTCTTCTCCCGCTTCGAAGTCGAACGCGCGCGCCAGCAGCGTATGCCCGTCGGTGGTGATCCCCGGTCCGAGAACGAACGCCGAGCAGCCGATGAGCGGCGAGTGCTCGAAGCTGAGCGCGATGTCGTAGAGCGCGTGAAGGAACACCTGGCGGTGGTACGTCGGCAGGCGCGACGCGAACGGGTCGGGCTGAAATCCCGCGGCCTCGGCGGCGAGCTCGCGCGCGCCGGCGCTGGGCATTCCGCGGTCGACGTCGCGGTAGCGGACGCGCCCGAGGTCCATCATGAGCGCGCGCGCGGCGGCGACGGGGACGAAGTGCTCGAAGTCGCCCCACAGCGCGTTCTCGTCGTCGATCATCTCCTCTCGGAGCAACCGCGCGTGCGCCGAGCCGATGCGCTCGGGCGATCCTTCGAGGTACACCTCGCGAACGCCGGCGCGCATGCGCTCGTACGACGTGCCGATGCGGCGCACGCCGTGGTCCTCGGTGATCGCGGTCGAGTCGAGCGCGGCGATCGCCGGCGGCGAGATCCGCGTCGTCATGCCGACGACGACGTGCGCCAGGAAGGCCGTCGCGATCACGGCGCCCAGGCCGACGCCCGCGCGCTTCAGGCGCGCGCCCGCGCGTTCATCCACGACGCAGCTCGTACAGCGTTCGCACCACCACGCCGACGATCCGCGCCGGATCGCGCACGCGATCGAAGTGCGAGACGCGCTCTTCTTCCGGCGGATAGATGACGTCGATCGGCACCTGCACGACGGGGATCTTCGCGGCCACCGCGCGCAGGATCACCTCCGCTTCGAAGGCGTATCCCTCGGCGTGCGCGCCGAGTGAGATCGACTCGTTCACCGGATAGCGGCGGAGCCCGCACTGCGTGTCGGCGAGCGCGACGCCCGCGAAGTACGACAGAAAGAAGTTCGAGAGCCCGTTCGAGAAACGATTCGCGCGCGGCGCTCCATCGCGCACGAGATCGCGCACGCCGAGCACCAGAGCGCGCGCATCGTTCGAGGCCTCGAGCACCACGCGCGCCGACTCTGCGGGATGCTGTCCGTCGGCGTCGACCGCCAGCGCGACGTCGAAGCCGTTCGCACGCGCGTAGGCCAGCCCCGTCGCCAGCGCCGCCCCCTTGCCGCGGTTCTTCGCGTGCGTGATCACGTGCGCCCCTTCGCGCGCGGCGATCTCGCCGGTTCCGTCGCTCGACCCATCGTCGATCACGACCAGCGCGCCTGCGCTCGCGCACACGTCCGGCATCGCGCGTCGCAAGTCGCCGATGACCGCCGCGATCGTCTTGCTCGCTTGATACGCCGGCACCATCACGCACGCGCGTCCGAGCCCAAGCGATGCGCGTGCGCGCGCGTCGCAAGCTTGCGTCGGCGCCAGCTCGACAGGCTTTTTCGTGGCTTCCGCGTTGACCCTCACGTGGCGCAGGGATACCACGCACGCGCTGGCGATCCAGCAGCGGCGACGCCATACGCGACGAAGCGCGAGGGAGAGAGAGCCATGAAGATCTTCATCGACAGCGCCGACATCAACGAGATCAAGGAAGCGGTCGCGCTCGGCTGCGTCGACGGATGCACCACGAATCCGAGCCTCCTGGCGAAGGTCGGCCGCAAGATCGAGACGGCGATTCCGGAGATTTGCGAAATCGTCGACGGACCGGTCTCGGCCGAGGTCGTGGCCACGGTCTATGAAGACATGCTCACCGAGGGGCGAAAGCTCGCGAAGCTCCACAAGAACGTCGTCGTGAAGGTGCCGCTCATCCCCGACGGCCTCCGTGCCTGCAAGACGTTCAAGAAGGAGGGCATCCGCACCAACGTGACCCTCTGCTTCAGCGCGAACCAGGCGATGCTCGCGGCCAAGGCCGGCGCGTACTTCATCTCGCCGTTCCTCGGCCGCCTCGACGACGCCAGCCAGGACGGCATGGAGCTCATCGAGCAGATCATGGCCATCTACAACAACTACGACTTCGACACGCAGGTGCTGGCGGCGAGCATTCGCCACCCGGTGCACATCCTTCAGGCGGGGATGATCGGCGCGCATTGCGCGACGATGCCGCTCAGCGTGATCAAGCAGCTGTACAAGCACCCGCTCACCGACATCGGTCTCGAGAAGTTCCTGGCCGACAACAAGAAGGCCGCCGAGAAGGCGAAGTAGGCGGCGAGGCCTTTGCGCTCTTGACCGTTCGTCTGCACGTCGCGGGAAAAGCCGGCCTGGAAGCCGCGGCCAAGGCGCGCGTGAAGCGTCGCGCGGGGGCGATGCTCGCGTTGCTTCAATTGGAGAAGGCGGAGCTGTCACTCGTCCTTTCAGACGATGATCAAATCCACCAATTGAACAAAGTTTATCGCGGCAAAGATCGTCCCACCGACGTTCTGGCTTTTGCGATGCGCGAAGGGGATTTCGGCCGACTCCACGAGACGCTCCCCTCGCATTTGCTGGGCGACGTCATCGTCAGCATTCCCACGGCGAGGCGGCAGGCAAAGGCTGCGAAGCGCGACGTGCTCGCCGAGATCACGATGCTCGTGGCGCACGGTTTGTTGCATCTCCTCGGCTGGGATCACGAGACGAAAGCGAAAGACAAGGCGATGCGCGCCGAGACCGATAGGCTCGTGGCCGCCGCGGAAGAGAGCGACGCCCGCCAGCCCGTTTCGAGGAATGCGACGCCCGCGAAGCGCGTTCTGCGCCGCACTCAAAAGCGGCAGAGCGTCCGGGGCTAACCTCGTTTCACCCCGCGCATTCTCCTCGCCGGCACGCGCACTTAGCGACGAGAGTTCACGTCGCTCGAACCAGCGGAAGGGGCCTCGAGACCGAGTCCCGCTAGCGTCAAGACACTTCTTAGTCGGCTTTAAACGACATGCCGTGACGCCCCTCTCATGAAACCTCGTTTTTTTTCGCTTGCGGCGTGCGATCTCCGGGTGCTACCCATTCTTTATCCGGTCCTCATCGATTCGCGATGCGGGGAACGGAGAGGTTCGATGGGGGCGTCTCTCGAGCCGACCTCGCGCATGCCGGATGGGGCGCGGGGTGTAGAAGGCGGTTAGACGGCGGACGAACAACTGCGATTGGTCCGACCAGGAGGAAGCCAAATGTCTGGAAAGCGTATGACGAAGGCCCAAGTGATTACGGAGATTGCGGAGTTCAGCGAGCTCGATAAGAAGAGCGTCGCCCGCGTGTTTGACGGGCTGACTGAGCTCATCAAGAAGCAGCTCGGGTCGCGCGGCCCGGGCGAGTTCGTGATCCCCGGCCTCCTCAAGCTGAAGGCCGTCAAGAAGCCGGCGACGAAGGACCGCCCCGGCATCAACCCGTTCACCAAGCAGCCGATCACGATCAAGGGGAAGCCCGCGACGAAGAAGATCCGCGCGTCGGCTCTCAAGTCGCTGAAGGACCTCATTCAGTGATCGCGTCGCGCGGGGCGTGAGCCTCAGCGCGCACTCGAAGCGGCGGGCGTCGGATCTCACGATCCGGCGCTCGTTGCGTTTTGTGGGTCATCCGGGAGGGGGAAGGTGAACGTCCATCCTCCTGAAGGTGGCGGCGACCTTGGGGAAGATGAACGTCCATCCTCCTGAAGGTGGCGGCGACCTTCACGAGGAACTGGTGTCATGCCGGGGAATCGTCGCGAGTCGGCGTCTTTTCCCGACCAAGCTGGCTAGCGCGAGCACTCCGCAGAGCGACGCCATCGGCCAGTCGCCCCACGCAGCGTACAGCGTGGGCGGATCGTCCAGCAGTGCGGCGTTCACGACCAACGAACCCGGGGTGGTCTCATTGGCTTCGGCCCGGACCCGACCGGCCGCATCGACGAACGATGCCGTGCCGAGGTTCACGGCGCGGACGAGATCCCGCCGCGTCTCGACCGCACGGAGCACCGACATGCGCATGTGCAGCTCGCTCTC
>PLXW01000096.1 GCA_003151595.1 Myxococcales bacterium
AGATGTCGTCGTGCTTGGCGTGGTGGGGATCCTTGGTCGATCGATCCTTGTAGGTGCTCCTGATCTGAACGAGCTCCGATCCGATCTCCCCTTCCCACTTCACGCAGTCGCCGATGAAGACGACCTTCTCGCCCGGCTTCGCGTCGATGGGCCCTTCGTACGCGCCGAACACGACGTGCAGGCGCGGCGACTTCTGATCGAAGTCCTGATCGAACTGCCGGAGGATCTCGACCGCCTCTTCGATGGCCCCCGGGCACCCTCCCCAGCAGTAGTCGGTCTTCTCGCTCTCCGGCGGCGCGCCGGCGTACGCCGTGATGTGCGTGCCGTTGAAGTAAGTCTCGACGCGAATGAGCCCGACCTCGAATCCGTCGGCCCGCTCCTGCGCTTGCGCGAGCGTCACGTCGCCGGTGACCCGGATCTTCGCGACGTCGGTCGTGCCGAAGCCGCGATCCTCGGCGAGCCGGATGTGATCGACCGTGCGCGGATCGAGCCCCACGATCGCGCAGCACACGGCGTCGAAGGCGACCTGGTTGTTGCCCATGACGATGAGCTTCAGATCGAACGGCCGCGGCGTGAGCATGCGCCCCTCGCCGGCGACGATGGCGTCGATGCAGATGAACTGCGGCTGGATGATGTACTGGAGGTCGGCGATCTTCTCGTTGAGCCTGTGGTCGTGATCGATGAGGCGATGCCGATCGTCCTGGATCCCGATGTAGTTCTTCATCGAGAAGGTGATCGTGGTCCACGGGTGCGCCTTGAACTTCGGCGTGTTCACGAAGAAGTCGGCCTTGGCCACGGGCTCGGGGGTGAAGACGTAGTCGCGCAGCCTCTCCTTGTGCGTGTAGCGAATCTCGACCTGCGGGACTTCTTCGAAGAGGTACCGCTTCACGCCGCCAACGCGCGCGAGCATCGCGTCCCAGCCGCTCTCCTTGAACGAGAGGCGCGTCGGCACCGTGATGCCGCATCGCTCGCCGACCGCGAGCTCCGACATCGTGTCGGCCCCCACGTCCTTCAGCGCGCGCAACACGCCTTCGCCGAACTCGGGGCGCGTGTACGCGTGCGGGAACATGTCGCCGGCGGCGACGAGGTTCGGCTTCACCAGAGTCTTGCCCTTCGGAACGAGCTCGAGCTCGCGTAGCCCTTCGCGCACGATCGTCCGGATCCGATCGGCGTCGTACGACTCGCAGTGGCGAATGATGACGCGCGGCGGAGCAGCGTTCGGGTTCATGGGACGGAAGCGTAGCTCGCCTGGGGCCGATCGGGACCGAGCACGTCGCGCCGCTCGGGCTAGGATGACCCGCGATGGCGTGGAGGAAGATCGCACTCGTGTCGGGCGCCGCCCTGATGCTCGTGCTCGCAACCCACTTCGGAGCCTTGGAGCAGCTTCGCGATCCGGCGCACGTCAAACAGACGCTCCTCGCGCTCGGCGCGCTCGGGTGGCTCGCGTACCTCGTCGCGTACACGTTGCTTCAGCCGTTCGGCGTGCCGGGTGTCGCGTTCATGGTGGCCGCGAGCCTCGTGTGGCCGCCTCCGGTCGCCATCGCGCTCTCGCTCGTGGCGACGATGCTGGCGAGCGTGGTGGGCTTCTCCTTCGCCCGGTACGTCGCGCGCGACTGGGTGGAGACGAAGATCCCGCCGCGCCTGCGCGCGTACGACGCGCGCCTCGAGACGCACGGGTTCGCGACGGTGTTCACGCTGCGGCTCGTCTTCTGGATGAACCCGACGCTTCACGCGCTGCTCGGCCTCTCGCGCGTGCGGTTCACGACGCACCTCGCGGCGTCGTTCGTTCCGTACGTCGTTCAGGTGGTCGGGGTCACGCTGCTGGGAGACGCCGCGTTCGGGTTTCTGAAGGATCAGCCGATCGAGACCTGGATCGAGGTGGCCGCCGTCCTCGTGCTCGCCGCGGCGATAGGCGTGCTCGTGACGAGGCACCGAAGGCTGCGGCGCGCCGGCCCGTGACGGGCGGTGTCGGCGCTCGGTGAGAGTCGCTCACGAGTACGGCCTCTCGGTCGAGATGCGAATCTCGAACGGAACCAGCGTCCCGCTCCATCGTCGCAGACGCACGACCGTCGGTAGGATGGCGGGCGTGGACCACTCGCCGTCGCGCGATTCGCCCCACGTGTGCTGCATGCAGACGCTCCGCGACGGCGAGTAGAACCGATACCGCCCGGGCTCGAGCCAGCCTTCGTACACCGGCGCGTCGTCCGCCGAGTCGCACGGAGCGACGACGCCGCCGGTCAACCGAACCCGCACGGCGCCCTGCCCCACGACGGTCACGTAGATCGGGGCGAGCGGCTCCGCGCGCACCTCGGACGAGCCGAACGCGATGGCCGCGATGCAGGCCAAAGGAAGGAGGGAACGGACCATGAGACGGGTCCAGTGCAACTCCGGCGCCAGCTAGATCAAGAAGCCGACGCGCAGCAAGTGGATGTCCGGGAGCGGCAGCTTGCCGAACGTCTACATCGCGCTGTCACCCGGCCATCGCGTGAGCATGCGGGGCTAGTCGCCGCCGCCTCCCCCACCGCCACCGCCACCCGCTCGGCCATGATCGTCGTCATCGTCCGCCCCGCGCCCGGGCGGCCTCGCCGTCGTCGTGGCGAGCTTCTCGAGCTGCTCCGGGTGAAGCACGGAGAGGAGCTGACCCGTGAAGGCGATCTGGCGGTCCATGGCCTCGTGCGGGGCCTTGATCGTCGCTTGAAGCGCCTTCGTCGCGTCGAACGAGTCGGCCTGGAACGCCGTGAGGACGGCGTCCACCTGCTTCTTGATCTCGTCGCGCATCGCGGCCATGCCCGGCTGCTTCGCGAGCAACGCGCCGACCTGCTTCTGCTGCGACGCATCGAGCCCGAGGTCGTTCGTCATTCGCTCCAGCTTGCGCGCGATGCGTTCGCCGGCGACGGCCCCCGCGTCCTGCATCTTGGCTTCGGCTTCACGGGAGGCCGCCTTGGCGTGGACCGCGTCGGCAAGCGCCTTGCGCTGAGCGGCGTCGAGAACGTCGTGGAGGCCGGCGAGCGCCGTCGCCTGCTTGTCGAGCATCCCCTTCATCGCCGTATCGAGCGCGGCCTCGTCCGGCTGGAGCTTCGAGGCGTCGATCTTTCCTCCGCGCACCTGGGCGGCGAGGTCGCCGGCGAATGCCTTCATCGCGTCGCGCGGATCGGTGTCGCGATCATGGAGACCGCTCTGGAGGGCGTCGACCTTCGCCTTCTGCGCGTCGGTGAGTTGCAAGTCGCGCGCGGCACGAAAGAGCACGGAATCCACCCCGCCGTGCCCCGGCCCCCGTTCGCCGCGCGCCTTGTCGGCCACGGTCGCGGAAGGCGCCGGCGAGGAAGGCGCCGGCGGAGGCGCGGCGCTCACTGACACCGCGGGCGTGGGTTGCCCTTCTTTGTTTTCGCCGTTGTTGCAGGCGCAAGCGAGGACGGCGATCGACGAGACCAGCCACAGAGCACATCGTCGGCGGTTCATGGTGACGCTCCTCCTTCAGGTGGCGGCGCAAAGGGCCGTTGACCCGAGGACCCTAGTTCAAGAGCGCGGCGCGACCGAGCACTCAGTGAGGCAGAGGTTGAACGAAGAGCCGGGATGCGGCTGCGCTCCTCTCCAACCACCGCTCGTGCTGCGTCATGCGTGCAGCGCCCGTTCGACCAACACGATCCGGTCTTGCCCCCAGAACAGCTCTTTCCCGTCCACCACCCACGTCGGCGCGCCGAACACGCCGGCGTCGATCGCGTGCTGCGTCGCCGCGAAGAGCGCGTCCTTGACCTCCTTGGTCGCGCACTTCGCCAGCACGTCGTCTGCCCCCTCTCCTATCAACGCCCGCAGCGTCGCCTCGTCGGAGATGTCGCGGTCCTCGCCCCAGTACGCGCGAAACGTCGCGTGGAGAAACGCGCTACGTCGCTCCTCGGGGAGCGCCAGCCACACGCGCAGCGCCTTCACGGTCGACATCGGGAAATGGGACGGGAAACGAAACGGCACTCCCCAGTGCTCGGCCCAGCGCGCGAGGTCCTTGAAGACGTAGTTTCGCTTCACGTCCGACCACGTGAGGATCGGCGCGTCGGCCGTCCCCAGCGCCTTGAACACTGCGCCGAGCAGCATCGGCCGCCACACCAGCGTCGCCCCGGTGCGCGCGGCGAGCGCCTCGGCCTGGGTAGCGCCCAGATAGGAGAAGGGAGAAGAGAAGTCCCAGTAGAGATCGAGAGTGTGTGTCATCGGTTTAGCCTCGCGCGGTCGTCAGTGCTTTTTCCACGAACTCGATGCGGTCTTGCCCCCAGTACATCTCTGCCCCGACGACGAACGCCGGCGCGCCGAAGATGCCGAGCGCGATCGCTTCGTCGGTGCGGCGACGAAGATCGTCCTTCGCGTCGTCGAGGCGCGCCAGGATCGCGCTCGCGTCGTGCCCGGCCGCGCCGAGCACGTCGCGCATCGTGGCCTCCTCGCTGGGGCCGCGGCTCTCGATCCAGTACGCGCGATAGAACCCGTCCACGACGCGCGGGTCGATCCCCGTGAGCAGCGTCGCGCGCAGCGCCTCGACGGTGCGCATGGGGTGAGCCGGCGGCATCGTGAGCGTCACGCCGAAGAGCTCCGCCCACCGCTGCATGTCGAGCGCGTTGTGGTGGGCCTTCGCCGGCGACAGCTCCGCGAAGAGGCGCTGCGGAGTCCCGACCGCGCGAAACACGCCCCCCAGGAGCATCGGCTCGTAGACGAGATCGGCCCCGGTGCGCTTCGCGAGGGCGGCGACTTGCGTGCTAGCGAGGTAAGCGTAGGGGCACGAATAGTCGAACCAGAAATGGAGAGCCGTCATCGCGACGGCAGCCTACGGCAGAACGAGCGCCCCGCCATGCGCCGACGATCGTACCCTCTTCGCGTCCCTCTTCCGGTCATGCCCTCCCCGTCCAAACCTCCGCCCCTCGCCGAAGCCGTCCGCGGCTCGCTCGCGTACGCTGCGCGTGCGCGCGAGCACTTGCGCGCGGGGTTGAGCGACGCGCGCATCGCGAGCCTCGAGCCGCCGCCCGCGGAACAGCACGCGCGCCGGTTCTTCTTCGGCTTCGCGTTGCCGCTGACGCTGATGCGGATCGCCTGGTCGAACGCCGAGATCAAGGCCTCGATCGTCCGCCGCCTCATTCCGCCGTTGCTCTTCGTGGGCCTCGCCACCGCGATCGGCGTGGCCGACATCGTTCGCAGCGTCGTGGCGAATCGCAATGACACGAGGACGCTCGCGCTCGAGATCGCGAGCGACGAGAAGGATGACAAGGAATACGACTACGACAGCGACGAGGAGGATGCGAAGCACGCCCAGGCCAAGGCGGCCGGCGCGGCCATCGCCCAGGCCGCCAAGGACGCCAAGGGCAAGGGGGGCTCGGCCTTCGACATCTCCGCCGCCGCGATCGAGGCCGTGAAGGAACAAGGAGACGCCGCGCAGGCCCGGGCCGACGCCGCGAAGGCCAAGGGTGCGATCGCGAAGAGCAAGGCCGCGGAGGCACTCGCTCGTCCTCCCACGGGTCACGGCGCGCTGCGGATCGTCTGGGACTTCCTCACGTCGAAGGTCGCGAAGCTGATCGCCACGCTGAGCGCGATCGAATGGATCCTGGTGTGGATCGGCCGCGAGCATCACGATCAGATCTCGTACGAGACTGCCGTGCTCACCGGCGTCCCCGGCGAACGGCTCGCCGCGCCGCCGCGTCTCCGCTTCGACTTCGGGTGGCTCAAGTTGAAAGGGTGGCGCGCGCTGCGCCTCCTCTTCTTCTTCTCGCTCGCTCTCCCGCTCGCGTGGCTCGTGGGACTGATCCCGCGCGCGGGTGAATCGCTCGCGCTGGTCCTCGAAGGGCTCTGGGCCGCGTACTGGGCGTGCGTGTTCGCGATCGGAAACTCGTTCCTCGTGTGGGAAGCGCCTGTGGGGGACGCCGCGCCGTGGTTCGTGCGCGCGCTTCGGAGCGTCGGGCGCATTCCGATCGTGGGTCTCCCCTTCCGGCTCTACACGCGCCTCGTCACGCGCGTGACGCGAAACGTGTGGCCGGCGTGCCTGGCTTTCGAGAAGACGACGTGGGAGTCGGCGGGCCTCGCGCTGGCGCGGACGATCGCCAGCGCACCGGTGCTCTACATGATCATGCGGCCTGCGTTCTCGACGGCGGCGACGCACGCCTGGGTGGCGCGCACGCCGCAGCCGGAGAGCGAGGTCGTGAGCGAACCGGCGTCACCCGCCTGACGTCGCTCGCCGAGCATCAGCTCGGAGGAGGCAACGGCTTGGTCGGGGGGTCCTTGGGGCCGGCCTTGATTGCGGTTTGGATCTTCATGGGTGGAGCGCTCCTGTCAGGTGCTTCAGCTCGGCGGCGGCAACGGCTT
>PLXW01000172.1 GCA_003151595.1 Myxococcales bacterium
AGTTCCGCGGCGAGTTCGAAGACCGATTGAAGGCCGTGTTGAAGGAGGTCGAAGGCGCCGCCGGTCAGATCATCCTCTTCATCGACGAGATCCACACGATCGTCGGTGCGGGCGCTGGCGAAGGGGCGATGGACGCGGCGAACCTGTTGAAGCCCGCGCTCGCTCGCGGCGAGCTTCGGTGCATCGGCGCGACCACGCTCGACGAGTACCGAAAGCGCATCGAGAAAGACGCCGCGCTCGAGCGCCGCTTCCAGCCAGTGTTCGTGTCGCAACCCACTGTGCTCGACACGATCGCGATCTTGCGCGGCCTGAAGGAGCGCTACGAGGTCCACCACGGCATTCGCATAAAGGACGCGGCCATCGTCGCGGCCGCCACGCTGAGCGATCGCTACGTGACCGAGCGCTTCTTGCCGGACAAGGCGATCGATCTGATCGACGAGGCCGCTGCGAAGATCAAGATGGAGATCGACAGCATGCCTGTCGAGATCGATCAGGTGCAGCGCAAGGTCATGCAGCTGATGATCGAAGAGGAGGCGCTGAAGAAGGAGCGCGACGCGGCGTCGAAGGCGCGCGTCGCCAACGTGAAGCACGAGCTCGCGGATCTCGAGTCGCAAGCCAACGCCATGCGGGCGCAGTGGCTCCGCGAGAAAGAGATCATCGACCAGATCCGCAAGGAGCAGCCGCGCCTCGAGGACCTTCGCGCCGAAGCGGAGCAAGCGCAGCGAAAGGGCGACCTCGGCAAGGCCGCCGAAATTCAGTATGGGAAAATCCCCGAGCTCGAGACGAAGGTGGACGACCTTCGAAAGCAGCTCGCGAAGGTTCAGGAGAAGGGCTCATATCTGCGCGAAGAGGTGACGGACCAGGACATCGCCGCGATCGTGTCCAAGTGGACGGGCATCCCCGTCACGAAGATGCTCACCGGCGAGATGGAGAAGCTCCTCCACATGGAGGACGCGCTCCGGTGTCGGGTCGTCGGTCAAGAGGAGGCCATCGTCGCCGTATCGAACGCCGTGCGGCGATCGCGCGCTGGGCTCGGCGATGAGAAGAGGCCGATAGGGAGCTTCCTGTTCCTCGGCCCCACGGGCGTCGGGAAGACCGAGCTCGCGCGCGCCCTCGCGGAGAATCTGTTCGACGACGAGCGCGCGATGATCCGCCTCGACATGAGCGAGTACATGGAGAAGCACGCCGTCTCGCGCCTCATCGGCGCGCCGCCCGGCTACGTCGGTTACGAGGAAGGGGGCCAGCTCACCGAGCCGGTGCGCCGCCGTCCGTACTCGGTCCTGCTCTTCGACGAAGTGGAGAAGGCACACGCCGACGTGTGGAACGTGCTCCTCCAGGTGCTCGACGATGGTCGGCTCACCGACGGTCAGGGGCGCACGGTCGACTTCAAGAACACCGTGATCATTTTGACCAGCAACATTGGCTCGCAGCACATCCAGGCCATCGAGGAGATGCAAGGCGTGGCGGACGAGC
The DNA here is from genome assembly GCA_003151595.1 of Myxococcales bacterium. The sequence goes on from PLXW01000172.1 coordinate 1,474, forward strand.
AGAAGAAGGCGATGATCTACCGCGCCGTCACCGACGACGTGCGGAAGGCGTTCCGTCCGGAGTTCGTGAACCGGCTCGACGAGATCGTCGTGTTCCAGCGGCTCGAACGCACGCACATCCGGCAAATCGTCGATATCCAGATGGCCCAGTTTGCGAAGCGCCTCGCGCGACGCGAGCTCACGATCGAGCTGTCGGACCGCGCCAAGGATCTCCTGGGCGAGCTCGGGTTCGATCCGCAGTACGGAGCGCGCCCCTTGAAACGCGCGATCCAGAAGAACGTCGAGGATGCGCTTGCGAAGCGGGTGCTCGCCGGAGAGTTCCCTCCGGGGGCCGTGATCCGTGTCGACGTGGACGCCTCGGGCGCGCTGACGTTTCACGCCAAAGTGCAAAACTGACGCGCGGCGGCGGCGTGGTCGCGCGCGCCTGAGGGTCGCGCGATCCTGTCGGTTGTGCCGACTGTGCGTCTGTGACCCGACAGCCGAGACTGCGCGGCCATGGAGCCACAGCAGAGGGGGCGTCGTAGGGGATCTCCGAATCGGCTGCATCGGCGCGATTCCTGGTCCGTCCAACGACGTGCTCCCCCCGTCGAGCCTGCCGAGCTGCTGTGCGAGGAGTCGGCATGGCAGTTGCGTCGCTTCCCGATGAACCCGATGCCGACCCGCCGATGCAACCGACGCAGCCCGACGAAGACGAAGCGCACGACTCGCCGCGTGGGGTCGTGGATGGCGCTCCTCGCGGCGACCACGCTGGGCGTCGATGGGGTCGGGACCGTCCGCGCCGAAGTGAAGGCCGACGCGGATCTCACCGAAAGCCGCGATTATCGGCTGGTCGTTCAGTCGTACGACGCCCGCGAGGGAGACGTTCCGGGCGCTCGCAACCGCCCCGTCGGTTCGTACCAGCGGGCGGTCACGGCGGCCGAGCTGCGGCGCGGCGTTCACGTGAATCTGCTCGAGCTTCGCAACACGGCGCAGGGCACGGACAACGGCTCGGTCGTCGCGTGGATCGAAGCCGGCAAGCCGGATCTCGAGTTCGACGGCCGCACCGCGCGCCCGCTCCCGGGGAGCATGTTCGGTCTGGCGCGCCGCGCGTCGGGCGTCTCGAGCGTCCAGATTCGCCTCACCCGCAAAGCGGTGTGACCGAAAGTCGTACGACTCGCCGGCCGACGTGACGGTCAGGCCGGTTGCGGACCGGCGGAGGTCGCACGCTTCCGCCACGCGCGGATGACTCGCACGCGTCGCTGAAAGTCGGCCTTCGCCGACTCATCGAGGCGTGAGCCGCCGAAGCGCGCTTCTAGGTACACGTTCGTTAGCGCCAGCACCTCGTCGCCGAGCGGATGCATTCTGGATCGCAGCTCCTCGGCGTGACGCAGCGGCGGGAGCGATGTCGGCCGCGTGATGCCGTTCGACGCGAGGGCTCCCTCGAGCGAGCGGTAAAGCGTCGTCGCGGTCTCGCCGTTCTGATCGAGAATCTCGCGCGGCGCCTTCGACTCCTTGGAGCTGCCGACCCGCTGCCGCTTCCAGATGACGTAGGCGATCGTGAAGGTCGCCAGCAGGAGCAGCACGAGCACCGGCGCGCGCGTGATCTTCTCGAGCGGCCCCTTCTTCACGCCGGTTCGCGCGCGCATGCTCTCGTAGCTCTGCGTGACGTAGTCGAAGAAGCGAATCTGCCGTCGCAGGTCGTATCCGATGACGTACGTGTTCCACTTGCTCGAGAGCGCCTCGACGATGTCGCGCAGATAGACCCAGACGCCCGTCGTCTCCTCCAGCGGCTGCGCACCGGCGGACGGCGTGGGATCGAACGTCATCCACGTCGGGTGCGCGATGTCGTCGACGTACGCCTCGACCCACGAGTGCGCGTCTCCTTCGCGCACTGCGTAGTACTTGCCGAATCGGTTGTACGAACCGCCGACGAACCCGGTGACGTTCCGCGAGGGAATCCCCACGTCGCGCAGCATCAGGGCCATCGCCGTCGAGAAGAACTCGCAGTGACCGCGATGCGAGACGAAGAGAAAATCGTCGACCGGCTGCTTCGCGGCGCCGGACGGCGAGTTCGTGTCGTACCGGTACTCGCGGTGAAGGTGGTCTTCGATGGCCTTCGCCTTGGCGAACGACGTCGGCAGCTTGTCGGTCCAGGCGTGCGCGAGGTCCGAGATTCGCGTCGGGAGATCGTCGGCCAGCGACAGGTATCGGTGCCGATCGGCGCTGGGGAGCGCGTCGCCGAGCCCTTCTTGGTCGCTCGCGAGGAAAGCCTCGTAGTGAAGTCCTCGCGCCCCTTCTCCTCCGTAACGGAGCTCCCCTTCGGGGCCGGTGAGGATCGTGAGCGGCTCACCGAGCACCGCCTGCCCTTGGCTCCGCACCTGGATGCCCACCGTGCGCGGAGGAAGAAAGATCACCGGGGGATCGATCGGCTCCAGATCGAACGTGACCCGGCGATCGCGCGCTGGATCCGGATTGCGGTAGAGCGGGTACCGCTCCTGGCTGTGCGCCGCGACCTTGTGATCGGTGAGCGTGCGCTTCCAGGCGCGACCGTCGTACGAATCGAAAGCGGTGCCGCGCAAGCGCAAGGTCACGCGCGGCGGAGGCGTGTCGCCGAGATCGTCCAGCGTGAAGCGGAGCGCGATGGACGGGTCACTTCGAAGCACGCCCATCTGCCCGAGGTCGACGTGATCGGAGAACCCGACCATGCGCCCTCGCTGCGGATGATTGAGCAGAAGGAGCGAGAGCCCGACGCGAGGGAAGACGACGAAGAGCGCCGCGGTGAACACGAAGATCGGAATCGAGAGGAGGCACGTCGCGGCGAGGAACTGCCGCCCCACCACGCGCCGGCTGCGAAGGATGCGAGGCACGTCGACCGGAAGCCCCGTGCGATCGCGCGCCCCTTGCCGGTAGTTCCCTTCGACTTCGCGTCGCAGGTGGCTGAGCACGAGCGCGCCGGGCGCGACGACGAGAAACCCGAGGAAGCACAGCCCGTACGCGAACCCGCCGCCCAGCACCGTGCCGGCGACGAAATGGAGGAGCGCGAGGACGATGATCTGTTGATCGTGCGCGGCGCCGCGACGTGTGGCGATGCGGATGATCTGGAGGACCGTCGCGAATTCGACCGCGACGTCGAGCATCTGCCCGCCGATGAAGTAGTGAAACAGCTCGCCGACGATGAGCGCGCCCGGCGCGATGTTCGAGAAGTAGCGGAGGAACGTCTTCGTCTGCCACGCCTCCGGAATGGAGAGCGCGCACGCAAGGCCGACCAGGAGCGCGATGTTCGTCCCCGGCTTCAACTGCGCCGTGCTCACGACGGCGAGGACGCCGAGCGCGGCCAGGAGATCGGTCATCACGCGATGAACGAGGCCGAACCTCACTGCGCGGCCTCGTGGCCCTGCGCGGGCTCCGGGATCGGCTCACGTGCGGTGGTCTTCGGCGGAATGAGCGACGTCGCCGCCGGTACGGACTCGACGAGCGCGAGGTAGCGAAGCAGCGGGTCCGCTCCCGCCGATCGATCGGCGCGCGCTTGTCCGCCTGCGTTGGTCCGGAGGGCGACGGTGTCTCCGCGCTTCACGTGCGCGACGGCGCGCGACGCGACGTCACGGATGCGTCGCTCGAACGTGTTGTCCCACTCCTCGCCGACCGTCCGCGGGCGCATCACGTCGAGAGAGATGGCCACGTCCGGCCGGGCCTCTCGTGCGCGCTCGCGCATCACCAGGTGCCCGAGCGACGCGCTCTTCCGCCAGTAGATGTCGCGCGGGTCCTCGCCGGCGCGCATGATCTTCAGTCCCAGGAAGTCTTCGCCGTGTCCTCGGCCGATGATCCCGTCGCCGCCCGAAGTTCTCCCCGGAGGCGCGGGCGCGAGCTCGACGGCGTCGACCGCGGGATAGATGATGAGCTCCCCTTCGGCCGGCACCTCGCGGGACTTCTCGAAGAGCCCGAACGGAAAGCGCGTGGCGATGCGAAACCCGACGTGCCGATCGCGCCCCCGCTTGGCCGGCGTCCGTCGGTACGCCGCGACTTGCGCAGACTTGGGGCTGATCTTCAGGAAGAAGCAACGTTTGTCGGCCGGCTGCCCCGCGCGCAGGTCCTCGACCTCAATCGCGTAAGAAGGGACCTGCTTCTTGTGATTGAATACCTCGATCTCGACGAGGTGCGCGCGCCCGACCTGCGCGCGAAGCGGCAATCTTCGGACGACGGTTAGCCCGCGGAGCGACAGCTCGCTCATCAATCCACTGACCACGATCAGCGCGAGCAACATTCCGAGCAGCAAATAAAGGAGGTTGTTTCCCGTATTAATGGCGGCAAAACCGACGCCCAGCGTGATTCCGACGAAGAACTTCCCCTCGCGGGTGAACTTCAATCGGCGCGGCGGCTTCATCGCGCGCCAGCGCGCCCACCAACCGAGCCCACGTGGAGCGCGCGGATTCGGACTCTCTCGGGATGGCGAGCCGTTCGGCATCGCGGGGCCTCAGAGCGGGACGGGGACGCGAGCGATGATCTCGCGCAGTGCGGTCTCGGCCTCGTCGCGCGTGGGCGTGAACCCGTCGGCGTGCGTCGCCAGTCGAACGCGGTGCGCGAGGACGGGGACCGCGAGGTCGTGGATGTCGTCGGCGATGCAGTAGTTGCGACCACGGAGGAGCGCTCGAGCGCGCGCGGCGTTGCCGAGCGCGATGGCGCCGCGGGGGGACGCCCCGAGCGAGAGCGACGGCGCGGTGCGCGTCGACTGGATGAGCGCGTGCAAGTAGCTCCCGAGCGAGGTGTCGATCGTCACGCGATGCACCTCGCGCTGGAGGGCGACGAGCTTCGCCGGGTCGAGCACGACGGGCACGTCGCGCGCGGTGTCGGTCTGCCCGTCCAGCAGGAGGCGCATTTCCACCTGCGGTGGCGGATATCCGATTCGCACGCGAAGGAGGAATCGATCGAGCTGCGACTCGGGGAGCGGAAACGTCCCCGCGAAGTCTTGCGGATTCTGCGTGGCGATGACGAAGAAGGGATCGGGGAGCGGAATCGTCTGCCCGTCGAGCGACACTTGCCCCTCGTTCATGGCCTCGAGGAGCGCGGACTGAGTACGCGGGCTCGCGCGATTGATCTCATCGGCGAGCAGCACGTTGGAGAAGACGGGGCCCTGGCGAAGAATGAACTCACCGCTCCGCTGGTCGTAGACCGAGACGCCCAGCACGTCGCTCGGAAGGAGATCACTTGTAAACTGCAAGCGTCGAAGCTCACCGCCGACGGCGCGGGCCAGAGCGCGCGCGAGCGTTGTTTTTCCCACTCCGGGAACGTCTTCGATCAACAGGTGCCCGCGCGCGAGCAACGCGACGAGCGCAAGCTCCACGGCATCTTGTTTCCCCTCGAGTGCGGCCTCGACGGCTTGGCGTAGCCGTTGAAGTGCGGGGAGCTGTTCGGCTGACAAAGCCGCCGCCGCGGTCATGACGTGAGACTAGCATGGCGTGTGATTCGTCGTGCATGCGCGCGAAGCGGAGAAGCGACGCGCGAAGAGTTGACGTCGAGCGCGGACACGCGAGAAGGTAGGCTGGAGTGAGCGTCGAGCTTCGCTCGGTGACGAAGACTTACGGACCGATTCGCGCACTCGCCGGCGTGACGGCGCGCTTCGAAGCGTCTCGCGTCTCGGTGGTCACGGGGCCCAATGGCTCGGGCAAGTCGACGCTGCTGGCCCTGGTCGGCACTCTCGCGAGAGTGACGTCGGGGACCATCGACCACGGCTCGCTCGGGAAGTCGCGCCGCGAGGTGCGCGCGACCCTTGGATGGCTGGGCCATGAGTCTCTCTGCTACCCGGACCTGACCGGGCGGGAGAACATCGAGCTGGCCGCGCGACTTCACGGATGTGATCCCGCGGCGGCGTACGCCCAAGCGGTCCAGAGGTTCGACGTGGGAGGGTACGCGGAGCGCCCTGTTCGAACGTACTCCCGTGGCCAACGTCAGCGCGTGGCGCTCGCTCGCGCGCTGGTTCATGCGCCGCGCTTGTTGTTGCTCGACGAGCCTACGGCAGGGCTCGATCGCGCGAGCACGGAACGGCTGCGGGACGTGGTCCGTGCGGAAGCCAAGCGGGGCGCGATCGTCGTGGTCGTGACCCACGATGCGGGTTTCGGTGCGGAGGTCGCGGACGTTCGAGTCGAGCTGGAGCGGGGGCGCGTCGTCAGCGACTGAGTGCTCGCGCCAGGGCGAGCGCCGGGTCGCCGGCCTCCACCGGTGCGTCGGAGGGTCCCCGGGGGATCTCCGCGAGCAGCGGCGCACGAGTTACGAGCGGGAGCTCAGCGGCATTCCGGCCGGTCGAGGCATCCGAAACCTCTGGCGCATTGAGGACGACTCCGTGTAGCGGCAAGCCGACGGACGCGCAGGCGCGGGTCGCGGCGCCGACGTCATGAAGAACGCCAAGGCGATCGGGCGCGACGAGCACTACGCGCGCAGCCCGGACGCTACGTGCGAACTCGGCGACGAGAATGTCGCCCGTGAGGGGTGAGAACGCGCCGCCGGGAAGCTCGACGAGCAGGGCTTCGACGAGTTGTGCGAGCCGCGTGATCTCCGAGCGTATGGCGGCGAGGTCGATCGTTCGCCCCTCGGCGCGCGCTGCAAGGTGGGGCGAGATGGGGGCGCGGAAGACGTTCCGGAGCGGCTCCTGTTTCACGTGAAACGACGACGCGCGCGCCAGCCGGGCGATGTCGGTCGCCTCGAGATCCGCGACGCCGCTCTCGATCGGCTTGTACCCGTACGCGCGGAGCCCCTCGGCCCCGAACGCCCGCAAGAGGCGTTCGGCGAGATGGGTTTTCCCTACGGAGGTTCCGGTCCCGATCAGAAGGACGGGCGCAGCCACTGGATGCTCCCCGCGAAGACGACGAGAGCGCGCTCGATGTCCTCGTGTGTGTGACCCGCCGTTGTGGTGATGCGGAGGCGGGCGCTCCCCTCTGGCACGGTCGGTGGTCGAACAGCCTGGGCGTGAACTCCTCCCCGGCGAAGCTCGGACGCCGCCTGGAGCGCCCGACGCGAATCCCCGATGACGAGCGGCACGATCGGCCCCGCTCCAAGAGGGTGAAGGCCCATCGCCACCAAGCCGTCGCGCAGGAGCCGGACGTTTTCATGAAGCCGGGCACGCAAGGCCTCGTCGCCCTCAATCCTTCGGAGCGCGCGCAAGGCAGCGGTGGCCACGAGCGGGCTGATGCCTGTCGAGAATACGAACGAACGCGCTCGGTTCCACAGCCAGTCAGAGAGCGCCGTGCAGCCGGCGATAAAAGCGCCGGATGCTCCGAACGCCTTTCCCAGCGTGCCGACGCGCACGTCGGGCTCGATGCCCGCAGCCGAGGCGAGACCGCGTCCCCGGGGCCCGAAGACGCCCAGCGCGTGGGCTTCATCCACGATCAACGCGGCATCGTAGCGATCGCAGAGTGAGCGCAGGCCGGGGAGATCGGGGCTGTCAGCGTCCATGCTGAAGTACGACTCGGTCACCACCCACGCCCGCCCCATTCTTGGCCGCTGGAGCGCGCGCTCGACTGCAGCCAGGTCGACGTGCGGGACGACTTCGACCTGGGCCCGGGCGAGTCGGCAGCCGTCGATGATCGAGGCGTGATTGAGGGCGTCGCTCACGACGAGATCGCCCCCGGAGACGAGCGCGCTGATCGTCCCCACGTTGGCGGCGTATCCGCTCGAAAAGAGCAGAGCCGAAGGGACGTCCAGCCAGGACGCCAACGCGTTCTCGAGCAGGAGATGCTCCGGTCGCTCGCCGACGATCAGGCGTGAGGCCCCGGCTCCGGTGTCGCCGCCTTCGCTCGCTGCCAGCCCGAGGTAGTCGTTCGAACAAAATGTCCGTGCGATGTTCCCCACCGGCGTCGCACGAGACCGGAGGAGCCCGGCGCCGTCGAGCTCTTGAAGCTTTGACTCCAGGTGCTGGAGCGCCGGCGGCGTCGACTGTTTCACGTGAAACTACTCCGCCGGCGCGGACCCGCTCGTCTCGGCGCCTTCGAGGGCATTGTCGATTCGGACGAGCGCGCGGCGGAGAACGTCGCGGGTGCGGCTCTCGAGAGACTCGCGACGGGCGCGCTCTTCCTCGAGCTCGTGGGCGAGCGCCATGGCGGCAAGGAGCATCGCGTTCGGTGCGGCCGGTCGCCCGCGCGGCGTGACCTCGGTCACCTTCTCGTCGACCTTCGAGGCTAGGCGCTGAAGATCGAGTTCCGCCGAGCTGCTCACGACCTTGAAACTCTGGCCCGCGATGTTGAGCTGTACGGTTCGGCGATCCATCGCGCCCAAGAATAACACGCGCTCGCCAAAGCTCAGCGCGCGATTGCTTGATACGCGAGCAGGAACGGGTACCCGAACAGACTCAGGTCGATGGCGACGCCACCGATGACGTCTTCTTCACGTGTGCTCCCCAGCGCGTAGCGCGCCTCGACGAACAAGCCGAAGGCGAGATCGTAGTGCCCGTTGAAGTTGTAGCCGCGTGATCCCCAGAGGATCTCACCCAGCACCCCCTGGCGCGCACCGGCCTCGTTGAGTCGATCGTAGCCCCCGGCCACGAACGTGAACGGGAAGTCCACCGACGGAGCGGGGACCAGCCAATCGACGCCGGCCTCGAACGAGACGCTCCGAAAGGCTTCGCTTCCAACTCCGATGAACGGGCCCACCCCCATCGCGCGATCGCTGTCGCGCAGGAACAGGACGTCGGCACGCGCGCCGAGGTGGTACGCGGCGACCGGGCCGTCGCCAAGAGACACCCGTCCCACGCCGGTCGTGAGCAGCGCGCTCGCCTGGGGATCTGCCCAGGCCTCCTTCGCGATTCCGAGCAGGGCGAGAGACGCGAGACTGCTCAGTCTACGCCGGAGCACTTGGGCGAAAGTTCGAAGCACTTCTGGCAGTCAACGAGCTGGTCTTGCCCCATGACGCACGCCGCGAGGTCAGTCGTCGTCGGCGTCGCTCCCGAGCAGTACGGGCTCACGGGAGTCGGATTCGCCGTCGTCGCCTTGACTTTCGCACCCGGCGGGAACGAGACGAGGCATCCGAAGCACACGTCGACAGGAAAGAGGAACTCGTTGCTCTCGATGTATTCGCCGCCGAGGGTGGTCCCGTAGAACTTCACGTAGACCTCGGCCAGCTTCGAGGCCACCGTCCCCTGCGGGGTGAAGTGCGCGATGGCCTTGGCGTCCATCACCGCCGCACCAAGCGCGGTGTACGCCGGCGCCCCGCCGCTCGACGGTTCGACCGTCCCCGCAGCGAGCACGTTCGCGTTCATCCATTCCGAGTTGTCGACGGGATCAACGACCCGAACGTCGACACCCTGGAGCGTCAATCGCGCCGACTCGACCTGAGGCGTCGTCGGGTTGGACTGCGCGAGAAGCGCGCTGCCGACGAGGAAGAACGGCGAGTAAGAGTTCGTCAGCGCGGCATCGACGGTACCGCGCGAGATCCCAGGAGCCGACGGCGCAGCCGTATACAAGCAAACCCCGCCGGCCGGCGTTGGCGGAGCAAGAACGCCAGACACGAACAGGGAGCCGTCGTTGTGCGCGCAGGCAGGAATGGCACTCCCCGCCGCCAGCGCGAGAATCGCGGTCGACAAAGCATGCCCCCAAAAGCGGTTCATCGTGTCCTCCTCGGGACGCGCCGGCCCAAACGGGCCTTCAGCGCTCAGAGGAAGCGTACCTATGCCGAAGAAGACCGCCAAAAATTGCGTGAACCACTAGGTCGCAGGCCAGCTCATCCAAACGCGCCCAAGATCGCCTCGCGCAGCGAATCTAGGCTGATTCGTTCGATTCGGGCCACGCCCGGGCTCACGACGACAGGAAGGCGAATGCGAGTCATCACTCGCTTTTTGTCCGCGGCGACGAACGACCACGAGGCGGCGATTTCGGAGCGCGACGGGGCCGAGGGGAGGCCGAGGCGCGAAAAGAGCTCTCGCGCGCGATCGACGAGCGTCGCGGGGGTGAGTCCGAGACGGGAGGTCGCCGCGAGCTCGGCGATCGTGCCGAGGGCGACGGCCTCGCCATGCAGGTGCGTGCGGTAGTTCCCGTGGGCTTCGAGCGCGTGGCCGACTGTGTGACCGAGGTTGAGGAGCGCGCGGAGCCCTTGCTCGCGCTCGTCGTCGCGAACGACCCGGACCTTCGCTTCGATCGCCCGCCGCACGATCGGCGCGAGCGCGCGGGCGTCGCCTTTCGCAAGCGAGGCGGCTTCGGCTTCGAGCGCGTCGAGGAGCGCGGCGTCCGAGGTGAGCGCGATCTTCACAATCTCAGCGAGGCCCGAGGTGCGCTCGCGCGTCGATAGCGTCGTGAGGTGCGCAAGATCGACGACCACGCCGCACGGTTGGTGAAACGCGCCGAGGAGGTTCTTGCCCGTCGGGTGGTCGAAGCCGGTCTTTCCGCCGACCGAGGCGTCGACCATCGCGAGCAGCGTGGTGGGGACGATGAGCGAGCGGACGCCGCGAAGGAGAGCCGACGCCGCGAATCCTGCGAGATCGCCGACGACACCGCCTCCGTAGGCCACGACGAGCGCGTCGCGATCGATCCCTGCGCCGAGCGCGGCATCCCAGATCGTCGCGACCGACGCGAGCGTCTTCTGCGATTCGCCTGCGGCGAGCGTGACGATCGAATGGGGGAGCGCGAGCGGCGCGAGAGATGAGACGAGGTGCGCGTGGCGATCGCGCTGAACGTGGGCGTCGGTCACGACGAGGAGGGACGACGGCGCGGCGTGCGCGATGGCGTCGGTGAGCGCGGACGGGGAGTCGTGGACGACGTCGACGACGTACGTGCGCGAGCCGAGGGGAACGACGATGGGCGCGCGCGCCGATACCGCCAGGATGGCGTCGACGAGCGCGTCAGGATCGAGCGCGTCGGTCGCAAGCGTAGCGTGGCACTCGGCGTATGCCTCCGCGCGCGCATCGAGAAGCTCGCGGGCGCGCGCCAGCGGCTCTCCTCCGAGCGCGAGGTTCGGGCGATCCGCGACCTTCGCGCCGACGCGAGCCACGATCGTCTCCGGCGATGCGGCGAGCGTGATCACCAGCGCGCGATCGAGCGCGACGTGACGCGTGCGGCGCGTGGTGACCGTGCCGCCCCCGAACGCGAGCACTCGCGGCGAAGCGTCGGCGAGGAGCCTGTCGACGAGCGCCGCTTCACGCACACGGAACGCGGCCTCACCTTCTTCGCGCCACAGATCGGGGACCCGCTTGCCGCTCTCGCGCTCGATCTCTTCGTCGGTGTCGACGAACGAGACACCAAGACGCGCGGCGAGCTTGCGGCCCACGGTGGTCTTTCCGGTGGCCATGAAGCCGCTGAGCACGATGGGGCGCATGTCAGTACTCCTCGAGCTGCGTGCGGTAGGCGCGGACGGCGCGGGTGAGCTCGGTCATCGAGTCGCCGCCGAACTTTTCGAGAACTGCGTCGCAGAGGACGATCGCGACCATCGCTTCTCCGACGACCGACGCGGCAGCGACGGCGCACACGTCGCTCCGCTCGAACGCCGCCTCGAACGCCTCTTTCGTGCGGACGTCGACGCTCGCCAGCGCCTTGCGGAGCGTCGCGATGGGCTTCATCGCCGCGCGGCACACCACCGGTGCGCCGTTCGAAATACCGCCTTCGAGCCCGCCGGCGTGGTTGCTGGGGCGCACGAAGGTGCGGCGTGCGGCGTCGTAGTGAATGGGGTCGTGAACGTGCGATCCCGAGAGTCCCGCGGCGGCCCAGCCGTCGCCGACCTCGACCCCCTTGATCGCTTGAATGCTAATGAGCCCCTGCGCGAGGCGGCCGTCGAGCTTGCGATCCCACTGAACGTGGCTCCCCAGGCCGGCGGGGACTCCCAGGGCCACGACCTCGAAGACTCCTCCCAGCGTGTCGCCGGCGTGCGACGTCGAGCGGATCGCGTCCTTCATGCGTGCTTCGGCGTCGGCGTCGGCGCAGGCGAGGTCCGACGCGCGCGCGCGATCGCGAAGCGCTTCGTACGAGTCGGCGGTGGCGGCGACGTGCACCTCTCCGATCGAGAGGACGTGCGCGAAGATCTCGATCCCGATCGCGCCCAACAGCTTCCGCGCGACCGCGCCGACCGCGGTGCGCGCCGCGGTCTCGCGTGCGCTCGCGCGCTCGAGGATGTCGCGAAGATCGTGGCGGTCGTACTTGAGGCCGCCGGCGAGGTCGGCGTGGCCGGGGCGCGGGCGCGTGAGCGGCTCGGGGGTCGTCGTGAACGGCGCCGCGCCCATGCGATCGAGCCAGTTGTCGTGATCGCGATTCGCGATCGAGAGCGCGATGGGAGAGCCGAGCGTCTCGCCGCCGCGAACGCCGCTGGTGATCTCGACGCGGTCGGTCTCGATCTTCATGCGACCGCCGCGGCCGTACCCTTTCTGTCGGCGCGCGAGATCGCGATCTACGTCATCGGCGAGAAGCGGCAGGCCCGCGGGCACCGCCTCCACGATCGCGGTGAGGCGCGGGCCGTGCGATTCGCCCGCAGTGATCCAGCGAAGGCGCGACATGGGGTAAGGACCGTACCACCACGATGAACGACCTGTCCGCGCTCGAAATCGTCGTGAAAGAAGGTGAGGCGCGTTTCGAGGTGCACGCCAAACCGCGGGCGAAGAAGAGCGCGATCGTGGGCGTGCGCGAGGGGGCGCTCGACGTGGCCATCGCAGCGCCACCGGTCGATGGCGCGGCGAACGCCGAGCTCGTGAAGTTGCTCTCGCGTGCGCTCGAGGTGAAGCGAGCGGACGTGACGATCGTGCGAGGCGAGGGGGCGCGCGCGAAGCTCGTGGCCGTTCGGGGGATCGACGCGAGCGACCTGCGCGCGCGGCTCGAGGCGAAAATCGCAGATCGTTGAGGCATGCTATTTTCGGGCGACGCATGACGCTCGTCGCTTTCGAGAAGTACGAAGGGCTCGGCAACGACTTCATCGTCGTCGATATGGCGAACGATGCGGACGTGACCGATCTCGACGCGCGCGGGTGGTGTGATCGACGGCGCGGCGTGGGGGGCGACGGCGTGCTGGTGATCCTGCCAGCGCGCGAGAGCGGCGCCGACGCGCGCATGCGCGTCCTCAACGCCGACGGATCGATCGCCGAGATGTGCGGCAATGGTCTTCGTTGCGCGGCGCTGCATCTGGCAAGAGCGCGCGGTCTCCAGGAAGGAACCCTCGCGATCGAGACCGATGCCGGCGTGCGCGCGTGCGTCTTCGAGCGCGGCGGCGATGAGGCCGTGGTCGTCGCCGACATGGGGATCGTGCGCGTGACCGGGGAGATCGATGTCGCGATCGACGGCGTCCGCGTCGCGCTGACGTGCGCCGATGCCGGCAACCCGCACGCAGTGACGTTCCGGGAGATGACTCGCGCCGAGTTCGAGATGCTCGGACCTCGACTGAGCGCGGCGCCGGAGTTCCCGGGCGGAGTGAACGTGGAGGTCGCGCAGGTCATCGACGACGTCATCGACGTGCGCGTCTGGGAGCGAGGCGCGGGGGCGACCCTCGCGTGCGGGACCGGCGCGTGCGCGGTGGTCGCCGTGGCGTGCGCCAAGGGGATGGTCGATAGGGACGCCGTGCGCGTTCGGCTCCCCGGCGGCGAGCTGCTCGTGCGCCACGATCGCGCGAGCGGAAGGACCACGATGCGAGGGGGAGCGCGCCGCGTCTTCTCCGGCACGGTCGAGTGCGAATGAGCACTGCGCCCGAAGCGCGGAACGAGGGCGGGCTGCGCGTGCTCGCAGCGTCGCGCGAGGACGCGACGCTGCACACGATCTCGCGCGCGATGACCCCCGCCGGGCACCAGCTCCACACGTCGAGCGATCTCGCCGAAGCCATCGCCACCGCCGCGGGCGAGAAGTGCGAGGTGGCGTTCGTCGACGTGATGCTCGACGGCGGCGCCGGGCTCGCACTGGTGCACCACCTGACCGCGGCCGTACCGGGAATCGCGGTGTACGCGCTCGCGCCGGAGTCGAACTTGGAGCTGGGGGCGCAGGCCGTGGCGCTCGGCGCTGCGGGGTTCGTGTCGTCACCGCCGTCGGGGGACGCGCTGCTCCATGCCGTCGACGAGGTTCTCGCGCGTCGCGAGGCCACGCGCGAGAAGATCAAGCTCGAAGCCGATCTCGCCTCCGCGAAACGGCGCAACTCGCTCATGGATCGCGTGGTCCAGCTGGCGAACGGCGGTGCGCAGTCCGAGGTGGCGCGGGCCATCATGGAGGCGCTCGCCGAGGTCGCCGACGCGCACGGCGCCGCGCTGTATGCCGCGTTCGATCCGCCGCACGGAGAGTGCGTTCGACTGGCGGCGATGGGGACGGCGCACGATCTCCCCGCGACATCGCCGGGTGAAGAGCTCCTGCGCCTCGCCGCGGCCCGCGGCGCGCAGGTCGTGCCGCTGGGGGTCGCCGAGCGGTTGTATGCGCTGGCCATCCTGGAGAAGACAGATCCGGCATGCGAGCGAGACCTGGCGGCGATCGCCAGCCTCGCGGCGACCGTGCTCGCGTTCGTCGATGCCGGAGAGTCGCGCGCACGCGAAGGGGTGCGTGACGAACGGTCGCGCGTGTACTCGTTCTCGTACTTGCAGGACATCGCGCGACGCGAGGTCGACAAAGCGAAGCGGCACGGACGGCGCCTCGCCATCGCTGCGATCCTCCTCGACAAGGACTCGGGCACCAAGACGCGTGCCGAGCTCGAACAGGTCGTGCTCGGCGTGGTGCGCGACACCGACGTGCTCGCGCGCTTCGACGATCACGAGTTCTATCTGCTGCTCCCGGAGACCGGCGCGCTCGGAGCGCACTCGTGTCGTCGACGTCTGCTCATTCGCGCCGAGGGCGATCGCCGCGCGCGAACACCGGCGAGCGATCGCCGCGGGCCGGTGTCGGCGCGGCCCGGGCGCGGGGTTCCCCTCTCGATCGGCGTGGCGGCCTATCCGCACGACGGCGCCTCGCTCGATCGCTTGCTTCGATCGGCGCGTCAGCGCGCGCTGGACGCGAGTCGATCCGCGGTGCATTCGCTCGGGCTCGCGCCGATGTCGCTGGGCGAGATCATCGACGTGCTCCTCGCGCGACCCATGATGGGCGCCGGATTCGGCTCGCCCTATCCGCTCGATCTCGTGGGGCCGGCGATGCTCTCGCTGGTCGCCGCCGCGTGCCGCGAAGCGAAGCGGGGCGGGACGACGTCGGTGCTGGTGACGGCGCGCGGGGGAATGGGGATGGCCTCGGCGGCGCGGCAGGTGTTCGCGTACGACGCGAAGGACCCGAGCGTTCACATCGCCGACGTGAGGAGTGCGCCGCGCTGCGAGAACGCCGAGGCGATCGTCATCAGCGCGGAGCACGGCTCGTGGGTCTGCTGCGGGCGACGCGACGACGATCGCTTTCGAGGCGTGCACGCGGCCGATCCGTTGCTCGCCGATCTCGTCGCGCAGCGCCTGGCGCAGGCCAGCGGAGCGCGCCTCCCGTGAGCATGTCGCCGTCGTCGCATCACTCGCCGCCGCGCGTGCTCCTCGTGGAAGAGGACATCGAGGAGCTTGCGTCGATCGCTGCCGACCTGCGGCAACGCGGCATTCAGGTCGCGCTGGCGAACGGCGTGAGCATGGCGTGCGAGCGCGCGAAGACAGCGCGCGTCGACGTCGTCATCGCGGCGAGCGAGCTCACCGAAGCGCGCGAGGACGGACTGAGCCTCCTCGACGCGCTGGCGATCGAGCTCGGGCAGTTGCCGCCCGTGCTCTTGCTCGTGCGCGAAGGGCCGGGCCCCCTGCAGGGCGAATCGGTCGTTCGTGGGGACATCGATGCCCTCGTCGCTCGCGTGCTCGCGCTCGCGACGCCGTCGACCACGCGCGGGCTGGAGTCGGCGCCGCCGTCCGCGATCTACTCCGGCTCGCTCGCGAAGGTGTCGCTCGCCGACGTCATCGAGACGCTGTGGGTCGACAAGAAGACGGGAACGCTCGCCGTGACCACGGGGATCGGCGCCGGCGACGTACGGCTTCACGACGGCGCGATCGTCGACGCCGTCTATCTGCGCTTCGAGGGGATGAAGGCGCTCGTCCGCATGATCGGCGAGCCCGAGGGGCGCTTCCTCTTCACGCCCGAGACGCCCGCCGTCCTCGGTCGAATGAGCACGCCGACGCGCGAGCTGCTCGCGCTCGTGGCCGATCAGCTCTCGCAGTCGAAGGCGTTGCGCGCTCAGCTCGGGGACCTCGCGTCGAAGGTGCTCCTCGCGGGCGACGGGGGCGATCACGCCGACCTCTCGCCGCTCGCGCGCGCCGTCCTGGCGAAGCTGCGCGGGCCCGCGACCATCGAGGAGGTGCTCGACGATCTCCCCGAGCCCGACGCGCAGATCCTTGCGGCGCTGGCAGAGCTCGATTCGAAGGGGCGGATGAAGCGGCTCGCGCTCGAGACGCAGCGCGTGCCGCTCGTCGGGACCGATCAGCTTCACTTGATGCGCGCGCTCGTCTCGCGCGCGGCGGCGCCGGGGTACGAAGGCGCGGCGCGGCTCGTATTCGCCGGGACGCCGAGTCGCCTCGCGGTGTTCACGCACGCCGCGCTCTGCCTGGCCGACACGATCGCCGCTAGCGAGCCCGCGCCCCCCGTTCCGATTCCGCACTCGATCGCCACCGTGCGCCTCGGCGACGACGTCGATCTCGAGCTCGTCGCGCTGCCGCTCGTTCCGGCGTACGCGCCACTATGGCCACTCGCACTCGCCGGCTCGGCGATCGTCGTGCGCCTCGATGACGCCGCCGGCTCCGCGCTCACCGAGGTCTGCGCTGCCGCCGAGCTTCCGGTGCTCGACGCGCAGATCCTCGTCGGCGCGCTCGAAGAAGCAAGCGTCGCGCAAGTCGCGAGCTTGATCCGCGCGGCGATCGAAGCCACGCAGGGCGCGTAGCGAGGCTACGCGTCGACCTGGTGAGGCGAGGCTACGCCTCGACGATCGTCCCGATCGGCTCGCCCGAGACCACGCGCTTGATGTTCCCGCGCGTCATCAGCTTGAACACGCGAATGCTCATCGCGTTGTCGCGGCACAGGGTCACGGCCGTCGAGTCCATGACGCCGATGCGATCGTTGAGGAACCGATCGAACGACATCTTCTCGACCATCTTCGCGTCCGGGAATTTCACCGGGTCTCGGTCGTAGACGCCGTCGACCTTCGTGGCCTTGAAGAGCGCGTCGGCGTGGATCTCCATCGCGCGCAACGCCGCGGCGGTGTCGGTCGAGAAGTACGGGTTGCCCGTGCCGCCGGCGAAGATGACCATTCGTCCCTTCTCCAGGTGGCGAACGCTCCGCCGACGGATGTACGGCTCGGCGACCTGGCGAATCTCGATCGCGGTCTGCACGCGGGTCGGCACGTTCGCCTTCTCGAGCGCGTCTTGCAGCGCAAGGGCGTTGATCACCGTCGCGAGCATCCCCATGTAGTCGCTCTGCGCGCGATCCATCCCCTGGCTCGCCCCTTTGAGCCCGCGGAAAATGTTGCCGCCGCCGACGACGATGCCGCACTGCACGCCCATCGCGTGCACTTCGGACAGCTCGAGCGCGAGGCTCTTCAAGACGTCGGGCGCGATGCCGAAGCCGCCCGTGGTGCCGCAGAGCGCTTCACCGCTCAGCTTGAGGACGATTCGCTTGTACCGCAGCTCGGGGTGCGGCGGAGGGGGTGCCACGGTCTGATCGTCGCGCTCTTCGAGTGGCCGCATGGCGCGAGCATGTAGCCGCGCGTGCCCGTGAGCGCAATGTGTAGTAATGCGCGACCGCGATGGTTCGTGCCGTTACCCGCTACGCGCTCCTGCTCGGCTTGCTGATTCCGTGCGCTTGCAAGGGGACTTCCGCCCCCTCCACGGGCGACGGCGGCGCGCACGCGACGACCGACTTGCTGTCGGCCGAAGAGGCCGCGAAGGTGCTGGCGAAGGTCGGCGATCGGACGATCACCCTAGGCGACTACGTGGCCGCGCTGGAGCACATGGATCAGTTCGATCGCATGCGGTACCAGTCGCCCGAGCGGCGAAAAGAGCTGCTCAACGAGATGATCAACGTCGAGCTCCTGGCGCAGGAAGCGCGCGACAAGGGGTACGACAAGGACCCGCAGACGCAGCAAGAGGTGCGCGCGGTGCTGCGCGACGCGCTCCTCCGGGATGCCCGACAGTCGGCCCCGAAGCCGGCGGACATCTCGGAAGACGAGGTGAAGGCGTACTTCGACGCGCACCGCGCCGACTACCACGACCCCGAGCGCCGCCGGCTGTCGGCCGTCGTCGTGGCGAACGACGCCGCCGCGAGCGCCGTGCTCGACCAGGCCAAGAAGGGCCTGACCGCCGCGCAGTGGGGTGACCTCGTGCACTCCAAGTCGATCGACGTCCTGGCCAAGGAGAACATCCCGGTCGATCTCGCGGGTGACCTCGGCATCGTGGGCCCGCCCGGTGATTCGCGCGGAACGAACCCGCGCGTGCCCGACGCGGTGCGGATCGCAGGGTTTCAGATCGCGAAGGTGGGCGACGTGTTTCCGAGCCCGGTGCACGCCGACGGCAAGGCGTACGTCGTGCGGCTCAGCGTGAAGAACGACCCGCAGGATCGGACGGTCGAAGAGTCGGATCGCTCGATCCGCGTGAAGCTGTCGCAAGACAAGGTGCGCGCGAGAGAGGACGAGCTCCTGACGCAACTGAGGGCGAAGTTCCCGGTGCAGATCGACGACGCCGTCGTGGGCACGGTGAAGGTCGATCTGGGCGACGCCGGAGCGCCCCTCGGCGCGAGCGACGCGGCCTCGGACTGAGGAGCGGCCCCCGCTGCGGCCGCACGTCGCGAGAGGCGAATCGACGGATCGCGTGCTAGAGCGCGCGTGAAATGGCGACTTCGCTCCTCGACGAACGATCGCTCGTGCGTGCTTCGCGGCCGCGCGCGCGACCGCGTTCCACGCGAAAGCCGACGGCCAAGGAGCGCAACGATTGGCGCTGGCAGATCCGCCACGCGGTCACGCGCGTCGACGACCTGGCGCGGGCGATTCCACTGACAGCGCGCGAGCTCGAAGGGGCGCGCCGCGCCGAGCGCGAAGGGATGCCCATCGGGATCACGCCCTACTACCTGTCTCTCGTCGATCGCGACGACCCGTCGTGCCCGATTCGTTTGCAGTGCGTCCCCGATGCGCGCGAGGCCGACGAGGCGGTGGGCGATCTCGCCGACCCGCTGGGCGAGGTCGAGCACGAGGTCGCGCCGCATCTCGTTCAGAGGTACCCCGATCGTGCGCTGCTCCTCGCGACCGATCGCTGCGCGGTCTACTGCCGCTTCTGCACGCGATCGCGAATGGTCGGAGGGTCGGACGAGAGCGCGGCGGGCGGGGCGGTCTCGATCGACGCGCTCGCGCCGGCGCTGGCGTATCTGCGCGCGCATCCGGAGGTGCGCGACGTCATCGTGAGCGGAGGCGATCCGCTGGCGATGGCGACCGATCGGATCGTGCGCGTCATCGCGGCGGTGCGCGCGGTGGAGAGCGTGGAGACGATCCGGATCGCGACGCGCGTGCCGGTCACGATGCCGCAGCGGATCACGAGCGAGCTGGTTCGCGCGCTTCGACCGCACCATCCGCTCTGGGTGATGA
>PLXW01000175.1 GCA_003151595.1 Myxococcales bacterium
TCGCGTTCGGGGTCGCGTTCGCGTTCGTGCCGGCGCATCCCGCGGTGAGCAAGAGGAGCAATGCCGACGACGCGACGAGGCGAGGGGACCCTTGCATGGTCATGACGGTTTGCCACTCCGTGCGCGTCGGCGATAGCCCGAATCGTGCGCTAGAGTGCCCGCCGCATGACCGCGGCTGCCGCACGTTCCTCCGCCTCCGGCTCCGGCTTTCGCGTCTTCGCCAGCGTGAGCCGGCTGCACATCATCGCCATCGCGGCGCTCGGCACGTTCACGTTCGGCTGGCTCTTCACCGGCGTGCATCCGTGGGGGCTCGCGGCGGTGTGCGCGCTCGACTGGTTCCTCGTGAACCTCCTCAACCGAGTCGTCGATCTCCCCGAAGACCGCGCGAACCAGATCACCGGCACCGACTTCGTCGCGCGTCACGCTGCCACGGTTCGCACGTTCGGCTTCGTTGCGCTCTTCGCGTCGTTCGTCGTGGTCCACTTCGCGATCCCGGCGATCACGCCGTACCGCGTCGCGTATCACTCGCTCGGCCTCGCCTACAATTGGCCGCTCCTGCCCGGGCGCGCGCGGATCAAGCAGCTCTATTTCTGGAAGAATACCGCGTCCGCCACCGGCTTCATGCTCACGTGCTTCGCGTACCCGCTCGCCGTCGCGCATCGCGACGGGGTCGCGCTCGCGCACGGGATCACCGTCGCCACGATCGCTTTCACTGCGCTCTTCTTCTTCCTCTTCGAGCTCTCGTACGAAGTCATCTACGACCTCCGCGACGCGCGCGGCGACGCCGAGGCCTACGTTCGCACGTACCCCGTCGTGCACGGAGAGCGCGGCGCGACGCGAATCATCGACGCGCTTTGCATCGCATCGGCGTCCGCGCTCGCCCTGGGGTTCGCGCTTCGGGTCGTGCCGTGGCGGATCGCCGTGATGGCGGTCGCGCCGATCGTGCAGGTCGTCCTCTACAAGCGATGGCTCCGTCGCGGGATCACGTCGGCCGATTGCATCGGGCTCACCTGGCTCGGCGCGGCACTCCTCGTCGCCTACCACCTCTGGGTGGCGCTCCGATTGCCGGGCGTGGGGATCGACTGATGCGGGCGATCGAGCTCTCGTGCGCCGTGATCGTCGCGCTGTACGTCGCGCTTCGCATGCGGGCCGCGGGCGACGCGCGGAAGGACGTCGTCGTGCGGCTGCTCGCGCTCTCGTGCGCGGCGTGGGTCGGCGAAGACAGCGTCATTCGCGCCTACGGCTTCTATTCGTATGCGCCTGAGTGGTCAGTGTTCATCGATCGCGTGCCGCTCCTCATCGTCGCCATCTGGCCCGTCGTGATCGACTCGGCCCACGCGCTGGCGCGAGAGCTCGCTCGACGGAGCGCGCTCGTGCCGTGGATCGGTGGCGCGATCGTGCTCGCCGACGCGTCGCTCATCGAGCCCATCGCCGTTCACGCCAAGCTGTGGACGTGGACGGCGAGCGAGCCGCGCGCGCTCTTCGAGGTGCCGCTCGTCGGCGTCGCGGGGTGGGCGTTCTTCGCCGCCGCGGCGATGGCGACGTTCGAGGCGCGCGAGCGATCGCGCGCGCCGTCGTGGTGCGATGCGATCGCGATCGTGTCCGCGCCGCTCGCGACGCACGCCGTGCTCGCGGTCACATGGTGGTCGGTCTTCCGCTGGTTCGGCGAGGCATCGCCTGCATGGACGGCTGCGATCGCGTCGTGGTGCATTCTCGCCCCGATTGCGTTTGCGGCGTGGCGTGTGCGAGCGCGTGTGCCGCTGGCCACGGTGATGGCGCGCGCTCCGGGCGCTGCGTTCTTCTTTGCGATCCTGGTCGTCACCGCGCGCGATCACGCGCAGCTCATCGTCTACGCGCTGGCCTTCGCGCCGCCTTACCTCGCGCTGAGCTTTCGTGCGGGCACCATGCATGCAATGAACAGCTGAGGCGATGTCGCGACTCCTGATCGTTTCGAACCGATTGCCGGTCACGGCGAAAATCGAGCGCGGGCAGCTCCGCGTCTCGGCCAGCAGTGGTGGACTGGCGACTGGGTTGAAGGGGCCGCACGAGCGATCGAACGGACTCTGGATCGGCTGGCCCGGTGAGACCGGCAAGCTCGAAGGGGCCATGCGCGACGAGCTCGAGCGACAGCTCGCGTCGCATCGCGCGGTCGCGGTCCATCTCTCGCAAGGTGAGGTCGCGCGCTACTACGAGGGCTTCTCGAACGGCGTCTTGTGGCCGCTCTTTCACTACCGCCTCGAGAACATCCCTCTCGACTCGCGCGACTGGGATGCGTACCGCAAGGTGAACGAACGCTTTGCGGACGTCGTCGCGGCGCAGTACCAGCCGGGTGATCTGATCTGGGTGCACGACTACCAGCTCGCGCTCGTCCCGGGCTTTCTGCGGAAGCGCCTACCGGACGCTCGCATCGGGTTCTTTCTCCATATCCCGTTCCCTTCCCAGGAAGTCTTTCGCACGCTCCCGTGGCGCGAGGAGATCCTCACCGGGATGCTGGGCGCGGACCTCGTGGGCTTTCACGCCTTCTCGTACTCGCGGCACTTCACGACCGCGCTGCTCCACGTGCTCGGGTTGGAGTCGAACGTCGATCGCGTCTCGTACGAAGAGCGCGAGGTGCGGCTCGGCGTGTTTCCGATGGGGATCGACGTGGCGTCGTTTCGCGACCTCGCCGCGGCGAGCGATGTGCGCGAGGAGACGGCGACGATGCGCGCGCAGGCGGCCGACCAGAAGACGCTGCTCGGGATCGACCGGCTCGATTACACGAAGGGAATTCCACGACGCCTCCTCGCCTTCGAGCGGCTCCTCGAGCGCGAACCGTCGATGCGCGAGCACGTGCGGCTCGTGCAGATCGCCGTCCCCTCGCGGACGAACATCGCCGCGTATAACGACGTGCGAAGGCAGACCGACGAGCTCGTCGGACGCATCAACGGCGCGTACGGGACCGTCGGGTGGACGCCCATCCACTACATCTTCCGCGGGGTCTCGCCGCGCCACCTCACGGCGCTCTACAAAGCGGCCGACGCGATGCTCGTGACGCCGATCCGAGACGGCATGAACCTCGTGGCGAAGGAGTTCGTCGCCTCGCGCGACGACGAAGACGGCGTGCTCGTGCTCTCCGAGTTTGCCGGCGTGGCCGCGGAGCTCGGCGGCGACGCGCTCATGGTGAATCCGTACGATATCGATCGCATGGCCTCGGCGTACAAGCAGGCGATCACGATGCCGCTCGAGGAGCGACAGGCGCGCATGCGCGGCATGCGGAAGATCGTCGAGGCGTACGACGTTCATCGCTGGGCGGAGTCGTTCATCGACGAGCTCGGTCGCACGCACGATCAAGCGCCCGAGCACGCCGCGCGCCCGGAGGGGATGACGAAGCTGACGATGCAGCTCGTCGCGCAGACGCAGCGCGCGCCGGAGACGCTGCTCCTCCTCGACTACGACGGAACGCTGGTCCCCTTTGCCGATACTCCCGCGCGCGCTGCACCGGACGCCGAGCTCATCGAGCTCCTTCGCGCGCTCTCGACGCGCGATCGCACGCGGGTCGCCCTGGTGAGCGGTCGGCCGCGCGACGCGCTCGAAGCGTGGTTCGGCGATCTGCCGATCGCGCTCTACGCCGAGCACGGATTCTGGGCGCGCGAAGGCCCCGGACAGACGTGGACGCCGGCGCTGGAGATGCCCGGCGAGTGGAAGACGCAGGCGCGGCACATCTTCGACGAGCTCGCGTCGCGGACCCCCGGCGCGTTCGTCGAAGAGAAGACGGCGTCGCTGGCGTGGCACTACCGGCGCGCGGATCGCGAGTATGGCGCGCTTCAAGCGAAGGAGCTGCGGCTCCACCTTGCCAGCGTCTTCAGCAACGCGCCGGTCGAGGTCATCACCGGCGACAAGGTCGTGGAGATTCGACCGCACGGCGTGAACAAAGGGGTGGTCGTGCGCGGGATGCTGTCGCACGCGAGCGCAAAGGCCTGCATCGTCGCCATGGGAGACGACGTGACCGACGAGGACATGTTCGCCGCGCTCCCCGAAGGCGCGATCGCCATCAAGGTCGGTCGCGGGCGATCGCGCGCGAACTACCGAGTGCCCGACTTCACCGCGGCGCGGGCGCTCCTTCGCGCGATCCTGGCGTGAGCTCGTAGCGCCGGGTCTCGCCGAGCCGCTCGAAGCCTTCGTCGTGGCACGAGAAGAGGAGAATCTGCTGCTTCCGTGACGCGCGGTAAAGGATGCGCATCATCTCGCCGAGCCGCGCGCGATCGGTGTTCACGAGGCAATCGTCGAGCACGATCGGAAGCGACTCGTTCGCGCCGAGGACCTCGGCGAGCGCGATCCGCACGAGGATGCTGACCTGTTCACGCGCGCCGCCGGACAGATCGTTGAAGTCTTCTTCCACGTCGCCCGTACCGAGCCCCACGACGCCCCAGTTCTCGTCCATGCGGAGCTTCCGTCCGGGGAGGAGCGCCTCGAGGTACGGGCGCGCGCGCTCGACCACCGGCGCGACGAGGCGCTGTTGAATCTCGCGTCGCGCGGCGTGGAGCGCGGCGGTGAGCTCACGCGCGGCGAAGGCGCGGGCTTCGATCGCGCGCAGGGCGGCGGCGCGTTCCTCGAGATCGGCTTCGGCGCGCTGCGTGCGCTCGTGGAGATCTTCGGCGCCGTGGATGCGCACGGTCGCCTCGAGGTGAACGCGATGCGCGTGCTTCGCGGCGCGGTCGGCTTCGAGGCGCTCGAGCACGCGGCGCTCCTGATCGAACGCGAGGTCGGCGTCGGATTCGCGTGCGCTCGCGTGCTCGACGGCGATCGCGTCGGCGAGCGTGCGCGCGTCGACCCAGCGCGTGCGCGCGACCGCGAGTGACTCGGTCAAGGCCTCGTGAGAGGCCAGCGCATCGAGGCGAGCCGCGGCGGTCGTGTGATCCCGAGCGAGGTCGGCGAGCGTGCTCTCGGCCCGCCCGATGCGTTCGGCGCTGCGCGCGATCTCGGTTCGTAGCGCGTCACGCTCGACGCGAGTCCTGGCGGCGCTCTCTGCGGCCGACGCGAGGCTGGCGTCCGTGTCCGCGATCGACGGCGCGCTCACGTCCGATTCACCGAGCGCCGCGCGGTCCATCGCGCGCGCGCGCGCCTCGTCTTCCAGCGCCGCGACTCCATCGGGCGCCGCTTCGGAGACGAGCGGCTCGGCCTGGGCGAGCTGCGCCGCCAGCCCCGTTCGGCGCGCGTGGCGTTCTTCCGCCTCCGCGACGCTCGCCACGCCGAGCCGCTCGAGCTCGCGCGCCATCGCGTGCCGCGCTTCCTGCTCCTTCGCGCGCCGCGCGTCGAGATCCGCGCCTCCCGGCTTCACCTCGAACGCGCCGACCCCTTCGATCACGATCCGCGCCGGCGCATCGAACGTCCACGCGCGCTCGTCGCCCTCCGCGACTCGCTCGCCATCGACGACGAGGTCGCGCGCCGTCTTCAGGCGCACCGACGCGGAGGCCGCCGCCAGCGCCGCCCCCGCCTTGGTCAGCGACTCGTTCGCGTTCCGGAGCGCACGGATCTGTCGCTCGTCGATCCGTGATTCTGCGAGCTGCGCGCGAAGCTCGATCACGCGCGCCTCGTGCGCCTTCGCGCGCGCGAGGCGTTCTTCCGCGTCGCGCTCTCGCCTCGTGGCCTCTTCCAGGTGGACGCTCCGGCGCGCGCGAAGCTGCTCGGCGTGGGAGGTCTCGAGCGCCGCGTTCGCCGTCTCCGCGCGCGCCGTCGCCTCGGCCTCGCGCGTCACGAGGTCCACGTGGGCGGCTCGCATCGAGCGGAGCGTCGTCGTCTCCTCCTCGATCCGCCGCGTGTCGCGCGCCAGCGCTTCGGCGACTTCGCTTCGTTGCGCCAGTGCGCGCTCGGCCAGCTCGCTCTCTGCGCGCCTTCGCGCCGCCTCGCCTTCGTGAGCACGCAGCCGCGCGGCGATCTCCTTCGAGTGCGTCGCCCGAACCGTCGCCTCGTGCACGCGCCCGCGCGCTGCCGCGATGCGCGCATCGATTCCCTGCAAATCGCCCTCGATCGTCGCCAGCTCGTCGGCCGCGCCGTGCGCCTCGGCGCGCTTCGCCGACGCCTGCGCCACCGCGGCTCGCGCTTCTTCACACCGCGCCCGCGCTGCGGCCAGCTCGCCCGTCTCCTTGCCCGTCGCCGCCGTGAAGTAGCGCTCACGCTCACGCTCCGCGCGCGCGACGATCCGTTCACCGAGCGGCCCCGCCGCGACCTCGTCGACGTGACTCGCGAGCACGTCGCGCAGTCGCGCGCGCGCGTCGTCGTTCATGTGCGTCTGCGGCGCGTTCCACGCCTCGCCTTGCTTTACCCACAAGAGCGGCCACAGCCCGAGAAACTGATCGACGTCGCGCCGCCCCTGGATCGCCTTGGTCCCCAGGAGATCGCGGAGCATCGACTCCGCGTCCTCGTCGGTCCACGTCC
Organism: Myxococcales bacterium; assembly: GCA_003151595.1. Next base: position 6,415 of record PLXW01000175.1, read on the forward strand.
GCCCGTTCCCTTCGAGCTTGGCGTACGCCTGCTTCAGGAACTGCTTTCGGACCGTCCACATCGCGCCGCGTGTCTCGAAGCGCACCTCGACGAACGGCGGCTCGGTCGAGCCGTACGAGCGGAGCGCCTTCTTGTCTTCGGATTCGCCTTTGTATTTCTCGAAGAGCGCATACCGCAGCGCCAGCGCCAGCCGCGATTTTCCCGATTCGTTCGGGCCCACGATCAGGTTCAGATCGGGCGCGAAGTCGGTGAGCTCCACGTGATCGAGCCCTTTGAACGAACGCACCGCCAAGGAGACGATCCTCATCGCCGCTCCTCGACGGCGAAGCGATGGAGCAAGCGAAGCGCGTCCTCCGACTCGCGCGTGCCGCGCGCTTGCAGCGAGGCCGCGGCGCGACCGACGAAGCCATCGACGGCGAGCGCGCGCAGATCCTCTTCGCTCGGGCGATCGTGGAGCTCGCCGGCGTCGACGCGGACGTGCATGAGCGTCCCCTGCGCGCCGGCGAGGATATCGTCGAGCTTCGTTCGCGCGCCGAGCGAGACGTGCCCCGCGAGCGCGAGGCTCACCAGCGTCATCGATGGTTCGTCGATCGACGCGATGAACCGCGCCACTTCGTCGACCGCCGTATCGTCCGCCAGATCGAAGCGACGTTCGATCCATCGGGTGCGCGCCACCGCGATCTCTTCCACGCGCGGCACGGCGCCCGGCGCGTCGATCTCCACGACGAGCACGTTGCCCGGCCTCTTCTCCTTGAAGCGCGTCGCCTCCGGCGCGCCCGGATACCAGACGCGCGGATCGAACGAGAGCGTCCCGTGCCAGTCACCGAGCGCGAGGTAGTCGTAGCCCTTCGCCAGCAGCGCGCGCCAATCGATGACGTTCTTCGACTCGAGCCCTTCGGTGAAATCGATCAGTGCTCCGTGAGCGATGGCGACGAGGATCGGATCGCCGGCCTCACGCCTTGGGAGGGCGCGCGTCGGGTCGTCGCGCTCGTGGCGCTTCCGCAGCGGACACGGATGAAAGCGCGCGTGCGGAAGCACGAACGGCGCGTCGTCCAGCAAGGCGTGAACGTGATCGCCGGCGCGAAGGCGTCGCAGCGCGCAGTCCGGTGTCGCCGCGTCGTGATTGCCGGGGAGCAGCAAGACGGGGAGGGGAGCGAAGGCCGTGAGCGCGTCGCGCGCGCGCTGAAGCGAGTCCTCGCCGATGGCGTTGTCGTCGAGCACGTCACCGGCGACGACCACGGCATCGACCTCGCGCGCCTTCGCGATCGCCGCGATGCGCCGGACCACTTCGAACCGCTGAAAGCGCGCGACGGCGCCCGCATCTCCGGCAACGAAGGCGAGCTTCAGCCCGAGCTGCCAATCCGCGGTGTGCAGGAAGCGCAGCATGCGCGCCAAGAGTTACCACGACCGGCGATCCGAAGCGTCGGCCAGCGCGCCGCGCGCGATCAGCATCGAGTCGCCGAATTCGTGACCGAGAAAGCCGTTCGCGAGCGCGTGAGCGTGAGCGCGCGAGAGCAGCGGCGCAGGGGCGAAGGCGTGGAGGAGCGCGTCGTGCGACGTGCCGGGCTCGTGCATTCCGGTGAAGAGCGCGTCGACGGCGGAGAGCGCGTGGTGCTCGTTCACCAGAAGGTCCGTGTCGCCGCTCGAAGCGTTCGCGCGCGCGGCCGACTCGAGCGCGCGTACGACGCTCGTACCCACCGCGATCACGCGACCGCCGCCGGCGCGCGTGCTTGCGATGGCTCGCATCGTCTCGGCGCCGACGTCGAACGACTCGCGCAACGGAAGCGCCGCATCGAGCCCCGCGTCGCCGGTCGACGAGAGCCCCGCCGCATGCGTGACCGTGGCGAAGCGCGCTCCCCGCGCGCGCAACGCCAGCACCAGCTCCCACGCCAGCGGCCGCGACGCCGACGGCATCTCGCTCGCCCACGGGCGCGAGGCGAACGGCGTTTGAACGTGCCAGAGCGCGAGCGGCGCTCTCGTGTGCGCGTACTGCACCGGTCGACCGTGTCGATAGAGCGCCGACCAGAGCGATTCGTCGCTCGCTTCGAACCGCAGAGCGACCAGGCGACCCGACGGGTGCAGGACGCGCTCGACGCGCGCGCGCAAGCTCGTGAAGACCAGCGCGTCTCCCTCGCGAACCCGTGGAGGTGGCGGTCGATCCTCGGTTCGCGTGCGCCAGTCGCCCGCGCCGAAGAGGACCGCGCGCCACGCGCCCTCGCGCGAGAGGAGAAGGCGCGCTTCGACCGCCTCGCCTGCGGCCGTCGCTCCGCGAAGCGACGCCGGGAACGTCGCCGCGTCGTTGATGACCAGCAGATCGCGCGCCGAGACGAACTGCGTGAGATCCCGCACGCGATGCGCCTCGAAGCGACCGCGACTCGGATCCACGACGAGCAAGCGTTCTTCGAGTGGCCATTGGCGTGGCCAGGATGCGGGGCTCACTAAAGGACCTCCGCGCTGGCTTCCACGCGCGCACCGTTCGCGAGCGACGCGCCGCGCGCGATGATCCGCACGATGTGCGCGGCCACGTCCGCAGGGTCCGCCAGCGTCCGTACGTCGGCCTCGGGGATCGCGTCGGCGTGCATGCGCGTATTCATCTCCCCCGGGTCGACGCTCACGAAGCGAACCCCTGTCCCTTCGAGCTCTGCGCCCCACGTGCGGTTCAGATGATCGAGCGCCGCCTTCGAAACGCCGTACGCGCCCCATCGCGGATACGCGCTCACGGCCGCGTCCGAGCTCACGTGCACGACCACGCCGCGCCCCCGCAGCGCCATCGATCCCGCGATGGCCTTCGTCAGGCGAAACGGTCCCACGAGGTTCACCGCCAGCGCGCGCTCTAGATCCTCGCAGTCGGTGTCGAGGAGCAAGCGCAACGGCGTCGGGCCCAGCGTGCTCGCGTTGTGAACCAGCAGATCGATCGATCCCACGAGCGCCGCCGCCACTCCCGCGATGCGATGGGTCGCCTCCTTGTCGCCGACGTCTTCCACGACCGCATGGGCCTCGCCGCCTGCGGCTCGAATCTTCGCAACGGTCTCTTCCAGCGCCGATCTCTCTCGGGCCACGAGCACCACGCGCGCCCCGCGCGCCGCCAGCGCGGCCCCGAGCGCCGCGCCCAGCCCGCGGCTCCCTCCCGTCACGATCGCCCCTTTGCCTTGCACGTTCATGGTCGTCCTCCCTGTTCACGAGAAGGATGCGACGGGCGCGCCCGCGGGTTGGAATCGGTGACAATGTATTGGAAGACGGATAATCCACGGGAATGGAAGCCGATCTGGCGGCGCGATTCGGCCGCAACGTGAAGCAGCTCCGTGAAGCGCGGGCGCTGACGCAGGCGCAGATGGCGAAGCTGGCGGAGCTGCCACGGGCCACGTGGGCGAACCTCGAGTCCGGTACGGCGAACCCGACGTTGACCGTGCTCGATCGCGTCGCCACCGCGCTGCAGGTCACGCTCGAAGAGCTCGTCGCCGCTCCGCGCGCGTCCGCGAAGCGGTACCCGCTCGACTCGATCCCGGTGCGCGTACGAGGCGCCGTCATCGTCCGGAAGCTGCTCCCCGATCCGATCCCAGGGATGGAGATCGATCGGCTGGAGCTCCCCTCCGGCGCCCGCATGACCGGCGTCCCGCACACGCCGGGCACGCGCGAATACCTGACGTGCGAGCGCGGCGCGATCGTCCTCATCGCGTCGGGCGAGCGGTTCGATCTCGCGCAGGGAGACGTCGTCGCCTTCCGCGGCGATCAGCGCCACTCGTATGCGAACGAAGGAGACAAGGTCGCGATCGCGTATTCGGTCGTCGTCCTTGCGCGCTAGTCAGGTCAGCTGAACGACGCTTCGATCGCGCGGACGTCTTCGGCGGACAGCGCGACGTCGGCGGCCTTCGCGCTGTCGACGACGCTCTCCACGCGCCGCGCCCCCGGTATCGGGATCACGACGTCCCCCTTGGCGAGTAACCACGCGAGGACCAATCGGTGCGGCGACATCCCGCGCTTGCGCGCTTCGAGGGCGAGGTGCCCGACGGATGCCAGCGATCGCGCCCCGCTGGCCCCGCCGAACGGCGAGTACGGGAGCACGGCGATCCCGAGCTTCGCGCAGTGCGCCAGCACGCCGTCGCGCTCGGGCGATCGATCGAGCGGGTTCCATCGGTTCTGCACGCTCACGATCGGAACGATGGCGCGCGCTTCGTCGATCTCGCCGACCTCGACGTTCGACAGCGCGACATGCGCGATCTTCCCTTCCCGTTGCAGGCGCGCCAGCTCGCCCACGCTGTCTGCGAGCGGCACCGCGGGATCCGGCGCGTGCAGCTGGTACACGTCGATGCGATCGCGCCCCAGCGCTTTCAAGCTCGCCTCGCACGCCGCGCGAAGATGCGCGGGCTTCGCGTTCCGAGTCCACGCGCCGTTCGGCCGCTCGAGCCCCCCCTTCGTCGCGACGACCACGTGCGCGCTCGGCTTCTCGCGCAGCGCGCGCGCGATGAGGCGCTCGTTGTGACCGATGTCGCGGTGGTCCATGCAGTACACGTCGGCCGTGTCGATCAGCGTGATCCCCGCGTCGAGCGCGGCGTGGATCGTTCGCACGCCGTCGTCCTCGCTCGGTCGCTCCCGAATCGACAGGTACATCCCGCCGAGCCCGATGGCGCTCACCGTCAACCCGCTCGAACCCAACGTGCGCGTCTTCATCGTCGTGTCTCCTCGCTCTCGAAACGTTCTCAGCCCAGGCTCTTCACGTCTTCGCGATCGCGGAACGAATCGGTCCAGCGCGAGAGCGCCGGCGGCAGAGACCACGGGAGAGAGACGAGGTTCGCGATGTGCGGCAGCGTCTTGGCCCGCTCCGGCAGCCCCTCCATCCACATCGTCATGGTGACGAGCCACATGTCCGCGGCGCACCACCCGGCGTCGGTCAGTGTTTGCGATCCGCGCGCCGTGACGCGGTCGACGAGCACGGCCAGTGCCCCTTTCGCGCGCCCCAGGAGCTCGTCGGTCACCTTGGACCACGCCTCGTGCGTATGCAGCGCGAAGTAGCGCGAGCCGAGATCGACGATCGGGTTGAGCGCTCCGTCGACGAGCGTCGTGACCTCGAGCGCCGCCTGGAGGGCGCGCGGATCGGTCGGCCACACGGGCGGCGCCAGCGGATACGCGCGATCGAGGTAGTGCGTGATCGCCGTCGAGTCGCCGAGCACGAAGCCGTCCTCGACCATCACGGGGATGGTCCGCAGCGGCCACAGCTTCTTCGCTTCCTCGTGCAGCGTGGCGTCGGCGCGCGTGTCCTTCAGGGTGACGTCGAGCTTCTTGTGCGCCAGCGCGAGGCGGGTGCGGCGAGAGAACGGCGAGGCGGTGAAGTGATAGAGGGTCCGCATGCGCGAACGATCGCACGCGGACGCGCCCCGTTTCAACGCGTGACGAAGCGCCGGCTCAATGCCGGTCGCGCGGGTCCGGCGTCGCGCGTCCGAAGTCGCCGTTCATGTTCGCGATCGTCCATGCCGCGGTCGCGAACGCGGCCGACGCCTGCTGGAGCGCGACGGGATCAATGCGAGCGAACGTGTCGTTCGCCGTGTGGTGCGTGTCGAAGTAGTGGGTGAAGTCCTGCTCGAGATCGATGAGAGGCACGCCGAGCGCGCGTAGCGGCGAGACGTCCGCGCCTCCGTACGCTCCGGTCTCGTCGATCTTCACCTCGAGCGGCGCGAGCACCGAGCCCAGCGCGAGAAAACGCGAACGGGCATCGACCGCCCCCGCGTAGCGAGCGGACAGCACGCGATCCGTTCCGCTGTCCGCCTCCATCGCCACCACGATCGTGCCTGCGTCACTCGTGTGCGCCTTGGCGTATTCCTTCCCGCCGGCGAGCGAGTTCTCTTCCGCGGCGAAGAGCACCACGCGCACGGTGCGTCGCGGCTTCTTCGGCAACGCGCCGATCGCGCGCGCCGCCTCGAGCACGATGCCGCACCCCGCGCCGTCGTCGATCGCCCCTTCGGCCAGGTCCCACGAGTCGAGGTGCGCGCCGAGGAGCACGACCTCGTTGGGGCTCGACGCGCCCGCCACTTCACCGACGACGTTCGCCGAGTCCGACGGCGGCAACCACCTGGGGCCGAGGTTCAAGGCGATCCGCGTGCTGCCGTGCGCCGCGAGCACGCGGTCGAGGAGGTCGGCGTCGGCGATCGAGAGCGCGCCGGCGGGGAGCGCGGTCTTCACGTCGTCTTGTCGTGTCGCGCCGGTGTGCGGAAAGCGCGACTGATCGGTGCCGATCGATCGAATGAGCAGCGCCAGCGCCCCCTTCTTCTTCGCTTCGCCCGGCCCACGACCGCGCGCCGGGACCGCGTCGCCATACCCTTTGCCCGTCGCCGTTCGCTCCATCTTCCCGTCCAGGAAGACGATCTTTCCGGCCACCGCCGCGGCGTCGATGCTCTTCAACGCGTCGAGCGACTCCACGCGCACGACGTCCCCTTCGATCCCTTTCGCCGGCGTCGCGCCGCTCCATCCGAGCGCGGTCACGACCAGCGCGTGCTTCTCGGGCGAGACGATCGAGGCGGTCTCCACGCCGCGTTGCCACGTCGGCACCTTCACCGGTTCGGCGTGCACGTTCGTGAGGCCGCGCTCTTCCATCGCGCGGATGGCCCATGCCACGGCGAGCTTGTCCCCGGCCGAGCCGGCGAGCCGCGCGCCGACCTCCGTCGTCAGCGACGACACCGCATCGGCCGCGCCGTGCGACGCGAGGATTGCCCGCTGGAGATCGCGCACCTCGTCGCTGATCGGCGCCACCGACGGCGCGCTTCCCGCGTCGACCGACGCGCTGGCGGAAGTCACCGGTGGCGCGACCACGACGATGGGGCGTGGTGCGACGGGTGACGGGGCCGAAGGCGACGCACACGCCGAGACGAGCGCGATCGAAGCGAGACCCACGACCGAGAGTGAGCGCATGGTTTCAGCTTCGTAACACGTGCGGAATGCCTCGCACCGCCCCAATGTCCATCGAACGACCCTGTGGCACGGGCCGCGCACTTGGACTCCTCGACGGCGCAACGCCGCCCTTCTTCAGGAGTCGCCCCATGCTCAGTCCCACCCTCACCCCCATCGCGCGTCGTGCTCTCGCCGCGGTGTCGCTCCTCTCGTGTCTCGCCGCCGCTCGCCCTGCGCGCGCGGACGGCGTCGCTTCGGTTCGCGTCGAGGCGGACGGCGCGGACGAAGTCTTCGCGCGGACCGACGAGGTCACCAGCGTTCCGGTGCGCACGGGTCGCTTCGGGATGCGCATGACGCGCTCGCCCGTCTACGCCACGATCTGCTCGGAGGTGCCCTGCGCTCGCGAGCTGGCGGAAGGGACGTACCACCTCGCGCTGAGCAACCAGGGGGGCGACATCGTCGAAGCGGACGACCCGGTCTACATCAACGGAGCGACGACCATCCATGCGCAATACTCGGACCGAAGCGCCTGGCGGTCGGCCGGAGTGGCGACCCTGGTCCTGGTGCCCCTCGGCGGTGCCGCGCTGATGTTCATCGGAGAGCACTCCACGCCTACGCCCACGCTCAACCCCGCCGCGGTCGGCCTCGGCATCGGCGTGATGATCGCCGGCCTCGTGGCAGGGCTGGAGATGCTGGCGCAACATGACAGCGCCACGTTCACCGTCTCACCGCTCGCAGTGGGCGCGCTGCCGACGGCGCGCGAGAACCTCGCGTCGGCGATCCCGAGCGGTCTCGAGCTGACGATGCGCTTCTAGCGACGACGATCGTTGCCCGCGCGACGTGCGGGCGCGAACGCCGCGACCAACCGCTCGCCGAGCTCGTCGCCCGGGTCACGCCGGGGGGCGCGCTCGCGGCGGTCGCGCGTGATCACGCGGAGCTCGGCCACGTTCTGCGCGAGCTGGCCGGAGCGGCGGTACATGAGGTCGTGCGAGCCGCAAACGACGACGCGCGTTCCATCGGCCAGCATCAGCGTGGAGAGGGCGCGCTCGTCGCGCTCGGCGCAGACCACGCAGCCTTCGAGCGGGTGTCGTGACGTTTGGATCGTGTTCACGGGCCGAGCATGTGGAAGACGTCTCCACCGGGCCAACTTTTAGCCGCCGCCGTGCCCGCCGAATCCGTGCCCGCCGCCGAACCCACCGTGTCCGCCGTACGTGGCTCCCCCATGCCCGCCGCTCCCGAGATACGCGGGGCTCCAGATGGTGGGCGCTCCGTGAACGCCGCCGAAGCCACCGCGCGAGCGCTGGTAGAAGAGCGGGTTGTGCACGCACGTCGTTCGCGGAACGACGATGTAGTGGTGGAGCTGCACCTCGAAGTAGAGCTCCGCGTCGTGTTGTTCGTCGCGTTGCTGCGCGAGCTCCGCGAGGTCGACGATGTGAATCGTGATCCCCGCGGCCTGGTACGAGAGGAAGAGCGCGTTCAGGTCGTCTTCTTCGTACTGCGCGTCGTTCACGTCGGAGACGACGTAGATCACGTGCGTGATGCCGTACTCGCGCAGCGTCGCGGGGCTGGGGAAATCCGCGGGCGACAGCATGTAGCGGTTGTCGACCACGTCGTCGTCGACCGTCTCTTCCTTGTAGGCGAGGCGCCACGAGTCGAGCAGGAACACGGGGCGCGACGACAGCTCGTCGCTCGTCGAGATGTGCGGCCCTCGCGAGATCATCGCCGCCAGCGTCTCTTCGGCGGGGACCAGCTCGTCTTCGAAGGGCCAGTTGTTGAACGTCGGAACGATCGACACCGGCTCCTTCGCGAGGTGTGACAGCTTGGTGCCGAAGGCGACCGAGGCCGCGCCGCGCAGGTCGACCATCCACATCGCGTCGCTGGGGAGGCCGTCGTGCGCCACCATCTCCGCCGCCAGGTCCGCGAGTCGAACCTCTTCGAGCGAGTCGACGACCGGAAGCGCCACCGTCTCGGGTGACGCGCCGATGGCCGAGAGCATCGTGAGCTTCTCGTACGGTTGCCACGGGTTCGAGTACGGGAGCTGCCACATCCCCATGACGTAGTTCTGCGACGGCACCTGAACGAGATGCGGCGGCGGGACGGCCTGTGCGTCGAGCGCGTTCGGACCGTCGGCCTGGGCGTACGCGCGATCGAGGCATCCGCTCGCGAGGAGCGCCATCGTCCCGAAGTAGGCGAGCGAGGTCTGGCGCTTCATGCGGCCTCCGGAGACGCGTTGTCGACGAAGACGGGCACGCACAAGGCGTCGTGGCTCACGTGGCTCTCGGGCGTGATGCGCGCGAAGTAGCCGGCGAAGCGGCCGTCCATGACGTAAGCGCCGAGCGTGACGAACCTTTCGCCCCACGGCGTCGGAACCGTGCGCTGCTTCACGAAGCGCTGCGCGATCCAGCTCTCTCCGCTCGCACACCCCGCCAGCACGTCGCGCACGATCGCCTTCCAGCCGTCGTCGTCGAAGAGGGCGCCGACGTACACCTGATCGCCGACGCGCCCATACGCACGCTTCAAGACCCACGACGATCGCTCGCCGATCAGCTGCTCGCGCGGGAGCGACGTCGCGTCGCGCGACTCGGGTACGAACGACGCCAGCGATCGACGCGCGGCATCACCGAGCGAGCCCTCGTGCGCCCATGCGCGCGCGAACGAGAGCTTCGACTGCGTGTAGATGTGCGCGAAGCTCGTGAGCGTGCGCACCGCCCCGGTCCGCACCGCGGTGATCACATCGCCGACGTTGTTCTGCCCTTCCATATATTCGGCGGGGAAGTAGCGATAGAGGACGCCGATTCGTTCGCCGCGCGCGACGATCTCGCCGCCGTGAAGCTTCGGCGCCGTGGGCGGAACGAGCACCGCGCGCACGCCGTGCTTCGTGAGCAAGCGCTGGATGAGCGCGCACACCTGGAGATCCTCGGCGTACCCCGTCGCGTGCATCAGCCCCACCGCGCGGCCACGCGCGAGCTGCGCGAGTCGCGCGACGAGCACGTCGGTCACGCGCGTGGGATCAAAGGCGCCGTGAAAGCCCGCGGCCCGCGCGAGCTGCGGGAGGCCGAGCGCTTCGTTGTGACCGCCCGGACAGTCGGCGTTGATCTCGCACGCGCGCCACTGCCCGTCTTCGCCGAGGAGCAGATCGACGCGCGCCAGGATCGCGTGATCTCCGCTCTCGTGCGAAGCCGCAGCGAGGTCCTCGACGAAGCGCGGGATGCGGTAGAGCGCGCGCTCGTTCGCGTCGACGTGCGCGCGCGCGGCGACGTCCCCCACCACGCGCACCACTTCTTCCGCCGCGCGCACCGCGGCGAGGTGCGTCGCCCGCGGCAGGATCAGCGGATGAACATCGACGCGCCGCGCTCCGGCGACGCACGCATCCCACACCAGGTAGCGCTCGGCGAGCGCTCGCCGGAGCATCGGATCCGACAGGGGATCACGCGGGCCGATTGGCCGGACCTCGACGACTCGGTCCATGACTGCACCTCGCCGTCACACGCAGAGCAAGAACGCCGCCACGCTTCCCATGCCGGGAAAAACCGGCATTTCAGAGGCGCTCGCGTCCCTTGGCCTCGCCCGCCGAGTGTGAGATGCGGCATCGCGCCCGCCCGGGGTCGTCAGGTCGCGCGTTCCGGTCTCGGTATCTCGTAGTCGAAGAACTCGCGTGGCTCTCCACGCTTCCCGTCCATCGCCGCGCGCGCCAGGTTGAACATCTCGCGCGCCGTCACGTAGTGGAGCTTCCACCGGGTGCCGTCGTTGTACCGGCGACCGATCGCCTCGTGGAAACGCAGCACTTCCTCGCCGAGCATCACCGCGAGGTTGGCGTCGTCGGCGCCGTGGGTGTGGACCTTCACGAACACCCACTCCGGTCGTCCGCCGACGCCGACGGCCTGGTCGACCCAGGTCTCGAGTCGGGCCTCGGTCGGCGGATCGGTGTGATCCAATGTGCCGCTCTCGATGCGTGGCGTGCGCGTGCCGGGACGAAATGAAATCGCGAGCGGCCCCTCGATGAGCAAGAGGCGTTCTTGCCTCGCCGTCCCTACGCGCACCGGCTCTCCGTCTTCGTACGCGCGTCGCCGCCTCACGTCTCCGCGCGGGTAGTAGATGCGGTTCACGATGCCGGGCTGCGACTGATCAGGCGCGCTGGGGAAGGTGAGATCGCAGTAGCAGCCGAGCTCCCACAGCAGATCGATCTCGTCGTCGACGCCGCACCAGCGCCCGTCGCGGCGCGCGTTCGCCAGGCACCAGTTGCCGTGGATGAACGACCACGCGCGCTTCCCCTCGCGCTTCGGGACGACGCCGTGCTGCTCGAGATCGTCGAGCGTCTTCACGAGCGACACGCGCAACGTCTCGCGCGTGTCGCCGCTGTGATGGAGGTGCACTTCGACCTCGCCCAGGCCGAGCCCGCACATCTCGGCGAGCGGCTCGACGAAGCGCGGGTCGTACATCTCGCCGGGGAAGAAGAACGAGTGGCGCGGAGGGCGACCGTCGGCGTCGCGAAACTTTCCGGCGATGACCGGGTAGCGCTCACGCCACGCGCGAACGCGATCGATCCCCGTCGCCATGTCGACGCTGCCGTGGAGCGGCTCGTAGTGATCGCAGAGGGCGAACAGGAGGTGCCGCGTCCCTTCGACCTTCGGCGCCATCGCCTTCTGCGCGCGATCACGCAGCCACGCGCCGAGCCACAGGTGCAGCTCCTTCTCGCCGAGCTTTCCGAGCGGGCCGGGGAGCTGCGTCAGATCGATCTGCCACGCGCCTCCTACCCGCGAGCCGCTCATCGCCCGCGCGTGCCCGTGGCCAGCTTGGGATCGGCGATCGCGTCCCACAGGATGACGCCGATGGCCTTGCGATCGCCGATCTGCTTCACCGCCTCGCGCAGATCGTTTCCGCGCGACCACTGGCTGCGGCACACGATGATCATTCCGTCGATCGCGTTCTCGACGACGTTCGCGTCGCCCGAGCCGAGCACCGTAGGTCCGTCGACGACGAGGAAGTCGTAGCCGCGCGAGAGGAACCCGATCGCGTTCTGGAAGAACGTCGAGTGGAGCGTCTCGGGGAAGCCCTTCTCCGTCGTCGACTCGGCGAGGATGTGAAGCGCGGGGCCGAGCGCGGTGACGCACCACGGTTCCATGCTGCCGCGCATCTTGCGGACGATCTGCGCGCTGAACCCCTGACCTTCGGGCACCTTGAACCCGAGGATCGTGGCCAGCGCCGGCCGATGAAAGTTCGCCTCGACGAGGAGCACACGCGCGCGCTGCGACTCGGACAAGACGAGCGCGAGCTGCGTGGCGAAGGTGCTCTTCCCTTCGCCGTCGCGCGGGCTGGTGATGCCGAACGTCCACATTCCCTCGGCGCGCTTCTGCTCGAGCCGATGACGGATCACGCGCAGCGACGACGCGGCCTGCGGCGACGACTCGCCGAGCATGACGAGCACGCCCGTGTCGGGAGGCGAGGCCCACGCCGGCACGACGCGCACAGGGGAATCGCCGTGCGACGTCTGGATGATGTCGCGTCGTTGAACGACGACCGTCTTCGACGGGCTGTCATACGGCACGGGGCACATCCTTCGAGGCAGGTAGGGCGCCCGCCGGCCGAACCTTCGGCAAGACGCCGAGCACGGGGACGAGGCGCATCGCTTCGACGTCGGCCGAGTCGATGATCGTGTCGTTGAAGAAGACGCGACCGAAGGCGTAGGCCAGCGCGAAGATCAGCGCGAGCACGCCCCCCATCATCGCCACTTTCGTGCGCCCGCCTTTGGACGGACGCATCGGCAGGTACGGCGGATCGATCACCAGCATCCGATCGCCACCCGCGGACTCCGCGGCGTTCGCTTGCAGCTTCGCGCGCTCCAGCTTTTGCTTCAGGTCTTCGTGCTCGAGGCGCGTGTCCTTCAGCGTGCTGAGGAGGCGCTGCCATTCCGTCTCGAGCTGCACGAGCTCGCTCGTCTCTGCGATGGCGCTCGCCGCCGGCGTGGACGCATCGCCCCCCGTCGTCGTCGCTTGCGCGCGTCGAAGCGCGTCCTGGCGCGCGGCGATCTCGCCGTTGATCTGCGCGATCCGCTTCTGCACGCCGGTGTCGTCGTACGGGTTGCCGCCGGCCGATCGCGCCGAAGCGAGCTGCACCTCCGCGTCGTGAAGCGCGCGCGCCGCGGTGTCGGCCGCGAGCTTCGCCGAGATGACGTCGGGGTGCTCGTCCGTGAGGCGCGTCCGCTTGTCGGCGAGATCGGCCGCCGCGGCTGCCGCGTTCTTCGCCGCCTCGTCGCGTTGCACGGTGAGCTTCGCGAGCAGGTCCGCGCTGGCCGGCGCTCCCGGCGCTTGCGGCGTCGCCGCGCTCTTCCCGTCGTTCCGCAGCTCGGCTTCGAGCCGCGCCTTCTGCCGATAGAGCACGCCCAGTTGCCCGTCGCCCATCGTGAGCGCCGTGTCCTTCGGCATGTTCGGCATCATCGGCATCGTGGGCTGCATCGGCGAGCCCGCGCCCGGACCGAAGGCCGTCGTCTTCGCTTCGACCGCGAACTCGGGGTGCAGCGTGAGGAACGTCGCCAGCGCCTTGTTCGACGCCTGGAGCTCGTCGGCGCTCCGCTTCTCTTGCTGCCCGAGGAAGTCCGCTTCCTGCTGCGCCGCGCTCAGGCTCGACTTGGTGAACTCGGAGACCATCGAGTCGGCCAGCGCCTTGGTCACGTTCTGCGCGGTCTCGGGGACCTCGTTCTCGAACGAGATGACGTACGTCTCGCTGTCGCGCCCGCGAAAGCCGACGTGGTCGCTCATCTCGCCCACGGCCTCGATGACGCCGCGCGACTCGACGATCTTTGGATAGAGATCGAACTGCTTGATCACGCCTTCGAGTCGTGTGCGCGTGGTGAGCACGTCCTTCAACTTCGCGCCGATGCGCTGCGCGCGATCGCCCGGCGACTCCTCGTCGGCGCGATCGCTCGTGCGGATCGCCGGCTTGAAGAGGATGGTCGCTTCGCTCTTGTAGATGAGCTTCACGCGCAGCCCGACGAACACCGAGAGCGCGCACCCCACGACCAAGATCGCGCCGGACACCTTCCAGTACCCGAGCGCTCTTCGCGCCAGAACCAGGAGTCGCTGGATGCGCTCACGCGGGGACGGCTCCGCCGGAGGAGGCGGGGGAACGGTGGGCGGAAAGCCCTGGTACGGAGTGCGGACGTTCATCGGGTGAGCCGGCGGACGCGCGGCGACGCGCTTCTTCGGATCGAGCCCGCGAGTATAACCTGCTACGACCTCCAGAACATGGCGACTCATCTCGTCACCGGCGGCGCGGGTTTCATCGGCTCGTCGATCGCAGAGAAGCTTCTCGCGTCGGGCGAGACGGTGCGGGTCATCGACGACTTCAGCACCGGCCGTCGCTCCAACCTGGAGGGGATGACGGGGGAGCTCGAGATCATCGAAGGGTCGATCTGCGATCCCGAAGTGGTGAAGCGGGCGATGTACGGCGTCGAGGTCGTCTTTCACCAGGCGGCGATCCCGTCGGTGTCGCGATCGATCGAGAACCCCGCAGCGTCGATGCTGGTGAACGTGCAGGGGACGACGATCGTCCTCGAGTCGGCGCGGCAAGCCGGAGTGCGTCGCATCGTGTACGCGGCGAGCTCGTCGGCGTACGGGAACACGCCGACGTTGCCGAAGGTGGAGACGATGCCGGCGTCGCCGCTGTCGCCGTATGCCGTGGCGAAGTTCGCGGGCGAGCAGTTGATGCGCGTCTACGCGCACGTCCACAAGATGGAGACCGTGTCGCTACGCTACTTCAACGTGTTCGGCCCGCGCCAGGATCCGAGCAGCCAGTACGCCGCGGTCATTCCGAACTTCATCACCGCCGCGCTCACCGGAAAGCACTTCACGGTCTTCGGCGACGGCGAGCAGACGCGCGACTTCTGCTTCATCGACAACACCGTCAGCGCGAACCTCCTCGCGTCGCAGACGGCGTCGAAGCTCGAAGGGCAGATGGTGAACATCGCGTGCGGCGATCGCACGTCGCTCAACGAGCTCATTCGCCTCATCGGCGAAGAGACCGGCACGACGCTCAAGCCCGAGTACTTGCCGACACGCGCGGGCGATGTGCGCGACTCGCTGGCCGATATCGATGCGGCGAGAAAATTACTCGGGTTCGAACCGAAGATCCGGATCCGCGAAGGATTGAAGCGGACCGTCGCGGCGTTTCGCACGTTCACGAAGTAGACTCTCGCGCATGCGAACCCTCGGTCGCCGAGCGTGCTCGTCACGCGTCGCGCACGCACTCACCCTCGCGAGCCTCTTCGTCCTCACTTCGGCGTGCGGCTCGAACTCGTCCTCGAGCAACGCCGGCGGTGACGCGGGTGCGGACGGTGGCGGCGGCAATGGCGCGGATGCCGGTGGTGGTGCTGGTGGCGGAGGCGGTGGTGGTGGCGGCGGAGGCGGCGGCGGCGGTGCCGACGGTGGAGTGATCACGACGAGCGATGGCGGCCCGGTCACCGGAGGAACGTCGTCGGCTTCGGGCCTCGCCGGAAAGCTCGGCAAGCCGTCGCGACTCCTCATCGGCCTCGGATCGAGCGACTCGAGCGCGATCACATCGCAAGGACTGAAGCCCGATCTCTACGAGGAGTACCTCGTGAGCGTCGGCGCCGGCGACTGGACGACGTGGAACAGCCCGGCCGGCTCGTACGTGAACGACGTCGCGGCGACCGCCGACACGCTCGGCGCCGTGCCGATGTTCACGCTCTATCAAATGGCGACGAACGGGGACGGCAACATCACCGACATCAACGACGCCACGTTCATGACGCCCTACTGGGCGAACGTCGTGCTCCTCTTTCAGCGCCTCGGAATCTACGGAAAGCCCGCGCTCGTGAACGTCGAGCCCGACTTCTGGGGCTACAGCGAGCAGGCGTCACCCGGCGGCGATCCCACGAAGCTCGCCGCGAAGGTGAGCGTCGCCGCCGACTGCGCCAGCTTGCCTGACACCGTGAACGGCCTCGTGCGGTGCGTGATCCAGATCGCGCGCAAGTACGCGCCGAAGGCGTACATCGGGTTCTCGCCGTCCGAGTGGGGCTCGACGAATCTGTCCGACGTCGTCACGTACATGAAGAACGTCGGCGCGGGCGGCGCCGATTTCGTCGTCGTGCAGACGCTCGATCGCGACGCGGGGTGCTTCGAAGCGGCGAGTGAAGCCGACTGCGTGCGCTCGGGGAACGGTTGGTACTGGGACGAGACGAACGCCACGCACCCCAACTTCCAGGATCACCTCGCGACGGCGAAGTCGTTCCACGACGGACTCAATCTGCCGCTCGTGTGGTGGCAGACGCCGCTCGGCATGACGAGCACGACGGCCGGCGGCACGACGAACCACTACCGCGACAACCGCGTGCACTACTTCCTCACGCACCCGTCGGAGCTCGTCGCCGTCGGCGCGCTCGGTGTGGTCTTCGGCGCGGGCTCGGGCGACTGCACCGGGATCACGACCGACAACGGACAGTGGAAGACGCTGTCGACGTCGTACTTCGCGAGCCCGGCGGCGTTGCCGTAGTCGCGCGGCCGGTCAGCTCTCCTTGACCGTCACCTTGATCATCTTCACCGGCGTGCGCGGACGATCGTCGCCGTCGGTCTGCGTCTTCTCGATCTTCTTCACGACGTCCATTCCCGAGATCACCTTCCCGAACACGGGGTGCTTCGACGCGCCGGGGGTGAACCAGTCGAGATACGAGTTGTGCACGGTGTTCACGAAGAACTGCGAGCTGCCGCTGTTCGCTTCGCCGGAGTTCGCCATCGAGAGCGTCCCCGCTTCGTTGGAGAGCTTCGCGTTCGCGGGGTGCTCGTCCTTGATCGGACCATCGGGGCCGTCGCCCGTGCCGGCGCGGTCGCTCTTCGGGTCCTTGCTGTAAGGGCACCCGAACTGGAGCATGAAGTTGTCGATGACGCGGTGGAAGTGCAGGCCGTCGTAGAAGCCGCTCTTCGCGAGCTTCACGAAGTTGCCGGCGGTGATCGGCATCTGGTCGACGAAGAGCTCGACGGTGAAGGAGCCGAGGGAGGTCTCGAGGGTGGCGGTCGGGTTGGGCATGGGGCGGGGAGGTTAACGCAGAATCGGGGCGTTGGGGCGCGCGAGCGTCTACGCCGCCGGTACGATCCAACTCAGCAACCCAACGTTGCATGCATTGCGTGGCGACGTCTTCCTGGCGGTAAGGCGACGTGGGGACTCGCTGTTCAGGACTGCTAGACTCTGGCGATGGGCGCACAACCTCCGCCGGTTCAGGGCGAGGAGGCGTTCGTACCGCTCGAGGTCGGGCCGGGCGGAGTGGTGCCCCCTGCGCGGCGCTTCCGGAGCACGATGATCGGCGCCTCCGTCCTCACGCTGAGGACGCTCGGTCGCTTCGACGCGTACATCAAACATGTGCCGGCCGAGCATCGCGAGACCATCCTCGGCAGCGTGGCCGGGACGTGGCTGGACTACCAGGTCGGCGTCGCTCACTACCGCGCCGCAGACGCGCTCGGACTGACGAACGAAGAACAACTCGAGATTGGGCGCGACGTCGGGCGGCGTGTCCATGCCACGATCTTCGGGACCATGGCCAAGCTGGCGAGGACCGCGGGCGTCACACCGTGGACAGGGCTCGCGCAGCAGAGGCGACTCTGGTCTGGGACGATCGACGGCGGGGCGGTCGCCGTCTACAAGCTGGGCCCCAAGGAGGCGAGGTTCGAGGCTCACGGCGTCCCCGAGCTCGTCGCCATCCCGTACTTTCGCAACGCGTTCCGCGGGATCTACGTGAGGGGGAGCGAGCTTTTCTGCAAGAAGATGTACGTGAGCGAGATCTCGTCGTTCACGCGGCGGGGGATCATCGCCTATCGGCTCGCGTGGGTGTAGCCGCAGCTTCAGTTCGGGCACGCCTCGATGCAGGAGAAGTACGGCTGGCAGTCGGTGTCGTTCAAGCACTTGCCGACGACATCGAGGCCGCAAGGACCGGGCGCGGAGCTGCTCCCGAGCGTCGCGCGGAGGCACGTGATGCACGTGTCGTCGGGGGACGTATGCGCCGAGCACGTCGTCCCGCACGCGACGCTTCCGAACGGACCCGCGTCGAGCGCGCCGCCGTCCGCAGAGCCGGCGTCGCCGCCGTCGTCCGAGCCGGCGTCGCCGCCGTCAGCGCCGCTATCCGGCGCGCCGCAGAGATCCGCCGTGCACGCGCACGTGAGCTCGAGCTTCCCGAAGGTCAGGTACCCCGACGGGTACAGCCCCTCGCAACAGGACAGGCACGGGTCCGCGGCCAGCTTCAGGCAGGCCCCGGGGTCTCCGGCGTCCGCGGTCGCCCCCTCGTTGGTTCCCCCCGAGTCACCGACCGTCGCGTCCACGCCCGGGCCCGCCTCCTCCGCCGGAGCGCCGTCGCTGGCGGACGCGCCCCCTTCACGCCATCCGCGCGGCCACCAGCGCCCACGCCCGCTTGCGCGCGCTGGCGAACAGCGACACCACGCGCGCGTCGTCCTTGCCCACGACGCGCACGCGAACCACGACGCGCACGGCCTCGCCCATCTTCGCCTGCAGCGCGGCGGCGAGCGCGGCGTCCACCGCGTGCACCGTGACGTCGAGCGTCTCGCCGTCGAGAACGTCGACCACGACGCGGTAGCGCGCGCCGACGCCGACCTTCGTCTCCAGCGCGCGCGCCTCGGGGGCGGAGAGCGCGCGTTGACGTTCGACGCGCCCGAGCACGACGAACGAGTCGCCGTCGAACGCGGCGTGACGCGCGAAGAGGTTCTGCATCACGACCGGATCGAGCACGGCGAGCTTCGCCTTGCCGACGGTGACGGGCAGGGGCGAGAGGCCGCGGGCGCGCGCGAGATCGGCGAGGCCGTCGAGGCGCGTCTTGGCCGGGTGCTTGGGGGGCGGGATGTCGAGCACCGGCACGGGCGACGCCGCGACCTGCGCCGGGGGCGTGGCCGGCGCCGGCGCGGTGACGTGCGGCGACGCCGGCTGGAGCGCTTCGGTCGCCACCCCTAGCGCCCCGGCGATGCAGCGGATCGTGTCGGGGCGCACCGCCTTGGTCCCCCCGACCTCCACGTCGGCCAGCGTTCGCGCCGCGATCCCCGCCTTCGTCGCCAGCTCGGGGATCGTCAGCATCTTCGCCATGCGCAGCGCGCGCACGCGGGCGCCGTCGATCTGCCACTTGCCGGGGGCCGCGCTCACTGCGGATGTCTAAGACGCGCGGCGCGATTCTGCAACGCGACTGGCGTGCGCCCGCGTCGCCGATGGCGCGGGCACCGGTTCCGCGGCTACGGGCGAGGCTTCCGCGCTCGCGGGCACCGACGCCGCGGACGCGGGCACCGACGCCGCGCTTCGGCGTCGGCTTCCGCGGGCGCGGGCGGCGACGCCGAGCCGCGGGCACCGGCGCCGAACCGCGGGCACCGACGCATTGCCGGTGAGCTGCCTGTTAGCTGCCTGCTAGCTGCATGGAAGCTGCTTGTTAGTTGCATGTGACCTGCGTCGATCGCGCAGGCGACGCCGCGTATCACCTTCTCACCGAACGGCGGCGCGAGTCGCCGGGTCGGCGAGACAGGAAAGGAGGTGAGAGGAAAATGTCGAAAGAGAAAATTCAGTCAAAGCAGTCTGCAGCGTCGTCCGCGGGTTTCGACCCGGTGGCGGCCCTGCAGCAGATCGCGCGCGCGATGCCCGCGGCGGAGTCCATGACGAAGAGCCAGATCGAAGACCTTCGATCTGTCGAGCGTCGTGCACCCGCCAAGTTCGTCGCGCTCGTCCTGTCGGAGGCGGAGGAGGGTGACGGAAACGTCGCCGGAGTCCCCATCGACGCGACGACCTCGCGCAGCGACGTGGCCACGGCCACGAAGTTGCGCGTGGGCGCGGCGGCGGCCCGCTCGATCGCGCGGCGCTTGGAGGCACAGGCTCTGGTCCTGGCTTCGAGCGTCGCGCAGCGCGCGCTCTCGGCGACCACGTCGCTCGAGGCGTACGCACGCACGCCCGAGGGGCGTAGCTACGTCGCGAAAGCGTCGGAGCTGCGCACCGCGGCGCGCGGGACCAAGCGGATCAAGGCCAAGGACACGACCACGACCGGCACCACGCCGATCGCGGGCGCGACCGAGGCCTCCGCTGCTGCGGCTCTGCCGGTCGTGAAGGGCGAAGGGCCCGTCACGAACGGCGCGACTGCGACGGCCTAGAGCACAACCAAAGCAGTACCCACTCGCGCGAGCGAGATCAGCGCGTGTCCGCGGGACGTGCGCCGCGGCCCGCCTCCGGGAAACCGGGGGCGGGCCGTATTCTTTGTCGTCTCGAGAGCAACGCGCTCACTTCGAGCGCGACGCGATCATCACCACCAGCCACAGCACGAGCCCCGACAGGTTGAGGAGACCGCAGAGCCCCCCCGCGACGATGCCCACCCACGCGTGCACCTTGCCCTTGCGATGCGGCTCCCGGTTCGCGAGCTTCACGCCGCGGATCCCGTAGATGAGCGCGATCGGCCCCAGGATCGTGCCGAGGCACGGGATGATGGAGAACACGCCGCAGTAGTAAGCGATGAGCGCGTCGCTGTTGCGCGGGATCAGACCGCCGAGGATGGGCTCCTGTCCCGGCGGCTGCCCCGGCGTCCGTTCCGGAGGGGCCTGCCCCGGCGGCGCATAGGGGTTGGGAGGAGGGGCGTTCATTGCGGGACGCACGGTACCGCGTACTCTCGGGACAGTGAAAGCGCACACGCTCGTCCTCGCTCCTGCGTTCGCCCTCGCTCTCGCAGGCGCCGCGGCGTGCAAGTCGAACGATTCGTCCCCGACCCCAGCGAGCGACGCCGGGCCGAAGATCACCGACGCCGCCGTCGACGCCGCCCCGCTCGTCTACGACTGGTCCGCGCTCGACGCCGAGGAGTTCAGCGGCGCGTGGAAGACCGAAGGGCTCGTGGTGATGGTCGGCGGGCGTGTCGTCCACGAGAAGTACGGCGCGGGATGGACGGCGACGATGCGGCACATTCTCTACTCCGCGACCAAGAGCATCGGCAGCGCGCTCGTCGGTCTCGCCATCAGCGACGGGCTCATGAAGACGAGCGACAGCATCTGCACGTACGTGACGCCACCCGACGGAGGCTCTCCGCTGCTCTGCGCGATCACGATCGAAGACTTGCTCCATATGAGCTCGGGCTTCGCGTGGAACGAGGCGTACGCCAGCGCGGATCCGACCGCCGAGAACGATCTCGAGCTGCTCTATGGCAACCAGGCCGACATGGGGCTCTACACCGCTTCGCAGCCCGTCGTCGCCGACGCCGGCGCGGTGTTCAACTACTCGAGCGGCGACGCCGACCTGCTCGCGCTGGCGTTCAAGGTGGCGCTGAAGGGGCAAGACCCGCGCGCCTACGCGCAGTCGAAGCTCTTCGCGCCGACCGGGATCACGACCGCGATCTTCGAGGAGGATCGCTCGGGCACGCCCATCTTCTCCACCGACTGCTTCATGACGCCGCGCGACTTTGCGAAGTTCGGCCAGCTCTATCTCGACGACGGAATGAACGGCGCGACGCGCGTGCTCCCCGCGGCGTGGGTGGCGTATTCGATCACGCCGGCTTCATCGGTCGCGACGCCGACGTCGCGCGTCCTCGACGCCGGGCCGGGACCGGGAGGGTCGTACGGCGCGCAGTGGTGGCTCAACTCCGCGAGCCCGACGGCGACGAGCGACACGTGGGAGTACCCCGACGAGCCGGTCGACGGCTTCAGCGCCGAGGGGCACTACGGGCAGAAGCTCATCGTGATCCCGTCGCGGCAGATGATCGTCGCGCGCACCGGGAGCGATCTGGTGACGACGTTCGCGCCCGACGCGATGATCGGCGCGGCGGTCGCGGCGGTCGACAAGGCCAACGGTGCCAACGTGAACAACGTGAAAAGGAAACCGTGATGCGCAGGTCACTCGCTCTCTCGCTCCTCGCATCGACGGCGCTCTTCGTCTCCAGCGACGCCTCCGCCGCGCCTCCGGCTCCGCCGGCCACCGAGTTCCAACTGCTCACCGGGTACGGCGCGAAAGAGGCGTGCTCGTGCGTCTTCGTCGAAGGGCAGACCGACGCCTACTGCACGAACTACGCGGTGCTCCCGACCGGCTACAGCGACCTCAAGATCGTGATCGATCACACGGCGAACACCGTGACCGCGACGTTCGTAGGTAACTCGCGGACGGCCGCGTTCACGAGCGGCCAGGGGTGCGTGTTGGCGGGGTTCTAAGTCAGTTCGGGCACGCCTCGACGCAGGAGAAGTACGCCTGGCAGTCGGTGTCGTTGACGCACCCGCCGACGACGGTGAGGCCGCACGTGCCGGGCGCGGAGCTGCTCCCGAGCGTCGCGCGGAGGCAAGCGACGCACGTGTCGTCGGGGGACGTATGCGCCGAGCATGTCGTCCCGCATGCGGCGCTTCCGAACGGACCCGCGTCGAGCGCGCCGCCGTCGCCGCCGTCAACCGAGCCGGCGTCTCCGCCGTCGGAAGGGCCGGCATCGCCGCCGTCGGCGCCGCCATCGGGCGCGCCGCAGAGATCCGCCGTGCACGCGCACGCGAGCTCGAGCTGCCCGAAGGTCAGGTACCCCGACGGGTACAGCCCCTCGCAACAGGACAGGCACGGGTCCGCGGCCAGCTTCAGGCACGCCCCGGGGTCTCCGGCGTCGGTCGCCGCGTCGTTGGTCGCCCCCGAGTCACCGACCGTCGCGTCCAGGCCCGGGCCCGCTTCCTGCGCCGGAGCGCCGTCGCTGGCGGACGCGTCGCTCGCCGACGCAGGGGAAGCGGACGTGCCGCACCCACCGAGGAGGCACGCGGCAGAAGACACGACGAGCGCGGAAACGAGCGACGGGATTCTAGGCATCGCGTTCTTATGCGGCACAAGGGGCCAGGTGGCCAGCCCCCTTCGGCGAAGTACTCATCCGCGCGCGGGCGTATAATCGAGGGTCCACCCGTGAGCGCCCAATCACCGGATCCGACCGAGCCTGGCGTTCGAGCACGCTTCTGCCAGGAGTGGCTCGCGCTGATCGCGAAGGAAGAAGACCCGTACCGCGCGCGGTTCTTCGAACGGGTGACGCCCGAGATGCGGGCGCAGATCGACGGCGCGTCACGCGTCGCCTGGCTGCCGATCGCGCTTCACGTGAAGATGGCCGACATCCAGCTGGAGACGTTCGGGATCGCCCGCGCGCACGACTACTACCGACGCGCGTTCGTGAGCGCGATCAACGGCCCGGTCTTCGCGTCGCTCTTCGTGACCGCCGCCCGCGTGATGGGCATGTCGCCCGCGGCGTTCGCGCGGTGGGCCTCGCGCGGGTACGAGGCGGCCTTCCGGAACGTCGGGACGCTCGAGGGGGAAGTGCTCGGCCCGAACCGCGCGCGCTTGACGTTTCTGAACCTCCCCGCGGTCTGCACCGCGTCGGATGCGTGGGTGATGTCCACGCAGGGGTCGACCTACGGGGTCTACGACATCCTGAAGCTGGACGGGGTCGTGCGACTCGATACGGAAGAACGCGCGAAGGGGAAGATGGTTCTGGAGATGGAGTGGGGCGAGCGGAAGAAGGGCGAGGGAGCCTAGATTCCAGCGCACGCGAGAACGTGATTCGCGGTTCACACGTCACCGTGACACCACCACCACGCTCTGCGGTCCTCGCTGCAGCCGCGATCCCGGGAACGGTGCGAAAAAGGGGAACCCGGCGCAGGGCACGCATCGTGCTCAACGGGAAAGCATGAGCACGCGCTTTCTTGGCTTTCTCCCCCTCCTCGTCACGCTCGTCACCACGTCGGGCTGCGTGGTCACGGCGGCTCCCGTCGCCGATCCGTACATCCCTCCGCCCACCTACCCGACGACGACGGCGGGCGTCGCCACCAGCGACATGCTCCCCTCGATGAGCGCGACCTCGCACGAAGATGGAACGACGATCTGGGCTGCGCTCATCGGGCGGGGCGACGTCTTCCTTCGGCTCGGCGCAGGTGACGCGCTCACGGCGACCGCGGGCGGCGTCACGCAGACGCTCACGCTCGACCCGACCGATGCGAACGCGCACTTCACGACGCACTTTGCGCCGCTCCCCGACGTCACGAACGTCGTCGTCTCACTCCATCGCAGCGGGTCGGAGCAGAGCGCGCTCGACAGCGTCGTTCCGATCCCGAGCGCGTTCACGGTCACCGCGCCGAGCACGTTCGCCACGAGCGAGGTCATGGTGCAGGTGACTCCTGGGGTCGTCGGCCCGTTCACCTACCAGGCGTCCGGGCCGTGCGTGAACGCGGACATCGCGGGGGGCACGTTGGCCGCCTTCGCCGGCGACGACGGATCGCTCGGGCTCGATCTCTCGCGCGTGCTCACGCCGGCAGCGACCGCGAGCTGCGCGCTCACGATCAATCTGATGGAGCCGATGACGGCAGGAACGTGGGACCCGGCCTTCGGCGAAGGCGACTCTAACCTCGAGATCTTTCAAGGGGAGCAGGTCCGGACGATCGCCACGACGTACCAGCCGGCGACGGCGTCGAAGTAGCGGTCTTTCGTCGTCCAGCGGCGCCTGGCATCGCGCGAGCCGCCTCGACCCTCGGGTGCTACCGTTCTCGAAGAAGCATGAGCGTCGCCCACCCCGTCTTTCACGCTTTCGGCGACTACGTGCAGCTCGAGGCGAACAGCCCGATCAAGCACGAGTACCTCGCAGGGCAGATCTATGCGATGGCCGGCGGAACGCCGGAGCACGCGGCGCTCGCCGCCGTGGTCACGGCGAAGCTCGCGTCCGCGCTCGAAGGCGGTCGCTGCCGCGTCTACAGCTCCGATCTGCGCATCCGGGTCTTGAAGACCGGCCTCGCGACCTATCCGGACGTGAGCGTCGTATGCGGCCCTCGGGAGGTCGATCCCGAGGACAAGAACAGCGTCACGAACCCGACGCTTCTGGTCGAGGTCACGAGCAAGAGCACCGAGGAATACGACCGCGGCGAGAAGTTCGACCACTACAAGGCGATCCCGTCGCTACGCGAGGTTGTGCTCGTTTCGCACCGCGAGCCTTCGATCGAGGTCCGGCGGCGCCAGGACGATGGCGCGTGGACGAGCCACGTGTTTCGTGCGCGCGAGCGGGCGGAGCTCGGTTCCGTCCCGTGCGTGCTGGACGTAGACGCGATCTACGCCGCGGCAGAGGATCCAAGGGCGTAGCTCGCGACGCGCCCCTACTCCGAGTCTCCAACCGTCGCTCCGCCATCGCCCGGGACGCAACATGCATAGGGCGCGGAGATGGGAGGGTTCGGTTCGTGCGCCACACAGTCGTCGTCGTCTCTGGGCGCGTTGAAGCCAGTGCTTCTTCCGTTGAGGTAGCAGGGGCCAAAGGGGTCACCGATCACGCAGCTGCCGCCAACGGCCTTGCACTTCGTACCGTTTGGTAAGTCGCCGGGGGCGCTCGTGGAACAGCCCAAGGCAGCGGCGAGAATCACCGCCACGCTCCTACGCGCCGCGTGAACGAGCGTGAGGCCGCGCCGCTTCATCGCACCACGCAGTCTTTCACGTCGATCACCAGCGTCCCCGCGCCCGACGCCGCCCGTGTCCCCCCCGCCTTCAGCGCCACGCGACACAACGCTCCGTCCTTTGCTGCGCTCGCCCCGTACCCCGCCCCCGGCGCCAGCCCCGTCACCACGTGCTTCACCGCGCCCATCGGCGCCCGCCACGCGATCGCGCTCGCCGTCTTCTGCGGACCCGCGATCGGAAAAACGTACGCCTCGCCGTCGATCGCCGCCCCCTCCGCCCCTTCGCCGTCGACGTGCGTCGCCACTGGCAGCGCGTCGCCGCTCGCGCCGATCGCCATCACGTGAAGAAAGCGCCGCTCGATCGTCCCGCGCGCCGACTCCTCTTCCGTGCGCGTCGAGGTGATCCCTTCCGCCACGTCGTTCTGCTGAAACATGTCTTCGAAGTGCACCGTCGGCTCTTTGAGCTGCGCCGACTTCGCGATCGTGTCGAGCGTCGTCACCACCACGCTCGACCTGCCGACGTTCACCGTGGCCACGTTCGCGTTCACGCTCGGTACGACCGGCGTGTGCATCTCCCACGTCACGCCGTACCTCGGCTTGGCGAGCGTCACGCGATCGTACAGAACCAACCGCGCCGACGATCCATGCGCCCCCGCGAGCGGCGCGCGCGAGAACACGAGCTCGCGTTCCGCGCGAAGCACCGAGCGCTCGGGGTGATCTTGCGGGTAGTCCTGCGGATCGTACGCCGCGCCGAAGTCCGCCTCCGCGTAGACGACGCCGTTCGCGTCTTCGCTTCGCGGCAAGCTCGCGGCCTTCCCCCAGAAGCCCTGGTTCGGCGACCAGCGAAGGTTCTCTTTGCGATCGTCGACCAGGATCGAGTTGTGACTCATCGTCGAATACGAATCGTAGTCGCCCGGATCGATGATCAACCGATCGCTCCCGCGCACGATCTCGAAGTGCCCCTGATCGAGGTGCTGATGATCGCCCCACGGCGGTCCGCTGTTCATCGCCACCCACGCGGCGTTCGCATCCCACCCCGTTCGCGCCAGCACCGTGCCGGTGCCGTGCGCGACGTAGCTCGTGGGGCCTTTGCGCGGGTCGGTGCCTTTGCGTGAAGCGTCGTCGGTGATCACGCGCAGCCAGTTCCAATTGAGATCGCTGTCGGGGTGGCTCACCGATCGCGCGACGTAGAGCGCCTCGTCGCTGCGCGGGTCGTCCTTCGGCAGCGCGAGCGCCGTGCAGTACAGCGTCTCGGGGAGGAGCACCGCCGGCTTGTGCGACCAATCGGCGCTGTCCCACTGGTGAACGCCGTCGGGGTGGAGCGCGTGCGTCTGAAACGCGACGGTCGCGTCGAGCCACGGCAGCTCGGAGAGCAGCTTCTTCGCGTCGCCGCGCGCGCGCCCTTCGGCATCGACGTAGAACGCGAGCGCCGCCACGGGCGTGCGCGCGTACTGCCACCCCTCGGGGAAATCGCCGCCGGGGAGTTTCGCGTACGCCGGAAGGATCTCCGTCTTCCACATCACGCGCGCGATCTGCCGAAGCTCCACGCCGCGCGGGTCGTCGCCTTCGAGCGCGAGGCCGCTCATGGCGCACGCGCCGAAGTAACCCATGTAGTGGTTCGAGATCGGGTCGTCGGTCTTGTAACCGTCCTTCCGGTACCAGTGACAGAAGTCGACGAAGCGATCGGCGAGGTGCTTTCGCTGATCGACGGTGAGCACGTCGAAGAGCCAGTCGTAGGCGATGGCGGCGAAGAAGCCGCGGTAGCGAATCGGGTAGCCGTCGTTCTCTTTGACGGCAGAGAGCCCGCCCAGGTGATCGCCGACGTTCTCGTGATCATCGACCAGCGCCATCAGGTACGCGACCGCGGCGCGCGCGAAGGCGTCGTCGTGACGCACGCGCCAGCACATCGCGAGATCGAGCGCGCCTGCGGCCCACTGATCGCCCTGGTACCCGCTGTCGTTCTTCCCCGCGGCCATCGCGCGGCAGTTCGTGATCAACGAATTCCACGACGCGCCTCCGCGCTTCGCGCCATCGACTGCGGCGCGCAGGCGATCGGTCGTGAGGAGCAATCGCGGGTGACCTCCCGAGCCGAGAGCGACCGGCGCGGGGTCGGGCTCGGCGGGCGGCATCGGCGGAGCCGCTGCGGCGGGAGAGGCCGCTTCGGGCGTGGGGCCGGGCCACAGCTCGTGACCATGACACGCGCTCATCATCGCGAGCGACGCGAGGCCCGACGCGATCGCGATCGCGCGCATCACGGCTCCCCCTTGATGCGCGTGTACACGAAGAGGAACGTCATCAACACGAGATCGAACCCCGCGAGGTAGCCGATCTCTTTCGGCGCCACCTTCACCTCGAACGTCGGCGAGCTCCGCTTCGCCGCGAGGTACAGCGCGCCCGAGAGGCCGAAGTAGATGAACAACATGTTGTGGTAGCAAAACGAGAGAAACGAAATCCCCACGCAGATGCCGGCGAACGACGTGACGAGCGCGAAGGCGTAGGGGACGAGGCGCGGATCGAGATCGGCCGGCGGGCGCGAGGCGATCATGTACGGGATCTTCACCGATACGTAGATGAGCGACGTCCAGATCACGAGCCCCGGAAAGCCGAGCTCCGCGCACGCGAGCACGTACGAGTTGTGCGCGGTGATGAAGTAGTTCTCGATGAACTGCCCCTGGCCGAGGCCGAGGATCGGATTCGATTTCACGAACCCCATCCCGTTGTAGAGCGCGCCCAGGCGTTCGAGCGACGATGAGTCGGCGCTCTCGTCGTTTCGTCCGCCGAGGAGGAGCACCGGCGCGCCGAAGACGACGCCGAGGAGCAACCCTTTGGGTCCGTAGCGGCGAACGAAGTACGTGCCGAAGACGGCGAGGAGCACGAGCACGCCGCCGCGCGATCCTGTGAGCACCACGCAGTAGGTCGCGAGCGCGACGCACGCCAGCAGCACCGCGTGGCGGATCTTCTTCTTCATCGAGGCGTGAATCGCGAACGCGAACGAGATCGCCGCGCCGATGGCCAGGGAGAGCTCGTTCGGATCGGCGAGCGTGCCGCGCCATCGCACGCGCCCGTGCGCGACGGTGAACGTCTTGAACCAGCCCGGTTGCTCGCAGGCGTAGTCGTCCGAGAATCCGTGCGACCCGGTCGCGCAGTCGTGCCAGCTCTCGCACGGGCGGCCGTCGGACTCGCCGCTGCTCTGATCGCGCGCCACGAGGCCGTCCTCGTCCTTGTCGAGGACGATGCACTCGTACGGCCCTTGCGACGGGCGGGTGCACACGAAGGCGAGCATCAACATGATCGCCAGGATCGTCGCGGCGATCGCGCGGTACCGCTCGAACGTGGCGCCGGCGTACATGACGATGAACATGAAGATCATCGAGAAGAGGATCGTCGTCTTCATGTCGAGGACGGCGCTCGTGCCGGCCTTCACGAACGTGACGACGACGCACCAGCCGACGAACGCGAGGAGGAACGGGAACTGCGGCGTCCTCCAGCTCTTCAACCGGCCGACGGCGAACTCGTAAGCGATGCCGAGCACGCCGAGCCCGGTCGCCACGTTCAAGATGGAGAGGTTCTCGAGCCCCGCGACGAACTCTTGCGGGCGCACGAAGAGAATGAAGACGAGGAGGATCGCGCCGAAGAGCGCCATCGTCAGGTCCCGTCTCGCGAACCCTCACCCCCGGCCCCTCTCCCGCGAGGGGAGAGGGGAGGAGAGATCGCATCCGACTCCCCCTCTCCCTTTACGGGAGAGGGGGCTGGGGGGGTGAGGGGTCGCAGCCGCTCGGGCTCGCCCCAATCCGGCCGAAGCCCGTAGCGCGCGAGGCCGGCGGCGAACCCGAGACCGTGAGAGACGTGCAGCACGGGGAAGATCGCCCACACGATCGGGATCGTGGCGACGCCCGCCTTGCTCCCGACGCGCACCGCCTCGAGGAACGTCGCCGCCGCGTACCCACCGAACGCGAACGGTGTGAACGGTTGCACCGCGCTCGTCGCGAGCATCGCCGCGCCGCCGCACACCAGGAGAAACGGAAGCGCGGGGCGCACCGAGAGGAAGCGCCGGAGCTTGAGCAGCGTGCGCGCGCGGCCGCGGCCGTACTTGAAGTACTGCCTGGCGAGCGACTCGAACGACGCGCGCGGATAGTAGTGAACGACCACGTCGCGCGAGAGGAACACCTTGCCGCCGGCGGCGATGATGCGCTGGTTCAGCTCGGCGTCCTCGTTGGTGATGGCGTTCGGATCGTAGAGGCCGACGGTCTCGAACACGCCGCGGCGGAACGCGCCGAGGAACACGGTGTCGACGAACCCTTCATACGAGGCGCCGCGGTACTTCGCGCCGCCGACGCCGAGCGGGCTCTCGAGCGCCGCGCACAGCGCGCGCTGGAAGAACGTCTTCGCGCGCGACCGCTGCGCGCCGCCGACGTTGTCCGCGCCGGTGCGCTCGAGCGCTTCGATGCACTTGCGGACGTAGTCGTCTTTGTATTCGCAGTGCACGTCCATGCGCACGATGACGTCGCCCTTCGCGGCGCGGATCATCTTGTTCATCCCCGGCGACTGGATGCGCTCCGGGTTGTCGACCAGGCGAATGCGCGGATCGTCCTTCGACAGGCGCGCGATGATCTCGCGCGTGGCGTCGGTGCTTCCGCCGTCGGCCACGAGCACCTCGAAGCGATCGGCCGGGTAGTCCTGGCGACGCACGCTCGTGAGGCACGCCTCGATGAAGCGCTCCTCGTTGAGGCACGGCATCGTGATCGTGACGAAGGGGACGGTCATCTTTGAGGAGAGCGATGGCTTCGCTCGCCGAGACTCCGATTATGCAAGCGCAGCGCGCGCGGCGAAAGCGCCACGGGTTCGCCGTGTGATATCCGTAGACGATGCGCCTCTTGGCATTCGTCCGGCTCCTCGGCGCGGCCATCTTCGCGCTCACGCTCGCCGCGTGCGCAGGCTCACCGCAGTACAACTGGAAGGCCGAGAACGCGATCGGCTACCGCGTCGGCCCCGGCGACGTGCTGAAGGTCAACGTGTGGAAGCACGACGAGCTGAGTCAGACCGTCACCGTGCGGCCCGACGGCAAGGTCTCGCTCCCGCTCATCGGTGACGTGGCCGCCGACGGACGCACGGTCGACGAGATCGCCACCGACGTCTCCAAGCGCGGCGCGCGCTACTTCCAGGACAACCCGCCCGTCACCGTGCAAGTGAGCGAGGTTCGCTCCTACAAGATCTACGTCGTCGGCGAAGTGCAGCGCGGCGGCGAGTTCACGCCGAACCATCAGGTCACCGTGCTCCAGGGCCTCGCCATGGCCGGCGGCTTCACGCGCTTCGCCAACGCCGATCGCATCATCATCATTCGCAAGGACTCGCACGGCGAGCGCCGGATGCCCTTCGACTACAGCGCCGTCGTCAACGGCGGCGACCTTCAAGAGAACCTCGCGCTCCAGTCGGGCGACACGGTCATCGTTCCTTAGCTCCTTCGCGCGCGTTAGGCATCGGTCCGTGAGGGCGTCGTTTCGTGGAGCTCCATGGTCGAACTGTTTCGAAATCCCAGGCGGCTTCTCCTCTTCTGTTTCGAAGGGCTGCTCGTCGCGTTCCTCGTCGTGCTCGCCGGCTGCGCGCGCATCGGGCTACACGAAGGGCTGACGTATCCGCACGTCGCGAAGAAGGCGCTGCTCGTCGCGCTCGTGATGCAGGGGGCGTTCTACTACTGCGGCCTCTACGACTTCCAGGCGGCGCGCTCGATCCGCACCAACTACAAGCGCGTGCTCCAGGCGCTGGCGCTGGGGAGCGTGCTCCTCTTTCTCGTCTGGTACCTGATTCCGATCCTGCAGCTCGGTCGCGGCGTCTTCCTGAGCGCCATGGCGCTCACGGCGATCGTCTTGCCGACGTGGCGCACGCTCTACGACAGCGTGGCGACGAACGAGGGGTTCCAGCGCCGCGTCCTCATCCTCGGCAATGGCCCGCTGGCGCGCGAGCTCGCGGAGATGATCACCGAACGGAGTGACGTCGGTCTCGAGCTGATGGGAATGCTCGCGCGCGATCGCGTGCAGGTCGACCCGATGCAGAACGTCATCGGCACGTACCGCGAGCTGTTCGAGATCGTCGGCAAGCTCGACGTGCAGCTCGTGCTCGTCGCCTATCCGGACAGGCGCGGCACGCTGCCGGTGGAGCAGCTCCTCGAAGTGAAGTTCCGCGGCGTCGAGGTCGAAGAAGGGGTCTCGTTCTACGAGCGCAACACGGCGAAGCTGTACGTCCGCGAGCTCAAACCGAGTCAGCTGATCTTCGCCGAAGGGTTCGCCGCGCGACCGGGGACGCGCCGCCTGAAGCGAATCCTGGACGTGCTCGTCTCGGTCATCGGTCTGGTGCTCGCGTCTCCGCTCATGATCCTCACCACGCTCGCGATTCGCCTCGAATCACCGGGCCCCACGCTCTACAGCCAGGTGCGCGCGGGCGAGTTCGGAAAGCTGTTCACGATCTACAAGTTCCGCTCGATGCGCACCGACGCCGAGAAGGCCGGCGCTCAGTTCGCGCAAGAGAACGACCCGCGCGTCACGCGCGTCGGCAAGTTCATTCGCAAGACGCGCCTCGACGAGCTCCCGCAACTCTGGAACGTGCTGCAAGGGAGCATGAGCATGGTCGGCCCGCGACCGGAGCGTCCAATCTTCATCGAGCAGCTCGAGCAGCAAGTGCCGTTCTTCAAGCAGCGCCTCTACGTGAAGCCCGGCGTCACCGGGCACGCGCAGGTCCGGTGTCGCTACGGCGCCTCCACCGACGACATGGTCGAGAAGCTCCAGTACGACCTCTATTACATCAAGACCTACAATCTGGTGTTCGACCTCTCGATCCTGCTCGACACGGTGAAGGTCGTGCTCTTTCGGATCGGCGCGCGGTGATCAGCCCGGCGGTTTGATCGGCGACGTGAACGTGTCGAGCGTCGGCAGCGATCGATCGCTCGCGAAGTAGCCGGAGAGCCCCACGAAGACGACGTGGCGAAGGAGCGACGGGAACAGGTCCGCTCCTTCGAAGGCCGCGTACCGGCCGTTGTATCCAGCGACGACGCCGAGCCAGTTGTTCACGCCGTAGCGGAGCTCCGCGCTCCCTTCGACGAACGACAAGCGCGACAGCGCACCGGGCCCCGCTTCGAAGACGGATCGATTCGCCAGGCCGACGACGACCATCGAGAGGTTGCGCCACGCGCCGTGAGGGAAGGGGACACCCTGCGCCGTCAGCGACGCGCCGGCCGACGGGCCGAATCCGAGGCGCGGGTTCGCCGAGCCGTACGAGTACGTGAGCGCGCCGGTGACGAGCCAGTAGTTGCCGATGTAACTGAGCTCTTCACTGACGACGGGGCTCTCGATGGGGCGCGTGTCGGGATCGAGCGGAGGCGCGCTGGTGGCGACCGCGCCGACCGTGGCGGCGGATCGGAATCGTTCGTCGAAGGCGTGCACCCACGCCAGCGCGATCTCGCCGGCTTCGACCGTCGTGTAGCCGTTGTAGACGGGCGGGTTGCGATCGAAATTCACCAGGAACGCTATGTACGTCGGGCTGTAGCGGAACGTGATCGAGCCGATGTCCGCCGGACCGAAATCGTGGAAGAGGCCCGTGTCGACGCCGGGCACCACGTAGTCGAGGCCGCGGTGCGCGACGATCTGCGAGGGGCTCAGCTGGATCGGCGTGTCGCGCAGCGTGGTCGAGATCTCGACGTCGGCGCCGCTGATCCATCGCCATCGCGGCGAGAGCTCGTGCACGAGCGCGAGGCGCGCCGTTTCGATCGTGTACGCGCGCTGGACGGTCGACGGATCGATCTGGAAGAGCGGGCCGTCGCTGAGTCGCGCCGAGTTCACGGTGCTGATGGTCGCCAGCGCGCGACCTTGCACGTACGTCCGGTCGTCGAGCGTGAACTGGCCGTTCCATCCCCCGTTCACGCTGCCGTCGTCGGGCTGGTGGTACCCGTCGAGCGGCGTGTAGTGCTGCGCGCGCACTTGAACGCGGAGGCTCTGCTGATCGTGGATCGACGACCACGAGAGCCACTCTGCGCCGGCGTCGATGCCCGTGAACGGCGACGGGTGGCGAACGGCGGGGCCGTTGGTGACGGCCTGCGTCTGGATGACGTTCGAGTTGTACCCCTCGATGAGCGCAATCTGCGCCCGCCAGTCGTGGCCGCCGAGGAGGCCGTCGCGGAGGCGCTCGCGCTCGTTCATGTCGAGCATCATTCCCTTGCCGTTGCGCAGGAACGAGTCGGCACGCGCCGCGCTCTCGTCTTCGACGGGCGGCACGATCTGCCCGGTGTCGTCGGTGACGACGATCGGTTGCCCGGTCGCATCGCGCGGCGCGATCGGTTGTCCGGTCGCATCGCGCGACGTGACGGGTTGTCCTGTCGCATCGCGTGGCGGGAGCGCATCGGTCACGGCGCCCGGCGCGAGCAGTGCAACGAGCGGCGCGAAGAAGAGCAGGTGCGGAGTCACCGGGTCTCGCCAGCGTAGAGGCGTTCGTAGGCCTCCGTCATGCGATCGAGTGAGAAGCGTTCGTGGGCGTAAGCGTGCGCGGCGTCTCCCAGCGCGCGCCGCTTCTCGGGCGAGGCCGTGAGCTCCTTCAAGGCGTCACGCATCGCGCGCTCGTCGCCGTGCGGCACGAGCCTCCCGACGTGGCGCGGGACGATGCTCGGGAGACCGCCGACGCTCGTGGCCACGATCGGGAGACGCGACGCCATCGCCTCTGGCACGACGAGCGGGAGCCCCTCGGTCTTCGAGCTGAGCGCGAACACGTCGAACGACGCGAAGAGCGCGGGAACGTCGGCGCGCATTCCCGTGAGGTGCACGAACGGCCGTGATTCCCGCGGGATCGCGCTTTCGATCGCGGCGCGCTGATCGCCGTCGCCCACGATGACGAGACGCACGTCGGGCGAGAGGAGCGGCGCGATCGATCGCACGAGGAACGGGTAGTCCTTCTCCACGACCAGACGCCCGACGGTTCCGACGACGACCGCGTTCGACGGAATCGCGAGCTGCGCCCGAACGCGCGCGCGCGCCGCGGGATCGGCGCCGAACTGATCGAGCGGGACGCCGTTGGGGATCACGTGAAGGAGTCGCGAGGGGACGCGCTCCAGCGTTCGCGCCACCTCCGACGTCGGCTCGGACACAGCGACGAACGCGCTGAGCGTGCGGACGGCGGCGCGCGCGAAGAGCAGACTCCGCTTCGTGTAGACGTTGTTCGCGCCGTGCTTCGTGTGAACGACGCGACGAACGAGCGCGCCCCGCGCAGCGAACGCGCCGTACATGAGCGGCCCCGGATTGTTCGTGTGCACCACGTCGGGCCTGCGCGCGCGAAACACGCGAGCCATTCGCGCGAAGAGCCCCGCGTCGAATCCTCCGCGCTCGATGACGTCGACCAGCTCGATCCCATCGAACTGCGCCCGCATGCTCCCGCCTGCGGTCATCACCACGACACTCACCTCGTGCCCCTTGGCCGTGAGCGCGCGCGACAGGTTCAGGAGGAACCGCTCCTGTCCTCCGAGGTTCAAGGACCAGACGACGTGTACGATGCGCATCGTCGGGACCTCTTCGCAGATTAGCCCGCAGCGAACATGCGCGTCCTCGCGATCACACAGATCTGGCCGAACAGCGTCGAGCCTCTCAGCTCGTCGTTCAACTTGCAGCAGTTCAAGTGCCTGGCGAACAGGTGCGATCTCACCGTGCTCGCGGCCGTCGCGTACGTGCCGGGCGCGGGGTTGCTCACGAAGATGGAGAACCCTCCGCGGCCGGCGTTGCTCCATCGCTTGCCGGCGCGCGAGGTCATCGGCGGGATCGAGACGCACTACATGCGCCAGCTCTACGTGCCGAAGGTCGGCGTGCCGGTCGCCGTGCCGCTCTACCTCGCGTCGCTGGCGCCACATCGAAAGCTGATCTCCGAGGCCGACGTCGTCTTCGGAACGTGGGCGTACCCCGACGGCTGCGCGGCGATCCTCGCGGCGCGCGCGATGAACAAACCGTGCGCGGTGAAGGTGCACGGATCGGACTTGAACGTGATCGCGAAGCGCCCGAGCGCGCGCGCGGTCCTGCGTCGCGTGCTGCCGCGGGCCGACGCGATGGTCTCCGTCTCGGGCGCGCTCTCGACCGAGCTCGAATCGCTCGGGGTCGATCGCGCGCGCATTCACCTCGTGGCGAACGGCGTGAACACGGAGCTCTTCTCGCCGCGCGACAAACGGGAAGCGCGACGCGCGCTCGGTCTGCCGGAGACGGCGGCGGTGGTCACGTTCGTCGGGAGGCTCGAGCCGCAGAAGGGGCTGGGCGAGCTCTTGGAGGCGATCCCGCGCGTGCGTGCGCGGATCGGCGACGTGGTGTTCGCCCTCGTGGGCGAAGGCGAATGGTCGGAGCGCGTGAAGAAGGAAGCGGCGGCGTCGAACGGCGCCATCGTCGCGCCGGGCGCGCGTCCGTTGAAAGAGGTCGCGCAGTGGATCGCGGCCTGCGACGTGTTCACGCTCCCGAGCTGGATGGAGGGAACTCCGAACGTCGTGCTCGAAGCGCTGGCCAGCGGACGGCCGGTCGTCGCCACGAGCGTCGGCGGGATTCCCGACGTGCTCCGTGATCACGAAGCGGGGAGGCTCGTCCCCGCGCGCGATGCCGCCGCTCTGGCCGATGCGATCGCGGTCACGATCGAGCGCGCGCGACGCGGAGAGCTCACGCCTGATCGCATGCGACAGCTCGGTCCGAAGTCGTGGGACGAGAGCGCGGGCGCGCTGTTCGACGTGTTGCGATCGATTCAGACGCGGTGAGCCGCGCGGTTCACTTCGAGCAGCCGTGCCCCACGTCCAGCGTGTTCTGGTTGATCACGAGCATCGCCGGCGCGGAGCCGTCGGCGTTCATCACTTTGATCTCGTGGTACCCCACGAGGTTCCCGTCGCGCTGAAGCCAGAGCGAGACGATGCGACCGTCGGGGAGGACGCACGGCGTGTTGTCGTCGTTGAAGATCGGATTGCCGTCGGGATCGGCCTGATCGTTGACGAGCGCGGGCGTCGTCGTCGTCGCCGGGTATTGCCAGATGCGCTCGCCGCCGTGCGGCCATTCCCCTTCGAAGACGATCGCGCCGTCGGGCGCGTAGTTCGCTTTGTGGAGTGGCCAGTTCCCCGATCCCGCCGGGCCGTCGCCCGGCCCGTGCACCACGCGGAACGCCGTGCCGTCGGTCCCCACTTCGCAGATCGAGGTCCCGCTGCCGCCCGAGTAGCTGTTCGTGCCGCAGTCGAAGAGGACCTTCGTGCCGTCGTTCGAGATCGTGGGGACGGCGTTGTACGGGAGCGTCGACGCCTTCGTGATGGCTACGGCCACGTCCCACGCGCCGTCGTGTTTGTGGACGGCGTAGAGATCGTTGCGCGAGCCGCCGTTGTCGACCGGATAGACGACGACGAGATCGCCGTTCGCGAGCTTGCCGATCGCCGGGAAGCCGTCGGCGCCGATGGGGTTGCCGGTGCCGTCGATGATCACCTGCGCGGCGCAGGCGTTCTGCGAGACGATCGCCAGGCACTGCTGCTCGCTGCACCCGAAGCGCGTCGTCGTGATCACGAGGTCCTCGCCGTCGGCGGTCACGTTGACCGCGCCGTCTTTCCCCTTCGAGAGTCGATCGAGCTCGTTCGTGAGATCTTCCGCGTCGGCGCCCGCCCGTGCCTCGACGCGGTAGATGTGACCGAGGCTCTCGGACGCGTACACGACGTGTCCGAACGTGCTCGCGGCGTACGCCGTGTCGCACGCCTTGCCCGTCACTTGGATGAGCGCGCCGAGCCCGTCGGCCGACGACGTCGACGGGAGCGGTCCGATCAGCTCACCCGTCGCGCCCAACCGACACCCCGCGACGCCCGCGGCGGCCGCGATCAGAGTGCCGAGGCGAGCGCGTCTCATGCTTCGATTTTATCGCTCATCTTCCGCCGTCGATCCAGGCGCTGATGTCGGCAAGCCGCTTCACGGCGCGCGATCCTGCGCTCGCGTACGCATCGCGCGCCCTCGCAGCGAGCGCGCGGCTGCGGGCGGGATCGCTCTTCGCGAGGGCGCGCGCGAGATCGAGCTGGGCGTCGCCGAGCGTGACGGGATCGACCGAGTCCGCTTCGAGTATTCCGAGCGCGCGATCGAGCGGCGCCGCGGCGAGATCGGCGTGCCCCTGCGCGAGGCGCGTCTCGCCGATCGCCACCAGCGACTCCGCCACGTCCGAGTGCTTCGGCCCCAGCGTTCGCTCGCGCATCGCCAGCGCGCGCTCGTGCATCGCCAGCGACTCGTCGAATGCCCCCTTCGCACGGAGCGCCTCGGCCACGCCGTACATGCCGAGCGCCACGTCCGGGTGCTCGTCGCCCAGCGCCTTCTGCCAGATCGCGAGCGCGCGCTTCGCCAGATCGAGCGAGCCGTCGGCGTCGCCTTTCAGTCGGTGTGACGTCGACAGCCCTTCGGTCGCCAGGGCCACCTTCGGATGGTCCGGCCCGAGCGCCGCTTCCCATACCGCGCGCGCGCGCTCGAGCGAAGGCAGCGCGCGATCGTAGTCGCCGAGCTTGTCGTAGACCTCGCCCAGGTTGTTCAGGTTCGGTCCCAGGGACGGGCTCGTGGGGCCGAGGATCTTCTCGAGGATCGCCAGCGACTCTTCGTAGCGCGCGATCGCCTCGGGGTACTTCCCTTCGGCGAAGAACGTGTTGCCCAGATCGGTCAGCGCTCCGGCGACCGCGTAGTCACCAGCCCCGAACGCGGGCTCCCAGATCCCGAGGCACCGCTCGGCGTTCGCGCGCGCGTCTTCGTACTTCCCCTCACGGAAGAAGACGCGCGCCACGTTTCGCGCGAGCTCGCCCTTCACGAACGGGTCGCTCGATCGATCGACCTCCGCTTGCGCCAGCAGCGCCCACTCGTGCGCCGCGTCGAAGTGCGCTTCGCGAAGGCCCACCTCGGCAACGATCGCCGTGAGCGCGCGCGCGGCCTGCGCTTCGTGGCCGCCGGCGATGGCGGCGGCGGCCGAGCGGCGAAGCGTGTGCTCGGCGGTGGCGTAGTCCCCTTCGTCATCTTGCAGATCACCGAGGACGAAGAGCGCTTCGGCTTCGACCGGGCGATACGCGAGCGCTGCGGCTTCGTCCGTGGCTCTGGTGGCGAGCGTCTTGGCCGACTCGTACGAGCCCGCGCGTTGAAGCGCCTTGGCTTGCGCGATCTCGATGCGCACGCCGTCGACCCGCGCGCGCGCGTCGGCGTTCGGCGGGCGCACCGGAGCACGGAGGGCCGCGGCGTCGGCGCAGGCATTGAACCGCGGGAGCGCGCGCACCGCCTGAACGGCCTTGCTCACGCTATTCGCGTCTGCGCGCGCGAGGACGTCGACCTGCGCGCGAAGCTCTTCGAGCCGCTCGCTCAGGCACTCCACGCGCAGATCGAGCAGCTCCGACGACTGCTCTCCGCGCACGCGCGTCGCCTCGCACGCCTCGGTGTGCATCGCGACCCAGCCGCTCGCGTAGTCGTCGAGCGCCGAGGCCACGCGCGTGTACGCATCTTCCGCGTGCGCGCTCTTCGTGGCGACGAAGGCATCGTGCACGGCGTGCTTGCGCGCGTCGTCCCAGACGCCGGCGAGCTTCTTCTCGGCGCCTCGGCACGGCGCCTCTTCCACCCGGCGCGCGCTCCGCACGCCGAGCGCAGCGGCCGCGAAGAGCACCACCGTCGCGCCGATCGCCAGCCACC
Organism: Myxococcales bacterium; assembly: GCA_003151595.1. Next base: position 45,365 of record PLXW01000175.1, read on the forward strand.
GTCTGCGCTTGGCGTTCGGATCGCGCCGGAGCTCGGCGAGCAGCTCGTCCATCGACGTGAAGCGGTCGCTCGCCACGACCGACAGACCGCGCAGCAAGATCGCGCGCAGCCATCGCGGCACGTCCGAGCCCGGGGGCGGCGGGCGCACGCGCCCTTGCGTGACGTTCGCCGCGTAGTCGTCGCCCCGTCCGTCGAACGGGAACTCGCTGTACAGGAGCTCGTAAAGGGTGATGCAAAAGCTGAACTGATCGCTCCGCGCGTCGGCGGTTCGACCGAGGTGCTGCTCGGGGGACATGAAGCGCGGCGTGCCGAGAATCTGGCCGAACTCGGTGATGGTCATGTCGAGCAAGCCGGACGACGGCGAGTCTTGCGATCGTCGCGACGCCGGCGGGGCGGACTGCGAAGGTACGTGAGCGTCGCCGATCGTCGGTTCGTGCTGCGACTTCGGGCCGACCGAGACGGTCTCGAGCTCGTTCCGCTTCGTCACCTGCGTCGCCGCGCCCGTTCGTTGCGAGGCCGGCGGACGATCGGGCGGCGGGACGAGCGAGTCCGCTCGTAGCGACGAATTCTCGATCGACTCGGCGCGCGCGAGCCCGAAGTCGAGCACGCGCACGCGCCCGTCGTTCCCCAGGATCACGTTCGCCGGCTTGAAGTCGCGGTGCACCAGCCCCGCGCGGTGCGCCGCCGCGAGCCCGTCGCCTGCCGAGAGCACCGCGCGAAGGATCTCCGCGCGCGTCCGCTTCTCGAGGCGCGCCCACGCGCCGAGCGTCGGCCCTTCGACGAACTCGGTCGCCAGGAAGACGTCTCCCTCGAACGTCCCCACGTCGAACACGGCGAGCACGTTCGGGTGCGCCAGCCGCGCCAGCGCCTTCGCCTCGCGGAGCAACCGCTCGCGACGACCCGAGCTCGGCAGCGAGCCGTCGGTCGACATGTGGAGGAACTTCAGCGCGACGGCCCGTTCGAGCTCCGGGTCGTACGCCTTGTAGACGACCCCCATGCCCCCTTCGCCCACGCGATCGAGGATGACGAAGCGCCCCACGCACACGCCGCGCTCGAGCCGCCGCGGAGCGATGACACCGCTGTGGACGCTCGCGGTGGGCGCGCTCGTCTCGTTCGCGTCGTCGTCGGGGGGGGACACGGATGTCGCCCGAGTCTAGCGGAGCCGTAGGGGGGCGCGAGCTGCTACGCTCGTCCCCACGTATGTCGGAAGACGCGACGCTCTTCGAAATCGGCGAGCTCGTCGGTGGCGCGTACGAGATTCGTAGCGTCCTCGGGGAAGGGGGCATGGGCCGCGTGTACGGCGCGCACGACATCGCGTTGAACCGGCGCGTCGCCGTGAAGGCGAGCTGGCCGTCGATCGAGGACACGCTCCTCGCGAAGGAGGCGCAGGCGATCGCGTCGGTGCGGCATCCGGGAATGATCGACGTGTACGGCGCGGGGACGCATCGCGGCATCCCGTTCCTCGTCATGGAGTTTCTCTACGGCGTGAACCTGGAGACGTTCCTCGAGAAGCGTCGCGGCGACGAGTCGATGCTCTCGGTGAGCGAGGTGCTCGATCTCTTGATCCCGGTCGCCGACGCGCTCGCCGCCGTTCATCGATCGGGCATCACGCATCGCGACGTGAAGCCCGCGAACATCATGCTCACGCCGAACGGGCGCATCGTGCTCATGGACTTCGGTCTCTTCACGCCGGAGAGCGACGACGCCGCCGTCTTGTGCGGCACGCCCGAGTACATGGCGCCCGAGTCGCTCGTCGGGAAGATGGATCCGCGGAACGCGTTCTGGGTCGACATCTACGCGCTCGGCACGACGGCGTACGAGCTGCTCACCGGCGACGTGCCGTTCCCGTACGAGACGGCGCAAGACGTGGTGCGCGCGCAGGTGCGCGAGCAGCCTCGAGACATCCGCGAAGAGCGCCCCGACCTGCCGCCGCGCGTCGCCGAGCTCGTTCACGAGATGATGGCGAAGGATCCGCTCGAGCGACCGCCGAGCATGGAGGCGGTCGTGTATCGCCTGCGCGCGGCGCGCGAAGCGTTGAACGCGCCGCCGCCGGTGCAGGAGAAATTCACGGCGCTGGTGGTCGACGACGACGCCGCGCTGGGAAAGCTCCTCGGCATGTACGTGACGCGCGCCGTGCCCGACACGCAGGTCATCGTGGTCGACGACGCGGAGCGGGCGCTCGTCGCGCTTCGCGAGCGCCCGCCGGACGTGATGCTGGTCGATCTGCACATGCCGCGGATGAACGGCATTGAGCTGTGCATGATGCTGCGCGGGATGCATCTGGCCGATCAGTGCACGATCGTCGCCGTGAGCGCCGGCGCGCGCGAGGCGGACATCGATCTGCTCCGGCAGCTCGGCATCACCCGCTTCGTGCCGAAGGGGGCCGATCTGGGCGCGCTCCTCGGGCCGCAGATCAAGGAGCTCCATCAGGCGTGGCAGAAGACGGCGCGCACCGCGGCGCGCGCGTCGTCGGCGTCGCCCCCGTCGTCGAAGATGACCGCCGCGCAGGCGCCGCCGGTGTCGGCGAAGATGCAGGCCGCGCGCGAGGTTCAAGCGACGCCGCGACACCGCGCGGATCGCGACGGCGCGAAGTCGCAAGCGTTCGCCACGCTCCTCGAGATGGTCGGCGACGCCGTGCTGGTGGTCGACACGAAGGGGGAGCCGCAGTCGTGGAACGCCGCGGCCGAGCGCGTGCTGGGGGCCCTTCTCTCGCGCCAGGCGGGGGCGGCGTGGATCGAGCGCGAAGGGGTCTTCGACGAAGACGGAGTACGCCCGTTGCCGATCAACGAGCGTCCGATCACGCGCGCACTCAACGGCGAGCGCGTCGACGCACAGCTGATCATGCTCACGCACCCCGAAGGGGGCGAGCTCCTCGCGGTTCGCGTCACCGCGCGCCCGCTTCGCGACGACGCCGGCGAGAGGGTCGGCGCGGTCGCCGTGTTCCGCGCGAGCCCGAAGGAGTAGCGTCGGCGCCATGCGCGTGAGGCCGAGCGCCGCCGCGGTCGTCGTCGCCGTTGCGCTCGCGTACTGCGCGTGGCTCGGCGCGCACTGGCTCCGCTTCTCGTACTCGTCGGGCGAGCTGCCGATCTACGCCTCGCGCGTGTGGGATCTCGAGCGCGAGCTGGCGCGCGCGCATCGCATCCCGTGGTGGACGGCGACGTTCCACGATGGATCGAGCGAGGCCTTCGTGTACGCGACGGGCGCCTGGATCGCGCCGTGGACGTTGCTCGCGCGCGCTCTGGGGCTCGTCGCGGCGGGGAAGGTGCTCACGCTGCTGGCGATCGGCGGTTCGGGCGTCTCGATGTTCTTCTGCGCGAGGCGATTCCTCCGCAGCGAGTGGGCCGCGGCGCTCGCCGCGCTCGCGTTCCTCTTCCATCCGCAGCTCCTGGCGCGCGCGGGGGGCGTCGAGCACCTGTACGTCGTGATGTTCGCGCCGCTCGTGCCGCTGGCGTGGCTGACTCTGGCGCGAGCGCTCGATCGCGCGCGGTTCGTCGACGCCTTCGCCTGCGCCGTGACGCTCGACGCGATGTTGTGGATGCAGAACAAGCAGACGCTCGTCCAGCTCGTCTTTCTCGCGGCGTTCGCGGCGTGGTCGCTCGCGCGCGATCGCGAGCGGCGCGCCTCGAAGGCGAAGACGCTGGCGACGATCGCCGCGCTCGCCCTGCCGATGATCGCGTTCTTCGTGACGCCGATGATCACGGAGCTCCGCGCCTTCAAGCTGTTCGAAGGCGATCCGCTCGAAGCCTGGCAGCGCATGTACGCGCTCACCGACGTCGGCACGCTGGTCGATCGCCGCGCCGATCAGTTCGACTACGCGGGCGTCGTCACGCTCACGCTCGCGGCGCTCGTGATCCTCTACGGCCGCGCGCGCCGCGATCGCGCGCTCTTCCACCTCGTCGTCGCCTGCGAAGCCGCGGCGATCGCGCTCGGCCACGGGCCTTCCACGGTCGCGTCGTCGGCGTACCGCGCGCTCGCCGTCCACACGTCGCACGCCGCGCTGGCGCTCTTCGCGATCGGGTTCGTCGTCGTCCTCGCCGAGCTCGCGCGCTGCAAGCTGCGCACGGCGCGCGCGTGGCTCGTGGCGATCGTCGCCTGCGCGGCGTTCCTCTTCGTCCCCTGGTTTCGTCTCGTCGCGCTCGTTCCCTTCTACGGCGACGTGCGCGCGCCGGTCGTCTTCTACGAAGTGCCGGGGATGTTCTTCGGCTCGCTCCTCGCCGGGTTCTTCGTGACCGACGTGATCGAACGGAGCCGCGTGGCCTCACGCGCGCCGCTCGCCGTCGGCGCCCTCGCCGTGTTGATGCTGACCGATGCCTCGCCGTTCGAACGTTGGATGACGACGTGCGACGTCCCCGCCAAGACGATCGACAACGCGCGCGCGATGTACGCCGCGCTCGGCGCGGAGGCGGCGAAAGGGACGCCTGCGTCGGGGAAGGTCTACGTCGTCGGCGGTCGCTTCTTCCACATCATGGGCCCGTCGTGGGGAGGGCCGCCGCTCGTGACCGAAGCGGGCATCTCGTACATGGCGCCGCGCGGGACGGGGATGCTCGCTGCGGTCGCGGGCGAGTCGCTCTCGATGCAGCGCGCGTACCTCGATCTGGTCGGTGTGGCGTGGCTCGTGTTCGACAAGAGCGATCCGCATTCGCATACGCCGGGGCTCGACGCGCAGCTCGCGGCGTATCGGAAGATCTACCCGCTCGATCGCGAGGACGACGACTTCGCGGTCTTCCGCGTCCCGCACGCGCGCGCCTACGTGAGCGGCTATGCACACGCGGCGATCGCGCATCACGGCGACGCGCGACGCTCGGCGGAGGTCGCGCTGGCGCTGGCGCACGCGGGGTACGCGCTCGTGCAGGCCGAGGGCGAGAGCCTCGCGCTCCCGCCGGAGATGGCTCCCACGACGATCACGGTCGACGCTGCATCCGACCCGTTCGCCGTTCCGCCGAAGCTGCCGCGCGAGGACACGCTCACCGACGTCGTCGTCACGCGCGACACCGACGATCGCATCGACGCCCGCTTCACCGCGACCGCCGCGAGCGTCGCCGTGGTCGACGAGAGCTTCTATCCGTTCTGGCACGCCACGCTCGATGGCCGATCGACGCCCATCCTCCGCGCCGCGTTCGGCCTCATGGGCATCGCCGTCCCCGCCGGCGTTCACGCCGTCGCGCTCACCTACGAACCGCCGCGCGCGTACGCCTGGAGCGCCGAGCTCAGCGCCCTCGCGTTCTTCTCGTTCGCCGTCGCTGCGGCCGTCACGTCTCTCCGCGCGCGCCTCACCAGCCGAGCTTGACCGCGCCCCACAATCCGCCCAGCACGACGCTCGCGATCCCGAACATGAGGAGCACGTTCGAGACGAAGTACGGGAACAGGCAGAGCACGAGCCCCGCGAGCATCTGCGGGACGCGCCCCTGGCGCTTGCCGTACACGAAGGCCACGACTCCGATCGACGAGATCAGCAGCGACGCGAAGAGCTCGTTGGCGTTGATGTCCACGCGCTAGTCACGCTAGCACGCGCGCGCCGCCTCGCTCAGGCGAGGTCGGCGACGATTCGCCGCATTTCCCCGGGCGACGGGAGTCCGGCGTTGGTGAGGGCGTGGCAGAAAGCGTTGGGCGATCCGTACCCGAGGATCGACGAGACCCGCTCGGTCGTGGCGCCGCGCGAGGTCATGAGGAGGCCCGCCAGGTAGGTCGTCCACACGTTCACGAGCGTGCGCCACTCGGTCGCGCCCTGGAGCGCGTAGGCGTCGACGTACTCGCGCACCAGGTAGCGCGCTTGCCGCTCGGAGCAGTCGAGCGCGCGCGTGAGATCGACGACCATCGGGCGCGTGCCTGATCGCGAGAGCACGCCGTCGATGGCGTGACCCACCGAGACGAGGCGCGGCGGCGGCGCGCGCAGGTCGACCGGCGCGCGCGCGTCGATGACGCCGAGCGAGCCGAACACGCGAAAGATCTCGCCGACGCTGGCCGCGATCACGTCGTGCGCGACCCCCTCACGCGTGATCGCGCGAAGCGCCGTCGCCACGCGCGTCAGCTCGCGCGGCCCGATGAGCGCGCGATCGAGCGACACTTTCGTCGCGCCGCCGAACACCGCAGGGTCCCACTGCACGAACACGCCGAACGCCGGCGCCGCTTCGGTGCGCGCACGAAAGTCCGCGCCTCGCCCCACGAGCCCCACGTACCCGCGCCGCATCTCGGCCGACGATCGCCCGTCGCGCATCACGCCGTGACCCGAGAGCGGAACCCCGACGCACGGCCACTCCGGCACGACGCTCCACAGCCGCGCCGTCTCCCACAGACGATCGTCGCTCACCACGCCGCGCGACTCGACCACCTTCACCAGGAACGACGGGTGACGCACGAGCCATCGCCTGACGACGACGTCCGACCATGCGAAGGATCGCTTCGAGAGGATCATTCTTCGCGTTCGCTGTAGCGCGAAGGTGAAGCTCGGCCGCTCACTTCGGCGTCTCTTCGGCGACGCGTCGATTCATGAGCCGTGTGGGTTTCGAGGCGCTACTGCACCCCGCCAATGCGGCCGCGCTCGGGGATTTCGATCGCCTGTCTGCCGAAAATGACAATGGCCGTGGTACTGCGCATCGCTCACTGTCGGACACGATCGCGTGAGGGCTCAGCGGGGGTTCATGGTCGAAGAGGTCTCCATCGGACCGTATCGGGTCGTGCGAAGGCTCGGCTTCGGGCGCACGAGCGAAGTCCTGCTCGCGACGCGGCGATTCCCGGGCGACTTCGAGCGCCGCGTGGTCATCAAGCGCTTGCTCGCGCCGTGCGAAGACGAGGCCGATCGCCAGGCCGTCCTCGCGACCGAAGCGCTGGCGTACGCGCGCGTGGCTCATCCGGCGATCGTTCAGCTCTTCGACTTCTTCTCGTACGACGGGCACCTCGCGCTCGTCCTCGAGTACGTCGACGGTCCGTCGTTGTCGCGCCTTCAGGCGTCGCTCCGCGCGCATCGCGAGGCGCTGGGCGACCGCGTCGCCTGCTTCATCGGGTCGCGGATCTTCGCCGCGCTCGCCGCCGCGCACGCCGCGCGCGATCCGCGCACGGGAGTCCCCACGCCGGTCATCCATCGCGACGTGAGCCCCGACAACGTGTTCGTCCCTTGGGACGGCTTCGTGAAGCTGGGCGACTTCGATCTGGCGAAGGTCGTCGGCGTCACCGGCGAGACGCGCGGCGGATTGATGAAGGGGACGTACGGGTACATGGCGCCCGAGCAGGTCAAAGGCGATCCCGTCACGCCGCGGACCGACGTGTACGCCGGGTGCCTCGTCCTTCGCGAGCTGCTCCTGTCGCGCCCCGCGTTCGACGAGAGCTTGCCGGAGCTCGAGCTGCTGCGCGCGATGGAGGCTTCGCTGCTGGCGCCGCTCGAGTCGATCCGCGGCGGGATCTCGCGACGGCTCGCAGACGCGATGCGACGCGGGCTCGCGCGCGATCCGGCGCAGCGATCGCTGACGGCGGCGGAGATGGTCGAGGTGCTTCGCGCCGAAGGGGACGTCGAGTCGGCGCACGCCGAGCTGATCGCGATCCTCGCGCGGCATCGCCCCGCGGACGCGCGCGGCTCGATCTCGCAGCTCGCCCCCACGCCTCCGTGCGGAGTCCCCGCGCTCACGTCGTCGCGCGCCGCGGACCACACGCCGCGGGCCGTGTCGTTCGCGTCGCCCGAGAGCGTCCCGCCGATCGAGCGCGCGCCGTCTTCGCCGAGCGTGCGATCGCCGGTGCGTCCGCTATCGATCGCCCTCGCCGCGACGCTCGCGTCGGTCGTTCTCGTCGCCGCGTACGTCGCGACGGAGGCCGCGTCCACGTCTACGACGGCGGCGACACCGATCGACATGGCAGCTTTCACTCCGCACACGACGGCACCCGCGGCGCCCGTCGCTCCTGTCGTCGATGCCGCGCCTCCCGCGGCCTCCACTCCATCGCCCGCGTCGACCACCGGAGAGATCGTCACTCCCGCTTCGGCGCACGGTCATCGCGTCTGGGTCGATGGTCGAATTGCCACCTGGTCGTCGGGCACGACGTTGCGCGTGCCATGCGGCACTCACGTGGTGCGCGTCGGCAGCGCGGGGGAGTCGACATCCATCGTGGTGCCCTGCGGCGGGACTATTAGCGTCGCTCCGCCCCGTGTCTCATCGGCTATCGCCGCAACTTTTCAGTCTGCGCACCGATAACTTTTCATTTTCGATCTCGCGGACTTCCGCGGTTGATCAGGATCGTTCGCCGAGTAAGGTTCACCCTCGTTCCTTTGCCAAAGGTGGGTGTGACGATGAAGCAGCTGACGAACCGTCGTGCGTTGGTCCTCGGTCTCTCCTCTGGAGCGATTGGTCTTGGTGCCTTGATCGCTGCGTGTGGCGGTAGCTCCACACCGAGCGGTGGCACCACCAACGGCGATGGCGGCAATCAAACCACGGGCGACGGCGGCGGAGCGATCATCAGCACCACGCCCGGCTCGTGCGCCAGCCCGACCGTCGGCCTCGACTTCTCGCCGATGTACTCGGCCTTCATTCCGGGGAGCACGACGCACACGTTCCAGATCCCCGCCGTCGTAGACGACGGAAGCACGGCGACGTGGAGCGCGTCGGATCCGAGCATCGTCGCCATGGCACCCGACTCGTCGTCGGGCGGCATCATGATCACGGTTCAGAACACGGGCCCCGTCACGATCTTCGCCACCAAGAGCGACGGCACCTGCGGCGCGTCGGTGCTCACGATCACCTCGAACACCGAGGACGATTGGACCATCGGCAGCCAGCGCTACAACGACGGCGTCGCGCTCACGCTCGGCGGCGGCAACCGGCCGGACGGCGGTTTCACGCGCCCCGACGGCGGCTTCGGCGACGGCGGGTTCGTGCGCCCCGACGGAGGCCCGCGCACCAACGACGGCGGCAGCTTCCTCGAGCAGGACGGCGGCACCGCGTGCACGAACTGCCACGGCGCCGCGGGCGACACCCTCTTCAAGGACGTCTCGCACACGCCGGAGCAGACGGGTGGCTTCAGCGACCAGGATCTCATCGACATCATCACGAAGGGGATCGTCCCCGACGGCGGCTACTTCGATCCGTCGGTCCTCACGACGCTCAGCGACGGCGGGAACACCTGCGCCAACGCCGGCACCATCCTGTCGCCGAGCATGCCGGCCTGCGGGCTGGCGGCGTACGCAGAGTGGCAGGGCTTCCACAAATGGATCGACATCACCGTCGATGAGCAGCCTGGCATCGTCGTGTACTTGCGCTCGCTCCAGCCCTTGCCCCAGGACGGCACGTCGAACTTCGGCGGCGGCGGTGGCGACGGCGGCAAGCATCACCACGACGGAGGCGGGCAGCAGGGGCAGGACAGCGGCGGTCAGACTGTCGATGCGGCCGGCGATGACGGCAGCTCCTCCACGGACGCAAGCGGCGAGTAAGCTTCGAGGATGAAACGCGGCGTACAAGCTCTCGTCGCGTCTGCGGTGGGCGCGGCGGTGGCGGTCGTCGGGTCGTCGTCGCTCCTCGCAGCGTGCGGGAGCAGCGGCAATCTGGACGTGGGCGCGCCTGATGGCGCGAGCGACGCCACTTCCGCGCTGGGCGACGGGTCGGCGGACGGCGGTGCGATCGGCACCGCCTGCGCCGACGCCGGCACGCCCGCGACGACGCTCGAGTGCACCGGCCTCTACGCCGACTTCGCGACGAAGCAGATCGCGCCGACGGCGCAGCCCTACGCGCCGGCGACGCCGCTGTGGGCCGACGGCGCCGAGAAGGGGCGATGGATCGAGCTCCCCGCGGGAACGACGATCGACATCACGAACCCCAACGAGTGGACCTTCCCCATCGGCACCAAGGCGTGGAAGGAGTTCCGCGTGAACGGGCAGCGCGTCGAGACGCGCATGTTCCAGAAGCTCAGCAAGACGTACTGGGTTCACGCCACGTACAAATGGAACGCCGACGACTCGAGCGCGGCGATCTCCTACGGAGAGACCGTCTCCGTCGGCACCGACGGCGGCACGTGGAGCATCCCGACGCCCGACGCGTGCGACGAATGCCACCGCGGACGAACCGATCGCCTCCTCGGCTTCGAGCAAGTGGGGCTCGGGCTCGCGGGCGCGACGGGGCTCACGCTCGCGCAGCTCGCGTCGCAGGGGCTCGTCTCTCCCGTGCCGTCGAACGTCCACCTGACGATCGGCGACGACGGCAGCGGCAAGGACGCGCCCGCGCTGGCGTGGCTTCACGTCAACTGTGGCGTCACCTGCCACAACGGGAACGAAGGCTCCTCCGCCTTCGGCGCGGGAATGCTCTTGCGACTCGACCCGACGGTGCTCGATGGCGGGCCCGCGGCCGGGTGGGATCCGCAGCGCACCACGATCAACGTGGCGACGATCTCCGCCGCGCTCAACGGCGCGCCGCGCATCATCCCGGGTGACTCGGCCGACAGCGTGATCGTCCAGCTGATCAGCGCGCGCGGCGCGGGCACGATCCAGATGCCGCCGATCGCCTCGACCCTGGTCGACACGACCGACGTCGCCGCGGTCGCCGCCTGGATCGACGCCATCCCGAACGACGCCGGAGTCGACGGCGGAATCCACGACGGCGGCTTCGGCCACGATGGCGGGCACCACAAGGACGCGGGCGACGACGCCGGCAACGATGCGGGCGACGATGCCGGCGACGACGCCGGCAACGATGCAGGCGAAGACGCCGACAATGACGCCAGCGGCGACGCAGGCACCGACGCGACGCTGCAAGACGCGAGCGACGCGGCGACCGACGAAGACGGCGGCGCGCCCGACTCTTCTATGGCCGATGCCGCGACGAACGACGCCGCGGGCGACTGACCGCGCGGCTCAACGACGAAACCAACCGCTTCTCCACGAGCACGCCACGCACTGGAAGCCGTAGCGATGCGGTTCGGGCGCGACGCTGAGCGCGAGTCGATGCCCTTCTTGCCCGCACGGAGCGGGCGCGGGGCCGCTCGCGTGGTACGCGCTCCACAGGTCGCCGACTTCGAGCGCGACGGGCGAGACGCGGACGGTGGAAGGGGGATCGTCAGTCACAGCCTTGCCTATACGGTGGCGATTCAGCATGAGCCATTCATCCATTCGGGTGACAAGCGCTTCGACTAAGGTCCGCGCGACGGAGGATCCCTCGTGAAAAGTACGTGTCTCGTCGCTCTGGCCTTCCTCGCCGCGTGCAATCACGGCGCGACCGATTCTTCTCCGACGCCCGTTCCCGCGCTCTCCAGCGGCACGCCGGCCGTCGCGTCGGCGAGCGCCCCGCCGCCCGTCGCCGAGGGGGCGCACGCCGCCGTCGGGCAGCCCGCGCCCGATTTCACGCTGACCGATCTGGACGGCAAAGCGGTGAGCCTCCACGACACCAAAGGGAAGATCGTCGTCCTCGAGTGGTTCAACCCGGGGTGCCCGTTCGTGAACGCCGCGCACCTGAAGGCGTCGCTGAAGGGGATGGCCGCGCGTCGTGAAGCGCAGGGCGTCGTGTGGCTCGCCGTCAACTCGTCGGCCGAAGGAAAGGAAGGGTTCGGCGTGGCCAAGAACGTCGCCGGTAAGGCGAAGTTCGGGCTCGATCATCCCATCGTCCTCGACCCCACGGGCGCGGTCGGGCACGCCTACGGCGCGACGAACACGCCGCACATGTTCGTCATCGATGCGAGCGGCACGCTCGTCTACCGCGGCGCGATCGACAACTCGCCCGACGGGGAAGGGGAGAGCCCGCAAGACCTGCACGGCGGCGTGGCACCCAAGCTGGTGAACTACGTCGATGCCGCGCTCGACGATCTCGCGGCGAAGCGCGCCGTCGCCATCCCCGAGACGAAGGCGTACGGCTGCAGCGTGAAATACAGATGAACCCGCTCATCGCGCTCCTCCTCGGCATCGTCGAGGGGCTCACCGAGTACTTGCCGGTGTCGTCGACCGGGCACCTTATCCTCGCGGGGAAAATCCTCGGCGTGGAAGGCGAGGGGGCGAAGGCCTTCGAGATCGTGATCCAGCTGGGCGCGGTGCTCGCGGTGCTGGTCGAGTACCGGAAGCTGCTCGCGGCGCGCACGGCGGGGCTCTTCGCCGGGAAGGCGGAGTCGAAGGCGCTGCTCCTCGCGCTGGTGATCGCGTTCGTGCCGACGGTGCTGCTCGGCGTCGCGTTTCACAAGACGATCAAGCAGCACCTGTTCGGGCCGATCCCGGTGGCGGGCGCGCTGATCGTCGGCGGCATCGTGATGATCGTGGTCGAACGCCTTCGCAAGAGTCGCGGCATCGTGGGCGTCACCGGGCTCGAGCACGTGACGCCGAAGCGCGCGCTGGCGATAGGGCTCGGGCAGTGCATCTCGATGTGGCCGGGGTCGTCGCGATCGATGTGCACGATCGTCGCCGGCCAGCTCACCGGTCTCTCCACGGCGACGGCGGCGGAGTTCTCGTTTCTCCTCGCGCTCCCCACGCTGGGCGCGGCGACCGTCTACGAAGGATTCAAGGCTCGGCACGAGCTGGGGCTCGGCATCGGCGCGGCGAACCTGGTGATCGGGCTGGTGGTCTCGTTCTTCGTGGCGTGGGGCGTCATCGCCATGTTCATCCGCTACTTGCAGCGGCGCGGGCTGGAGCCGTTCGGGTACTACCGGATCGTGCTCGGCGCGGTGGTTCTCTGGGTACTCGCGCGCTGAGGCGCGGCGACGCGTTTTCCAGCGGGGCGAGCACGCCGTTTCGCGAGGCGACGCGTCGCCTGGCGAAACGACGCGTCGCCTGGCGAAACGACGTGCCGCCTGGCGAGGCGACGCGTCGCCTGGCGAAACGACGCGTCGCCTGGCGAAACGACGCGCCGCCTGGCGAGGCGACGTGTCGTCCCGTCAAACGACGCCCCCTACGCCGCGACCGCCGCCTCGCGCGCGCTCGCGCGTGCCCGCTCGCGCTCCGTGCCGACGTACGGCTCGCGCGTCCCCATCACCCAGTCGAACCACGGCCACGTCACGCACCAGTTCGCGTCCTGGTTCGGACCCATGTGGTGGTCGTAGTGCCACGGCAGATTCTCGCGCGCCCAGTTCGCGTCGCGATGGGCCCGCTTGTGCACGCGGTAGTACCGCAGCGCGCTGTACTCGACGGCGCCCACGAAGAACGGCGCCACCGGCAACAGCGGCAAGTGAACGAGCGCCAGCACGGTGATGCCGAGCGCCTCCTTCCCCTGCGCGTTCCACTGAAAGACGCTCCGCTCGTAGTCCTCGTCGAGGTGCTCGTAGCGCCGCGCATGACGGTGATGCTCGTGCCAGTGGTAGCTCCACACACTCGACTTCTTCCGGCCGAGGCCGTGAAGCACGTATTTGTGGATGATCCACTCGCCGGCATTGGCGTAGAGAAGTCCCAGCACGAAACCGAACATGGTGGTCTCATCTGACGAGGTGGTGTGAGTGAACGTCAAGGCCCAAGGGCTCCTCAACGCCGCGGTGTGGGTACGCGACAAGTTCGGCGCCGACGCGCTCGAGCGCGTGTTTCGTGCTTGTTCCCCTGCCGTACGCGAGCGGTGCACGACGGCGATCGCCATCAACTGGATTCCTCTCAACGAGTTCATCGAAGCGCTCACAGTGATCGATCGCGAGCTCGGCGCCGGTGACGGGAAGGTCGCCGAGAGCATCGGCGCGTCGTCAGCGCGGATCAACTTGCGTCACCTGGGCCTCCGCCTGGCGTTCTTCCTGGCGCGCCCCGAGTTCCTCATGCGCCGGGTCGCGGGGGTGTGGCGTCAATACAACGAAGAGGGCGAGATGCTCGTCCTCTCGTTCGACGAAGGCCACATGGTCGCCGAGCTTCGCGCGATGCCGACGTCGGATTGGTTCCTGTGTTGCTCGGTCACGGGATGGCTTCACGAGGCCGGTCTCGCCACCGGGATGAAGCAGCTCGTGACCACGCACTCCGCTTGCCGCGCGCACGGCGGACAGCGGTGTCTCTGGGATCTGCGCTGGAACGCGAAAGGCTAGAGCGCGTCGGCGGCGTCGCCGTTCGCGTCGGCGAGTGAACCGTCGTTTGCATCGATCGGCGCGTCAGCCGGCGAATCGATCGGCGAGTCGATCGACCCGTCCAGCGGCACGTCGATCGGTGAATCGATCGGCGCGTCGTCGCCTGCGTCGAGGGCGGAGTCGGTGCCGGCATCCTGCGGCGCGCCGCACGACGTGTCGACTTTGACGGCGAGCGTGCAGCTCCACGCGCCGTTCGCGCAGAGGCACTCGTACTCGTTGAGGTTCGGGCCCACGGGGTTCTCGGACCAATCGCTGGGGCAGTCGTCGATCGGGATGTGGCACGTCGTGCCGGCCGTGCACGCCTGGCCGGCGGGGAGCGCGGCGTGGGGGAACTTGTCGGCGCTCGCGTCGTACGAGGTCGGGCACTGGCCGATGTCTGTCACGATGCCGCCGGCGTCGCCGCCGTCGTTGCTGCTGTCGCTGGAGCAGGCGCCGATCGCGAGCGTCGCGGACGCGCACGTCATCATCAGAAGAAGAGCCGTCGTCCCACGTCGCATGGGCGCTATTTAGAGCCGATCTCGCGGCCGCGATAGAGATAACGACGCGCGTGCGTCTCGTCCGCGGCGACCGCGCGCGCGTCTTCGACGATCGCGTGACGGGGCGAGAGTGAGCAGGCGGGATCGGTTGCCGCGGCGTCGCCCGTGAGCGCAAAGGCCTGGCAGCGGCACCCGCCGAAGTCGATCGCCTTCCGCGAGCAGCTCGCGCACGGATCGCTCATCCAGGCGTCGCCGCGGAAAGCGTTCATCGCCGGCGAGTCGCGCCAGATGTCGACCAGCGAGCGCGTCCGGACGCTCTCGAACGCGAGCTGCGGGATCGACATCGCGGCGTGGCAGGGGAGCACCGTGCCGTCGGGGATCATGTGGACGAAGCGCCGCGCCCAGCCGTCCATGCAGGCGCGCGGGTACGTCGCATAATGATCGGCGAGCACGAAGAGCACTTCGATCTTCCCCTCGAGTCGCGCCTTCGCCTCCGCCGCCGCCGCGCGCGCCTTGGCGATCTGCGCCTCGCTCGGCAAGAGCGCGTCGCGGTTCACCAGCGCCCAGCCGAGGTACTGCACGTTCGCCAGCTCGACGCGGTGCGCGCCCAGTCGCTCGCCGAGCGCCACGATCTCGCCGACGCGATCGATGTTGTCGCGATGAAGGACGACGTTGAGCGTCAGCGGCAGCCCCAGCTCGCGCACCAGCTTTGCCACTTCCATCTTGTCTTCGAAGCACGCGATCCCGGCGATGCGATCGCTGCGCGCGGCGTCGATGTCCTGCACGCTGAGCTGGATCGCGTCGAGCCCCGCGTCGCGCAGGCGCGTGAGTCGCTCGCGCCCGAGCGGGACGCCGCTGGTGATCAGGTTCACGTACAGATCGAGCGCGCGCGCCTTCGCCACCAGCGCTTCCAGGTCTCTCCGCGCGAGCGGCTCGCCCCCCGTCAGGTGAAGTTGCATCACCCCCAGCGACGCCGCGTCATCGAACGCGCGGCACCACTCGTCGGTCGTGAGCTCGGTGGTCTCGTGGGCGCGCGCGCGGAGGTCGAGCGGGTTGGAGCAGTAGGGGCAGGCGAGAGGGCAGCGGTACGTGAGCTCGGCGATCAGCGTGTACGGCCGCGGCGCCTCCATCACGCCATCTCCACGAACCCGCGCTTGGCCATCTCCGCCACGAACGCGATGACGTCGTTCCGTACGTCCTCGACCGGCGCCCCCGACCCTTCGGCGAGCTCGGCGGCGATGCCGTCGATCGTCCGCGCGCCGTCGCACCGCGTGAGGATCGCGGCGGCGCTGGCGCTGAGGACGATCCCGCGCTCGGGCGCGAGGAGCACGTGCTTCTTCTCGATCGGGTCGAGCTTCAATCGCGCCATCTTGGCGAGCTGGGGTCGTTGATCAGGCTTCATGGAAATGGAAATCGGAATGGAAAACGAGTCAGGGAAACGATGAATGCGAGCGGGCCACAGGAGTCGTGGCGACGTTTCCGTAGCCCGCGGCGACGGCGTCGAGCAAGCACCACAGCACGTGGCACTTGGTGATGAACGCATCGAGACACCGATCCTGCATCGCGCGCGTCGTCGCGTTCTGCATCACGAAGGCCAGCGCCTCGCCCGAGTCTTCACGCGCGCGCGGCACGCGGCTGCGGAAGTACTCCTGCACCTTCGGATCGATCCACGGGTAGTGCTCCTCCCACGCCGCCAGGCGCCTGGTCATGATGTCGGGCGAGAAGAACTCGGTGAGCGACGACGCCACCGCTTCGACCAGCGACCGCTCGCGCACCAGGCTCACGTACCCGTCGCACGCGAAGCGCACCGCCGGCAGCACGCGCGCGCAGCTCTTCACCTCGTCGCGATCGAGCCCCACCCCTTCGGCCAGGCGTAGCCAGAGCTCGAGCCCCCCTTCGCCAGAGCCCCCGCCTTCACCAGGACCGATGCCGTCGTGATCGTGAATGCGACGGATCCACGATCGCCGGAACGCGCTGTCCTCCGACTTCGAGAGGATGAGCGCGTCTTTGATCGGGATCCGCGTCTGGTAGTAGTAGCGATTCAGCGTCCACCCCTGGAGCTGCGCGGGCGAGAGGCGACCTTCGTGCATCGCCGTATGGAACGGGTGGCGGTCGTGGTAGCGCGCCTCGCCTTCGGCGCGCAGGCGGGCCAGGAACTCGTCGGCGGTCATCGGCGCGGCGGTCACGGATCGATCTCCATTCCGTCGAACGCCAGCTCCCATCCGGCGGCGACGAGCGCGCGGCGTTCGGGCGAGCCGTCGATCAGGATCGGGTTCGAGTTGTTCACGTGCGTGAGGATCTTCCGCTTTGCGCGCGAGCGTGACAAGCGCGCGAGGCTCCCGTGCTGACCGCCGACGGGGAGGTGCGCCATCTCTTCGGCCCGCGCGCGCGAGAGCCCCTGCGCCACGAGCTCGTCGCTCGAGAAGAAGGTGCCGTCGAAGAGGAGCGCGTCGGCGTCGTCGAAGAGCGCGTCGATTCCCTCGAGCGATCCGCAGGCCGACGCGTACACGAGCGTTCGCCCTGCGTGACGGATCCACAGCGCGACGTTCTCTTCCGGCGTGCTCGCCACGAGCCCCGCGAGATGCGTCGGCCCTTTGCCGGCGATGGCGCGCGCTTCGATCGTCATGCCGTCCTCGATCCCATCCTCGAGATCGTGAACGCGACCGAGCTCGAGGCGCTTCCACGTGAGCTGCTCGGGGAAGCGACGGAGCGTACGCATGAGCGCGTTCCGCTCTTCGAGCCCGGCGCGCACGGCGTCGGTGGCCCACACGACGAGCGGCGTCGACTCGCGGAGCGAGAAGAGACCGAGCACGTGATCGAGATCGCCGTTGGTGAGGACGATCGATCGAATCGGCGTGTGCCGCGGCGCCTTCGGATGAAGAAACGCGCTGGCGTCGATCTGCGCGCGGATGTCGGGCGACGCGTTGAGCACGTGCCAAGCGCCGCCGCCGCTCGTGATCGCGATCGAGTCCTGCGTGCGCGCGCTCACGCGCGAGTCACCACGCCGCGCCAGCTCGCAGTTGGGGCACGCGCAGTTCCACTGCGGAAACCCGCCCCCCGCGGCCGATCCGAGCACACGCGCGCGCATCAGCGCGCGGGCGTTCGTACTTCGCTCTCGTCTTCGGTCACGACGAACGCGGGCACTTCACGATCGCGATCGAAGTCGTCCTGGTAGGAGCCGATCTCGGCGTCCATCCGAAGCTCGACGAACGAAGGGGTCATCCACTCTTTCATTGCCGCTCTCCTCTTCACGCTGCGTACGAGACGAAGCTTGCGTACGGATCGCGCCTTCGTCACGTCCTTTTCGCGTGGGCCGCGTGGCTCACGCCTGAGTCGCGCGCGATCCGCGTCGTAGGACGTCGCACGTGAGGCTACCTGTCGACGTCTCATCTCGCGGGCGCGGTTGAAGTTCGATGGCGTGCTCGTCGATGCGGGCAAAGATGATCCTCGCGCCACGCAGCAACCGCCAGGCACTCGTTGGAGGTCGTTCGATGCGTCTTCGCTCTCTCTCTCCCGTCTCTCCTATTTCTCGCCTCTCTCGCCTCTCTCGCCTCGTCATGAGTCTCGCCGCGATGATGCTTCAGTGCGGAGGCAGCGGCGGCACGGCAGGAGACGGCGCAGGAGACGGCGGCGGCGGAGACGACGCGACGATCGGCCAGGGCGACTCGGGCGGCGGCGGCGAAGGGGGCGCGGGCGATGACACCGGTGTGGTCCCGCCCGGCGACGACGGATCGAACGGCGACGACTCGTCGACGCCGCCGCCGGTCGGCGCGTCGGTGCTCCAGTTCCACAACCACGCCAACCGCGACGGTCAGTTCGTCGATGACAAGCTCACCGCGACGAACGCGGCGAAGATGGTGCTCGATGCGACGTTCAAGCCGACGCTCGACGGCAACGTCTACGCGCAGCCGCTCTACGTCGAGAACGGACCGGGCGGCAAAGGGCTCTTCATCGCCGTCACCGAGAACAACAACGTCTACGGCATCGACGAGACCGGCACGCAGGTGTGGATGACGAACGTCGGCTCCCCCGCAAGCAGCGCCGAGGGGTGCGGCAACATCAAGCCGCTCGGCATCACCGGAACGCCTGTCGTGGATCTCGTTCATCGCGCCGTCTATCTCGACGCCGCGCGCCCGGGCGAAGCGTCGTCGACGATGGCCGAGCACGAGATCCACGCGCTCTCGATCGACACCGGCCTCGAGGTGAAGACAGTGAGCGGCTGGCCCGTTCACACCTCGGAGCTCTCGTACAAAGGCACGGCGTTCAATCCGCGCCCGCAGAACGAACGCGGCGCGCTGCTCATCGTGAACAACGCGCTCTACGTCCCGTACGGCGGCCATGCCGGCGACTGCGCCGATGCCTCGGGGCACTTCTACAAGGGATGGGTCGTCGGAGTTCCGCTCGACAACCCGAAGGGCACCACGGCGTGGGCGACCGACTCCGACGAAGGGGGCATCTGGTCCGTCGGCGGAATGGTGAGCGACGGGACGAGCATCTTCGCATCGACCGGCAACGCGGGCGGCGGTCAGACGTGCCCGCAAGGGACGCCGACGTCGCCGCCGCCGGGATGGAAGCAGCAAGAGGCGCTCATTCGATTCCAAGCGGGCCCGGTGTGGTCCGCGCAGACGACGGACTACTTCGCGCCGATCGATTGGGGGTGCCTCGACAACGCCGACAAGGATCTCGGCGGCTCGAGCCCGGTGCTCGTCGACTTGAAGAGCGGATCGACTCCGCACCTCGTCGTCGGGCTCGGCAAGGACGGGAAGATGTACCTCGTCGATCGCACGAACCTCGGCGGCGTCGGGACAGACGTGGCCACGGCGACGATCATGAGCGGCGAGATCAAGATGGCGCCGATCACGTACACGACGGCGCAGGGAACGTACGTCGTGTCGTACGGCTCGGGCGGCGCGACCGGGACGATGTGCCCGCAAGGGGAGAGCGGCACCCTGGTGGCGATGAAGATCGTGCCGGGGAGCCCGCCGACGATCGCGCCGGGGTGGTGCATGGACGCGGGGGGTGAAGGGTCGCCGATCTTCACGACGAGCGACACGCTGGGGAGCGATCCGCTGGTGTGGAGCCTCGGCGCCGAGTCGAGCAACCAGCTTCACGCCTGGAACGCCGACACGGGCGTCGTCGCCTTCGGCGGCGGCGGCGGCGCGAACTCGGTCTCGGGGTATCGCCACTTCTCGACGATCCTCGTGGCGAACGGGCGCGTGCTCGCGGGCGCAGACAAGACGATCTACGCGTTCAAAGTGGGTCCATGAGACGAGCCCGATCACGCGTGCCCGAGCTTGGCGATGGTCGGCGGCGCGTGTAACTGAAGCGCATGAAGTCGTGCGCGGCGATCTCGGTGTCCGCGGCGCTCCTTGGCTTCGCGATCGCGCTCTTCGTTCAATGCACGAGCAACGCGTCGAACGGCGCGAGCGCCTGCGCGCCCGGCGATCAAGACGGCGTCAGCGGCGGAACGACCGCGCTCGATCTCACCGTGAGCGACACGGCGTTCGCGCCCATCGTCCTCGAGACCGAGAACCTCGCGCACGTCGCCCTCACGGTGAAGAACGTCGGCACCAGGCCTCATGACTTCGTCGTCGCCTGCTTGCCGACACCGAACGACGACGGTTGCCCCACGACGTCGTGCTTCCCCGACGCTTCGACGATCCCGCCGATCGCTCCCGACGCGAGCGTGACCGTCACGTTCACGACGCCGAACCCCGAAGGGATCTACACGTTCGAGTCCGACGTCGCCGGCGACACGCTGGCCGGGCAGTTCGTCATACAGTGATGCGTGCGCTTCGCGCGTAGAGCCTGGATCGCCGCGTCGATCGCGATCGCGCTGACGTCGCGTCGCTCGAACGCGCAGCAGCTCGTGGCCGATCCGCCCGCGAACGATCACGCCGACGACGCCGCGCCGATCGAGGTGCAGGTCCACGGGCAGGCGCAGTCGTCTTCGCGCGGGCTCGGTGACGTGCGCGTGAAACGCGAGCTGCTCGAGGCTTCGCCGCGCGCGCAGACGAGCGAGCTGCTGTCGGCGGCGCCGGGGTTCTTCGTCGATCACGAAGACGGCGAAGGGCTCGGCAACGACGTGTACCTCCGCGGCTTCGATCTCGATCACGGCTCGGGGATCGAGATGCGGGTCGGCTCGATCCCGATCAACATCCCGACGCACATCCTGGGGCAGGGGTACGTCGACGTGGCGTCGGTGATGCCCGAAGTGGTGCGGAGCGTTCGCGTCCTCGAGGGTCCGTACGATCCGCGCCAGGGCGACGCGGCGATCGTCGGAAGCGCGTACTTCGATCTCGGCGTCGTCGATCGCGGGTACCAGGTGAAGACGACCTACGGGTCGTTCAATCAAGTGCGCGTCGCCGGCGTCGCCGCGCCGAGAGGCGAGAGCGAGGAGACGTTCGTGGCCTTTGCCCTGCGGAAGACCGACGGCTTCGGCGAGAACCGCGCGTCGCGATCCGGCACGGCGATGGCACAATACGGCTTCGATCCCGGCGCGCGCGATCACGTGCGCCTGCTGGCGACGGCGTACGGATCGACGTCGACGCTCGCCGGCGTCGTGCGTGAAGACGACGTGAACGCCGGGCGCATCGGCTTCTACGACTCGTACCCGCACTTCACGAGCGGGCAGGGGGTGCAGTCGTCGCGCGTGATGCTCGGTGCGAGCTTCGATCACGTCGCCGACGACGGCGCGCGCGTCGAGGTCGCGCCGTGGTTCATGTGGACCGACCTCCGCGCGCGCCAGAACTTCACCGGCGATCTCGAGAGCTCGCAGACCGATCCTGCGCTGTCGGGCCTCGGCGATCTCTTCGAGGCGAAGAACCGCGAGTCCGCCGCAGGTGCGACGGCGCGCTACCAATCGAAGCGCGTGCATCTCGGGGACGCGATCGAGCTCGGCGTGGAGCCGGGCCTCGTCTTTCGCGGTGGGCACACCGATCAGTCGCGGAGCCTGCTCGATCCCACGACGCTTCAAACGTGGGATCGCCGCATCGACGCCGCGCTGACGACGATCGACACGGGTGCGTACGTCGATCTCGACCTGCGCCTCTGGAAGCGACTTCGCATCTCCGGAGGACCGCGCGCCGACCTGCTCGCCGTGTCGATCGACGATCATCTCGCCAACGCTTCACGCAACGTGAGCGGCGTCGCGGCCGGTCCGCGCGTCTCGGCGTCGTACATGATCGCGCCGGAGCTCTCGCCGGTCGTGTCGTACGGCGAGGGGTTTCGATCGCTCGACGTGCAACGCCTTCAAGAGGGCGCGTCGCCGTACTCGAAGGTGCGATCGATCGAGGCCGGGCTTCACGCGCAGACGCGATCGGGGAGCTTCTCGTCGACGCTCGCCGTCTTCGACACGTGGGTGGCGAACGAGCTCGTGTTCGAGGCCGTCGCCGGTGGATTGCAGACCGAGAACGCCAGCACGCGTCGCGGCATCGTTAGCTCGCTGGTGGCGCGTCCGACGCCGTGGTTGCTGGCGTCGACCGCGCTCTCGGTCACCAACGCCGTCTTCACCACGCTCGTCCCCGGCGTCTCGCACTTCGTGCCGAACGTTCCGCCCGTCGTCTTTCGCGCCGACGTCACCGCGCGCGGGAAGATAGGCATGATCGAGCATCATGCGGTCAACGGTCGCCTCGGCGTCGGGTACACGTTCCTCTCCGGCCGGCATCTGACCGACACGATCGTCGGACCCACGAACGATGTGCTCAACGCCGGCGGTTCGATTCGCTGGCGGTGGATCGAGGTCGGTGTCGACGCCTTCAACGTGCTCGGTCTTCGCTACGCCGACGACGCCGAGGTCTACGTCTCGAACTGGAGCCTTCGTCCCGGTCAGCAGCCCGCCTCGGTCGCCACGCACATCACGGCCGCGCCTCCGCGCACGCTCCTCGGAACCGTGTCGCTCTTCTTCTGATCTGCTCCGATCCGATCTGATCAGTCGCGCACCGTGCCGAGGTTCACGAAGGCGTGGTCGGCCATCACGACGAACGGACGCTCTTCGAACTTGAGCCCGCCGTGTCCGTCGTGATCGATGATCTCGAGCTTTCCCATGCCGTAGCCCATTGGCCCGCGCGAGTAGTAGTGCGCGCGGAGCTTGTACGGCGCGGCGCGCTTTCCGTGCGGCGCGCGGATCGTGAAGCACTCGGGCCCGTAGCCGGTGGTGACGTCGGCGTAGAGATCGCCGCCGCTCGGGAGGTGAGGCGAGCCGTAGAAGGCGTGGCCCCCTTCGGAGTCTTCGATGTGGAAGTCGACGTCGTTTGCGTCGGTCTCCCAGTTGAGGACGAAGCGGATCGACGGCGCGTTCTCGATCGTGCCGCCGGCCTTCGCGAGGCGCGAGAGGATCTCGCTCTTGCGCGCGGGCTCCGAGTGGATCCACGCCGCCGCGACGAGGCCGAGGTCTTCGCGCAGGATCTGATCGACGCCGCGAAAGCGTCCGTCGGGGTAGTGACGCGCAGCGCCGGCCACGAGGATGTCGAACGCCGAGGCGTACTCGCCACGACGAACGCGCGCGTACGCGGCCAGGCGATGGCTCTCGGGGTGATCAGGGCGATCGCGCCGGGCCTTGTCGAAGGTGTCGATCGCGAGCTCGAGCGCCGCGCCACCTTGAACGTGCTCGAGGCGCTCGCCCGCGAAGCGGCGAAGGTCGGCGCGGCTCGGGAACAGATCGATGATCGATCCGTAGGCGCGGCTGGCGGTCGACACGTCCTTCGTCGCCTCCGCGCTCTCGCCGAGCGCGACGAGCGCGAGCACGTCGCCCGGTGACGCCGCTTCCCACGACGACGCCAGCGCGAACGCGCCGCTCGCGTCGTGCATGGCGAGGCGATCCTTCACCAGCTTCATCTTCCCGGTGTACGGATCGACTCCGCGCTCTTCGTTCGAGCCGAACGATCCGCCGCCGCCGATCGCGCTGAGCCCGTTCGCGCGTCCCGCCGCGTGTCCGAGGCTTCCGGCCGACCCTCCAGCGGATCCCGCGCCGTACCCGTTCCCGATCACGGCGTCTCCGCTCACGCCCGATTGCGCCTCCGCGAGCCCCGAGAGATCGGCGGCCGCCGTGGCCGTCGCAGCCGGCGCAGCTGGGGGCATGGGAGGCGGCGACGCCGCGACGGCGGCGGGCGGCGCGTAGTAGCGAAGCGTCGGCGCGGCGGCGTTCGGGTTCCCCATCGCTCCTTCTTCGGCCTTCGCACGCGAGCCCGGTCCGCCGCTCTCGAGCTCGTCGAGCACCTGCATCTGCATCGGCGCCGCGCTGGCGGCGGGCCTCACGCGACTATGAGCGGCTTCGGGCGCGTCGTTGTCGGAGTCGTCTTTGCGATCGGCCGGGAGGTCGCGCAGGGCCGTCGTTTGCGGCTGCTCGATCGACTCGCTCGGCTTCTTCTCCGCGACCTCCTTGTCGCTGTCGCTCGGCTTCGCAGGGAAGTTCTTCCCCTTGGCGCCGCTCGCTGCGCCGCCGCGCTTGAACCACGCGAAGCGCCCGTCTTCGACCGTGAGAATGTCGGCCAGCGCGCGTCGATCGATGTCGAAGCGCGCGTAGTCGGCGTCGCTCTCGAGCACGAGGAGCGCGGTGTATGCGCTGAGCACGCGGTGCTTCACGGAGAGATCCACGATGCGTCGCTCGAGCTCCGCGCTCTTCCCCTGATCGCGCTCTTCGCTCTCGAGGCTCGCGATCTTCGCCTGCGCCCACGCGCGCTCCACGAGCGGCCGATCGCCCTTCGACGCGTCGATCGTGATCGCCGGCGCGCCGCCGACGCGCACGCGCAACGCCGCCCCTTCCGGAACCTCCGCGTACACCAGCGCTTCGTCGCCCGGCTGCACGCCGTCGAGGTGCGTCGGATACGACCACGTGGCCCCTTCGACCGCGACAGCCACGTCCGACTTCGTCCCGGACTCGAGGCGCCGCACGATCGAGCTGATCCCGTCGCTCGCGTCGGCCACCACGCCGTCGTGCGGCAGCCCCGCGGTCACGAGCTTGTGCGCCAGCGCGTCGTCGCGAATGCCGCCGACCGCGACGACGTCGAGCCGCGAAGCGCCTCCGTCCTTCAACGCCGCGGCGGCGAGCGCGAGTTTCGAGGCGTCTTGCTCGCCGGCTGTGGCCACGCCGTCGGTCACGAGCACGACGCGCGTCGCGTTCGTCGCCTTCGCTTCGCCCTGCGCCCAGCTGAGCGCGCGCTGCAGGTTCGACGCGCCCAGCGCGCGCCGCTCGATGAGCTTCGCGATCTCCGCGTCGCCGAAGTTGCGCGCGTCGCCGTGGTACACGCGCTCGATCTCCTGATCGAACGCCGCGACCGTGACCGTCACCGGCGAGGTCTGCCGGTCGGCAAGCCCGCGCATCATCTCGCGCAGCGCGTGCAGCTCGCTCTCCAGCCCCAGCGCGCGCGACGCGCTCGTATCGACCAGCACGATCGCGTTCGTCACCGGATCGGGCATCGCTTCCGGCACCGGGCGAACGCGCGTGACGACGAGGTCACCGCTCCGGAGCGCCGTCACGTTGCCCGACGCGCCGTCGGCCACGAAGTCCTCGGTCGGCGTGAAGCGCTCGCGGTGCAGCGTCTGCGGCGAACCGTCGATCCCGCCGACCGAGACGTCGAGCGTTCCGAGCTGCGGCAGCCCGCGAAGCGGAAGCGCGTACGGCGCGCCCCCCGTCAGCTCCTGCGCGTAGCTCACAATGATCTCTTTGCGACCGCGCGCCGGAATCGGAAACACGCGCGCCGTGAACTCGTTCCCCGCGCCCCGCTCCATCAGCGCCGGGTCCTGCTTCCGATGAAGCGCGTCTTCGTACGCCGCACGCGCCCGCGCCTTCTGCACGACCTCACCCTCTTGCCACACGCCGTCGATCTTCATCGCCAGGCGCCCGACGCTCGCCCCCTGCGGGAGTACGATCTTGAACGTCCCTTCGCGAACGCGGCTCTCCGGGTTGTCGAACGCGAGGTGCATCTCGGTGAATGCCAGCGGCCCCTCCACCACGGCATTCGCGCGCAGCGACGCAAGCGTGAGCCCCGAGCCGTCGGACGCCGTGAGGCTCACCGGCGGACCGTCGATGACACGCTCGCTCACCCACGACTTCGGCGGCGGCGTGTTCAGGTCGCTCGCGGTGGTCGTGTGCGACGGCGGAGCCACGACCATCGTGTGCGTCTCGGTGATCGGCGGAGGCTTCGGGTCGCTCGGCGTCTGACGCGTCGAGGCGACGACGACGGCCGAGAGCGTGAGCGCAGCGAGCGTGCCGGCGAGGAGCGCGCCGGAGAGGGTACTGGAGCTTCGCATGGTGGTTCGTACGGACGGACACGTCGGTTCGGTCTCTAGTTCCGCGACGGGTCGAAAATGTTCCGGACGGCTACGGTTTGCGCGCGATCGAAACGAGGTTTTTCCCGATGCGCGGTCGCGCCGCCGCGTCAAACGCCTTGCAGAAGGGGACGACGTACCGGTCGTAGAAGAGCGCGCTGCCGGGGCTCATCGTCGACCGACCGAGGAGACGCCCCGTCACGAACCACGGAATCATCCCGAGCAGATCGAAGTAGCGTATCGATCTGACGGCGAAGCCCGCCCGCTCGATGACGCGCGTGAGCGAGGCGCGCGTGTACCGACGGACGTGGCCCATCCGCGCGTCGGGTGCGCCGTAGAGGAACGGCATCGCCGGCACGAAGAGGAGGAGCACGCCGCCCGGCTTCAGCAGCCGATGGAGGAGACGAAGGACGTCCTCGTCCTTTTCGATGTGCTCGAGGACGTTCACCAGGATGGCCGTATCGAACGCCCCTTCGGCGACCGTGACGCCGCGGATCGTCTTGCCGAAGACGTCGTGCAGCGTCCCCTCGAGCACGTGCGCGTTCGCCGCCTCTCGCAGGTTGTGCGTGAGGTGTGCGCACAGGTTCGCCGCCGGCTCGACGAGGACCGCCTCGTCGACATCCTCCACGTAGCGACGCGCGATCGTTCCGATGCCCGCGCCTACCTCGATGACCCGCCCCCGCAAGTACGGGCGGAAGTCCGCCAGGACCCAGTCCGTGTAGCGCGGAAGAGCGGCGCTGAGCTCGAGGCTGCGGAGCTCGTAGTCGGGCACGCGATTCACGTTACGCTGAACGCTTGCGCGATCGGGGGTGGGGGAAGCGCGTGGCTCGTCGGATCGTCCTGGTGGCGTTCGCGGTGCTGCTCCTCGCGGGGTGCGCGAACGATCCGGTGATCGCGATCGCGACGTGGACGCTCGATGCGCCGGGGATCTCGTCGCCCCTCACGCTCCCCGCGCACTTCGGCGATCGACTCCCGGCCGGCCCGACGCACTACGCGCTCCACGCGCGCGTCGCCCTGACCGACGACCTCCGCGCCCGCGATCTCACGCTCGCCATCCCGCAGCTCTTCGCCCTAACGACTCTCCGCGTCGACGGACGCGCGATCGATCCGCTCGACACCGAGGACGTCGATCGCTACCGCGCGATCGGCCCGCACCGCTGGCGCATCCCGGCGGCGATGACCGCGCGCGACGCGATCGACCTCACGCTCGACGTCGATCACACCTGGACCCAGAGCGCCTGGCTCGACACCCTCCCGCGCCTCAGCGCGACGCCGCGCGGCGATCGCTCGTTCCTGTTCATCCGCGCGTTCAACGCGACCACCGCCTTCGCCGCGACCACCACCCTGCTCATGGCGGCGTTCGTTTACGGCGTCGTCTTCCTCATCGATCGCCGGCGCCGCGCGTACGGCTGGTTCGCGCTCCACGCCATGGGCGCGTTCTATCCGATGTTCCAGCTCGGCTTCATGCAAGCGTGGATCGGCAGCGGCGACGTCGTGGCCATGGGCGTCTTCGTCGTGCTCGGCAACGTCTCGGCGATCTACTTCACGCACGCGCAGTTCGAGCTCGGGCCGCCAAGTCGCGTGTGGCCCGCGGCGTGCGTCGTCACCATCGCGGTAGCGCTCTTCACCTTCGGGCCGTTCCAGAGCACGCGCACGATGGGCGTTCTCTCGATGACGGTCACGATCTCCAATGTCCTCTACCAGATCGTGTTCTTCACGCGACGCCTCGTCCGGCAGCGCAAGGTTCCGCTTCACACGCTCGCCATCCTCATCTCGTGGACCATCCTCGGCGCGAGCGCGCTCGCCGACTTCGGCTGGTGGCTCGGGTGGGGCGAGCTGTGGGGCGGGCTTCACGGCGCGCACCTGGGGATCGCCGGGATCGCGGTCTTGCAGTCGGCGGCGCTGGCGCACGAGCACACGCGATCGCTCCAGACCTCCGACGCGCTCAACGTGGAGCTCGCCGGCCGCGTCGACTTGCTCGAGCAGCGCAACGTCGAGGTCGATCACTTGAACGACGAGCTACGCAGGCAGATCGCAGCGCGCTCGCAGCAGCTCTCGGATCTCCTGGCACGCGACGGGCGCACGGGCATCACCGGCCAGGCGCTCGCGGTGGGGTACGTCGTCGGATCGCGCTATCGGATCGTGCGCGCCGTCGGTCAGGGGGGAATGGGCGCCGTCTACGAAGTGCGAAGGACGAAGGACGAGCGTCGCTTTGCGCTGAAGGTCCTCCACGGCCAGACCGGATCGGAGGCGATGGCGCGCTTCGCGAGGGAAGCGCAGCTGGCGTCGACGATCGATCACCCGAACATCGTCGCCGTGGTCGACGTCGACGTGACGAGCGACGGGACGCTCTTTCTGGTGATGGAGTACATCGACGGCCCGTCGCTCGAGTCGGAGCGCACGCGCTTCGGTGACGCCGCGTGGGCGCGCCCGCTGCTCATGCAGATCGCGACCGGGCTCGCGGCGATTCACGCCAAGGGGATCGTGCATCGCGATCTCAAGCCGGCGAACGTGCTCCTCGCCCACCGCGCCGACGACGGCGTGCCGCTCGCGAAGATCGCCGACTTTGGGATCTCGACGCTCACGCGCGACTACTCGTGGAATCAGGAGACGCTCCGCGAAGGGGCGATCGCGCTCGACGATACGCAGGCGAAGGGGAGCGCCGAGGCGCAGGGTTCGTCGCTCACGCGAACCGGCGTCGTCATGGGGACGCCGCGGTACATGGCCCCGGAGATGTTCGTCGGCGCGAAGAAGGCGCGACTCCCGTCCGACGTGTTCAGCTTCGGAGTGATCGCGCGCGAAATGCTCTCGGGGCGGCATCCGTTTCCCGATGGAGGCGTGCTGGCGCTGGTGCAACAGATGTCCGCGCCGCCGGCGGAGTCGATCGCGATCGATGTCCCGTCGTTGAGCGGAGCGCTCGTGGACTGCCTCGATCGATGTCTGAGCGCCGATCCCACGCGCCGTCCGACGGCCGCGCAGATCATCGCAGCGCTCGCCTAGCGAGAGCGCGCGCTCAGTCGGCTTTCCGCCACACCGTCGCCAACCACGGCTGCTCGCTTCGCGGCTTTGCCTCTGGGCGATAGTAGTGCGCGATCTCCGTGAAGCCGGCGGCCGTCACGTGGGCGCGCCACGATTCGATCGTGTGGAAGGCGCCGTAGCGCTCGCCGTTGAACCCTTCGGTGTCGTCGCCGCGCGGGTTCGAACAGAAGAGGACTCCGCGTGGGACGAGCGAATCCCGAAGCGCGCCGAGCACGCGCGCGAGCTCCTGCGTCGGCACGTGGAAGAGCGAGGCGTTGGCGAAGACTCCGTGAAAGCGCGCCGCGGGGAGCGCGAGATGGAGGAAGCTCTGATGAAGCACCTCGCATCCCGTCGCGGCGCGCGCCATCTCCACGAAGCGCGCCGACCCGTCGAGCCCCACGGCCTCGTGCCCGAGCGACTTGAAGTACGCGAGGTCGCGCCCGGGGCCGCAGCCGAAGTCGAGGATCGTGAACGGCGGCGCGCCCTCGATGGCCTCGAGGAGCGCGGCGTAGTTCTGCGAGACGTCGTGCGTGCGCGTCCCCTCTTCGAACGATTGCGCGTTGGCGTCGTAGTGGCCGAGCGTGCGCGCGGCGAGCGCCTCGAGGGCGGCGGGCGTGATTGGATCGAGCGGTTTCGTCACGGCGGGTGTCGATACCACACGCCGGCGCTATGCTCCCACGCGCCATGAGCCTCGATGAGCTGCGGAAGAGGATCGATTCGATCGACGACGAGATCCTCGCGTTGCTCGATCAACGCGCCACGGTCGTCGGCGACGTCGCGCGCGCCAAGGCCGCCACGCACACCGCGACGTACGATCCGGAGCGCGAGCGCCAGGTGCTCGACCGGCTCGCGTCGCGCGCCGGCGGGCGCTTTCCGCGCGAGGCGATCCGCGCGGTCTACCGCGAGGTGATGAGCGCGTGCCTCGCGCTGCAGGAGCCGGTGAAGGTCGCGTTCCTCGGGCCGGCAGGGACGTTCACGCACGCTGCGGCGCGCACGCTCTTCGGTCTCGCCGCGCGTTACAGCGAAGCGGCGACGATCGCCGGCGTGTTCGACTCCGTGCGCCGCGGCGACGCGAAGTACGGCGTGGCGCCGATCGAGAACTCGTCCGAAGGCTCGGTCACGCAGGCGGTCGACGAGCTCATCGAAGGGGGCGTGCTCATTCGTCGCGAGCTCGTCCTCGAGGTCACGCACTCGCTGCTGTCGTCGGCGCCCGAGCTCACCAGTATCGCGCGCGTCTATTCGCACCCGCAGGCGCTCGGTCAGTGCCGCGCGTGGTTGGCGAAGAACCTCGCCGCCGCGCAGCTCGTTCAGACCCCGTCGACCGCCGCCGCCGCGCGCGAGGCCGCGACCGATCCGACGAGCGCCGCGATCGGCAGCGCGCTCGCCGGCGAGCTGTACGGCCTCGCCGTGCTGCGCGAGAAGATCCAGGACCAGGAAGGGAACGCCACCCGCTTCGTGATGCTCGGCACCGAAGACGCGCCGCGCACCGGGCGCGACAAGACGACGCTCGTCTTCTCCGTTCGCGACGGCCGCGGCGCGCTCCGTCGCGTGCTCGAGATCTTCGACGCGCACGCCATCAACCTGTCGCGCATCGAGTCGCGGCCGAGCCGGCAGAAGGCGTGGGACTACGTGTTCCTCGTCGACCTCGAAGGTCACCGCGACGACGACGGCGTGAAGAATGCGCTCGCCGCCCTCGCCGAGAAGTGCCCGATGGTGCGATCGCTGGGGAGCTATCCGCGGGCGCCCGAAGTCTGACGCTAACGGAAAGCTGTATTTTGCCGGTATTTCGCGCCGACCCTGATCCAGCACAATGAAATCGGGGCCGAGGAACGGGCGCCATCCCATTTGTGGCACCCGGGGTTGAGGCACTTTCGTGTAAAAGAGCGCAATGAAGAGAGCGCTCGCATTCTCGTTCGTCGTGCTTCCCTTGGCCCTCGTTGCGTCTCAAGCCTCGGCGCAGACCAACGGATACGCGGTCAGTCGATTCGATCCTTCCGAGAAGGGGAGCGACTGGTTCGCCAACGAATCGCTCGACCTGCGCGGCAAGCTCCGCCCCGCGTTCGGCGTCCTCGCCGACTACGCCACGAACGAAATCTCGTACCGCAACTTCGACGGCTCGCACCAGGCCGCGCTCGTCGGTAAGCAGTTCTTCCTGCACGTCGGCGCCAGCGTCACGATCGCCGATCGCCTGCGCCTCGGCCTGAACGTCCCCGTCGCGCTCTACCAGAACGGTCAGAGCTACACGCTCGGCACGACGCCCCTCACGCCCCCCTCGAAGGCGGCGATCGGCGACGTGCGCGTCGGCGCCGACCTGCGGCTCGTTGGCGAGTACCGGAGCGCGTTCACGATGGCCATCGGCGCGCAGGTCCACCTGCCCACCGGATCCGAGACGCAGTACACGGGCGACGGCAAGGTCGACATCCAGCCGCGCCTCATGATCGCCGGCGACCTCGCCGACGTCGCGTACGCCGTGAAGGTCGGTTACGAGTTCCGCGGTCGCAACGACGACTTCGCCGGCACGCCGCTCGGCAACAACCTGACGGGGAGCGTCGCGCTCGGTCTTCGCGCAGCCGATCGCCACCTCTTGATCGGTCCGGAAGCCTTCGCCTCGACGCTCTCGTCGCAGCCGTTCAATCACCTCACGACGCCGGTCGAAGCGCTCCTCGGCGCCCACTACTTCGTGGACGGCTGGCGCTTCGGGGTCGGCGCGGGCGGCGGTCTCGGTGACATCTACAGCTCGCCGTCGTTCCGCCTCCTCGCCGGGATCGAGTGGTCGCCGGCCATCGAAGAGAAGCCGACCGATCGCGACGGCGACGGCGTGCTCGACAAGGACGATGCGTGCCCCGACGTCGCCGGTGTCGCCACCGACGATCCGAAGACGAACGGTTGCCCGGTCGCGAAGCCCGCGGACAAGGACGGCGACGGCATCCTCGACGTCGACGACGCTTGCCCGGACGTCCCCGGCATCAAGACCGATGACCCGAAGACGAACGGCTGCCCGTCCGACAAGGACAAGGACGGCATCCTCGACACCGAGGACGCCTGCCCGGATGTCGCCGGCGTGAAGACCGACGACCCGAAGACGAACGGCTGCCCGGCCGACAAGGACAAGGACGGCGTCCCGGATTCGTCCGACGCTTGCCCGGACGTGCCCGGCATCGCCAGCGACGACCCGAAGAAGAACGGTTGCCCGCAGCTCGCGGCGATCTCGAACGGGATGATCAAGATCTCGGAGCAGGTCCAGTTCAAGACCGGCAGCGCGACGATCCTCCCGGCCAGCACGAACCTCATGAACGCCGTCCTCGGCATCATGAAGGACCACCCCGAGCTCAAGTTGGTGCACGTCGAAGGGCACACCGACAACAAGGGGAACGCCGCGGCGAACAAGACGCTCAGCCAGAAACGCGCGGCTGCGGTCGTCGGTTGGCTCGTGATGCACGGAGTCGACAAGAGCCGGATGGACGCGAAGGGCTACGGCCAGGAGCGCCCGCTCGACACGAACGCGACGGACGAAGGTCGCCAGAACAACCGTCGCGTCGAGTTCCACATCGAAGGTGGAAGCAGCGGCGGCGGCGGCAGCACCACGCCGCGATCGCACTCGCGCTGAGCGAGCGCTGAGACGAAGCACGGGGCGGTCGGCGAGAGCCAGCCGCCCCGTTCTCTTTTGTCGGCGTGAGCTAGAGGCCGTCGAGCGTGCAGCCGGCGCCGGCGAGGAGTACGTGAATCCGCGTCGGTGATGGCGGCGTCCTCGATCTTCGAAGAGCCTCCGTCGCTCGTGGGCGAAGCGTCGCTCTTGCTGCGCGCCATGCTCGAGCCCATCAGCGGGGCGGACATCAGCGCGATCGTCAACCAGTGCTTCACTTGCACCCCCGCGTCGTCCAAGAGAATGCCAGAGAAGCGATAGTGCGCGCAGGGTGCGACCTGTGAACGCGGGACCACGATCCCCACGGCGGCCCCGTCACGCTGGCGCCGGCGCGTTCGCGCTTCCTCGGGTCATTTCGGCTCGAATTCCCGGCTATTCGTGCCGAACGGCGGGTGCGGCATGTCCGTTGCGATGGCCTCCCCCATGCCCACGCTTCCTTCGCTTGGCTTCACGGCTCTCACCCTCGCGGCGCTCGTCGGGTGCAACTCCACGGTCGGCACCGACGACCGCGCTTCCTTCGCTTATGAGTCGGGGCACGGCTGCCTCTTGAGTTGCGATACCGGTAAGCCGCTCATGCTCGGCACCACAGAGTCGCTCACGGTCACCGGCATCCCGGCGACGAACGGGATCACGCTCACGGCGAGCGCGTCTTCGGTCGTCGCCGTCGGCGATCACACGACGACGTACACGTGCGACGCGCCCGGCACCTCGACGACCAGCACCGCGGGTGACGCCTGCCCGAGCGGAACGACGAAGCACGTCATGATGGAGGTCTCCATCCTCGCCCTCGCGGCCGGTCACGCCATGCTCGACGTGAACAACGCCGACGGCTCCCTCTTCGACTCTCTCCCGCTCACCGTCCTCGCGCCCGCGAAGCTGCAGCTCGTGAATCCCGACGACGCCGTGGTGAGCTCCGTCACCGTGGCGCACGGCGTGATCGTGAACCTCTCCATGATCGCGTTCGACGCGCACGGCGTGGAGCTCCAGGCCTCGCAGGGGTTCACGTTCGCCGCCGCCGACCCCACCATCGCCGACACGCAGGAGCACGACTTCACCGTCGTCAGCCCCGACCTCGCGGTGCATGGCGACGCGCCGGGCACCACCAGCATCACGGTGTCGGCGGCGAGCGCAGAGACCTCGCTCGCAGTCACGGTGCAGTGACGCGCGGTCGGTGATCGTCTACGTGTGACACCACGATGCTCGATGACCTGAAGCGCTTCCTCGAGATTCATCTACTCACGCTCTCCGGCGGCGTCGTGACCCCCGCGTCGATCCTCATCGCCATGGGGATCTTCCTCGCCGCGGCGTTCATCGCCAACATGGGCGGGCGCGCGCTCCGGCGCACGCTGCGCAGTCGCGATCTTCCGCAGGGGACGCAGTTCGCGGCGTCGAAGATCTTCGGCTACGTGGTCATGGCCATCGGCGCGGTGGTGGCGTTCGACTCGATGGGCATCCGGCTCGACGCGCTCATCGCCACGTCGGCCGTCGTCGCCGTCGGCATCGGGTTCGGGCTGCAGAACATCGCCCTGAACTTCATCTCGGGGCTCATTCTCCTCATAGAGCAGCCGGTTCGTAAGGGGGACTTCGTGCGCGTGGGAGACTCGCTCGGCGTGGTCGACGACATCGGGCTTCGCGCGACGCGGATCATCACGCGCGACGCCGTGGCCATCATCGTCCCCAACAGCGGGCTCGTGACCGAGAAGGTCATCAATCACTCGCGCCCCACGTCGAACCTGCGCGTGAGCGTTCCCGTGAGCGTCGCCTACGGGAGCGACACCAGTCGCGTGCGCGAGATCCTCCTCGCGGTCAGCGCGGCGACGTCCGGCACACTCGCCTCACCGGCGCCCGACGTTCGCTTCGAAGCGTTCGGCCCCTCGAGCCTCGACTTCGCACTGCTCCTCTGGATCGCCGATCCGCGGATGGATCTCAAGGTCTCGTCCGACCTGCGGTTCGCCATCGACGCTGCGTTTCGCGAAGCGAAGATCGAGATGCCGTTCCCGCAGACCGACGTGCACGTGCGGTCGGGGTTGGAGAAGCTGCTCTCGCAGCCGGCTGCGACCAAGGCGAGCTAGACGCGCGGGCGGACTTGCTTTCGGATCTTCTTGAGGAAGGTCTGCGTGCACTGACCGCCGTGGCTGTCTTCGTGCGCGATGATCTCCTGGATCAAGCGCGCCTTCGCGTCGGCGGGGGTCGATGTGTGATCGCGAACCTCTCCCGCGAGCTGCGCGCCCTGCGGCGTCGTCGGCCACTGGGTCTTGGCGACGGCCTCGACGCGATTGGCCTGGCGATGGTGCGAAGGCTTGGTCTTGGTGACGTCGTGAAAGCCCGTGTCTTGAGACTTCCTGCCGCTGCCATGACAGCTGGGGCACGTCGCGGTCAGTCCAAACGAATTTCCGATGCGACCGTCGCCGCCACAGACACCACAGGATTCATCCGACAAAGGCACCTTCTCTCATCCGCGTTTCGTCTCGTCTTCCGCCTGAACCCTACGCGACGCCGGGCGCCGGCGCTGGTCGGAAGAGAGCGCCCCGGCCCCATGGCGCGCGAAAGATGCCGCGCAAGTGGTCGCGTCGCTCGGGAAAACATGGGCGAAACGGCGAAACGGCGCCGTGTGGCATCGCGGTCGCTCAAGGAGGGGGCGATCCGTCCGTTGAGGATTGTGTGGAACCCCGGATCGGCCTGCTGACCACTCTGCTTCGAGCCATCGATGCGCTCCTGCATCCGTCGCTGCGGACGTCGGGCTGGGACACGCTGCGGCGCGCGCGGCTCCTCATCGGCTTCGTGCTGTTCCTCTCCCCCGTGGTGTTGCGTGAGGCGATTCAGGGGGCTCACTCGGGCAGCGCGTTGCGCGTCGCCGCCGCCGCGGTGTTCGCCGCCAGCTCGGCGTTCGTGCTGTTCGTGGTTCGTCGGTGGGGCGCGCTCGGGCTGGCGACGCACGTCTTCGTGGGATCGACCGCGGCACTGGCGTTCGGCGTGGGGCTCCTCACCGGCGCGCCCGCTCCGCTCCTGGGGCTGTCCGGCATGGCGTTCGTCGCTCTCCTCGTCGGCGGACGCGGCGGCGCGGTCTGGGTTCCGATCACGATGACGCTCACGCTCAGCGTCGTCGCCGCTCGCGCGCTCGGTCTCATCGAGCCGCATCCGCTCGCGTACACACCGGTGGCGCAGGCGATCGACGCCGCGATCGTCTGCGCGTGCACGTCGGGGTTCGCGTGGATGTTCGTGACGTCGAAGGAGCGCTTGTTCGCCGATCTGGAAGACGCCAACGCGAAGCTCACGCGCGAGGTCGCCGATCACAGCGAATCCGAAGAGCGCGCCCGCGCGGCGAACCGCTCCAAGAGCGATTTCCTCGCCAACATGAGCCACGAGATCCGGACGCCGATGACCGCCATCATGGGCTTCGGCGATCTCTTGCTCGACGAGGATCTCTCGCCGGCCACGCGCACCGAGCACGTCGAGATCATCCGCCGCAACGGCAAGCATCTCCTCGCTCTCATCGACGACATCCTCGACCTCTCGAAGATCGAGGCCGGCAAGATGGCGCTCGAGAACATTCGCTGCTCGCCGCGCGCCGTGGTCGTCGATGTCGTCTCGCTGCTCCGCGTCCCCGCGCTCGCGAAGGGGTTGTCGCTCACGGTCCACTACGCGACGCCCCTTCCGTTCTGGATCCAGAGCGATCCCACGCGGCTTCGACAGATCCTGATGAACCTCGTCTCGAACGCCGTGAAGTTCACGGCGACGGGGGGAATCACGCTCACGGTTCGATGCAGCGATCCGCGCGCCGCGACGCCGACGCTCTCGTTCGACGTCGCCGACTCGGGGCCGGGCATCGCGCCCGACAAGCTCGAACAGGTGTTCGAGCCCTTCGCGCAAGCCGATGCCTCGACGACGCGCAAGTTCGGCGGGAGCGGTCTAGGGCTCGCCATCTCGAAGCGGCTCGCTCGCGCGCTCGGTGGATCGCTGCTGTTGGCGAGCACGCCCGGCGTCGGGAGCAAATTCACGCTGACGGTGGAGACGGGGCCGCTCGCGGGCGTGGAGATGGGGCGCGACGCGCGCGAGGTGGGCTCGATCGATGCGTTGTCCGCGCTGGTGGCGAAGTCGGGTCTTCGCGGGCGCGTGCTCCTCGCCGAGGACGGTCCGGACAATCAGGCGCTCCTGCTCGCGCACCTCACGCGCGCCGGCGCCACCGTGACCCTGGCCGAGAACGGTCGCGCGGCCGTGGACAAGGCGCTCGAGGCGAGCGCAGTGGGGGCGGCGTTCGATCTCGTGCTCATGGATATGCAGATGCCCGAGGTCGACGGCTA
Organism: Myxococcales bacterium; assembly: GCA_003151595.1. The sequence continues at coordinate 82,051 of PLXW01000175.1, forward strand.
CTGCGCGACGCGCGAGCTGCGCGCCGCAGGGTTCGCGATCCCGATCGTGGCCCTGACGGCGCACGCGATGGCGGGCGACCGTGAGAAGTGCCTCGCCGCCGGGTGCAACGAGTACCTCACCAAGCCCATCGTCCGCCGTGACCTCGGCGCCGTGCTGGAGCGATACCTGGACCACGCTGCCTGAAAACGCGCGACGCAAAGGCGATCGCGAGCATCGGAGCGGGGCATGAACCTCGCCGGCAAGAACGTCATCGTCACGGGCGCCAACACGGGCATCGGTCGGGTCACGGCGATCGAGCTCGCGAAGCAGAAAGCCCACGTTTTCCTTGCGTGCCGCTCCGAAGACCGCGCGCGACCGGTGCTCGCGGAGATCGCTGCTTTCGGCGGGAAGGCCGAGCTGCTGGTGCTCGACCTCGCCGACCTGGCGAGCGTGCGCGCCGCGGCGGCCTCGTTCTTGAAGCGTGACGAGCCGCTCTCCGTGCTGGTGAACAACGCGGGGCTCGCCGGTGCGCATGGGCTCACCAAAGACGGCTTCGAGATCACGTTCGGTACGAACCACCTCGGCCCGTACCTCTTCACGCGACTCCTTCTCCCCGCGCTCGAGCGCGCCGGCGAAGCGCGCGTGGTGAACGTCTCCAGCGAAGGGCACTACCGCGCGCCGCCGATGGCCTGGAATTCGGTGCGCGAGAAGACGCGAACGACGACCGGCTTCCCCGAGTACTGCACGTCGAAGCTGGCCAACGTCCTCTTCTCGAACGAGCTCGCGCGCCGCTGCTCGCCGAACGTGCGCACGTACTCCTTGCACCCGGGCGCCGTGGCGTCGGACGTGTGGCGCGAGGTGCCGTGGGGGCTGCGGCACATGGCCAAGCTCTTCATGCTGTCGAACGAAGACGGCGCGAAGACGACCCTCTTCTGCGCGACGAGCGACGCGGTGAGCGCTCAGACCGGACGCTACTACGACAAATCGCGCGAGAAGAAGGCGAGCGATGCGGCGCTGGATCCGAAGCTGGCGAACGAGCTCTGGGTGAAGAGCGCGGAGTGGGTAGGCTTGACGGCGTGAGTCGTCAGGCGAGATGAGCGAGAGGTCGACGCGCACGATCGTCCTCGCCGGTGTCGTCCTCGCGCTCGTCGGGGGGGGCGCGGCTTGGTACGCCTCGCGCGCGCCGACGGCGAGCGAGCCTGGAGCGGTCGTCGACGCCGAAGACGCTGGGGTGGTCGCGTGGTGCGCGCCGGGGCTCGAAGCGATCGCCGGAGGGGGATGCTTCGCGCCGGCGCGTGGCGGTGCGTCGCCGTCGCCGCTGCTCATCTATCTGCACGGGCGGTACGATCTGGCCGGCACCAGAGACGAAATGGATCGGCAGCATCGCGTTGCCGAGCGCGCGACGGCGCGCGGCTTCGCGGTCCTCGCGCTGCACGGAAAGATCGGCGAATGCGTCACCAGCCCGGAGCTGGCGACGTGGTTCTGCTGGCCTAGCAACGAGCACACGGCGAGCGATGCGCCGGCGTTCGTCGCCGCCTGGGCTCCCGCGCTTCGTGCGGCCGAACGGCGCACGGGCGCCGGCGCGAAGCGATTCGTTCTCGGGTTCTCGAACGGCGCGTACTTCGCCGGGCTCCTCGCGGTCGGCGCGCACTTTGAAGCGAGCGCGTTCGCCGTCGCCAACGGAGGCACCGTCGAGCCGGTGCACGCCGCCGGCGCCAAGCCTCCGGTCCTTCTCTTGTCGGCCGACTCCGACGAGTCGCAACCCGGCATGATCCACTTCGACGCCGAGCTCACGCGCGAACGGTGGCCTCACGAGGTCTACGCGCGTCCCGGCGCTCACGCGCTCCAGAACGAAGACATCGACGCCGTCGTCTCGTTCTTCCTTCGCTCGCAGACCGAGAAGCTCCCGCTCTCGCCGCCGCTGACGACGCATCGCCCGACGCCTCACGTGGCGACGCCCGACGCGGGCGAAGAGCCCCGTCCTTCGCAGGAGGAAACAGCGCCTCCGACCGAGAATCCGTACGAGAGCGAGTGACGATCGCGAAGTCGACCTCGGCGCGCCTCCACTCGCCTAGAGCAACCGTCCGTCGAGTGGATCGCGTCGCGCGCCGCCACTGCGGAAGAGAGAGAGAGAGAGACTCCTCGGCGAGAT